>CAVTIO010000012.1:0-92428 GCA_963734935.1 uncultured Chloroflexia bacterium | reverse complement strand
GGTCGGACTGCTCGGCAATGATCGCGAGCCGACGGTCGGGCGTCTCGGACGCGAGCTGATCGGCATAGCCGCGGATGCTGGCGAGGGGCGTCTGGAGGTTGTGGGAGACGCCGCGCAGGAAATCGTCCTTGGCCTCGTCGAGGTCCACCAGCCGTCGGTTCTGGTCCTCGACCCGCGCGTACAGCTGGGCGTTGCGGATGGATGCTGCGAACTCGATGGTGAACAGCTCGAACAGGTCCTGGTCGGCGCGCTCCCAGGTGCGTGTCGGCGGCACGTGGCCTACCACGACCCCCAGCACCTCGCCGCCGGCCTCGAGCTCCGCACGCACCTGGCGCGGCTCCCCGGGGACGACCTCCTCCTCGGGCACGAGACCCGGGTCGTCGAGGCGCACGGTGCAGTCGACCATCCCGAACGCCGTGCGCGCCCGATCGCCCGCCCGCTCGGCGAGCACATCAGGTCGCTCGCGCAGGGTGGTCTCCTCGAGCGCCTCCACGATGAGCCGGAGCTCCCGGTTGCGGCGCTCGAGGTCGCTGGCGAGACGGTTGTGGCTCTCGGCGAGCCGGCTGATCTCGTCGTCCCCGGGGAGCTCCAGGCGCGTCCCGAGGTCACCGGCCGAGACGCGATCGACGGACGCCGCGATGGCCCGCAACGGTGCGCTCAGGTCCGCGACGAGGAGCGCGGCGAGCAGCACGGCGAACACCACCGCGACGGTGGCGGCGAGGAGCAGGACGCGCGTCAGCGTGGCGTTGGAATCGCCGCCGATGCCGTTGATGAGGAGGACGACGATGCCGAACCCGGCGACGGGCAGGAGGGCGGCAGCGACGAGTGCGATGGTCAGGCGGGTCCGGAAGCCGATGCCAGGGCCGCGATAGATGGACCGCGGTGCGCTCGAGTCGGCGTTCGAGCGCGCACCGGTGGCTGCGTCAGAGGACGCGCTGGTGGCCGAATCGGGACCTGGATCCCGGGGACTGGTCACGCGTCCGTGGGTCCGGGGGCGCTCACCAGGCGATACCCGATGCCCCGCACGGTCAGGAGGTGGACGGGCTTGTTGGGATCGACCTCGACCTTCTGTCGCAGGCGCCGCATGGTGACCCACACGTAGCTCGGGTCGGCGTCCTCGGTGTCGGCCCAACCACGGATGAGCAACGTCTCGGTGGGCACGGTCTGGCCGAGGTTCGCGGCCAGCGCGTAGAGCAGGCGCGCCTCGGTGGGCGTCAGCGAGACGGGTTCGCCGGCGACGGTCGCCGCGCGGCGATGGAGCTCGAGCGAGAGGTTGGGGCCGAGGTCGAGCCGCTGGCGGGGCACCCGGTCGCCGAGCCGGCGCAGCACGCGCGTGATCCGGGCCCGCAGCTCCGGGTAGTGGTACGGCTTGGTGACGTAGTCCTCTGCCACCTCCTCGAGGAGGTCGGCCTTGGAGTCCGCGGTGTCGATGGCGGACAGGACGATGATCGGGAGGTCGGCGCGGGCCTTGATCTCGCGCGCGAGGGTCAGGCCGTCCATACGCGGCATCAGCATGTCGATGATCAGCAGGTCGGGCCACGCCTGGTTGAGGCGGCGCAGGGCCTCGTCCCCGTCGCGTGCGGTCTGGACGTCGTAGCCATCGGCGCGCAGCTGCTCCGCGAGGATGACGAGCAGGTTGGGATCGTCATCCACGATCAGGATTCGTGGGGTCGTGACGCCGTACGGGCCGGGCCCGCCGTGCAGCATGGATGGCTCCTGTCTCGGGTTGCCGGGACCGCCCAGGGCCGTGGTCGCCGTTGATGCCTGCCATCACCGCTCGTGCCGGGCGGCGCTCCGAGCATAGCAGCGGGGGTGCGCACGTTCGCTGCCCTCACCGTCGCCTACACTTCGGCCGATGTCCGATCTCCCGATCCGCCGCTACGAGCGCCAGGTCGCCACCGTCCACCCCTGGGATCCACGCACCGCGGAGGTCGCCGCCGAGGTCGGACGGCTGGTCGCCTCGGCCTGCCCCGGCGTGGTGGTGGAGCACGTCGGCAGCTCTTCCGTGCCCGGCCTGCCCGGCAAGAACATCGTCGACCTCGGCATCGAGGCGAGCCCGGACGAGATCCCGGGCATCGCCGACGCCCTCGTCTCGCTCGGATTCCAGCGCCAGGGCGGGATGGCGCCCTTCCCGCCGACCCGGCCCCTCCTGCTGGGCATGGTCGAGCGTGATGGGACGCCGTTCCGCATGCATCTCCACGTGATGCCGCCGGCGCGCCACGAGCTTGCCGAGCTGTGCGGGTTCCGGGACGCGCTCCGTGCCGATGCAGCGCTCCAGGCCGCCTACGCCGCCGAGAAGCAGCGAATCGTGGCCGATGCTCCGGACGGCGACCCGAGCCTCTATACCGTGCGCAAGGTCGGCTTCATCCAGAACACGCTGTACGCGCGGGGCATCCGCAGGCCACCGGCCGATGCGCCCGAGCCGCTCGCCCCGGGCGCAGTGATCGGGATCCTGGGCGGGGGCCAGCTGGGCCGGATGCTGGCCGTCGCGGCACGCGCCATGGGCTACCGGGTGCTGGCGCTCGATCCGGACCCGCGCTGTCCCGCCGCCGCGGTGGTCGATGAGCTCGTCGTCGCGGCATACGACGACGTTGAGGCGGCGAGGCGCCTGGCCGAGGCATCGGACGTGGTGACGTACGAGCTCGAGCACGTCGGGATCGAGGCGGCACGGGCGGCTGGCGAGCTGGCCCCGCTTCGCCCCGGGCTGGCGTCGCTGCGCGCGACCCAGGACAGGCTCGCGGAGCGACGCTTCATCCGGGAGATGGGGGAGTGGGCGGCCCCCGGAGATGAGGTGCGTGGTGCCGCCGAGGCCCTCGCCGCGGCGGAGCGCCTCGGCTATCCGGTTCGGCTCAAGGTGCCAGTGGGCGGCTATGACGGCCGGAGCCAGGTCCGGATCACCGACCCGGACGGGGTGGCCGCCGCCGTCTCGGCGCTGGGCGGGGACGATGGGCGACCGCTGCTGCTCGAGCGGGAGATCGACTTCGAGGCGGAGCTGTCGGTGGTGTGCGCCCGCGACCGGACCGGCCGGACGCTCGCTTTTCCCGTGTCGCGCAACGTCCACGATGCGGGGATCCTGGTCGAGAGCGTGGCGCCGGCGCCGATCCACCCGGTCGTCGAGAACGATGCCGCGGAGATCGCCGACAGCCTCGCCCGCGGGCTGGACCTGGTCGGGCTGCTGACCGTGGAGCTGTTCCAGCTGCGCGGTGGCGGGCTGATGGTCAACGAGCTCGCGCCGCGCGTGCATAACTCGGGCCACTGGACGATCGAGGGTGCGCGGACGTCGCAGTTCGAGCAGCATGTCCGCGCGATCGCCGGGCTGCCCATGGGCTCGCCCCTGCCGCACGGCGTCGCGGCGATGGTCAACGTGCTGGGCACGGGCGACGATCGACCGGCGCGGCTCCTGGGCCTGGAGAGGGCGCTGGCCGATCCGGACGCGCACGTGCACCTGTATGACAAGCGGCGCGTGTTCGGGCGTCGCAAGATGGGGCATGTGACGGTGGTGGGGCGCGAGACCGAGGACGTGCTCAAGCGTGCGCACGCGGCTCGCGCGGCGCTGCGCTGGGATGACTGAGGAGCGGCGAAGTCGATGGGCGACATGAGCGAGGTGCCGGCATGACCGATGAGCGAGGTACCGGCACGACCGATGAGGGCGCATCGGGGCCGCTGGTCGGAATCGTCGGGGGCAGCCGCTCCGACTTCCCGGTCCTCGAGCAGGCGCGGGTGGTTCTCGGCGAGCTCGAGGTGCCGTGCGAGCTGCGGGTCGTGTCGGCGCATCGGACCCCCGATCACCTGTTCCGGTACGCCGAGACGGCCGCCGCACGCGGCATCCGGGTGATCATCGCGGGTGCCGGCGGCGCGGCGCACCTTCCGGGGATGCTGGCCGCGAAGACAGCCCTGCCCGTCATCGGCGTTCCGATCCCGACCCAGCACCTGGGCGGCCTCGACTCGCTGCTCTCGATCGTGCAGATGCCGCGCGGCATCCCGGTCGCCACCGTGGCCATCGGCAATGCCGACAACGCCGCGCTGCTCGCGGCAGCGATCCTCGCGCTGTCCGACGCGGATCTCGCGGAGCGACTGGCGGCGCGTCGCGCAGCCCAGACCGAGACGGTGATGGGCGACCCGTCCAACGCCGAGCCGCTGCCCGGCTGACCACCGGTGCGGGGCCCGACCGGGACCAACGACCGGCTGGGCGGGGGTGGCGCCGTGTCCCCGCGGGGACCGTCGTGGGCCGCCGGTCATCCGCGGCGGCTAGACTCGGGAGCGAGATGGACGACGAACGCTGGGAAGCCGGCATGCCGGTGCTCGACCGCCAGCCGGTCCCGGGCCAGGATCCGGCCCCCGCAACCTCCACCGGCGGCGGCCTCCCGCCGAGCCTGGCCGCGCTGCCGCCACGCAGCGTGCCGGAGACCGCCCCGACCCCGCTCCAGAAGCACTACGTGCTGCTGTCCGCCCCGGCGCTCGTGGCCGGGGCGATCGCGATCACGGCGCTCGAGATGGGCGCCGGCGTCGACAGCCCCCTGGTCAAGCTGTGCGTCGCGGTCGCCGCGCCGCTGCTGCTCATCACCACCGCCGACGCCACGCTCCGCATCTGGCGATCCGCCTGGGCCTGGATGCCGGTCGATCGGGGCCGCGGCCTGTTCCGGCTCAGCTGGGTCCTGGTCAGCGTCGTGTTCCTGGCGCTGATCGTCGTGGCGACCGTCCTCGTGCTGGCTGCCTGAGCCATGGAGCGCCGGCTTTCCAACGACGAGCGAGCGCAGCTGGCGGCGCTGGGTCGCGGGCCTGACGGGCGGACCACCGATGTGCCGTCGGGGAGCGGCACCCCGGGCTGGATCGCCGCAATGGTCCGCTTCTGCTCGCGGTGCGGCACCGGGCTCGCGCTGACGCCGCTGCCCGAGGAGAGTCGCGACCGGCTGGCCTGCCCGGCATGCGGCTTCGTCGCCTACGTCAACCCGCGGATGGTCGTGACCACGCTGCCGGTCACGGACGATGGTGAGGCGATCCTGATCCGCCGCGGCATCGAGCCCGGGCGCGGTCTTTGGGCGCCGCCGGGCGGGTTCCTCGAGGTGGACGAGACGGTGACCGAGGGCGCGGCGCGCGAGACGCTGGAGGAGACCGGGCTGCTGGTGGTGCCGGGCCGGATCATCGGCCTGTACTCACGCCTGGAGGCTGGCGTGGTGACGCTGACGCTCGAGGCGCGGATCGTCGGCGGGGCACCGCAGCTCACACCGGAGGCGCTGGAGGTCCGGGCGTTCGCCCCGGACGCGATCCCATGGGACGAGATCGCGTTCACGACGTCGTGGTACGCGCTCGCGGACTGGGTCGCCGATCGCGATCCGGCAGCACCCATCCCCGAGCGATTTCGCGGCCGCACCTCGTTCTGACCCGGCATCGGGTGCCCGAGGCGCTGATAGATTCGTGAGGTGGGAGGCGTAGCTGGTCAGTCGGAGCCCGGACGATGGCGCGTGGTGCGCGTTGCCGCCGATGCGGTACGCGGGCGGCACGCCCAGGCGTGGCTGGCCGCCGTCATCGCGGTCACCCTGGTCGGGACGCTGGGCTACGTCCTCGTGTTCCAATGGTCGCTGTCGGACGCCGCCTACATGACGGTCATGACCCTGACCACCGTCGGCTTCCGCGAGGTCCGCGAGGTCAGCGACGTGCCCGTGCGGCTGTGGACGATGGTGCTGGCCATCTCCGGGGTCGCGATCATCTTCGGGTCGATCGGCATCGTGGCCGAGACGATCCTCAGCGAGGCCGCGAGCGGCCGGCGGGAGGCAAGGCGGATGCGTGAGTCGGTCGAGTCGCTGCGTGACCACTACGTGGTGTGCGGCTACGGGCGGGTGGGTTCGACGGTTGCCCTGGAGCTCGTGCAGTCGGGGCACCGGCTGGTCGTGATCGACATCCTGCCCGAATCCCTCGAGCGCGCCGCGGCCGACGGGCACCTGGTCGTCGAGGGCGATGCGACCGACGATGCGACGCTGCTTGCCGCGGGGCTCATCAACGCCCGGGGCCTGGTCACCACCATCGACTCCGACGCCAACAACGTCTACGTCACCCTGTCCGCACGCGCGCTGCGCCGGGAGCTGTTCATCGTGGCGCGAGCCAACCTGAGCGGCTCGGAGGACAAGCTGCTCCAGGCTGGGGCGGACCGGGTGGTGTCGCCGTACACGATGGCCGGTCGGCGGATCGCCGAGCTGGCAAGCCGGCCACGGGTGGTCGATTACATCGATGCCGCGCTCGCGCACGGGAATCTCTCGTTCTCGCTTGAGGAGGTCCTGGTGGCCGATGACAGCCCGCTGGTGGGCGTCACGGTTGGCGCGCTTCGCGACGATGGCGTGGTCACGCTCGCGATTCTCCAGCGCGAGGGCGGGTACGAGGCAAACCCGCGGTCGGCGCGAGCCCTGGCGACGGGCGAGAGCGTGATCGCCTCGGGCTCGACGGAGGCGCTCGCCGCGCTGCGCGCCCGCGTGTAGCCCGCGACGAGGTCGGGCGTCGCGCCTGCGCGGCCCGGCCGGCGGCACGACTGGATCGAGGAGAGCTGATCGCGGACCTCGATTCAGCCCGTGGTTCGCTCGGTCTCCGCGGCGGCCATCGCGGCGCCCACGATCCCCGCATCGTTGCGAAGGGCAGCCGGGATGACCTCGGCTCGCACGGTGAGCCTGGGGATGAACTGGTCGGCACGCTTGGACACGCCACCCCCGATGATGAACAGCTGCGGCGAGAACAGCCGCTCGATCGCCAGCAGGTGCTCGTCGAGATCGGCGGACCACGCCTTCCAGGACAGGCCGCGCCTGGTTCGCGCCGCGGCCGCGGACCGCCTCTCCGCGTCGCGGCCGCGGATCTCCATGTGCCCGAGCTCGAGATTGGGGACAAGCATCCCGTTGTAGAACAGGGCCGACCCAGTGCCGGTGCCGAGCGTGATCAGGAACACGGTGCCCATGCGGCCAACGCCCACGCCGAAGCGCATCTCGGCCACCCCCGCCGCGTCGGCGTCGTTGACGAGGTGGACGGGCCGGCTCAGGACGCGCTCCATCGCCGCGTCGGAATCGAAGTCGAGCCAGCCCGGATCGACGTTCGCGGCGCTCTTGGTCACGCCGTCGATCACGACGGCCGGGAACCCGACACCGACTGGAGCGTCAGGCGACAGCACCACCTCGCGCTCGATCTTGCGGATCATGCGCGCGATCGACGCAATCACGGCTGCAGGTGCCGACGGCTGCGGGGTGGGCACGCGGTGACGCAGCGACACCAGCTCCCCGGTCGTCAGGTCGACGGCGGCTGCCTTGATCCCGCTACCTCCGACATCGACGCCGATCGCCAGCGGCCGCCCCCGGGGATCGATCGGCCCCCCGGTGAAATCGGGCGCCTTGTCTCCGTCGTCCTGAAGCTTCTTCGCGGCCAGCTTCTCGGCCTTGGCGGTGATCTCGGCGATCCGCGGGCTCAGCTCGGGCGGCGGCGTGGGTCCGTCAGACGGTGGCGTGGGATCGCCGTCGGCGTCGGGACCATCGCCAGGCCCGGCCGGGTTTGGATGGTCGTCACGTCTGGGACCATCGTCAGGCGCGGGACCGTCGTCGACCTGTGGCCCCTCGTCGGTGTCGTGACGCGGCGTTTCGCTGTCGGTGTCCAAGGTCCTCTCCCTGAGGGGGCTGTGATCGAGCTGGGATCGCGCGCGAAGGCCCACCGTCGCCCCCAACGTTAACGCCCCGCAGCCGTGTCCGGTGGGGGCGCACGCGGTCAACCCGGTACCTTCGTACGGGTTCGGCAATCACCGGTGCAGGAGTACAACACTGGAACCCGGGATAGACCCTGGGTCATGTGGGGGTGATCGGCATTTCCGTCGCCAGCAGCGACTCCAGCACCCGAACCGCGCGGGCGATCCGCCGGCGCACCGTTCGCTGGTGTACGGCGCTCACTGCGCCGTCGATCGTTCTCGTCCCGTTGATCGCGTGGCTGCTCACCGGCTCCCTGCTGGTCAGCCTGGTGGCCGCGACGGCTTGGGTCGCGGTCGCGATGACCCTTGGCGGGTACGCACTGGCCGACATCCTGGCCCAGGTCGATCGCCTCGACGAGGAGCGACATGGGCTTCGCGAGGCGTTTGATCGGGCTCGGCTGGACTCGCTGCGCGACGGGTTGACGGGCCTTGGCAACCACCGCGCGTTCCAGGAGGAGCTCGACGATCAGATCGCGATCGCACGATCGGAGGAACGCCCGTTCGCGCTCCTGTTCATCGACGTCGACGACCTCAAGAAGGTCAACGACACGCGCGGTCATGCGGGGGGCGATGATCTGCTTCGCGCGACGGGCCAGATCCTGTCGAGCAACCTGCGTCGGATCGACCGCGGATTCCGGTTCGGTGGCGACGAGTTCGCAGCCCTGCTCGTTGACTGCGGGCCGGACCAGGCCCTTGCCACCGGTCGCCGGATCCTCGCCTCGGCCCTCGACGCCCGCTCCGGGACGTCAGGTGTCGACGGCTTCTCGGTGACCATCGGCGTGTCCGCGTTTCCCGAGCTCGCATCGGAGCGGCAGCAGCTGCTGCACCAGGCAGATGCCGCCCTGTACTGGGGCAAGCGACACGGACGCACTGATGTCCAGCTGTTCGATCCCGGCCGCCACGGGGTTGCCGACGACCCACGCAACCTGGACGAGCTGGCATTGGCGGTCTCGCTGGTGGCCTCAAGCCGCGTCCTCAAGCCCGTCTATCAACCGCTCTACTCGCTGCGCACCGGCCAGGTCGTCGGCTACGAGGGACTCGTCCGGCCGGGACCGGAGTCGACCTTCGCGAACGCCACCGCACTGTTCGTGGCGGCCGAGGCGACGGGCCACACGGTCGAGCTGGACCTGGCAAGCCTGGACGCCGTGCTGGCCGGGGCGCGGACGCTCGAGGAGCGGTGCTACCTGTCGATCAACCTGTCCCCGAGATCGCTCGAGGCCGAGGCCTTCAGCCCGTTCGAGGTTCTGGCGATGGCCCGTCGCTATGGGATCCACTCGGAACGCATCGTCGTCGAGCTCACCGAGCGCGAGGCGGTGGAGGACATCGGCCGCCTGCGTGATGCGCTCGGTGCACTGCGCCGCCACGGGGTCCGGATCGCGGCCGACGATGTTGGGGCCGGAAATGCCGGGTTGCGACTGCTGACCGAGGTCGAGTTCGACATCATGAAGATCGACCTGTCGCTGGTTCGAGCGGGTGCGATGAGCGAGTCGTCCGACGCGGTGCTCCGTGCTCTCCGCGACCTCGCGCAGCGTCGCGGCCAGACGATCCTCGCCGAGGGCGTGGAGACGGCCGATCAGCTGGAGCTCGTGATCGCGCTGGGGTTCGACACCGCCCAGGGATACCTGTTGAATCGGCCCGGTCCGCTGCTTGATGCCGGGCCCGTGGATCTCGCCAAGCTGATGGGCGTCCAGTTCCCGTCGCCTGCTCGGTTGTCGCTGGCCACCGGCTCGTAGACGCCAGCCGCTCGCTGGCCCCAGGCGGCACGAGCCACGCCTGACGGCGCGGTCGGGACGTGCGGCTCTGGCGGAGCCCGTCGGTCGAGGCCCTATGCTCGGGGCATGAGCACGGCTCCGCTGGTCCTCGACATCGGCCTGGTGCTGCTGCTGGCCGCTGCCCTCGGCTGGGTGGCACGACGGCTGGGGCTGCCGGCCGTCGTGGGCTACCTCGCGGCCGGGCTCGCCGTCTCGCCGTTCACGCCCGGCTACGTCGCAGGCCGGGAGCAGATCGCGCTGCTCGCCGACGTGGGTGTCGTGCTGCTGCTGTTCGAGGTCGGGATCGAGGTGGACCTCGGCCGCCTGCGCCGCGAGCAGCGTGGGCTCATCTGGGCGTCTCCCGTGCAGATCATCCTCTCGACCGCCGTCACCGCCGGCATCCTGGTTGCGCTCGGCTTCGACCCGTATGGCGCCGCTCTGCTGGGGGTCGCCGTCGCCATGTCCTCGTCCGTTGTGGTCGTCAACATCACGCGCTCACGGCGGCGCACGACCGACCGAACCACCGAGCAGGCGCTGCTGGGGTGGAGCGTGCTGCAGGACGTGACGGGGGTCACGCTGAGCGCCGCCCTGCTGGCGGCGTTCGGGATGGAGGGGCGCCCGGCGATCGAGGCGCTGGCAGGGCTGGCGGCGTTCGGCCTGCTGGCGGTGATCGCGGCCCGGATGCTGCCCTGGATCCTGGTTCGGCTGCGCTCGGAGCACGACCTGTTCCTGATCGTGTCGGTCGCCTCCGGACTGGCGATGGCTGCGGTCGGAGCGGTCTGGTTCGGGGTGCCGATGGCGCTCGCGGCGTTCGTCGCCGGGCTCTCGATCAGCGACAGCGCGGAGGCGTCCGAGGCGCGGCGGCGGCTGCTGCCGTTCCGCGACGTGTTCGCCGTGCTGTTCTTCGTCGCTGTCGGGAGCCTGATCGACCCCGGCGCGATCGGCAAGGCGCCGGGCCTGGTCGCGTTGTTGATCGCGTTGACCGGGCTCAAGGTCGCGGTTTCGTGGGTGCTGGCCCGTCTGGCCCGCCTGCCGATCCGGGCCTTCCAGCTCTCGGTCGGGCTGGGCCAGATGGGCGAGTTCGGCTACGTGCTCGCCGAGATCGGGCTCGTGGCCGGCGTGGTCTCCTCGGAGGCGTTCTCGTCGGTCCTGGCCGCGATCGTGGTCACGATCGCGGTGTCGGCGGTCGCGGTGCGCCTGGTGGCCAAGGCGCCCGACCAGACGACGTCGACGGCCGCTGGGATGTAGGGCCGCGGCGGCCACACGCTGGGGGCCACACGATGGCGGCCGCACGCTGGCGGGCGGGCCGTCAGTAGATGAGCGTCGTGTCCGGCGGGTAGCGGAGCTCGAACGCGGCTGGAGGCATGGGCGCGTTGGGCGCGTAGCTCGTCACCCGGGCGTCCCGGGTCACCTGGTCGCCGATCGTCTCCTCCAGCCGGAGGATGACGCCGTCGGCACGATCCACCGAGATCCGGAGCAGGAAGTCCGGTCGGTCGGCGACCCGCTCGATGCTGCGTGGATGGGCGCACTCGACGACGATGGCCTGGCGTGCGGCCACCACCGCCGTCCCCGTCACGCGGCAATCGCCGGTCGAGAGGACGTTCTGGCAGTAGCCACCCGGGTGGATGAACAGCTCTGCGAGCGACTCCATCGGCAGCTGCGTCCGCGGAACGTAGAACCGGGATCGACCGGGGAGGTCGTGGTCGTCGGCGATGCCCCGCACCATCGGCCGGGCGGGCCGGCGGGTGCCCAGCTTGCGCGAGGCCGTGTACGTCTGGACCGTGGTGCCGTCCGACACCCACGCCTCGTACGCGCCCGACGCATCGCCCGGTGCGCCCGGATCAGGCGAGTCGGGATCGACCACGGTCGTGGTGGTCAGGATCTGGACTGCACCCGGATGACGCAGCGTGACCTCGGACGCGGTGATCTCCTCGCCGCGCGCGGTCCACGTGTGCTCCTCGATCCGCATCCGGAGGGTCTCGAATTGCAGCTCGGCATCGCGCATGAACGTGAACAGCGCATCGAGCGGTGGGAGCTCCTCGGGCAGGGAGGCGAGCTCGGGCGTCCGGCGCGCGCCGGCATCGGCGACGGGGACGGGAAGGGATCCGGCGCGATCCCAGGCGGGGTTGGCGGACATGGCCGGGATTGTAACCGTCGGCCGGGACAAGGCGGCGTCCGACTTGACGCCAGGTGCACCGGGCGGTTCGCTGGTCGCATGCGACAGCTCTATCGCCCCGTCATCGGGCTCATCGCCCTGGTGCTGCTCATCGCGGCCGCGTGCTCGCAGGCGAAGCCGGTTGACATCGACCCCAGCTTCGACGGCGCCCAGGCGACCATCCGGGCGGCCAACATCGCGTTCGACCCGTCCGAGATCACCCTGCCGACCGGGACGCCGCTCAGGATCATCCTCGACAACCAGGATGCGGGCCTGCCGCACGACATCCGGATCGCGAATGGCGACGAGGAGATCGCCCGCAGCCCAACGGTCACGGGGCCGGCCCAGACCGAGGTCAGGTTCGGCCCGCTGGCGCCCGGAACGTATCAGCTCACGTGCACGATCCACCCGGCCATGAAGGCGACGCTCACGATCAGCGAGTGACGCGTCACCGAAGAAGGCGGCAGGGCACCACGGACCCCGGGTGTCGCCCTGGCCCATGAACCCCAGGTGCTGCGCGCGGCGCTCAGCCCCCGCCCGGGCCCCCCAGGCCGGGCTCCGTCATCTTCGCCGGGTCGAGCAGCTCGTCCAGCCGGTCGGCTGCGATCCCCTTGGCCGCAGCCAGCTCGCGGATGGTGGCACCGGTCTTGAACGCCTCCTTGGCGAGCGCCGCCGCGGCGTCATAGCCGATCTCGGGCGCCAGCGCCGTGGCCAGCATCAGGCCCTGCTCCACCAGCTGCGGTCCGCGCTCGGTGGCCTTCACGCCCTCGACGAGCCGCACCCGGAAATTGCGCGCGGAGGCTGACAGCAGCGCGATCGTCTCCAGCAGCGCCTGGGCGGTGACGGGCAGCATCACGTTCAGCTCGAGGAACGATCCGGTCTGGCCGAATGCGACGGTCGCGTCGTTGCCGACGACCCGGGCGACGACCATCGTCAGGCTCTCCACGATGACCGGGTTCACCTTGCCCGGCATGATCGAGGAACCCGGCTGTGTCTCGGGCAGGGCGAGCTCAGCCAGGCCCGCTCGCGGGCCCATGCCCATGAAGCGCATGTCCGAGGCGATCTTCCACAGGCCGAGCGCGATCGCGCGCAATCCGCCGTGGGCGGCGATCACGGCGTCGAGCGTCGCCTGGGCGTGGAAGTGGTTGGGAGCCTCGCGAACCTGGAGGCCCGTCAGCTCGGACAGGCGCATGCACGCGCGGGCCGCGTACTCGGGGTGGGCGTTGATCCCGGTGCCGACCGCGGTCCCACCGAGCGGCACCGTCAGCAGCTCATCACGCGCCGCCTGCGCCCGGCGGATCGCCTCCTCGACCTGACCCGCGTACCCCGCGAACTCCTGGCCGAGCCGGATCGGCGTGGCGTCCTGGAGGTGGGTGCGCCCGGTC
Source organism: uncultured Chloroflexia bacterium (assembly GCA_963734935.1). GTDB lineage: Bacteria > Chloroflexota > Limnocylindria > Limnocylindrales > CSP1-4 > CAIXZV01. Next base: position 79,429 of record CAVTIO010000012.1, on the reverse strand, counting down.
TTGACCACGTCCCACAGCTCGTCGGACTTGGTCGCGAGGGCACCCTGGAGCTCGATCAGCGCCGGGATCAGCTCCTCCTCGATCGCCATCGCGCCCGACAGCTGGAGGGCGGTGGGGACGGTGTCGTTGGAGCTCTGGCACTTGTTGACGTGATCGTTCGGATGGACCCGGGCGCCGTCCAGGCGCGCTGACGCGAGGTGGGCGATGACCTCGTTCATGTTGGTGTTGGTCGAGGTACCCGAGCCGGTCTGGTAGACGTCGATCGGGAAGTGCTGGTCGTACCGACCGTCGGCGACCTCGGCGGCGGCGGCGGCGATCGCGTCCGCGGTGGCGCCGTCGATCAGCCCAAGTCCGCGATTGGTCTCGGCCGCGGCCAGCTTGACCAGCGCGAGGGCGCGCAGGAAGCGTCGCGGCATCTGCTGGCCGGAGATCGGGAAGTTGAGGACGGCACGTTGGGTCGAGGCGCCGTAGAGGGCGTCGGTCGGGACCTCCATCTCCCCCATGGAGTCCCGCTCGACCCGGGTGGTCGGGGTGGCGTCAGGTTGGCTGGTCATGGCCTGATGGTAGCCCTGCGGCGGCCCGCCGAACGGGTGCCGAACGGGGTATGCGCGACGGGCCGTCGGCAGCGTGACCCGACGCATGTCGGATGCGGCGCAGCAATCGCGCGGCGCGGGCGACGGTGGCGCTCAGCGGTACGACGGCACCATCAACGGCCCCGTCTCAGCGATGGGGCGGCGCGAACCGCTCCAGCCACAGCACGAGGCGCGCGGTCCAGTCCAGCGCCGCATCGATCGCGCGGACCCCGTGTCCCTCCTTGGGGTAGATCACGAGCTCGGCGGGGGTGCCCTGCTCACGGAGCGCACGGAAGTGCTCCACCGCCTGGCCGACGGGCGTGGCCCGATCGCGGGCCCCGGCGGTGATCAGGCTGGGGGTCCGAAGGCCCGCTCCCGCGAACACGGAGGATCGCGAGAAGTAGCGCTCCGGCACCTCGTCCGGGCGGCCACCGACGAACGCGTCGACGAACTTCGTCAGGCTCGACCCGTAGTAGGACGAGATCAGGTCGGTGAGGGGCGAGGCGACGAACGCGGCCGCGAACCGGTCGTCGATCGCAGGGAGCAGCGCGGACATGTAGCCGCCGTAGCTGACACCCGCGCACACCAGGCGGTCGGGATCGGCGATCCCGGTCTCGACCAGGTGATCCATGGCTGCCAGCAGGTCGCCGGAGTCGAACGGCCCACCCATGTCTCCGACGACGGCTGCGGCGAAGTCCCGGCCGCGACCGGTCGAGCCGCGCGGATTGGGAAAGATGATCGCGTACCCGGCGTCCACGAGGGACGCGGTCGTGGCGGCCAGGAACGAGCCACCCGCCGCGCCCACCGGCCCGCCGTGGATCCAGAGGACGGTGGCGAACGGCGGCTCGCCACGTGGGAGCACCAGGAGGCCCTCGATGCGGGTGCCATCGGGTGCGGACCAGGCCTCGATCCGCCGCTCGGCGATCGCCGAGCGGATCAGGTCGTGGCCGGCGTGGTCGGTGCCCAGCACCAATCGCTCCGCGCCGTTCTCGATCAGGGCAAGGCGGTCGGGATGATCGGGACCCGTGAGCGCGACCGCGACCCGGCCGCCGCCCACCGACATGCCCCCGAAGGGGAGCCGCATCTGACCCGCGCTGCGCAGGAGCTCAGAGGGCGTTGGGTCGCCGGCGGCCGACAGGCGCATGACAACCTGCTCGAAGCCCGCCATACCGGCCGCCACGAGCGTGTCGGGTCCGTCCCACCGCACGATGGACAGGTCGGCGCCCAGCCAGCCCGGCGACCGGGCCCCGGAGCCGTCCGCTGAGGCGATGACGACGTCGCCCTGGACGAAGTACCGGTCGCTGGCGACAGCCTCGATGACCGCGACCCGGGATCCGTCGGGCGAGCCCTCGGCGAACTGGATCTGCCATTCGGGCTCGTAGAGGAGGACCGGTTCGGGTGTGTTGCTCGCGTCGATGCCCGCGGGCGCGTCCAGCCGCACCAGCCGCGCCCCGTACCACGCGTCCTCGGCCGGGTCGTCGCTGACCACCGAGACCAGCGCCTCGTCGCCCAGCCAGCCCGCCTCCCAGACGTTGCATCCCTCCGGCGAGACCCGCATCCGCTCACCGCTCGCGATGTCCACGACCCAGGCGCTGCGCCACGAGTCGCTCGCGTCGGAGGTTTCGATCTCCGGGAACCAGTCGGGGCGCTCCTGCTCAAGACCCTGGCCGACGGTGCCGGAGCCCAGGCCGTCAGCCTGCTCCGCAGCCTCGCCCGCCATGACCAGGGCGAGTCGTGTGCCATCCGGCGACACCCGGACGTGCTCGGCGACGCCGGGCGGCGAGACGAGCTCGCGAAGGCGCGTCACGCCGATGTTCTCGTCGACCCCATCAACCCCGGCCGCCCCTCCGACCACGTCGCGTTCCGCAGCTCCGGCAGCGCCTGCGGATCCCGCCGACTCGATCGTGGCGATCCACGGGGTCATCCGGTGCCGATGGCCATGGTCGGCGAGGAACGCGATCGCGCTGCCGTCCGGCAGCCATCGCGGGGAGGTGGCGTTGCCGTTGGCTGCTGTCAGCGACCGATGTGTCGACGCCTCCAGGTCGAACAGCCAGAGCTCGGTCCTGGCCTCACCGTCGAGGGAGTCCGCAATCCGGCATACAGCCACCAACCGGCGGCCGTCGGGCGAGAGCTCCAGCTCCGGGAAGGTGGACGGCCGTCCCAGGCCCGGTTCCAGCATGGCCCGGACCCGCTGCCCGATCTCGCGATATCGGGCGTCTGCCCGGATCTCCACGCCATCCTCCCGGTTCGTCGATCTGCCCTTCGCCAGCATGCCACGCGAAAGGAGGGCGACGACACCCCGCCGCGTATCCTCATCACCGTGAGCGTCTCGACCACGGACTTCCGAACGACCATCGGCCACTTTGCGACCGGGGTGACGGTGGTGACCGCGCTCGACGGCGACCGGCCGCAGGGGATCACGGTCAACGCCCTCGCGTCGATCAGCCTCGAGCCCCCGCTCGTGATGATCGCCCTCGGCCGTCGTCGTTTCATCGTGCCGGCGATCGAGGCTGCCCGGCGGTACGCGGTCAACATCCTGACCGAGGACCAGCAGCGACTCGCCGACTGCTTTGCCGGAGCAGCCGTCACGCCCGGCCGCGCGGACTTCTGCGGCGCGTCCTGGCATCGCGGGGCGAGCGGGTTGCCGCTGCTCGACGGGGCGGTCGCGGCCATCGAATGCGAGGTCGTCGAGCGGGTCGGGGTCGGTGATCACCTGCTCTTCGTGGGGCGGGTCGAGACCACCGAGGTGGCCAACCCGACCGAGCCCCCGCTCCTGTACCTGCGTCGGCGGTACCTGCGGATCGAGCGCGCGGTCTCCACCCCCGTGGCCGGCAAGCCGGAGTCGCCCGCCGGATGAGCAGTGAGCGCGCGCCGGTCCAGCATGTCTCAGCCAACGGGCTCGAGATCGGATACGTCACCGAGGGCGCCGGACCGCCGCTGATCATGCTGCATGGCGCCAGCTCCTCCGGGCGCGAGGACTTCTCCGCCCAGCTGCCCCTGTTCCGTCGCGCCTTTCAGTGCCTCGTGCCGGATGCTCGCGGTCACGGGTCAACGCGGTGGGACGCGCGCAACGGCTTCCGCTACGCCTGGCTGGTCGACGACCTGGAGGCGTTCGCCGATGCGCTGGGTGTGGCCACGTTCCACCTGCTGGGGTTCTCGATGGGCGCCGCGACCGCACTGGGGTTTGCGATCCGCCACCCGGAGCGTCTGCGGACACTGGTCCTGGCCGGGCTGAGCCTTGAGCGTGAGCCGCGGTCGTCCGTCGTTCGGCGCCTGATGGATCCGGAGCGGATCGATCGCCACGATCCCGCCTGGGCGGCCCAGCTCGAGCGACGGCACGGCCCGGTCCAGGGGGAGGGCGCGTGGCGGCGGCTGCTGCCCGCGATTGCCGGGGATGTCGCGGAGCAGACGCTGTTCACGCCAGCCGACATCGTGCGGGTGGACCCGCCGACGCTGGTGGTGGTGGGCGATCGCGACCCGTTCGTGCCGGTCGGTCACGCGTGGGCGCTCCGGCGCCAGCTGCCCAATTCGCGGCTGTTCGTCGCCCCGGACTGCGGACACGAGGTGATGGTCCGTCGGCCGGCGCTGTTCAATGAGGCGCTGGCGGGCTTCTATCGGGCGACCGAGGCGACGGCGACCGAGCGAGCGTCTGCGGCACCCGACGCGCACCTTCCGCACCCGGCGGCGGATGCTGCTGCGGCCGCCGGCTCGGCCCGCTCGTCATCGAGGCCGCCCGTGACATCCGCCCGGCCCGATGAATCCACGATGTCGGCCAACCCGGACATCGAGTGGCTCAAGGAGGCGTCGCGATGAGCGCGGTTGACGAGGCCGGTGGTGACCGGCCGTTGATCCGGATCGACTTCCCGGCCGGCGATCCGCCGCGCGTCGGCGTCGCGCTCGTCACCCTCGAGCGACCAAAGGCGCTCAACGCGCTCTCGTTCGACCTGCTCACCGAGCTCGACGACGCGCTCGCGGTGCTGGACGACGACCCCGGCTGCCGGGCGATCGTGTTGACGGGAAGCGGCGATCGCGCGTTCGCCGCCGGTGCCGACATCCGTGAGCTGACGGCCTCGACGCCAGACTCGCTGCATGCCGACAACCCGTTCGCCGCAGTGGACCGCGTGGCGGCATTGCGGACCCCGACCATCGCCGCCGTTCGCGGGTTTGCGCTGGGGGGCGGCGCAGAGCTGGCGATGGCGTGCGACATGTTCATCGCGGGCGATGACCTGAAGCTGGGCCAGCCCGAGCTGTCGATCGGCGTGATCCCGGGGGCTGGTGGGACCCAGCGACTCACCCGCGCCGCCGGGCGCGCCCGGGCGATGGAGATCATCCTGACTGGCCGCCGGGTCGATGCCGAGGAGGCGTCGCGGATGGGGCTCGTGACGCTGGTGGTGCCGGCTGCCGATGTCGTGGAGCGAGCGCTCGACCTCGGAGCGCGGATTGCCGCGATGCCCGTCGAGGCCGTGCGAGCGGCAAAGGCGGCCATCAATGCGACCCAGCAGCTGTCGCTGGAGGACGGCATCCGCTACGAGCGGGACCTGTTCGAGGGTCTGTTCGGGACACCGGATCAGCAGGAGGGGATGTTGGCCTTCATCGAGAAGCGCAAGCCGGTCTGGCGCGGTCACTAGGCCTTCATCGAAGAGCGCCCGTCCGTCGCGGTCACCGGGCGGCATCGGGCGGCATCGAGAGCCCGGCGCCCTGCCGTCGCGGCCACCGGGCGGCATCGAAGGTTCGACAGCGTTGCCGTTGCCCACGTCGCGACACGCCCTGGCTGCACTCCGTCGCTCCTCGCGGCGGTACCGCCACCTCGGTCGCTGCTCGCGGCGGTACCGCCACCTAGTCAGGGCACGGGTAGCAGACGCCGCCTGGGCGATGACGCGTTGGCCAGGCCGCCGGGACGGGCCCTTGTCTGCGCACCACCCACGCTCGAGGGGCGCCAACGACGGGTTCGGTTGCCTGGCATCCGGGTCGATTGGGCGCCTCGCGGCTGGCTATTACCCGTCCGATGACTATCTGACCGAAACTGAGCCTGGTGTCGCCAGCCCGAGCCGCGACCCGGCACCGCGAGCCTGGAGCATGAGCTGGAAGGGCTCGGAACCGCCAGCCCGAACCTGGGTCGGAACGGCGAACCGAACGACGCCCCAACGCCGGCGGCCCTCACCCGAGGGCGGGCGAGTGCCACAATCAGGGCATGCCCAGAGACCTTCATCGTCCGCTGCGGGAGGCCTGGATCGTCGACGCGGTCCGAACCCCGATCGGCCGCCACGGCGGCGCTCTCGCGTCGATCCGGCCCGATGACCTCGCCGCGATCGTGATCCGCGCCGTCGTCGAGCGGACCGGCGTCGATCCCGCCTCGATCGAGGACGTCGTGCTCGGGTGCGCGAACCAGGCCGGAGAGGACAATCGGAACGTTGCCAGGATGGCGGCGCTCTTGGCCGGCCTGCCCGTCGAGGTCGCCGGCCAGACGGTCAACCGCCTGTGCGGCTCCGGTCTCCAGGCGATCAACGCCGCAGCGCACGCGATCGCGGTCGATGACGGCGACGTCTTCATCGCCGGCGGCGTGGAGTCGATGACGCGCTCGCCGCTCGTGATGCTCAAGCCCGCGGTCCCATACGAGCGCGGCCAGCGCACGATGGAGGACTCCACCCTCGGCTGGCGGTTCGTGAACCCCGAGATGCAGCGCGCCTATCCGCCAATCTCGTTGGGTGAGACGGCGGAGGAGGTCGCCGACCAGTGGTCCGTGTCGCGCGAGCGGCAGGACGCGTTTGCGCTCGAGAGTCAGAGGCGCGCGTTGACCGCGATCGAAGCCGGGCGGTTCGCCACGCAGCTGGTGCCGGTGACGGTGACCGGCCGAAAGGGCACGGTCACGGTCGTCGATCGCGACGAGCATCCGCGTCCGGACACCTCCGCCGAGGCGCTTGCCGCGCTTCGTCCGGCATTCCGGAAGGACGGCAGCGTGACGGCCGGCAACAGCTCCGGGATCAATGACGGCGCCGCGGCGCTGCTGGTCGTTGAAGCCGAACGTGCGCAGTCGCTGGCGATGCGCCCAATGGCCAGGATCGTTGCCACGGCGGTCGCGGGAGTCCACCCCGACGTGATGGGGATCGGGCCCATCCCGGCCGTGCGCAAGGCGCTGGCACGGGCGGACCTGGCGGTGGGGGATCTCGACGTCGTGGAGATCAACGAGGCGTTCGCCAGCCAGTCGGTGGCATGCATGGATGAGCTCGGGCTCGATGCGAGCAGGGTCAATCCGAACGGCGGCGCAATCGCGCTCGGCCACCCGTTGGGGGCCTCCGGCGCGCGGCTGATGACGATGCTGGTCCACGAGCTGGTCCGCACGGACGGGCGATACGGCCTGGCCACAATGTGCATCGGGGTTGGGCAGGGGATCGCGACCGTCGTCGAGCGGATCGACGCCTGATCCCCTGGGCGATCCGCCGCGCCGTCACTGGCGCGCATTGGCGGCGGCCACAGCGGCGCTGGACGAGATCCGTTGACTTGCGTACGATCGGGGTGACTCGCAGGCCATTCGGCCTGGGATCCGCACTCCAAGGAGACTGCAGGACATGATCGACGCCCAGTCGACGGTCGTCTCGCTGACCGACGCGGCCGCCGCGAAGTTGCGCGAGCTGACGAAGGAAGAGACGAGCCCCGACATCGGGCTTCGCGTGTACGTGTACTCGGGCGGCTGCTCGGGGTACCGCTACGGGATGATGCTCGAAGATCAACCGACCGCAGATGACAACGTGCTGAGCGCCAGCGGGGTCCGTGTCTACATCGACACCAACAGCGTCGGGCTGATCCAGGGCAGCGAGATCGACTACGTCGACACCCTGATGGGCGCAGGCTTCACGGTCAACAACCCCAACGCGGTCGCCGCGTGCGGTTGCGGATCGAGCTTCCGGACCACCGACGATGCCGGCCAGGCGCGCGCCTGCAGCCACTGACCGATCCACGATCAGCCGCTCGCACGCCGCCGGTGCGTCCGGCGGCGTTGCTGTGCCCGGTCGGTGCCGGGCGATGATCCGGTCGGGGTGCACCCTGTCGCGGTCACGCTCCGGGCATCCGGCGAGGTGACGGCGTAGGCTTCGGGCGGCCGATGCAGATCCCTCTGTTCCCCCTCCACGCCGTCCTGACGCCGGGCCTCGCGCTCTCGCTCCACGTCTTCGAGGAGCGATACCGCGTGATGGTCCGGCACTGCCTGGACACCGCCACGCCATTCGGGATCGTCTACATCCGCGAGGGCAGCGAGGTCGCGCCGCGTGACGGCGACCCCGTCGAGCTGTCGATCTCGGGCGTGGGCACGTTCGCCGAGATTCGCGAGGCGAACCGCCACAGCGACGGCCGTTGGGACCTGCTCACGGTGGGCTCCGGACGCTTCGTGATCGAGTCCGTCCACACGGAGCTCGAGCCATATCTGGTGGCCGACGTGCAGCGGCTGGACGATGTCGTGGGCGATGCGGACACGGCGGACGCGCTGGTGGAGCGGGTGATCCGACGCTTCTCCGAGTACCTGCAGCTGCTGCAGCCACGGGACGGGGAGTCGGCACCGACTCTCGACATCCAGGTGGAGGTCGAGGTGCCCGATGAGTCTCGAGGCATCAGCGGCTCTGGAGGCATCGGGACGGGGTCGTTTGAGGACGAGCCGCCAGCGGAGACCTACGGTGGGGTCGGCGGATCCGAGGATGCCGCCCCGGCCTCGAGCCTCCGGATCCCCGACGATCCGTCCCAGCTCTCGTTCCTGCTGGCGGGGATCGTCCAGGTCGGGGCCGACCGCAAGCAGGCGCTGCTTGAGGCGGACTCCGCCGCGGACCGGCTGCGGGAGATCGATCGCCTGCTCGACGACGAGCTGGCGCTGCTCCGTCTGCGCCTGGGCCCCTATCTGATCGACCGACGCGGGTTTGTCGAACGCATCAGCTGACGCACCCGTCCCCGGGAGCGGTCCAATGGCCCGGGCCATCCACGGATCTGGGCGTGATTGCCGACCTCGCGGCGTCCTGGCGCCGGATGGCCGGTCCCGTTTCGGCCTACGCCACCGGCCGGTCGCGCGCCTGCTGGCCGGCAACCCACGCGTCGACGATCGCCGGCAGGCCCGCGTCGAACTGCCGGATCTCCTCGGGGGTCACCGAGGCGTCTGGCAGCGCGCGTGGTTCCGCAGGCTCGTGCAGGAAGGTTGAGCGCGCGAGATCGCCCTCGACCGCAATCCGTGCCAGCGTGACCAGCTGGCCGCGCCAGGTGTCGAGGTTGACGGCGTGGCCATCATGGCTCGTGGTCGGCCGCTCGACCGGGGTGTGGCCGAACACGACCCGGGTCAGCCCGGCGTCGCGATACGGCGTCCAGGCGTCGGCACCGGGGAAGCCATCGGGCGAGTCGAAGAAGCCGGCCCGGATCCACAGCCGCTCCGCGGAGCGCGCGAAGGCGTCCAGCGGCTGGAATGGGACCGGACCGCCGTGGACGAACAGCACGTCTCGCCAGCGCGCGTACGGCGCGAACGTCCAGAGCGTCGGGATGAGGTCGGGAGCAAGGATGTTGACGCGGGCCGCGATCTCCTCCGGCTGGCGACCGGCCCACTCGTCGGGCGTCATGCCGGCAGATAGCAAGGTTGCGCCACCGCCGAAGGTCATCAGCGCGCGGAACAGGCTCGGCTCGGCACCGAGGCCGCCCAGGACCTGTGCCTCGTGGTTGCCCCACAGCAAGGCAACCAGGCCTTCGCGCGACGCCGCCTGGTCGCGCAGCGAGGCGAGCCGTCGAACGAGCCCGAGAGTGTCGGGACCGCGATCGACCATGTCGCCCGTGATCACGAGCGCCGTTCCAGGCGGTGCGATCCAGCGGTCATGGCCGTCGGTGAGGCCGGCCCGCGAGAGGAGGCGGTCGAAGGCCCGAAGCTGTCCGTGGACGTCGCTGGCGGCCCACACGGTGAACCCTTCGGGGATGGTGATCGGATCGATGACGGGCGCGCTGGTCACCCCGCGAGGCTAGCACCGGACGCCGACCGGACGCGGTGACCCACCCAGTCCGTTGGCCCCGGGGCGGATACGGGTGGGAGAGGGACGCGCTGGCGATGATGGGGCGTGAGCCACGGGGAGCTCCGGCCGTCAGGCAGGATGCTGTCGGGCAGGCACCAGCAGTCAGGCTTCAGCGCCCGATCCACAGGCGCCGGCGGTCAGGCTTCAGCGACCGATCCACAGGCGTCGGCGGTCAGGCTTTGGCTGCCTCCCGGCAGTCGGCGCAGCGGCCGATGATCGTGAGGTGGCTGAGATCCACGCTGAACTCCCGCGCGTGCCGGAGCGTTGCCACGAGCTCCGAGGCTTCCGCGGGCGGGATCTCCCAGCTGCCGCCGCACCCGAGGCAGCGGAGATGCCCATGTTCGTCCTTGGGCATCACGTGGTACTCCTCGCGCCCATCCGCTCCATGGCTGTGGTGGAGAAAGCCCACATCCTCGAGCACGTCGAGCGTTCGGTACACCGTTGACGGGGTGATCTCCGGGTCCCGCTCCCGGCACCGTTCGATGACGTCGCTGCCGGTCACGTGCCCGCTGGTCGCTGCCAGCACCTCGAGGATGAGCCGCCGCTGGGGCGTCCAGCGCAGGCCCCGCTCGTGGAGCACGTCGCGCGCGTCGTCCCAGCTCGGTGTAGGCGTTTCGTTCGCTGGCGCCTCCGTGGCCCGCGCCTCCGTGGCCCGCGCCGCCATCGGCCCGGTCGCCGTCGTCTCGGTTGCCGATGCCGCCGATGCCTCTCTGGTCGTCATCGGCTGTTCACCGCCCATTCCGGTTGATGCCTGGATTGTCATCAGGAGTCGCTATCCGTTCCGGCGACTCCGCCTCCCCGTGATCCTGCACGTCCGACGCTGCCGCCGCAGCAACGACAGCCGCAGCGGCCGCGGCCGCATCGTGGTGCTCGGCATCGTGCACGTGCGAGTGCACCGTCCCGCCATGCTCGTGCAGATGCTCATGGATGAGGTTGGCGCGGATCAGCAGCTCGCGATCGGCGAGGATCGAGGCGACGGGACCGTCGGCGAGGACCCTGCGGTTCTCGCCGAGGACGATGACACGGTCAGCGATGATCGGCACGATGTCCAGCTCATGGGTCGCGGTGACCAGCGTCTTGCCGCCCTGACCGAGCCGCCGGACGAGGTTGACCAGCACCCACTTGGTACGTGGATCGAGGGCCGCCGTCGGCTCGTCGAGCAGCAGCACCTCGGGCTTGAGTGAGAGGACCGACGCGATCGCCGCTCGCTTCTTCTCGCCGCCCGAAAGCTCGAACGGCGCCCGATCCGCCAGGTGCGCGATCTCCATCTGGCGCAGCGCCTCGTCCACGTCCGCCGCAACCTCCGCGTCGGGCAGCCCGAGCTGCAGCGGCCCGAACGCGACGTCGTCGCGCACCGTCGCGCTGAACAGCTGGATGTCCGGGTCCTGGAACACGAGCCCGACCTCGCGGTGGAAGCGGAACGCGTCCATACCGTCCGCCACGGCCGCCACGTCGCGACCCAGCGCGCGCATGGAGCCCGCTGTCGGTCCGACGATGCCGTCGAGAAGCTTGAGCAGGGTGGACTTTCCAGAGCCGTTGGCTCCCAGCAGCGCCACCTGCTCGCCGCGCTCGATCCGGAGGTCGATGCCGTCGAGCGCGACCTGGCGTCGGTTGTAGACGTAGCGGATGCCGTGGAGCTCGAACACGGGCTCGACCGCCGCGATGACGGCCTCGACGGGGACGTCCATCTCGCCCGCAGCGTCCTGGCTCACGTCCGTCGGCTCCGCGGTCATCGCAGGATGCTTCCAGCAAGCGTCGCAGCCAGGGCGATCGCGACCGCCCCCACCAGCGCCACCCAGTCAGCTGCGCGCATCCGGTACTGGCTCAGGGTCCGCATCTCGCCCTGGAACCCGCGGGCGATCATCGCCGCGTAGACGTCGTTGCTCATCTTCACCGAGCGGTTGAGCAGGTTGCCCATCGAGCCGCTGATCCACCGGCGCTGCTCGCCGCCCGCCGTCCTGGCCACGGTCCGGCTCTTGCGAGCCTCGAACATGCCATTGGCGAGGTGGAGGAACAGGAAGATGTAGCGGTAGGTCATCGCCAGCACGAGGATGAACAGCTGCGGGACGCGGATCGTCCGGAGGCTCTTGAGGACGTCGGCCCAGGGCGTGGTCAGCACCAGCAGCACCGCCAGCGAGACGCTGACGCCGACCCGGGCGACGAACAGCACCGCCCCCTCCAGGCCGGGGATCGACGGAGCGATCGTGAGCGGCCCGAGCGTCGCCTCGAACAGCCGTGGTCCGGGCACGAAGAAGATGGCCGGAATGACGACGATGCCAGCGAACAGCGGGATCCCGAGCCAGACCCTGCGAACGAAGAACTCGAACGGGATGCGGCTTGCTGCCGCGGCTGCAAGCAGGATCACGTACAGGCCGGCCAGGACGAGCGGCGACCCGGTCAGGCTGGCCGCGAGGATCAGGGCCAGGAACATGCCCAGCTTTGCGCGCGGATCAACGCCCTGGAGCCACCCCGATATCCGCGCGTGCTCCTCCGTGAACACGGCACGCTCGATCGAGCCGGTGATGCCGGCGATGGTCTGCTCCAGCCACCCGATCCGCTCGCTGCGGGCGGTTCTCGCCTCGGCTGCCATCAGCGATGGACCGTCAGCTGCACGGAGGCCGACATCACGTCTCGGACCCGGCGGTGGCCGATCCGGCCGAGGTGGGTTCCCCGTGTCCCGCCTCGTCACCGCCACGGCCCTGGTACCAGCGGGCGACCACCCAGAACACCGCGCCGAGCGTCAGGATCCCCAGCAGCCCGGCAATCTCGTAGCCCACGGCCTGCTGCCACAGGGCTGGGTCGGCCTCGGACACGAATGGCAGCGGGATGGTGTAGCCGGAGAGCGGCGCGCTGAAGGCCGACGACACGTCCTGGAGACCCTTCGGGATGTACCCGAAGGCGGCCTGCACGTCCTCTGCGGAGCCCTCGCCGTAGGCAAATCCCGGCGCGATCAGCCCCAGCGGCGCCAGGACCGCGGCGGCGACGAACGCGGTTCCCGGCCCACGTATCGGTCGCGGCAGCAGGAACCACGCGAGCGGGATCGCGACCGCGGCGATGACGGCCACCACCAGCAGCATGGCGGCGACGCTCGGCCAGTCCACCTGGCTCCAATCGACCCCGAACGCGTGCCCCGGATCTCCCCCGCCCGTGATGAGCGCGATGCCGACCAGCAGCGCGAGACCCACGCCGATGATCGCGGTCGCTGTCTGCCACAGCGGTCGTCGCGTGGGCGTGCCCTCGGCGACACCGGAGCCGGTGACGAACGCGCGTGACGAGGTCAGGTACTCGGGATGGCGCTGCTGCAGGTACGCGATGCCAAGGGCGGTGATCAGACCCTCGACCACCGATGCGCCGAACATGTGGGTGATGAGCATGGCCGGGATCGCCGCTGACAGGCCGTACGGGCTGTACATCGCGTGCCCGTTCTCCGTGAACAACAGCGGCTGGATGCCGAGCAGGAAGCCGACGGCCACCGCCGACACCGTCAGGCCGACATAGCCGCCGATCCCCGCCGCCCAGACGCGACGCGTCGAGAGCATCGGCGCACGCCCGGCGAACAGCCGGTAGGTGGCGTAGCCCGTGAAGGGCAGGATCACGGCCATCGTCAGGCAGTTCGCAAAGATCGCGAGGACGCCGCCGTCACCGAAGAACAGCGCCTGGATGATGAGCGCGACGCTGACGGTGATCACGGCGGCCCATGGCCCGAGCACGATCGCGGCCAGCGTGCCACCCACGCCATGGGCTGTCGTCCCGCCGGGGACGGGGATGTTGAACATCATGATCGTGAAGCTGAGCGCGGAGAAGATCGCCAGCAGCGGGATCATCCGATTGGACAGGACGGCCTTGACCTTGCGTGTCGCGATCGCCCAGGTCGGCACGGTCACGACCGCGACGCCGGCAGAGATCAGCGGGCTCAGGTAGCCGTCGGGGATGTGCACGGTGCGATCATCGGGGCTATTGCCACTTCTTGCAATAGCAAGTCGATCCGACTGGCGCGTCGCTCGTCAGCTGCGCCAGCGACGAGTCGGTCAGCGGCACGGAGGCTACCCGGCGAAGCGCTCCTCTTGCCAGGGATCCGCGTCGTTGTGGTAGCCGTAGCGCTCCCAGAAGCCGAGCTGGTCCTGCTCGAGGAACTCGAAGCTCCGGAGCCACTTCGGGCCCTTCCAGAAGTAGCGCTTGGGGACGATCAGCCGGAGCGGATAGCCATGCTCGGGCGTGAGCGGCTCGCCCTCATAGGTGTCGGCGAGGAGGACATCGTCGTCGTCGAGCACGGAGAGCGGGACGTTGGCCGTGTAGCCCTGTTCGGCGTGGCCGATGACGTGTGTCGCGGTCGGGCGGATCTGGGCGAGCTCGAGGATGGTCTGGATCGCGACGCCCTCCCAGTGCGTGTCCAGCTTCGACCATCGGGTCACGCAGTGGATGTCGGTCGTGACCTCCTTGCGCGGCAGGGTCCGAAACTCGTCCCAGGTCAGAGTGAATGGGTTGTCGACCTCGCCGTACACCTTGAGGTTCCACGACGCGAGGTCCGCCTTCGGAACGCTGCCGTAGTGCAGGACGGGGAACTTCTCGGTGAGGTACTGGCCGGGAGGAACACGGTCGGCGACGGACGGGTCGCCGCGTCGGTCGCCGAACAGACGCTCGAACATGTTTGGTCTCCGCGCGGAGCGCCCCGACAACCCGGGACGCTCATGGGTGGTGAGCGAACGATACCCGAGGCAGCATGACACGCCGGTGACGCCCGTCCAGGGAGGATCCAGCCCGCCCGTCGCGGTCGCAGCAGGTCCCGTCGACGGCGCCGAGACGGCAACCTGGGGCCTCCATGGCCCGACCCGCTACAGTTGCGGCGTGTCCGTTCCGTCCAGGGTCGTCGTCGTCATGCCCGCGTACAACGCCGCGCTCACGCTGGAGCGGACGTATGCGGACGTCCCGCACGATCTCGTCGATCACGTGATCCTCGTGGACGACGTGTCGGACGATCAGACGGTGGATGTCGCCCGGAAGCTCGGGCTCGAGGTCATCACCCACCGCCAGAACCTGGGCTACGGCGGCAACCAGAAGACATGCTATGACCGCGCCCTCGAGTGGGGCGCCGACGTCGTGGTCATGCTCCACCCCGACTACCAGTACGACGCCACGCGCATCCCCGAGCTCGTGGCGCCGATCATCGCCGGTGCCGCCGACCTCATGCTCGGCAGCCGATTCCTCGGTGACCCGCTCGCGGGTGGAATGCCGCGCTGGAAGTACGTCTCCAACCGGTTCCTGACCGGACTCGAGAACGCTGTCTTCGGGCTCCACCTGTCCGAGTACCACACGGGCCTTCGCGCCTACAGCCGACGCCTGCTCGAGACGATCCCGTACCGCCTCAACTCGAACGACTTCGTGTTCGACCAGGAGCTGGTGGCGCAGGTGGTGGCCGTGGGCGGCCTGCCGATCGGCGAGATTGCCGTTCCGACCCGCTACTTCGAGGAGGCGAGCTCGGTCAACTTCAGGCGGAGCGTCGTGTACGGGCTCTCGACCTTGCGCGTGGTCGCCCGTTTCCTGCTCCATCGCACGGGGCTCCGGCAGTCGTCCAAGCTGCGCCCCAACTCCGTCACCCGCGAGCCCGGCGCCACCTGACGATGCATCGGGCGCGGGGGCTGGGTCGGGCGGGCGTGGGCATGGCGATCTCGATCGTCGCGCTCCTCCTGGTTGTCCGGTCGGTCGATCTCGTCACAGCCTGGAACGTGCTGCTCACGGCGAGCCCGCAGTGGATCGCGCTGCTGGTGGTGTTCGTGATCGCCGACGTGCTGCTGCGTGCGGTGCGCTGGCGGGTGTTGCTGCTGCCCCTGGGACAGGTCCGGCTGGGCGACGCAACGGCCTCGCTGCTGGTCGGTTACCTGGCCAACAACGTGCTGCCCGCGCGGCTGGGCGAGGTCGTGCGGAGCCACGACCTCGGGATGCGCACCGGCATCTCGCGGGCCGCGATCCTGGGCACGATCGTGGTCGAGCGGGCGATCGACACGCTCGTCGTCATCTCCATCGCGTCGGTCGCGATCCTGGTGCTCTCCGTTCGCGGCGTGGTGGCCTCGGCGGTGCTGGTCGGCCTGGCGGTGACGGCGCTGATGGTGGTCGCCATCGCCGTGGGCATCCTTGCCCACCGATTGCCGGGGGCGGCGCGGATCGCCCGCTTCCTCGACCGCTGGCCCAGGGTCCGGCACGTGCTGACCCGGCTGCGGGACGGCCTCCGGGTCGCCTCGAACCCGCGCACGCTCGCCGCTGCGATCGTTCTGACCGTGGCCTCGTGGTCGTGCACCGTGCTCGCGTTCGCTGCCGCCGCCCAGGCGGTGGGCGTCGAGCCGACGATGGGCCAGGCGGCCCTGCTCGCCGCCGGGACCAACCTTGCGACCGCGATCCCGGCGGCGCCGGGCTACGTGGGCACGTTCGAGCTGGCGGCGATCACGATCGCGACGTCGGTGGGGATCGACCGCGAATCGGCCCTCGCGTTTGCCGTTCTGGTCCATGTCACGACGCTCCTGATCACGTCGATCGGGGGCGCCTTGGCACTCGCCCGGCGCGGCCGCCGGGTCCATGATCAGGAGACGGTTCCAGCGACCGGGTCACGCTCGGACGCCTGACCGGAACCGGGTCCGCGAGCGGGTCCAGCGGCCGTCGCGGTGGGAGTTCACGGAGATGACGTTGGCGATCGAGTCGTCGGTCCGGCCCTGGCCGGGTGACCTGGAATGGGGCGGCGATTGGTTGGCCTCCGCTGCCTCGGACCTCGAGCATCTCGGGTTCGAGCTTCGCGATGGCAGCAGACCCGGCACCATCCCCGGGCCCCGGCTGTTGGTCGCATTTCGCGCCGCGCCGACGCTCGAGCACTTCGATCCCGAGGAGGCGACCTACTGGGTGTGCGACGGCGCCCACTGCCATCGGACGAGCGTGAGCGCTGGGACGCCGGGTCCGGCAACCAGGCGGTTCGCGTGGGGCCGGATCGAGGTGGCCGACCGCATCCCGGTGGCCAACGAGTTCCTCTCCTTCGGCGGAACCCTGCTGACGGGGGTCGGGCCCGACCACACGCTGCTTGCCGCGTTCACCTCGCGCGCCCCGATCGTTCGCTGCGCTGGACATTCACAGGGCATCGATCCGCTGGCCGACGAGATGGGAGCGTTCTTCGCGCGGCTGATGGTCCCGGTGGACTACCGGGAGGGTGCAGAGGAGCGGATCGCCGGGTCCGATCCCGAGGCACTCTATGCGGCGTTTCTCGCCCGAACGGCCCGGCGCCTCACGCCCACCAGCCGGCTGCGTCGATCCAACCCGTCGTTCGTGACCACGGTCGAGCACGGGTGCCGGCGCCTCGAGCATGACGTGCCCGCCGCCTGGGCGGCGGGCCAGGAGCTGCTCGATTGGTTGGAGCTCGAGTAGCCGGGTGCGGCGGATCCGCCCGGGAGGGCGGACCGGGGAGCTGCCGGACGGGCCGGGCAACGCCCGTGGTCAGCGAAACGTGCAGCGGCCCCGGCGCACGCGCCGGGGCCGCTGCGATCGCCGGAGGGCTGAGCCGCTAGGGCGTCGGGTTCGCGAGATCGCTGATCTTCACGAGGTTGTACATGGATGCCGTGTCCTGGGTCACCACGAACCCGTTCTGGTCCGTGGCCGCCGCGGGATCGAGCGCCTTGAGGCCCATGCTCGCCAGGTGCTCATTGAGCTTGGCGACCGTGGCCGCCGCGTCCGTCGTGGCCTCGCCGGCACCGCCGTTCACATACTCGAGCGCCGTCGCCGCGTACTCGGCGAGGACCTGGATCTCGCCGTTCTCGAGCGCGGGGAACACGATCTCACGGTTGCCCAGCTGGAACTTCCGGTCGACGGTGAAGCCGTTGGCCTCGAGGGTCTGCGCGAACAGCTCGCCCAGGATCTCCTGCTCATAGAAGTTGGTCGAGCCGACCACGATGGTTCCCATCGACTCCCCGCCCGAGCCGGGCAGGAAGCCGTTGTCGGTCAGCCATGCCTTCGCGGCGTCGGCGGCCGACATGCCATCGACCGTGACCTCCTTGTTGAGCGCGGTCAGCTGGTCCTGCGACAGCTTGGCCGTGATCCCGTTGAGCAGGTCGGCCACGCCGGGGTGCTGGTCGAGCAGCGACTGGCTGACGACCGGCACCAGGTTGTCCGCGAGCTGGAGACCCTTGTCGTCCTGGAGCAGGACGAACCCGTTGACGGCGATCGCCGGGTCGGACGTGAACAGGAGTCCGACCTGGATGTCACCGCTCTTCAGCGCCTCGACGGTGAGCGGTCCGCCGGCGTCGAGGGCCTTGAAGTCCTTGAACTGCAGCCCGTACGTGTCCTGCAGGCCGAGCAGACAGAACGGTCGCTGGGGACATTCGGGCGGGCCACCGAGCACAAGCTCGCTGGCGATGGGCGGCGCCATGGATTCGGGCACCATGGATTCGGGCGCCATCGACTCCGGCGCCATGGATTCGGGCGCCGTCGGCGCCGGGCTGCTCCCACCCGATGAGCACGCGCTCACCACGAGCGCGAGCGTCACCGCCCCGAGGGCAGCGATGCGGGGAAACCGCATGGGTCCTCCTTCTTCGTGCGTCCCACGCCGCAGATCGCGGAGCGGGTCTTGGCATGCTACCGGAGGTTTGTGTACGACCCGTGACACGGTTCCGTCCCGAGGTGGATCGGGCCACGCTCCCGAGGTGGATCAGCCCACGCTCCCTCGGACGGACCGGGGCGCGAGGTCTGCCGGCGTCTTGTCGCGCGCCGTGTCACGCACCCCCGGGGACACGGCAACGCGCTCGACCAGCGAGAACCCGCGTTCGGTGAGCACGGCCAACAGCGCCACCAGGATCGCGCCTCCGACCAGCTGCGGCGTGTCCCGAAGGGCGAACCCGTCAACGATGTACCGTCCGAGCGCTCCGCCTCCCACCAGCGCTGCCAGCGTTGCCGTTGCCACGACCGCCACCGCCGCCACACGCAGCCCGGCGATGACGACCGGCAGCGCGAGCGGCAGCTCCACCCGACGCAGGAGCTCGAGCTCGGACATGCCCATCCCGCGCCCGGCTTCGACCATCTCGCGATCGACACCCCGCATCCCGGCGTACGTGTTGGTCAGGATCGGGGGGATCGCGAGCAGCACAAGCGCCGCGAGCGCGTTCGTGAACCCGATGTGCAGGATCGGCACGAAGATCACCAGCAGCGCGTACGACGGCACGGCGCGCCCCAGGTTGCCGATGGCGACCGTCGCGACGGCCCCGCGTCCCGTATGCCCGATCAGCAGCCCCACCGGGATCGCCACCAGGGCCGCGATCAGCACCGCCAGGACCGAAAGCTGCAGGTGCTCGATCGTCCGGTTCGGGATCCCCCCCGTGCCCGTCCAGTTGGCCGGATCGAGGAACCAGGCGACGACGCCGTTCATCAGGAGGTCGCTCGCCGCCGCCAGGGCGTGAGCAGACGTCCGGCACCGACCAGCAGAAGGTCGGCTGCGATGGCGAGGATGATCATCATCACCAGCGCCCCATACACCAGGTCCCAGTGCTGGAGATTGAATCCCCGCAGCAGGACCTGCCCCAGGCCGCCCTCGCCGATCACCGCGGTGACCATGACCAGCCCGATGGTGGTCACGGTTGCGATCCGGAGGCCGGCGATGATGAGCGGCACCGCGAGCGGCAGCTCCACGCGGACCAGCCGCTGGAACCGGGTCTGGCCCATGCCGTTGGCAGCCTCGACGATGTCGGCAGGGACGCCGTCGAGCCCGGCCAGCATGTTCCGCACCAGGATCAGCAGGGTGTAGGACACGAGTCCGATCTCGGCCGTCGTGAGCGACAACCCGGTGATCGGCACCAGCAGGGCGAACAGGGCCAGGCTGGGGATCGTGTACATCGTGCCCGTGACCGCGACGACCGGTGTCTCGAGGCGTCTCCAGCGGACGATCAACAGGGTCATGACGAGCGCCAGCGCGAAGCCGACGCCGACCGCGATCGCGGTCAGCACCACGTGGTTGACGAGGCCGTCGGCCAGGTCCGGCCCGTACCGCTGGAGGAAGTCGATCACGGGGCAGCATCCGCGGCGAAATCGGGCTCGACGGTGGTCTCGCGCATGACCGTCATCACGGCATCGATCGTGACCAGTCCTCTCAGGGTGCCCTTTCGATCCACGACGACGCCGGCCTGGACCGCGTCGTCGAGCAGCATCGACAATGCGTCCTTGAGCGTGGTCCGCCGGTCGAGCAGGGGAGAGGTCGAATTCGACGAGGTCCTCGTGGAGCTGTCCCGACTCCGGTACGTGGTTCTGATCGACCCAGCCAAGCGGGCGATCGTCCTGATCGAGCAGCAGCAGATACCGGAACGGATCGGCGCGAACGCGGCGCCCGGCATCGGCAGCATCCTCGCCCACGTGGGCCGTGATCGCCGGTACCAGCGGGACGTCGTTGACGCGCATCAGCGACATCCGCTTGAGGCCGCGGTCCGCGCCCACGAACCGGGCGACGAACGGGGAGGCGGGCGCCGCCAGGATCTCCGCCGGCGGGCCGAACTGCTCGACCACCCCTCCGGTCCGGAAGACGGCGACGACGTCGCCCATCTTGATCGCCTCGTCGATGTCGTGGGTCACGAACAGGATCGTGCGGGCCAGCTGCTCCTGGATCCGAAGCAGCTCGTTCTGGAGCCGCTCGCGGACGATGGGGTCGACGGCACCGAACGGCTCGTCCATGAGCAGGATCGGCGGATCAGCGGCGAGCGCCCGGGCGACGCCGACCCGCTGCCGCTCGCCACCGGAGAGCTGGGCCGGGTAGCGGCCGGCATAGGTGGCCGGATCGAGCCCGACCAGAGCCAGCAGCTCCTCGGCGCGGTCCCGCTGGCGGTCCTTCGACCAGCCCAGCAGGCGCGGTACGGTGGCCACGTTGTCGCCGATCGTCTGGTGCGGGAACAGCCCGGTCTGCTGGATGACGTAGCCGATGCCGCGCCGGAGCTCGGTGACGTTCCGGGTGGCGGCGTCCACGCCGTCGAGCAGGATGCGGCCCGAGGTGGGCTCGATGAGGCGGTTGACCATCTTGAGCGTGGTGGTCTTGCCGCACCCGGACGGGCCGACGAGGACGCACACCCTGCCCGCCGGCACGGTCAGCGAGAGGTCGTTGACGGCGCCCGGGCTGCCGCGCTTGGAGGCGGCGGTCCCGTAGACCTTGGTGACGTGCTCGAACTCGACGGTTGCCGCGGTTCGCCCATCCGCACCCACCGCGCGGCCATCGCCGTCCGCCGCGGCCCGTCCGCCGTCGGTCGACGCGGTCATCGCCTCCCGCCCTCGGCCGAGGTCATGCGCCGCCCGCGTCAGGCTCGATCGACCAGCGGCTTCACCTGGCCGATGAGCCGCTCCAGGGTCTCGGTGTCGTATGGCGCGGGCTGTTCGGTGATCGCCGTCGTGAAGCCCAGCTCCAGATATGGGGCAAGACGCTCCGCGAGCTGCTCCGGCGTGCCGTTCCAGAACGTGACGTCGTCCTGGACATCGGCGAGTGGCGTGCGGTTGTGCTCCATCGCCGCCTTCCAGACCTTTACGGCCTCGGCCTCGGAGTCCCGGATCGTGGCCTTGATGCCCAGCGTGAACTCGATCTGGTCCGGATCGCGGCCGACGTCCTCGCAGTGCTGGCGGAGCACCGCCACCTTGCGCGTCATGGTCTCAATCGTCCCCATCCCGTTCCACATGTCGGCGTATCGGGCGACGGTGCGCAGGGTCTTCTTCTCGCCGCCCCCACCGATCATGATCGGCAGTCGATCCTGCACCGGGCCGGGCACGATCCGCATCTGGTCGAACGCGTATCGACCGCCCGGCGCCGAGGTCACAACCTCTCCTTCCAGAGCCGCGCGGCAGGCCGCCACCGCCTCGTCGAGCCAGTCGAGGCGCTGTCCGAAGCCGGATCCGAAGTCGATCCCGAAGGACGTGTGCTCGATCTCAGCCCACGCACCTCCGAGCCCGAGGATGGCGCGCCCGCCCGAGATGTGGTCGAGCGTGGTGACCGTCTTGGCCACGAGGCCCGGGTTGCGCAGGGTGTTGGCGCCGACGAGCAGTCCCAGGCGCGCGCGCTCGGTCGCGGTGCCCAGGGCGGCGACCGATGCCCATCCCTCGAACATGGGTTGATAGGGGTCGCCGAAGATCGCGTAGAGGTGATCCCAGGCCCAGACGTGGTCATACCCGAGATCGTCCACCTGCTGTGCGGCGGTGAGGTAGGACGGCCAGTCAGTAGCTTGGTTCCAGAGGAGGACGCCCAGCTTCAGATCAGTCATGCGCTCATGGTCGCACGCCACGGTTCGCGTCGCGAGTGCGGCGGCGGCAACGCGTTCGTCCCGTGCCCGCTGTCGGCAGCCCGCGACTCCGTGCTCAACCCGGCACTCCACCCCAGATGGCACTTGGAACGGGACGTCGACCGCACGATGCTGGGGACAATCGCCGCCGGCGGTGCGTTCCGGGAGCGCGCACGCAGGCCGATCCTGGAGGTTCGACCGATGGTCGATACATACCGCGCCATCCCCGTCCGTGACGCCAGGACAACCATCGCGATAGGCATTGGGTCGGACGCGTGCATGGCGCGTGAGCTCCTCGATCTCGCACGCGGCCTGGCCGGCCACCTCGATCGCGACGCCGTCGACGAGGCGTCCGAGCGCGCGATCGACGAGGCGCTCGAGGCTGCCGTGGCCGCCGTCCTGCCGCAGATCGTCGATGTCCTCGATGCCGAGCTCACGCCGCGGCTCGAGGCGTTGCCGCTCCGAACCCGGATGGTCCTCGCCAACTCCCGACGAATGCGCGATCTGGGTCTGGACTGACCGCCGCCTGGCGGGTGCGCCGCTGAGCAGACGGCGCCCGGTGCTCAGGCGTTGTCCAGCTCGCGCGAGATCGCGGGCAGAATGAAGCGGGCCGCTTCGGCGCTCTTGCCACCCAGCTTCTGGCCCTCGTCCTGGTCCAGCGCGACCGCGAGGTCGGCGAGCATCGCCTCCAGGGCAGGCGTGCGCTGCAGGACGCCCGACGCGAACGCGGCGTTCAGCCCCTCGACCGCCCGTCGGGCGTTCTCGACGGCATGTCCCCTGGCGTCCATCTGCTCCCGGAACGCTGCCCGCGCTGCTTCGGCCGAGGGTCCGCCGCTGGCCACCGTCAGCCCCCTCTCGGTGCGATCGGGGCCTCGCCGCGGGCACCCCCAACGCCCCCGCCGCGGGCACCCCCGACACCGCCGGACGTCAACGGCTCAGGCGCCTCGGGCACCGCAGGCGCCGTGGGCGCCGCCCGTCCGTCCGCGATCGCCCGCTCCTGCCAGCGGGCCGCCCGCCAGTCGGGCTCGAGCACGCTCATGTGGATCTCGTCCCACCACTGCCCGTCGCGCCAGATCGCCTGCCGCGCCCGGCCCTCCACGACGAACCCCACTCGCTGATAGGCGCGGATCGCGCGCTCGTTGAACGCGAACACGAGGAGCGCCACGCGGTGCAGTCCGAGCGCCCCGAACGCATGATCGACCATGAGACGGGTGGCCTCGCTCCCATATCCGTGACCCCAGGCGTCGTGCTCGCCGATCGTGATGTGAAACAGCACGCCGCCGTTGTCGGCATCCAGCTGGGAGAAGGCGCAGGTCCCGATGAGGCGATCGGTGGCCCGGACGTGGATGCCCATCGACATCGTTTCCGGCCCCATCGCACGGAGCATGAAGAAGCGCTCGATCTCGTCGGGCCGCATCGGCGCATCCTGGTACCGCGTGAGGCGCGCCACCTCGGGATCCTGGTACCAGCGCAGGAAGTCGCGCAGGCTGTCGCGCCTGTGGCGGCGAAGCACGACCAACTCGCCGTCGATGTGGTCCGGGAACCAGCGCCGATGGAGCATCAGCGTCACCCTATACCATCGCCCACATGCGCCGCTGGAGCGATGTCGCAGCGCGGGTCGCCGCGACCACGAGGACATCCGAGAAGACGACGGTCCTCGCGGGCTACCTCGAGACGCTGTCCCCGGAGGAGCTGCCGATCGCTGCCGTGTTCCTGACCGGCCGTGCCTTCCCGGCGGCAGACCAGCGGACGATCGGGCTGGGCTGGTCCGGGTTGGCCGCCACCGTTCTGGATGTGGCGGCCGCCGATCCCGATGCGTTGCGCCGCGCCTACGATCGATCCTCGGATGTGGCAACCGCGGTGGGCGAGGTGCTGACCGAGGCGGGCCATTCGCCGCCGGCCAGCGACGAGCCGTCGCTGACGGAGGTTCGGGCGACATTCGACGCGATCGAGGCGGCGTCCGGTCCGGCTGCCAAGGGTGCCGCGCTTCGGGTCCTCCTGGACCGCTCGTCGCCGGCGACGGCCATGGGCATCGTCAAGGTGCTGTCGGGCGAGCTCCGCATCGGACTGCGCGAGGGGCTGCTGGAGGCCGCGATCGCACGGGCGTTCGGCCGGTCCCTCGACGCCGTCAAGCGAGCCGGGATGCTGACCGGGGACGTCGGGCGCACGGCCACCCTCGCGCGGGAGGATCGCCTCGACGCGGCCGCGATGGCGCTGTTCCATCCGCTCAAGTTCATGCTCGCCTCGCCGGCCGAGGACGCGACCGAGATCATGGCCCGGTTGGGGCCGACCGTGTGGGTCGAGGACAAGTACGACGGCATCCGCGCCCAGCTCCACCGTCGCGGAGGCGAGGTGCGCCTGTTCTCGCGCGACCTTCACGACATCAGCGGCCAGTTCCCGGAGGTCGTTGCAGGGGCGCGGGATCTGCCGTGGTCCGGGATCCTCGACGGAGAGATCCTGGCCTGGAAGGACGGGGTGGTGCTGCCGTTCCTCCAGCTTCAGGCGCGGCTGGGCCGAAAGTCCCCGTCGGCCGCGATCCAGGCGCGGATCCCGGTGATCTATGTGGCATGGGACGCGCTCGGGCTCGACAACGATGGCGACGCGGCGGTGGCGCCGCTGCTGGACGCTCCGCTGGCCGTGCGGCGACAGCGGCTGGAGGCGCTCGACCTGCCGATGGCCGCCGACGGGGGTCGGTTCGCGCTCAGCCATCTGTCGTCGGTGACCTCGGTCGACGCGCTCGAGACGGCGTTCGCTGCGGCTCGCGCCCGACGGAACGAGGGGTTGATGGTGAAGGATCCCGACAGTCGGTACCTGCCTGGCCGGCGCGGGCTCGGCTGGCTCAAGATGAAGAAGGCGCTTGCGACGCTCGACTGCGCGGTGGTCGGGGTCGAGGTCGGTCACGGCAAGCGTCACGGGGTGCTGAGCGATTACACGTTCGCGGTGCGCGACGAAGCGAGCGGGCAGCTGGTCACGATCGGCAAGGCCTACACCGGGCTGACCGATGCCGAGATCGCGGATCTGACGCGCTGGTTCGAGGCGCACACGATCCGGACGCACGGCCGGTACCGGGTGGTGGAGCCCTCCGTGGTGATCGAGGTGGCGTTCGACGTGATCATGCGCTCGACGCGCCATCGGTCCGGGTTCGCGCTCCGCTTCCCGCGTATCGCCCGCCTGCGGCCCGACAAGCCCGTGGCCGAGATCGACACGCTGGCAACGGTGAACCGCCTGTACGAGACGCTGCAAGCCGGCGCCGAGCACCTGGTGACGGCGAGGGCCCGGCGGTAGGGAGGCCCCCTGCCAGGGCCGCATGGCGGAAGGTCACCACCCGATGGGGTGATCGACATCAGGACGAGGACCCGTATTCTGTTCCCAGGTGCGCGGCGCCGATCCGCTCGCGCACCACGGGGCACGCAAACGGGAGACGACGGATGCTTTCCGCCTATGAGCTCGGGGCCAAGACACTGGTGCTCTACACGGACGCGCTGATCACACGCGGCACGCTCCAGACGCGCCAGCATCGGGTCACCGACATCCTGAACGAGACTGACGAACCGTTCCTTGTCCTCGAGGACGTCACGGTGGAGGAGTTCGGCGGACACGGCCAGCCCGTCCGCTCCGATTTCGCGCAGGTGAACCTCGACGCCGTCCTGTTCGCCGTTACCAACGAGCCCGCGCCCCCGATGCCCGAGCTGCGGACGCCCAAGACACCCGAAAAGGCGATCATCTCGGTGCCGCCGTTCAGCGTGGTCGGGACGATCCACCTGATGCCCATGGACGGCAGCCTGCGTGACGCGCTGCGCGAGCTCACCGGGCGCTTCCTGCCGGTCACCGATGCCATCTTCTGGTCGGACAGGATGCATGAGGCGCGTGAGCAGGCGGCTCTGGTCGCCGTCAACCACAAGCGCGCCCACATCCTCGCCCCGCACCGGGAGGTCGATCCGTGGACGGGGCTGGACACGTCGACAGGCGGGACATCAACCGGTTCTCCCTCGGCCGGCGGGACCGGGACGGATGTGCCGCCGAGCGATTCCGGTGGCGGTGTCCAGGACCCCTGGCGGTAACGGAGGGGGCTCAGCGATCGACTGGCAGGTCCAGGCGGTCGCCCCATTCGGCCCAGCCGCCGTCATACACGGCGACGTCGTCGTGACCGAGCAGGGTCAGCACGAACGCCAGCTTCGCGGCCGCCAGCCCGGAGCCGTCGTAGCACACCAGGCGCCGACCCCGCGTGACGTTCGCCTTGAGCAGCAGTGCCCGAAGGTCATCCGCGTCCCGTAGCCGCTGGGTGCCCGGTACATGCATCGCTGACACGGGCAGGTTGACTGCCCCCGGGATATGCCCGAGCCGGCGAACGTTGCCCTCGAACCCGAGGAACTCGGCCGGCCCGCGGGCATCAACGAGCTGCACGCCCGGGGCACCGAGCAGACCGCGAACGTCAGCCGTGGTGAGCCGCTCGTGGACCGTGGTTCGCGGGGTGAAGACGGTCGGTGGACCCTCCACGACGCCGCTCTCCGCTCGCTGCCCTGCCTCGATCCACGCCGCGTACCCGCCCTCGAGGATCCTGGCCGACTCGTAGCCGTACGCTCGGAGGCTCCACCAGACCCGGGCAGCGACGTAGGACAACGTGTCGTCATAGAGGACGGTGGAGGTGCCGTCCCCCACACCGACCCGGCCCAGCGCCTCGGCGATCAGCGCCGGTGACGCCAGGAGCAATGCGTCCGAGCCGTCAGGCGACTCGACGACCGTCGAGCGCCAGTTCAGATGAACGGCGTTTGGGATGTGCCCGGCCGCATACACGGCGCCCGCGGTCCCGTCGGGCCGCCATCGGACGTCGAGCACGCGCAGATCTCGCCGGCTTCGGTTCTCGGCCAGCCACTCGGGCGTTGCGATGAGCTCGGGGTGCGCGAAGCCGGTCAGGTCTGGCCTCCAGCCACGATGGTGCCGATATCATACGGGGGTGGTCGCCCCGTTCATGCCGGAGTCGGCGAAGATCGCCGCCGTCCGCGAGGCGTTGCCCGCCACGGGCGCCGGTATCTACCTCAATGCGGGAACGAGCGGTCCGCTGCCGTCCGAGGTCCAGCGGGCGATGGACGAGCAGGCCGCGCGGGAGCTGGCCGTTGGCCGGGCGCATCCAGACCTGTGGCCCGAGACCCTGCAGCGAATGGCCGAGGCGCGCGCGGCCGTGGCCGCCATCCTGGTGGCCGATCCCGCGGACATCGCGCTGACGCACTCCACGACCGATGGGGTCAACGCCGCGATCAACGCGTTGCCGTGGACTGCCGGCGACCGGGTCCTCACGACGCCGCATGAGCACCCGGGCGGGATGGGCCCGCTGATCGCGCTGCGCGACCGGCTGGGGGTCGAGCTCGAGCTGGTCGACGTCGGCGATGGGGGCGACGAGGACGCGGTCGCCCGGGCGTTCGCTCGCGCGCTCGATCGCCCGGCACGGGCGATCATGGTCAGCCACGTGCTGTGGACCACCGGCGCGGTGCTACCCGTGGCGCGCCTTGCCCGCCTCGCGCACGAGGCGGGTGCGATGGTGATCGTCGATGGCGCCCAGGCTGCGGGCGCGATCCCGGTACGGATCGAGGAGCTGGGAGCGGACGCGTACGCGCTGCCCGCCCAGAAGTGGCTGCTGGGACCCGAGGGCATGGGCGCGCTGTGGGTCCGTCGCTCATTCGCCGATACGGTGACCCCGGCGGCGGCAGGCTCGCTCAGCTTCGAGCGCTTCGATGTGCAGACGCCTGCGCTCCATCCTGGCGCGCGGAGGTTTGAGGCAACCGGCTTCCACAGGCCGTCGCTGACCGGGTTCGCGCGGAGCTGCGGCTGGCTGTCGATGTATGTCGGGCTGCCGTGGGCGCAGGAACGGGCCTCCCGGCTGGCACGGGTCGCGGCCGCCCGGCTGTCAGCGATCGGTGGCGTCCGCCTGGTCACGCCCGTCGGATCGATGGCCACCCTGGTCACGTTCCGGATCGCCGGCTGGCCCGCCGCTGTCGCCGTGGACGAGCTGGGTGCACGGACCTTCTCGATTCTTCGTGACCTGCCGGGCCTCGATGCGCTTCGGGCCTCGGTCGGATGGTGGCTGACCGAGGACGAGCTGGAACGATTTGCCGGTGGTGTCGAGCTGCTCGCCGCCCATTCCCCGGACTCGCTGCCGCCGCGGCGGAGCCTCGCGGTCCTGGGCGGCGACGGTCAGCCGCTCCGCCCGTGAGCGACCGCCGGGGTGATCGGTCCTCCGACGCGAGCGCCGCCGATCGTCCCACGACTGCCCGGCCGGGCCGAGCCGAGGTTCGGCAGCGCGGCTGGTTCGAGGTTCGGTGGCGGCAGTTCCGTCGCGCCCCGCGGCCGGTCGTCCGGGCCGTCGTCAGCAGCCTCAGCGTCGCGCTGGTGTTGGGGATCGCGTACCTCGCCTACGACCTGGCGCTCGATGCTGGCGCCCGGTTGCCGGGAGGCGACATGCGCCTGCTCGCCCTTGCGGTCTATGTCGTGATCGTGCTGGTCGCCGGCGCCGTCATCACCTGGCTCGTCGTGCCATTGCCGACCGGAGCCGGCAGCCGCTCGACGCGCACGCCCTGGAGTGCCGCACTTGGCCTGTTCGCCGCCATCCCGATCGCCTATCTGGTGCTCGTCGTCCTCGACCAGCTCGTCAAACCGCTGCTCAATTGACGGTTTCGGCGAGAAGCGCGCACGGAGCGGGGCGGGCACCTCGGACGGTGCGAGCGCGCACCGGAGGGTGACCTGCTGGGGGTTGCAGTGCTCCGGCCGACGTTGGATGCTGACATCATCGAGCAGCTGGTCATCGAATTGCCGGTCATCGGATCACCGATGTCGGTAATATCCGTCATGGCCAGTGGCTGGTCACTGGAGCTGCCCAACCTCGAGGATGTGAGTGGCGAACGACGACTATGGGCACGTCGCCATGCCGAAGCTCTTCGGAGCTCCCGCGTATGCCCGACCGCCCATCACCCCGGTGGAGCCCGCCGAGCGTCCCGTTGATCCTGATGATCTGCCGATCGAAGCCGAGCAGACGGAAGACGAGCGCGCGCTGATCGAGATGATCGCTGACGGCTCAGACACTGGATCGCAGGCCGAGGATCTTGCGACCTCGAAGGCATCCGATGGCGGACGGAGCTGGTCGTTCGGCCTGCGATCGATCGCCGGCCTGGTTCGCGGCGGCACGGACACGACGACCGATATAGGCTGATCGCCATAGCGCCACGCCACAACGGCTTCAGGCCCGGCAGCGTGGGGGAGTAGCTCAATCGGTTAGAGCAGCGGGCTTATATCCCGCCGGTTCCAGGTTCGAGTCCTGGCTCCCCTACCAACTCACACGATCGGGTCGATGGAATCCGCGCGGAGTGGCGACCGAGTGTGGGTCAGTGGCCGCGCGCGACCGACTGCAGCATCTGGGCCAGGCGTTCCCGCCTGGCGCTCGTGAGCCCTCGCTGCGGCGACAGCCCCGCCAGCCACGATGCCAGGTCCCGAGAGGTGACAACGGCGCACTGCGGGGTTCGTTGCACGCGCGGATCGTCGGTCACGACCGCAGCGTAGACCCTGACGAGGAAGTCTCGATCGTCGCTCGTCAGCCAGCCACGCACGCGCTCGGCGTCACGCGCGGCCCGGTCGGTCGGTGACTCGATCGGGATCCAGCGCCCGCGATCGGCCCGCAGCTCCCAGCGTCCATCCTGGTGGCGACTCATGCTCGGTGGCGGGACCTCGCTCAGGATCGCCAGACCGAATGGTCCGAGGACCAGCTCGTGGATCCGTCGTCCGCCGGGGAGGACCAGGTCCGTGATGGCCATGTGGTCCGGCCCCAGGGCGCCAGCGAGCCGCGGCGTCATCGTTCGCGGCCGTAGCGCACCCCATGCTTCGACCGTGCCCACGGCGCGCGCAAGACCGATGAGCAGAAGGCCGGCCGGCACGACGATCGCGAACGCCCAGGCGAACACCCCGGTCGCGACCTCCATCCCTGTCGGCCGACCCTGTGGCTGAGCGCCGCTCACGAGCGGCGTGGCGAGGCAAAGCCAGCCCACCAGCACACCCGTCAGCAACAGGAGGACGGCAGACACGCCCATCCGTACGACGGCGAGACGGTCGGCGACCCGAACCGGGCGGGTGGCAATGACCTGCATGTCGCGATGGTGGAGCATGGGGGCCGCGAGCAGCAGTGGGCACAATTGGCTACCTGATGGGACACGACCGTCCGGTCGACCGCACCAGTCCACACCGCTCCCCTTCACGCGTTGCTCCGACGCACCGTCGATCGCGCCGCACGGTGGCCAAGGGTGCCCTCACCCGCGCGCCTCACGCCCGCGGTCCGGTCCCCGAAGGGGGACCCCCGTACCATTGCGCGCCACCCTCCCTGCTCTGATGCTCCGCATACGGCCAGTTGCCGATACCTCGACTCAGGGAGGCCGATCCCGCGTTGTCTTCACGTTCGGGCATCGCGCGCACGATCGTTCCGGTGCGGAGCCTGGCTCTGCTCCGGGCCCTGTGCGCGGCCGTCCTGATGCTGACCGTGGGCATCCTGCCGGCCCTTGCCGACTCGACGACCCTGTCCGACCCAAAGGTCACGCCGTCGGGCGGCACCACGAACACGCCGATCACGATGTCGGTCGTGTACCGCAATGCCGACGGCAAGGAACCCGATTACGTCCGAGTGCTTATCGGCAACGTGACCAGGGACATGCATCTCGCCTCGGCGAACGAGAATCTCAAGCGTGGCGCCACCTATACCGTCACGGCCAAGCTGCCGGCCGGAACGTGGAAGATCGGCTTCGAGGCATTGGATCGGGGGCGGTTCAAGGACACGTTGCCAGGTCCGAAGATCACGATCACGCCGCCGCCGACACCCAAGCCCACCCCGACCCCGACCCCGAAGCCCACGGCAGCGCCGACCCCCAAGCCCACCCCGAAGCCCACGGCAGCGCCGACCCCCAAGCCCACCCCGAAGCCCACGGCAGCGCCGACCCCCAAGCCCACGCCCACCCCGACCCCGGCGACCCGATCCACACCCACACCCACGACATCGCCGACCATCGTGGTCGGCGCGTCGCCCGCGCCTGGGGCCACCACGCCTCCGGTGTCGGTGCCACACGCGGTGCTCCAGCTCGATGCTGACAGCGGGTCTGCGTCCAGCGATGGCAACCAGGGCACGGCCATTCTTCCCGGCGTCCCGGGATCGCCGGGCAGCGGCTCCGGTCCGGACGGGTCTGATCCGGGCAGCGACGCGGGTGCCGGAGCGGGCGGCGGTGGCGGCGGCGGTGGCTCGGGCGGAGGCGCCCCGTCATCTGGCGACAACGGAGCGGCGGGCTCCGGCGGCCAGGGCGCGTCAGGCGACCTGAGCGGCGGGCTGGGCTCGCCGTCCCTGCTTGCGACGATGGCCCAGCTCGTGCCGACGATGGTCGTGACCACCGGTGGCGTGTCGATGCTCATGGCATTCCTCGTGTTCGGCAAGCGACGGCGCGACGAGCTCCCCACGGCGCCCGACGACGTGCTGGCCGCGGCCTCGGCGGTGGGCAGCGGCGTCGTCGCGAACTCTGGGCTGGCCGGGTCCACGGTCATGCCGCATGCTGATGAGGCGAGCCGGGCAGTCCAGGCCGCGGCTGTCGTTGCGACCGCGACGCCAGCCGAGGACATTGATGCCCACCTGCCTCGATGGCGACGCCCATCCCTGATGGAGGCGCGCAAGGCGGACCCATTGCGGACAGTGTCGAGCGACGTCCGCCTGAGCTTCGATGGTGACGTCGGCGCGGCCGTCGACGGCATGGAGCGGCGGTTCATCCGCTACCGGCTCGTGAGCCTGCTCGACATGCCCGATGAGGTGCGCGGCCAGGAGATCGGCGTCCTCGACCAGGGCGACGAGGTCGTGCTGCTCGAGAAGCGCGGAACCTACTGGCGGGTCCTGTGCCCCAACGGCCAGGAAGGCTGGCTCCACAAGATGACGCTGGGCGACGTGGTGATCGACTCCTCGACGGCAGGGCGGGGCAGCTGGACCTCCGGCGACAGTGGGCCGACGCCAGGCAGCTTCGAGGACATCCTGCGCGCCTACACGGAGCGCCGTCAGCAGTTCGGCGAGGCCGACTAGCGGGCGCTCAGCCCGTCGAGCTCTCCGGCTTCGAACTCTCCAACACGCTCGAACCCCGGCGCCGCGTCTCTGGCGGCCGCCGCAGCACCAGGATGTGTTGGTGGGCGATGTTGGGCACGAACGACCGTGGATACCCGTAGGGTCGCAATCGCGTTCCCGCCTGGTACCAGATGACGTCCCCCTTGGGCGTCAGCCCGGCCTGCTCGGCCCGGGCGGCGAGATCGGCGGCCGTGAACAGGTAGCGACCACCCTGGTACGCGTCTCGGACGATCAACGCGAGATACCGGCCCGGGCGCAGCACGCGCCGCAGCTCACCCAGCACCGCGCCCATCGCGTCGAGGTAGGCGGCATAGTCGGGCAGGTTGGCGAGGTCGCCCTCGAGATCCGAAACCATCGCGTAGTCGGTTCGTCGGTTCGCGTGGGTCACGGCGAGTCGTCCACCGGCCATCGTCATCGGGAGCTGGACGTTGTACGGTGGATCGGTCGCCACGAAATCGACGGACGCGTCTTCCATGTCGCGCAGCACCACCCGAGCGTCACCCAGCCGCAGCTCGACGCCAGACGGGTCGAAGGAGCGCTGGCCGCCCGGATCAGCCGAGCCCAGGTCGGCCAGCTCGGGTCCCCGTCCGTCGCGCTCGGCGCGGAGGTCGGCGACGGTCTCATCGAACACCTGTGCCCACCGGGGGTCCAGCTCGATCCCGATCGCGCGGCGCGGGCCGCGGGTGATCGCGGCCCCCAGGAGCGTGCCGCCCACCCCGGCAAACGGGTCGAGAACCAGCTCCCCGGTCCGGGTGAAGAACTCGATCAGCCGCGCCATGAGGCGCGGCGGCTTGTTGGCGCCGTGCGCCCGACGCCGCGCATGGCCCAGCTCTGACGGATAGGCGGTCGTCCAGACCGACTTGGTGAAGTACAGCCATTCGTCGCCCGGCAGCTCGTTGAGCTCGTTCGCCGGGTGGGGCTGCCGTCGGTCCTGCACGATGCGCAGCGTACCCGTCCGGCTCGGAAGCCGGGTCGGGCATCGGGGGCTCGCGGACCCTCCCTACAATCTCGACCATGTCCGACAAGGTGGTCAGCCGTCGCTTCATTGGTCGCGAGACGGAGCTCGCCCAGCTCGAGGCAGCGGTCGACGCCGCCGTCGGTGGGACGGCCACCACCGTGATCGTTGCGGGTGATGCGGGGATCGGCGTGAGTCGATTCCTGGACGAGGCGCTGGATCGCCTGCTCACCCGCGGCCCCGATGCGCCGCTCGTGCTCCGCGGCCGGGCAAACGGTCCGATCGACCCTCCCTGGTCTGCCGTCCTCGAGGCCCTCGGACCGCTTGTGGCACAGCGGGACCCGGCGGAGCTGCGCAGGCTGCTGGCGCGCGACGCGCGACCAATCCTGCTCCGCCTGCCGGGCCTCGAGGAGCTGGCTGCGGGCGTCCCCGCACCCGCCAGCAGCGAGCTCGCCGATCCCGAGCGCCGCCAGCCGCGCGCCCTGGCGTCGCTGCTGCGCTGGCTGGGGCGCGTGGCGCGCGAGCGCCCGATCGTCCTTGCGCTCGAGGACCTCCACGTGGGCGACGCCGCCACCCGCTCGTTCGCGACGTTCATCGCCCGGATCGCGCGCAGCGAGCGGATCTGTCTCATTCTCAGCTATCAGCCGGATCGGTTGGCCCGCGAGCACCCGTTGCGTGAGAACCTCGCGATCATCGAGGCAGGATTGCGTCCTCCTGCCAGGATCGACCTCGGTCCACTGTCGCGCCGCGAGATCGCCGCCCTGATCGAGGGCATCGAGGGAGAGCGGCCATCCGCCTCGATCGTGGTCCTGGTCGCCGAGCGATCCGCCGGCTCGCCGCTGGTCGTGGAGGAGCTCGTTGCGGCGCGTCACCAGCTGCGCAACGCATCCCTGACCGGCACCCTCGCGGACCTGGTTTCAGGGCACCTGATGCGGCGATCCGACGACTGCCGTCACGTCCTGCGGCTGCTCGCAGCCGCGGCCCGGCCGATGGGCCGCGAGCGGCTTGCAGCCGCCGCGGCCGCGTTCGAGCTTCCCGTGTCCGGACCGGACGCGAAGGCCAGCGTGTCGGAC
Organism: uncultured Chloroflexia bacterium; assembly: GCA_963734935.1. GTDB lineage: Bacteria > Chloroflexota > Limnocylindria > Limnocylindrales > CSP1-4 > CAIXZV01. The sequence goes on along the minus strand of CAVTIO010000012.1, from coordinate 45,414 downwards.
GGCCCCCCTGCATCGGCCCGGGATCGCGATCGGGCGACGACCGGCCCCTCGACCCGGAACGGCGCTCGACTGCGCCGGCCTGGGCCAAGCGTGGCGCACGACCTCGAGGCCGGGCTCGCTGAGGCGATCGAGCACGGGTTCGCGAGAGCCAACGAAGACGGATCCGTGGAGGTCCGTCACGAGCTCCTGGCGCGCGCCATCCTCGTCGATCTTCTCCCGGAGCCCCGCGTCCGGTACCGCGCCGCGGTGGCACACGCGTTTGGTGACACGCCCGCCGTGGCGGCGGCGCTCTGGATGGCCGCCCACCGCCTGCCGGAGGCACGCCGTGCCGCCCTGGATGCCGGGCGCGCGGCGATCGATGCTGACGCACCCCTGGACGGGCTGAACGCGTTCGAGCTCGGACTCGGTCTCCCCGGGCCCAGGGATGACGCTGGGGCGCCAGACGGCCCGCCGGGGTCGGGTGGCGGTCCCGGCACGATCGAGCGGCTGGCCGCCCGCGCGGCCCTGGCCGCGATGCGTCCCACGCGTGCTGTTGCGTTCACGGAGATTGCCATCGACTCGACCGCGGATCGCGGTGATCGGATGGCACTGGCGATCCTCCACGCGGAGCTGGGGCGATACCGTCTGGCCGCCGGCGACGCGGCCGGGGCGACGGCGGCGCTCCAGCGTGCCACTGAGCTGATCCCCTCGGAGCCATCGCTCTGGCGCGCGCGGATCTTCGCGCTGCATGCGCAGGAGCGCATGATCGCCGGCGCGTTCGGGGAGGCGGAACGAGCGGCGACCGAGGCACTGGAGGTCGCGCAGGCCTGCGGCCCGGATGCAGAGCCTGAGAGGATTCACGCAACCACCACGCTTGCCGTCGTCCGTGGCTGGGGCGACGATCCAGCCTCGGCGGTCCCGCTGCTCGAGTCGGCGCTCGAGCAGGCGAGGTCCCTGGGCTTGGTCGAGGAGTGGTGGCGGGCCGGTGCGAACATGGCCGTCGTGCTCGAGCTCGTTGGCCGCTCGGGTGACGCCGTCGACCGCGCGCACAAGGACATGGACGAGGCTCGGCGGCTCGACCTCGACGCTGTGTACGGCAACCTGCTTGGTGGAAACGTCGCTGGCATCCTGGTCGATGTCGGTCGCTGGTCCGAGGCACGCGAGCTCAGCCTGCGCGCACTTGACTGGAGCCCGGCGGGGATCCCCTTCGTCAACGCGATCCTCAACCTCGTGATCGTGGAGATCGAGTCGGAGGCCGGCGAGGAGGCCGGCCGGTTGCTGGGCCGGGTCCTGGTGGAGCTCGAGACGGGCGGCGACAACCAGTTCGCCGTGCCCGCCTATCAGGCCACCGCCTCATACGCGATGTGGAGCGGTGACCTGGCCGACGCGCGGAGGGCTTCCGAGCGCGGATGGGCGCGCCTGAAAGGCACCGAGGACTGGGTGCTGGTCGCACGCATGGCCGCCACGGCGCTGGAGGTGGAGGCTGCGGTCGTTGCCTCGGCGCTCGAGCGCCGCCGGATCGGGGACGTGGCCGCCGCGCGCGAGCGAGCCGGACGGATCCTCGCGGAGGCCGATCTCATCATTGCGCGGGCGCGAGCCGAGGGTCAGGACACCGGTCGCGGCGAGCCCGAGGCGAGCCTGGCGACCGCCCGGGCGTTCCATGCCCGTCTTCGTGGCCGCGACGACCCGCAACGGTGGGCGGAGCTGGCCGACCGCTGGCACCAGCTCGGCGATCCCTATCGTGAAGCCAAGGCGCGCTGGCGTCAGGCGGAGGCGGTGATGGCCGCCGCCGCGGCCCGGGGGCCCGGCTCGCGGCGCCGGACCGACGCGCGGCTCGTTCGACCGGACGCGCGCGATCCACTGCTGGCGTCGGTCCAGATCGCCATGCGGCTCGGCGCCCGGCCGTTGCTGCGTGCGTTGCGAGAGCTCGGGCGCCGAGCCCTGATCGACCTGCCGCCGGAAGTGGACGAGGAGCTCGCCAGGCCGGTCGTCGCGCACGCCGGCCAGCAGGCGCAGGTCCTCCCTGGTCCGGTTGCCGACGTCGCACCAGGTCCCGGGGCGAGGGGTGTCGCACGCGGCGGCGCGGCCGGCGATACATTCGGGCTGTCTCGCCGCGAGCTCGAGGTGCTCGCCCTTATCGCAAAGGGTCGGACCAACCGGGAGATCGGGGACCGCCTGTTCATCAGTCAGAAGACCGTGGGCGTGCACGTCGGCAACATCCTGTCCAAGCTTGGAGTCTCGGGCCGGGTGGAGGCCGCAGCGGTTGCGATCCGCCTCGGACTCGAGGAGGGTCAGGCGGGGCAGCCGGGTCGCTGACGGTCCGAGGGCGGTCTCGCGTCAGGCGGCCTGAGCCGGGGCTGCATCGCTCGCGGCGCCATCGACGTCACCCCCGGGCTCCACGGCGGCCGGCCGGCGATCCATCTCTCGCCAGACGGGGAACACGAACGGCGCGAGCGTGGTCACGAGGTAGGCGCAGCCGGTCGCGACCAATGCCCCCTGGAGACCGAGCCCATCGACCAGCGCGCCGCCCACGAGCGCGCCGAATGGAATACCCGCCCAGGCGGTCGCGCCCAGCGCTCCCAGCACCCGCGCCTGCAGCCGGGCCGGCACGCGCTCGAACTCGACCGCACCCAGGATCGGGTTGATGCCCCCGGCTCCGAAGCCGGCCACGAAGGCCACCGCGAGCACCGGCGACACGGTTGAGGCCATCGCCATCACGAGGAAGCGCGGCCCACCGGCGATCAGGAAGCCCCAGGCGAACGTCAGCCGCCGCGGCAGCCGGTGCGCGAGCCACGCGATGAGGCCATTGCCGGCCAGCGCCCCGGCACCCATCAGCGCTCCCATCACGCCCAGCACGACGGGACTGCCGGTGACCTCGATCGCCCATGCGGGTGCCAGCACGGCACCGAACGCCTGGTCCAGGAGATTCGTCACCAGGATCATCAGTGCGATGCCCAGCAGCAGGCGGTCCGAGGCCAGGTAGGCGAACCCTTCACGGAGGGATGCGAGGTAGCCGGCCTCGGTCGTGGGGGCATCGGTGGCGAGGTTCGATCCGTCGTGGCCGGGCATCGGCGCGGCGGCACCGTCGGCAGGAGCCATCGGCCGCCGCGGCACCAGGATGGCGATCAGCAGCGCCGACACGCCGAAGGTCACGGCATCGATGGCCACGACGGCCGGCGCGGACATGACGGCGACCAGCACGCCCGCGAGGGGAGCGCCGATCATGCTCGCGGCCCGGTTCACGCCGTCGTACCAGCCGCTGGCCCGCTCCAGTGACGTCCCGGCGGCGCCGGCCAGGCCGGGGACCAGGACGTGACGAGCCGTGTCGCCGGCGCCCCGCGCGGCACCCGTCACGGCGACCAGCGCCATCAGCAGCGGAAGCGACAGGCCGTCAGCGGCGTAGAGGATGGGGACCAGCGCGAACGTGCAACCCGCCAGCAGGTCGCTCACGATCGTCATCCCCCGGTTGCCCAGCCGATCGACCATTGGACCGCCGAGCGCCTGGACGAGGACGTAGGGACCCATCTCGGCGAACACGACCAGGCCCGTCTCGGCGGCGCTGCCCGTCGTGACCAGGACGAACCACGGCAGCGCCAGCATCGACATCCGGGTGCCGAGGATCGAGATGAAGTCGGCCGCCAGCAGACCGAACAGACCCCGGTGGGAACGGAGCGTGCGAGCCGTGGACGTGGCAGGGCGAGCATCCGCGTTGCCGGATGCGCCGGGAGCGGGCCGCAGCTGGTCAGTCATCGCCTGGCGTCCTTTCCGGCAGTACCTGGAACTGGAGCACCACGCGCCTGGCGCCCTGTGGTGCTGCGGATCGGTTGTTCGGATCCTCCTGGCGGTAGCGCGCGGCGATCCCCTCCAGCTCGGCGATCAGCGCCCTCGCCTCGGGGAGCGTGAGTCGCAGGGCGAGATCGCTCGTCGTGAACCCGTCCAGCCAGCCCTCGCCGAGGTCCTGCTCCACGGTCGCCAGGCCTGCGATCGCCGCCTGGACGCGGCGTGCGTTGGCGTCGGCCACGATCCGCAGGTATTCCTCGCCCAGGGCGCGCTCGCCCTCGTCCGCGTCGCGCGGCTGATCGAACATCGTCAGCCGGTGAGCGGCCCGCCAGTATCGGTCTCGCCTGCCGGTGGATCGCTCAGTGTCCTCGACCACGAAGCCGTACGCCGCCAGCTGGCGCAGGTGATAGCTCGTCGCGCCGCTTGACTCACCGGTCCGCTCTGCGAGCTGGGTCGCCGTCGCGGGACCCTCGAGCCGGAGCAGGCCGAGCAGCTGCAGCCGCAGGGGATGCGCGAGGCCTCGCAGCGACCGCGCATCAGGGGTCGCGACGTCTCCGGATCTGGCCTGGTCGCCGGTCGATGCGCTCGATGTCGGCTCATCGGTCGTGCTGTCTGCTCGTCGTTCGGACTCGTTCATGCCGGCATCCTACACTGCAAAGATAGTTTTGCAAAGGACCATTTGCAAAATAATCTTGGCATACAATGATCGGCTGCCGGCACGCCCAGCCCGCGCATGATGCGCCGACGTTCGCTAGCATCGGCAGGTCCCGTTGTTCTGCCGAGGTGATCCGAAGTCTCGATGCGCCGCCTATCGCTCGCGCTGTCCCTGATCCTGCTCACATTCGTCGTCGCCGCCTGCGCGACGGAGGCTCCCGGCTGGACGTATGCTCCGCCAACGGCGCCGCCCGCATCGCAGCCGGCCGCGTCGGACGGTGCGTCGGCGGCCCCATCCGAAGCCCCATCCGCGGCACCGTCGTCAGGGACTCCCAGCGATGCCGCCGGCGGTGGCGGTGGGGCCGGCGGGTCCACGGTGATTCAGCTGTCGGCTCAGAACGTCGCCTACGACCTGAGCGAGATCAGCGCCCCGGCCGACGCCGGGTTCACGATCCACTTCGACAACAAGGACGCCGGCATCCCGCACAACGTCGCCATCAAGGACGCGTCCGGGGCCGAGGTGTTCAAGGGCGACATCATCACGGGGCCCGCCCAGGCCGACTACCAGGTGCCTGCCCTGCCGGCTGGCACCTACACCTTCATCTGCTCGGTGCACCCGAACATGACGGGCACCCTTACGGTGGGAAACTAGGACCGCAGCGGTGAGCAGGATGGGCCGCGCCGCATGACGGGCCGGGTCGACGAGGTCTTCGCGCGCGACGCCTACGCGCAGGCCGCCGATGCGCGCGTGCTCGAGGTGTCGACCGCGGACGGTCCACCGCTCCTGGTGCTCGACCGGACCGTGCTCTACCCGGGCGGTGGCGGCCAGCCGTCGGACCGGGGCGTCATCCTGCGCAACGAGGACGGCCGATCCTGGATCGTCCGCTCCGTGCGGCGGCTGGGTGGCGACGTGACCCACGAGCTCGAGCCGTCCGACGACGGCGAGCTGCCGCGAGCCGGGGAGACGGTGCACGTCGACGTCGACTGGGCACGCCGGTTCGCGCTCATGCGCACGCACACTGCGCTCCATGCTCTGTGTGGCGTCGTCTGGCGCGACTACGGTGCGCTGGTGACGGGGGGCAACATGGAGCCGGGCGCGGGCCGCATGGACTTCGAGTTCGAGCGCATGTCGGGCGAGCTGGTCGAGGAGATCGAGCACCGGGTCAACGAGGAGCTCCGGGTAGCGCGCGACGTGCGCGTCAACGTGCTGCCGCGGGCGGAGGCGTTCGAGATCCCGGACCTCATCCGCACCAAGGTCAACCTGCTGCCCGAGGGGATCGAGCAGATCCGGACGATCGAGATCGTCGGGCTTGACCTGCAGGCCGACGGCGGCACCCACGTCTCGAACACCAGGGAGGTGGGCCAGATCCGGGTCACCGGCTACGAGTCCAAGGGCCGGATCAACAAGCGGATCCGGATCTCGCTGACCGACGGATAGGCGCCCGGCGCCCCCCCGGACCGCCACCGGGCTGACCTTGGCCCCTGGCGGAACGCGTCGGTCGCGTTCCGCCAATGCATCGGATCCTCAAGGCGGCGGCTGCCGTCGGCGTCGCGCCCTTGATCGGTCGGGGACCGGCATCGCGCCTCGGGCCCGGCTCAGCCTGGGGTGTCGTCCTCGAGACCGATGTCCGCGAGCTTGGCGGCGTGCCGGTCAGACGGGAAGGCGCGCATCAGGCGGCGGAGCAGGCGATGGAGCTCCTGCCGCTCTGACTCATCGAGCACCGATGCGAGCAGCGCCTCCCGCTGCGCCTGGACGTCGACTGCCCGGTTCCAGGTTGCGTGGCCCAGCTCCGTCGGCTCGACCAGCACGCCACGCCGGTCGTTCGGGTCGGGCAGCCGTCGGATGAGACCCGCCTCCTCCATGCGGTCGAGCCGGTTCGTCATGGCGCCGCTCGACAGCCGCAGCCCCCGGGACAGCTCGCCGGGCGTTCGCTGATACGGCGGTCCGGCGGCCCGAAGCCAGCCCAGCAGGTGGTAGGAGCGCCGATCGACACCAAAGGCGGCGAGCGTCTCGTCGAGCGAGGCACCGAAGTCATGGTCCAGGATGCCCAGCCGCTCCACGATCCCTTCCGTCAGCGGATCGAGGGCGGGGATCTCCCGGGACCACACGTCCAGCATCCGATCCAGGTCATCCAACTCGCCACCGACCCGTTGGTCGACGCTTTCGCCGATCCGATCGACCGCGTCGCCCATCTGATCCAGGGAGTCGCCGAGGCGCTCCATGGCGTCCTCGAGGCTGGATTCGGCCGCCTGCTGCTTTCGTGCGCGGGGCATGGAGCAAGTATCTTGCGGTCGGCGTCTCGATGTCAAGTCTTTCTTTCTCAAATCTCTTGACATCGAACTACATAGGCGCTAGAGTCGCAGTCGCTCGAGCTAAAGAAGTTCCAGATCGAGAGATTGATCCACACGGATCAGGTGATCGATCCAGTCGTCCCAGGATGGCGGAGGGCAAGAGATGATGACAGGCATGGCGTACGAACTCGAATCCCAGTGGCGTCGAGACGACGATGGCGCCGTGGCCCGCGACTCGATGCACCATCGCGCGGTCCAGGAGTCGCGCGAGGCGCGTCGCGCCGGGGCGAAGCGGGCCTCCCGCCCGGGATGGCTCGAGCGCCTCATCACAACGTTCCAGTCAGCGACGAGCGCTCGCACACCGGCGCGGTAGGGCGGTCGTGATCGGTCGCATACGCGTCGACACCAGCAATCGCAAGACGGCGGTCCCGGACCGGGACCGCCGTTCTTCATGTCACACGCCGGACGCTACCTGGTCTCGGTGGCGCCGCTGCTATCCGGGGATCTGGCCGAGCGTCACCTGGACGGTTGACCGGGTGCCATCGGCCTTCTCGACGACCACGGCGACCTTCTGCCCCGGCTCGAGACCGGCGAGGACCACCGACAGCGCGCTGCTGTCCGGGGTTGGCTTGCCATCGACCGACACGATCAGCTCCTGGGTGGTGATGCCGGCCTGGCTTGCGGGGCCGCCGTTCGCGACGGCGTAGACGAGGACGCCCGGTGCGCCGAGCACGTTCGCCGAGCGGATGCCCAGATAGGCGCGATGCGAGTTGGTCACGCGGCCGCTGGTGATCAGCTGGTTGGCGAAGTCCTGCGCGTCATTGCTGGGGATGGCGAACCCGATGCCGGGTGCCGAGCCGCCGATCTGCTGGTCGACGGCGGCGAGCGTCGGGATGCCGACCACGTCGCCATTGATGTCGACCAGCGCGCCACCGCTGTTGCCGGGATTGATGGCCGCGCTCGTCTGGATCGTGCCCGGCAGGGTCACACCGCCGCCCTCGCTCACGGTGCGCCCGAGCGCGCTCACGATGCCCTGGGTGACGCTGGTCTGGAGGCCGAGCGGGTTGCCGACCGCCATGACGACCTCGCCCACCTGGAGCTTGGACGAATCGGCGAACGTCGCCGGCTGCAGGTTGGGGGCGTTGATCCGGATGACCGCGATGTCGTTCGCGGTGAACGTGCCGACGAGCGAGCCCTTGAACTGGCGCCCATCAGCCAGCGTGACGGTGAACGAGGTTGCGCTTCCGACCACGTGGGCGTTGGTGACGATGTCGCCCTTGGTGTCGAGGACGATGCCCGATCCCAGCCCGCTGGAGGTCTCGATCACCACCACCGACGGAGATACCTTCTGGACGACGGCCTCGTACTCCTGCTGAAGCTGCTGGAGTGCCCCGTTGTCGACGAGCTGGTTGCTCGCGCCGGCGGCGGGCGTGCCGACCACCTGCGACGAGACAGGCGTGGCCGTGCCGGTGGAGCTCGTGGTCGGTCCGGGCGTTGCCGAGGCGCCGCATGCCGCGACCGCCAGCGTGACACCCATCACCGCCGCGAGGAGCCTGTGGTGGCGTCGCGATGGCCGAGCCTGGCTCAGTGAACGGCCTGGTTCGCTGCCCTGTTCAGGGCGTGCGCTGGAATTGCCCATGGATCTCTCCGATCGCTGGTGCGGCGGCACCATGTCGGGCGACGAGCGGACGCGCGTCATGCGTCCGGGCACCTGCGGTCCGTCCCGCACCGGTGTGGTCGTCCGCCCCGCAGGGCCTCCTGCCAAGGCGGCGGACGACGCGTGGTCCGTTTCAACTTCGACCTGAGCGTACGCTGCCGCCCCTTACGAAACGATGAGAGCCTCATCCAGCGCCTCCGGCCCGCGTCGCAGTGTGCGAGGCAACTCGCACCGACCGATCGGGCGGCATGGCCCTGTTGTGCCGACCCCCGCGGCGAAGAGCATCAGCCGTCAGTCATGTCCCTGGAGTGGAGGCGCTCGGATGGCCACGGATCGCAGCGCGAGACGAGCCGGGATCGGGACGGTGCTGCTCGCGCTCGGGCTGATCGCGCTCGGCGGCTACTACCTGCTCAGGAACACCTTCGGGATCGATCTCCCGGAGCTGGATTCCGACACCATTCTGCCGATCATCGCAATCGGGCTGGGCGTCGTGATCCTCGTCAACGCCTGGGAGCGCCGGCAGCTCCCGAGGTAGGCGCGGCCGGGCTCGCTCGCGACACGGCTGACGACTAGCGCCAGAGGTCGGGGGGGTTCACCGTCGTGCCAAGCGTGGACGCCAGCCGCTCCAGGATCCCGAACCAGTCGAACCGGCTGGTGATCTCCGATGCCCGGAGCGTCACCAGGCGCTCGGTCGGCACCAGGACCGGCAGCACGCGGTCGAGGATCGCCTCGACCTCGTCGCGAAAGGTGTCGCTGGTGGACCGAATACCATCCGCCTGCAGGGCCACATCGGGCAGCAGTCTGACCACCAGATCGTAGGTGCCCGACCAGCGACGGACGAGCGGCTCGACGGAATATCGGTCCTCGCCGCCACACGACCGCAGGTAGTAGGCGAAGTTGTCCATCACCCCGCGGTCGGTTGCGAGCACGTCGGCCTTCCGTGCGAGCTCGAGCTCCTGGCGGATCTGCGACACGAGCACCCACAGCTGGGCCTCGCCGGTCGCCCCTTCGTTGATCCCCAACGGGTTGTCTCGGACGACCTCACGGCCGAGCTCGACGGAGCGTCCGGCTCGCTGGACCTCGGCGGCGAACGCCAGCAGCGCGGAGGTCTTGCGGATCCCGTGCGACCCGATGAACGCGATCTTGGCGGGGCGGGGCCAGGTCGCCGGGGCGGCTCGTTGGCGAGGCATGGGCCCAGCGTACGTCTCACGGTGTCTGCCGCGCGCCGTGATCCGCCCGGGGCCCACGACCGACGTCTCCCCGGCTCCCGTGCGGGGCGGCATCTGCCCACGATGGCGTCACGACGTGCGCGCCGGGTCCATTCCCGGCATCATCGGTACGTGCCGGACCTGACCGACCTGCTGCCCGACGTCGACCAGCGGTTCACCCGCGTCCAGCGGGAGTCAGGCGTGCCCGGTGCCGCGTGGGGCGTCATCCTCAACGGGGAGCTGGTCCATGTAGGTGGCACGGGAACCTCCCGCGTGGGTGAGGAGCGGGTCCCCGACGCGGACACCGTGTTCCGGATCGCGTCGATGACCAAGAGCTTCACGGCGGCCACCGTCCTGCTCCTCCGTGACGAGGGCCGGCTGGGGCTGGACGACCCGGTGGCCGCCCATCTGCCGGCGCTGGCAGAGTGGCGTCCGCTCACGGCGGACAGCCCGCCGGTGACGATCCGCCAGCTGCTCACGATGTCTGGCGGGCTGCCGACCGACGACCCGTGGGGGGATCGTCAGCAGGGCCTCGACCTCGATCGTTTCCTGGATCTGCTGGCCGACGGACCCACCTCGGCGTGGCCACCCGGCACCACATTCGAGTACTCGAACCTCGGCTACGGGATCCTCGGCCGCCTGATCACCGCAGTCACCGGGACCGAGTACCGCGAGGTGGTCCGGGACCGGATCTGTCGGCCGTTGGGCATGACCTCGACGACGTACCTGGCCGGGGACGTGCCCGAGGCACGGCTGGCTCACGGCTACGTCCGCCGCGGCGACGAGCTGACGCGCGAAGGCACCGATGGCTACGGAGCGCTGGCGTCGATGGGCGGCGTGTTCTCGACGGTCCGCGACCTCGGCCGGTGGGTCGCCGGGTTCCTCGACGCGTTCCCGGCCCGTGACGATCCCGAGGGTGGGCATCCGTTGCGTCGATCCACCCGACGTGAGATGCAGCAGGTCCAGCGGTTCAGCCCAACCATCGTGCCCGCCCATGGACCGGAGATCGCCGAGCCCAGGATCGTGAGCGGTGGCTACGGGTTTGGCCTGATGATCTGGGACGACGCGGCCACGGGGACGACCATCGGTCATGCTGGCGGCTACCCGGGCTTCGGCTCGCACATGGCATGGCACCCGGCGACGGGTCTCGGGATCGTGGCCCTGGGCAACCTCCGCTACGCTCCGATGCGCCCGGTCGCGGGCGAGGTGCTCACGATGCTGCTGCGCGCGAAGCCGGTCCCGCATCGGCGGCCAGAGCCGTTGCCCCGGACCGATGCCTTGCGGTCGATCGTGGATGGGCTGATCGAGCGTTGGGACGACGACACGGCCGATCGGGCATTCGCGATGAACATGGACCTCGACGAGCCGCGTGAGGTCCGGCGAGCGGCGGTTGAGGCGATCTCGCGCGAGCTCGGCCCGTTCCACTCCGGCGTTCGTCGCCAGGTCGACGAGGGCCGCCGAGCCGACGCGAGCTCTCCGGCGCATCTCGCGTGGTGGCTGCGCGGCGAGCACGGTTGGCTGCGGGTGTCGATCCTGATCACGCCCGAACCGGTGCCGAGGATCCAGACGCTCCGCCTGACGCCGGCCGGTGATCCGTCTCTCACGCTGCACGGTGTCGCGGAGCGGTTGCTGGCGCTGGCGGCCGACGGTGCGTCCGGATGGCCGGCTGATCTGCCCGTGGGCCCGGACGTTGACCGGGACGCGGTGCTCCGCAGCCTCCGTGCCGCTGGCGCCCTGCTCGCGCCGATGTCGCTTGGCCTGCCGTGCGCGGGTGACGGACGCACGAGCACGACGTTCGAGATCGAGAGCGACCGCGGTCGCGCGACGCTGTCCGTCACCATCGCTCCCGATACCGGTGCGCTGACTGCCGTCACGTACCTGGTCGCCGACCGCTCGTCGCCCCCGGAGGGCTGGTAGGAGCGACGGAGGGCTGATAGGAGCAAGCCGGTCGCCCAGTCGCCCCAGAGCTGGCGGCACATCCTGGCCCGGTGGCCGCTCTTCCGCACAGCAAACGACCCCGGCGGTGCCGGGGTCGTCGTCGTTTCGACTGGCGGGAAGGACAGCCTCGCGGTCAGCGGCCGAACGCCGCCTTGATGTTGGGGCGCGTGAAGTACCACAGGATGACGGCGCCGATCACGACCGCGACCAGGCCGCCGAGCCCGATCGTGGATCCGAACCCGCTCAACACGATCCCCAGCACGCCGGTCACGACCCGGATGAGGGTCACAACGACCGCAACCAGCCACGCCCAGCCCTGGGTCATGAACAGCCCGTACGACACCAGCACCGTGATGATCCCGAGGACGATGTCGGCGAGCCCGGCAGCCTCGCTCCCCGACGCAGCACCGAGGCCAAGGCTCGTGATCCTGGCTGCCTCGAGGCCCAGCAGGATTGCCAGGACACCCTGGAACGCGACGATGATCGAGATGACGGTGATACCCGCCGGTCGCTGATTCATCCAGTCCCTCCAGCTCTCGGATGCAGTATTTCCACCCCTCGTGACCAGCGAACGATCGCTTGCCCGCACAGCATCATACCGAGCGCGATACCCAAGTCAAATGCGGCCGTCGAATCAGAAGCGGCGGCCCGAGCTGTCGTCGGACCGCCGTGCTGTGGCCGGAGCGGGGAGGGACGGGCCTACAGCGCCTTGACCGCCGAGATGAGGTCCGCCAGGCCCTGCTTGGCATCGGCGAACAGCATCCCGGTCTTGGGGTTCGTGTACAGCTCGTTGTCGATCCCGGCGTAGCCGCGACCCATCGAGCGCTTGATGACGATGATGCTCTTGGCGTGATCAACGTCCAGGATGGGCATCCCCGACACGGGAGAGCCGGGTCGGCGCGCCGCCGGGTTGGTGACGTCGTTGGCGCCGATCACGAGCGCGACATCGGTGCGGTCGAACTCGGGGTTGATGTCCTCCATCTCCTTGAGCTGGGGATAGGGGACGTTGGCCTCGGCGAGCAGGACGTTCATGTGACCGGGCATCCGGCCAGCGACCGGGTGGATTGCGTACGTGACGTCCACCCCCCGATCCTCGAGCTGTTCGGCCAGCTCGCGCACGGCGTGCTGCGCCTGGGCCACGGCGAGTCCGTAGCCCGGGACGACGATCACGCTCGAGGCGTAGGCGAGCTGGATCGCGGCATCGTCGACGCTGACCTCGCGTACCGTGCCGCCGCCCTCGGCCGGGCCACCCATCGTGCCTTCGCCGCCGCCGATGCCGCCGATGAGGATGTTGAGAACAGAGCGGTTCATGGCGTCCGCCATGAGCTTGGTCAGGATTGCACCCGAGGCCCCGACAAGCGCACCGGCGATGATCAGCACCGGGTTGTCGAGCACGAAGCCGGCCATCGCGACCGCGGTGCCAGTGAACGAGTTCAGCAGGCTGATGACGACCGGCATGTCGGCGCCGCCGATCGGCAGTGTCATGGTCACGCCGAAGATCAGCGCGACGGCCAGGATGACCATCAGCACTGGCACGCTGTAGTTGCCGGCGAACAGGAACAGGGCGCCGGCCACGGCGATCACCGCCAGGAGCACGGTCACGAGCTGGCCGCCCGGGATCCTGACCGGGCGGGACGGAGTGATGGCCAGGCCCATCAGCTTGCCCGACGCGATCAGCGACCCGGTGAACGTGACGGAGCCGATGATGATGTCAAGGACGGTCGCCACGTTCTCCTGGGCGCCGGGCGCGCCGTTCAGCCGCAGGTACTCGTCGATCGCGATCAGCGCGGCCGCGCCGCCGCCCACGGCGTTGAACAGCGACACCAGCTGGGGCATCGCGGTCATGGGGACCGTGCGCGCCGAGTACAGGCCGTAGCCTCCGCCAACGAGGACGCCGGCCAGGATGACCAGCCAGCCGGTCACGTTGAACGAGCCGGTGGGCGGGAGGGCGAGAAGCCAGACTGCCGTGCCGCCGACGGCGAGCACCATGCCCGCGGCAGACAGCTGGTTGCCGCTGCGCGCGGTGGCCGGAGAGTTCATCCGGACCAGGCCCAGCACGAACGCGACGGCGCCCGCCAGCCAGACGAGGCGGATGATGAGGTCGATGGTCTCGGTGTCCACGAGCTACCCCTCCGCCTTCTCGGCTTTGGGGGCCGTGGGCTTGCGCCTGAACATCTGCAGCATGCGGTCCGTCACCACGTAGCCGCCGACGACGTTGAGCGAGGCGAAGGCGACGGCGATGAACGCCAGCAGGAACGAGAGCGGGTTGTCGGCCGTGGTCGCGATGATCATCGCGCCCACGAGGACGATGCCGTGGATGGAGTTGGCGCCCGACATCAACGGCGTGTGCAGCGTGGCCGGGACCTTCGAGATGACCGCGAACCCGCACAGGATCGCGAGCACGAAGATGGTGAGCGCGAGATCGATGCTCATGCCGTGCCTCCGGCCCGCGCGACCAGGTTCCTGACAGCCTCGGACACCACGCTGCCGCCGTGGGTGATCACCGTGGCCTTCGTGACCTCCTCCTCGAGATCGAGCGCGAGCGCGCCGTCCGTCACCATGTTGAGGAGCAGCGCGGAGATGTTCCGCGCGTAGAACTGCGACGCTGAAGCCGGCATCGAGGCCGGCAGGTTCTCGGGGGCGACGATCTCGACCCCGTTGCTGGAGGTGACGGTCTCACCCGCCTTCGACAGCTCGCAGTTGCCGCCGAGGTCGCTGGCGGCCATGTCCACGATCACCGAGCCTGAGCGCATCCCGCTCACCGCATCCGCGGTCACGAGCACCGGCGGCTTGCGACCCGGGACCTGGGCCGTGGTGATCACGACGTCCTGTCTGGCGATGACGTCGTTGAGCTCGGCCTGCTGGGCCGCGCGCTCCTCCGGGGTCAGCTCGCGGGCGTACCCGCCGCTCCCGGTGGCATCGATGGTTGTCTTGAGCCGGACGAACTTCGCGCCCAGGCTCTCGGCCTGCTCGGCAGTCTCGGGCCGGACGTCATACGCCGACACGACCGCACCCAGGCGGCGCGCGGTGCCGATTGCCTGGAGCCCGGCGACGCCGATGCCCAGCACCAGCACGTTGGCCGGCTTCGCTGTGCCGGCCGCGGTCGTCAGAAGCGGGAAGTAGCGGCCGTACGTGTTGGCCGCGATCAGGACTGCCTTGTAGCCACCCACGTTCGCCTGCGACGAGAGCGCGTCCATCGACTGGGCGCGCGACAGGGTGCGTGGAATGGCGTCGAGGCTGATCGCGGTCACGCCGGCGTCGGCCAGCGTCTGCATCAGCTCCGGGTCGAGCAGCGGCGACAGGAGCCCGATCACGGCCTGACCACGGCGCAGCGCTGACACCTCGTCCGCGGCCGGCTTGCGAACGCGGAGGATGACATCGGCGCCGGCATACAGGTCCGCGGTCGCGACGACTGTCGCGCCGGCGTCCACATATGCCTGGTCGGGGATCGCGGCACCGGTTCCGGCGCCCGCTTCGACGAGGATCTCGAGCCCGGCAGCCGTCAACTTGCCGAGCGCTTCGGGCACCAGGGCGACACGCCGTTCGTCGGCCGCCGTCTCCCTGGCGACGCCGACCTTCATGGGCATCACCGTTCCAACAGGACAGATGGGGATTGAATGCGGCCAGTCTACCGGAGCAGGAGCTCGACGGCCGGGATCCGGTTTGGGTGCCCGCCGGCTGCAGATCGGGTTCGGTGTGGCTCAGAGGTCGCCCGCAGACAGAGTGGATGCGCACGGATGGGGGCGTCAGCGCTCGCGTTCTCCGAAAACCGGGCACCATGGGCCGGTGAGTGACCCGACCCCCGACCGGGACCCGACCGGCACCCGGACGCCCGAGCCCATAGCGCCCCCGCCGACCGACGACGTCGCGCCGTCCGCAGGCAGCGGGTCCGGGCCGGATGCGGATGTGCCGCCTGCCGCTGTCCCAACCGAGCCGGTGGTCACCACATCGGCCGACGCATCGGCTCCGTCCGGCGACCATGCCGTTCAGCGTCAGAATCGCGCGGCCGCCCTCGGGCTGGTCGCGCTCGTCGTTGTGCTGGCGTTCGGCGCCGGCTTCGCATTCGGCCGGTCGAGCGCACCAGCCCCGAGCACCGCGCTGACCCCCTCGACCGAACCGGTGGCGTCACCCGGATCGAGCATTCCTGCCAGCGCCGCGCCCGGCGCGTCTGGCGACCCGATCGCCTCCCTCCCCAGCGACGGCCCGAGGCTCGGAAGTCCCGACGCTCCCGTCACGATCGAGTACTGGGCCGACTACCAGTGCCCGTTCTGCGCGCGCTTCGCGCTGGACGTGATCCCGCAGCTGGAGTCGCGCATCGCTGACGGCAGCGTGGCGCTGGTCCATCGCGACTTCGCGTTCCTCGGCAGCGAGTCGATCGACGCAGCGGTGGCCGTGCGGTGCGCCGGTCAACAGGGCCGGTACTGGCCGATGCACGATGCTGTCTACGCAGCGCAGGACGGCGAGAACCAGGGCACGTTCTCGCGGGCGAAGCTCGAGCAGCTCGGTGCCTCGGTCGGCGTCGATGCGCCGTCGTTCACCGCCTGCCTGGATGAGCGGGGGCCGCTGGTCGAGGTGCTCGACGACACGTCGGCCGGCGTCCGAGCCGGGATCCAGTCAACACCCACTGTCGACGTCAACGGCACCCGCTTTCCGGGTGTGAGCGACGTGAGCCAGCTGCTCGAGACGGTCGATGCCGCCATCGCCGGCGCCCCGCCGGGCGTCCTGCCCACGCCGGCGCCGACCAGTGATCCGTGGTCGTCGGTCCGCACGTCCGGGCTTGAGGCGGGTGACGCGGCCGCACCGGTGACGGTCGAGCTGTGGATGGACTACCAGGCACCCGCGTCCGCGTCGCTCGTCTCCGATCTCGAACCGGAGCTGCAGGCACGGCTCTCGAGTGGGGCGGCCCGCGCGGTCCTGCGGGACCTGGCACTGCTGGGTGACGAGTCCGTGGTTGCCTCCTCGACCGTGCGCTGCATCGCCGCCCAGGGTGGGCCGGCCTGGTTTGCGCACGACGTGCTGGCGACCGCGGCGCAGGGTGCCGGCTCGGGCGTGTTCACCACGCCCAACGTGCTTCGCTTCGGGTCCCGGCTTGGGCTCGACGTGGCGGCGCTGAGCGACTGCCTGGACGACCCGACGACGAGCGATGCCGTGCGCAGCGACACAGCAGCTGGCACCGCGCTTGGGCTCACGACCGGTCCGGCGGTCGTGGTCAAGGTCGGCGATCAGGAGATCGCGAGGTTCGAGGGCGACATCGACGCGACCAAGGTCCTCACGGCGATCGACGACGCGAGCTGATCCGGTCAGCGGGGCGGGACCACCGGCCGTCGATGGCCGGCTGATCGGCTGGGCGGCGACGCCTACAGGTCGGCGACGCTGATGATCCCGCGCCGGATGGCGAACTTGAGAAGCTCCATGCGATCGTGGAAGCCCAGCTTCTCCATGATGTTCGCGCGGTAGTTGTGGACCGTCTGCTCGGACAGGTGAAACACCTTGGCGATCTCGCGGTTGGTGTGGCCGACGGCAGCCAGCAGCAGCACTTCCCGTTCGCGATCAGAGAGGTTCGTGTAGGGGTCGTCGACGAGTGCGTCCTCGCTGCGCAGGACATAGGTGTTGACCATCCGGGTCACCAGCGCCGGCGAGACGTAGGTCTGGCCACGGGCAACGCTGCGGAGTGCGGTCACCACGTCGGACGGCTCGGCCTCCCGGGTCAGGAACCCGTCAGCGCCGGCCTTGAGCGCCAGGCTGAACTGCTCGCTCCCGCAGCGGCACTCGAGCGCGATGATCCGGCTGTCCGGCGCCGCGGCGCGGATCCGCTCGATCGTCTCCAGCGACGAGCATCCCGGGGCCGACAGGGACAGACACTCGGCGATGATCACGTCCGCCGCCGTTCGCTTGATCGCGTCGTCGAGATCGTCGGGTTGCGCGACCTCGCCGGCGACGTGCATGTCGAGCTCACCGTCGATGGCGGACCGGAAGCCCGACACGAGCATCGGGAAGTCGAAGATCGCAAGCAGCACTGACAGACTGCCGCTGGCCGCTCCCGATCCGCTCCTCTTCACCCGTCCCTCCGCGTTCGCGCGCCGGACCAACGGGGTCAGGACGCAACGCCCGCTGGTGGCGCAGGATCACTGTGCCGCCTCTCGTGCAATCGCTGAAGGGGCCATCGGTCGCCTAGCTGACCCCGTTGGCCATACTTCGGCCCGGGCCGAGCCGCCGTTCGGCCCGGGCCCTTCGGCGACGTGCGCTCGTCCGGCGACGCGAAGGAGCTGCTAGCGGTCCTTCACCGCCACGAACGGACGCTTCGCCTCGCCCACGTAGAGCTGGCGCGGCCGACCGATGCGTGCCTGCGGATCGGCCATCATCTCGCGCCACTGCGCGATCCAGCCCGGCAGCCGGCCCATGGCGAACAGCACAGTGAACATCCGCGCCGGGAATCCGAGCGCCCGGTAGATCAGCCCGCTGTAGAAGTCCACGTTCGGATACAGCTTGTGGTCGATGAAGTAGGGGTCGCTCAGGGCCACCTGCTCCAGCTCCATCGCGATCCGCAGGAGGTGGTCGTCCTGGTGCATCTTGTCGAGCAGCGGCTGGGCGGCGGACTTGATGATCTTCGCCCGTGGGTCGTAGTTCTTGTACACACGATGCCCGAAGCCCATCAGCCGGAACGGATCGTCACGATCCTTGGCGCGACGGACCGCTTCGCTCACATCGCCACCGTCGGCGGCGATGGCCTCGAGCATGTTCAGGACCTCCTGGTTCGCGCCACCGTGGAGCGGACCCCACAGCGCGGCGATCCCTGCCGAGATCGAGGCATACAGGTTGGCGTGGCTCGAGCCCACCATCCTGACGGTCGAGGTCGAGCAGTTCTGCTCGTGGTCGGCGTGCAGCACGAGCAGGATTCGAAGGGCACGGACAGCGTCCGGGTCACCGACGTACGGCTCGCTCGGAACCGCGAACATCATGCGCAGGAAGTTCGCCTCGTAGTCGAGGTCGTTGTCGGGGTACACGAACGGCTGGCCGATCGACTTCTTGTAGGCCGCAGCCGCGATGGTCGGCAGCTTCGCGATCAGCCGGACCGTGGCCAGGTCAACGGCCTCGGGGTCGCTCACGTCGCCGCCGTCCTGGTAGAAGGTTGACAGGGCACTGACTGCCGACCCGAGCATCGCCATCGGGTGCGCGTCCATCGGGAAGCCGTCAAAGAAGTGCTTGAACTCCTCGCGGATCAGGGTGTGGCGCCGAATCTCATCGACCCACGCCTCCAGCTGTCCGGCGGTGGGCAGCTCCCCGTGGATCAGGAGATAGGCGGTCTCGAGGAAGGACGCCCGCTCGGCAATCTCCTCGATCGGGTAGCCGCGATAGCGCAGGATGCCCTGCTCGCCGTCGAGGTAGGTGATGGCGCTACGGGTCGGCGCGGTATTCGCGTACCCGTAGTCGAGAGTGACAAGCTTCGCTTGCTTGAGCAGCGTGGAGATGTTGATCGCCGACTGCCCATCGGTCGCCTGCTCGAGCGGCAGCTCCAGGTCCTGCTCGCCGATCTGCAGTCTCGCGACTGGCGCCGGGGCCGTGTCTGGCCGCTCCATCGTCGTCATCGGTGCACTTGCCTCCTGCGTGGCGACCTCCGCCGTGCCCGCGATGACCGGGTGTGCCCGGCCCGGGTGACGTGACTTGCCGCTGCGTTGTTGAATCCTAACGATCGAGTTGCGTTCCTGGTGTGGCAAGTGCCATTGGCACGGTCCGATCGCCACCCCGGGGCGTGACCCTTGTCACACGCGGGCTGTTGTCCGCGAACGGCCGGCCGGCTGTCCGCCCGCGGCCGTCCCTGGAGCCGCTCGACACCGGCTTGCGGGCCTCACGCCCCCGATCCAGCCCGGTCGACTGGTCACGGACCAGGTGACAACCTGCCGCCTGCTGCCGCCTGCGTCAGGCGCCCGGAAGCACACCCAGCGCCATGAGCGATCGGCGCAGGTCGTCCGCGCCCTGGAAGCGGATCGTCACGAACCCCATCGCCGCGGCTGCCTCAACGTTCGCTGCGATGTCGTCGATGAACACCGACCTCTCGGGCACCACCCCATAGCGGTCGATCAACGCCTGGAACATGCGGGCGTCCGGCTTGGCTACGCCCAGCTCGCCGGAGATCAGGACCCCATCGAACCAGTCGAGGAACGGGTAGCGCCCACGAGTGACAGGAAAGGTCTCCGCTGACCAGTTGCTCAGCGCGTACACCGGCAACGCCGGCGGCGCGGACTGCGCTCAGGATGTCAACCGATCCGTCGATGGCGTCGCCCAACATCTCCGGCCACCGAGCGTAGAAGGCCTCGATCAGCCCTCGTTGCTGCGGATGCCGGGCCGTGAGCTCCGCGGTCGCGTCGGCAAGGGGTCGGCCGGCATCCTGCTCGTGATTCCACGCCGGGGTGGCCACGTCGTTCAGAAACCGCTCCATCTCATTGGCGTCGTCGAACAGCTTCCGATACAGGTGGCGCGGGTCCCAGTCGATCAGCACGCCGCCCAGGTCAAACACAACGGCTGAGATCGATGCCCCGGCCGGGGTCGCATCGGAACGGGTGGGGTCTCGGGGGCTCGCGGCCGAAGACGACGGATCCATCGCGCCATTTGAGCACAGCACGCGTGCTCCGGGGCGGGCTGGACCCGGGTGGCACGCTGGTGGGGGCGGCAGCGGACCACACGATGGCCCTGGTCGCCCTTGGGGGCCACGCACGGAGGACTGCCCATGAAGATCGGCCTGTACATCCGATTGCTCGGACGGCCCGGGACGCAACTGCCGCCGCCGAGCTGGCCATCGGTGCGTGACCAGGCACTGGCGGCTGAGGCCGCGGGCTTCGACCTGGTGGCGTTGGAGGACGCCCTGCTCTACGCCGACGACGATGGGCCGGTCGGGGCGTGGGAAAGCGTGTCGATGGTCGCCGCGGTCGCGGCGGTGACGTCGACGATCGGGGTCGGCCACGCGGTCATGAACAGCCCCTACCGGGCTCCGGCGCTGGTGGCCAAGATCGCAACCACGCTCGACGAGATCTCGGGTGGGCGATACGTGTTCGGCATCGGTCTCGGCAACACCCCCGACGACTACCCGCGGTTCGGGATCGACGCGGACCCGCGCTACCCGCGCTTCGCCGAGGCGATCCAGATCGTCCACAGCCTGCTCAAGACGGGCCGGGCGGACTTTGAGGGCAGGTTCTATCGAGCGCCCGGCGCCGAGCTCGTGCTGCGCGGGCCGCGACTGAACGGGCCACCGATCGTCATCGCTGCGGGCAAGCCGCGCGCCCTGCGGCTGGTGGCGGAATACGCGGACGAGTGGAACTGGTGGGTCTCCGAGCGCGACCCAACAGCGCTTCGGGCCACGGTTGAGGAGCTCGAGCGGGCATGCTCGGATGTGGGCCGCGACCCGGCCACGCTGCGGCGCTCGCTCGATGTCTTCTCCGTGGTCGCCGGCGAAGGTCGGGACGGGGCCGGTGACGCGCTGCAGATCGGTGGCTCCCCAGCCGCCATCGCCGACTCGCTGGTCGCGTACGGCGAGCTTGGATTCTCGGAGGTGCGGATCAGCCTGGTGGCGCCCGAGGGCCTGCCCCGGAACCAGGCGATCGCGTCCATGCACGAGGTTGTCGAACGGGTCCACGCCGGCTGACGGCACGCAGCGCGACGACGCCCAGGCCTTGGGCATGCGGGGCGATCGGCATCCCGTTGAGATTCCATTCCTCGGATGCGACCCTGTCGGGCATGCATGAGCTCCTGGAGCGCTACGACCGGTTGGTTCGACGCCAGCCTGCCGGTGATGACGTGGAACGCGAGGACCGAGTCATCCGCATGTTCGGCGACGATTGGCGCTCGGTGGTGTGGTCTGATCTCGACGAGGCCAGCGCCGACACGGTCATCGCCCGCGAGATCGACCGGTTCGCGGGACTCGGCGAGTGGGAGTGGAAGCTCTACTCGTACGACCAGCCGTCGGATCTTGCGGACCGGCTGCACGCGGCAGGCTTTGTCCCGGGGCCGCAGGAAACGCTGCTGATCGGTTCAATCGCCGACCTGCCGCTCGACGCCCTGCCGCCGCCCGGTGTGTCCCTGGAGGTGGTCGACGGCGAGCACGGGGTCGACGCGGTGGTGGCGGTGCACGACGAGGTGTTCGGCGGCCGGAACGAGAGCTACGGCCGCTGGTTGCGTGAAGAGGTGCGCGCCGGCAGAACCCGGGCCGTGGTGGCGAGAGCGGGCGAGCGTCCGATCTCAGCCGGCCGGATCGATTTCTACCGAAGCCCGGAGTTCGCCGGCCTGTACGGAGGCGGGACGGTTCCTGACTGGCGCCACCGAGGCGTGTTCAGGGCGGTCGTCGCCCGACGCGCCGAGCTGGCCGCGGCGCGCGGCTGCCGCTACCTCCAGGTGGACGCGCTTGACACCAGCCGGCCCATCCTCGAGCGGCTCGGCTTCGTCGCCGTCGCCACGACCACGCCGTTTGTGCACGACGGATCCTGACCCATGCCGCAGGGGGAGGCGATGCTGGTCGAGGGTCCGTGGGCGCCGGCTCTCGGATGGGCTGATCGACTCCGGCGCTCCATCGCACCGTATATTGGCGACGCGAGCGACCGCGATCAGCGGCCCGCCGGTCCGGACGATCCGCAGCCCGGCCAACCGCAATGTCGCGGCGCCCATGTCGTGAGGGAGGGTCCGCCCAGTGCTCAAGCTCATCTCCGGCCTGCCGGAGAACGTAGTCGGGATCGAGGCCTCGGGAAAGGTCCAGGCCGACGACTACCGGACCGTCCTCGATCCGGCCGCCGCCGAAGCCATCAAGGCCCACGGCACGGTGCGTCTGTTGTACGTGCTTGGCGACGCCTTCCAGGGATACACGACGGCGGCGATGTGGGAGGACACGAAGCTCGGGTTCCACGACCTGTCAGCATGGGACCGCATCGCCGTGGTGACCGACCGAACCACCCTGGCCGACGCCATCCGCGTCTTTGGCTGGCTGATCCCGGCCGAGGTTCGTACGTACTCGACGGACCAGCTGGATGACGCCCGCGCCTGGATCAGCCAGGCCTGACACTTCTGCCCGCGCAAGGACGAGGAGGAGCAGGCGCGCGCGGCCGACCAGCCGAGGACGAGGCGCCCCCGACGCAGGGCGATGAACGACATGCGGTGGAGAGGCCCGCAGGCGCATGACGCGGAGATGAGGGACGGGAGCCAGGACGCCGCGCGGCGCCTGCCGGCCTGTCGCCTTAGGAAGCGTCCCGGCTCCGCTTCGCCTCGATCAGCGCGGCATCCGCCCGGGCGGTCAGCTCTTCCAGGCTCTCCTCGGCGGTCAGCATCGCGAGACCGGCGGTGACGCCCACGCCCGTGGCGCTCCGAAGCGAACGGTCGATCACGTCCATCCGATGCTGGACCTCCTCGGTGTCGATCGACGCGATGCCGCAGACGAACTCGTCGCCGCCGTAGCGCACAATCGGGTCATACGGCCGCAGATTGGCGCGCATTGTGGCCGCCAGCGTGCGCAGGACCTTGTCACCCGCCGCGTGACCGTCGCGATCATTCACGCTCTTGAGCCCGTCCACGTCGACGAACGCGATCACGAACCGGCCATCGGAGCGCCGAGCCCGCTCGATCTCGTTGCGAAGGGCGAGCCGGCCCATCTCACGCCGGAGAGCGCCGGTCAGCGCGTCAAGGTGTGCCCGTTGCAGCTGAGCCTCCAGGCGGGCCTTCTCGAGCTCGGGATCCAGATCGTCGTCATCCTGCTGATCGAGGGAGACCGTGAGCTGCGGACGCCGTGAGGAGGCGCCTTCCACGGCGGCGCGATCACGGTCATTGGCGATCGCATCACGTTCCGTCGCAGCGCGATCACGGTCATTGGCGATCGCATCACGTTCCGCGGCGGCGGCCTCTCGTGCCTTTACCGCGGCCATCCGCTGTGCGACCGTCTGCTCACGCCCGACGACCGCTGCGACGCGTTCGTCAACCGCGGCGACCCTCTCGTCGATGGCCGCCATCCGCAGCTCCGCCGCGGCCACCCGCTCCGCGGCCTCCGCTTCGCGTGCCTCCGCCGCGGCCACCCGCTCCGCGGCCTCCGCTTCGCGTGCCTCCGCCGCAGCCACACGCTCGGTTGCCCCGAGCTCGCGTTCCACGGCAGCGGCCAGGCGCTCGTCCGCCGCGAGCTGGGCCGTCTCGGCCAGCTCAGCGCGTGCCATGGCCGCGTTGTACATGGCCTCGATGCTCTCGGCACGGCCGGCAGCCTCGGCCGCGAGGGCCGATTCGCGGGCCCGTGCCTTCTTCGATTTTCCCAGCTTCACGAGATACCTCGTCCAGATCAATGCGGGCGGCGCGCGTAGATCGAGCGGTCCGCGCGATTTCGGGCACCCAATATGAGGTGGGCAACGAGAGTATCGCGTCCCGCGGCTGGCACCGGGACGGCATCTGGGTGCCCGGACGCAACATTCGGTGCCTGGACGCCACAGAAGATTTGCCGACCACGCCCACGCGGCCGGCGTCGTCGAGGGGCCGGCGTCGTCGAGGGGCCGGCGGCTACAGGCCGATGCTTGCCTGCGTCATGCCGCCATCAATCGCGTAGGTGGTTGCCGTGACGTAGCTCGCCTGATCCGAGGCCAGGAACGCGACCAGGCGCGCGATCTCGTCGGGCTCGGCGACTCGGCCGAGCGGGATCGCCGACTCGAGCTTCGCCCGCTGCTCGGGATCGGCGAGCGTGGCGGCGTCGATCGGCGTGTGCACGGCACCCGGGGCAACGCCAACAACGGTGATGCCATGCGACGCGAGCTCCACACCGGCCGTTCTGGTCAGCATCCGGACCCCACCCTTGGCGGCACAGTAGGGCGCGTTGCCGGGCATCGGCCAGTCCTCGTGGATCGACGAGATGTTGATGATCCGGCCACCATCGCCCTGCGCGACGAGCTGTCGGGCCGCCGCCTGGACACCGAAGAAGGCGCTCTTGAGGTCCACCGCGATGACCTCGTCGAACTGTTGCTCGGTGGTGTCGAGGACCGAGGTTCGGGACTCCATGCCCGCGTTGTTGACCATCACGTCGAGGCGGCCGAACGCTGCCACCGTCTCGCGGACCAGAGCCTCGATGTCAGCCACCGACGAGACGTCTGCCTGCTGCACCCGGGCGCAGCCGCCAGCGTTCTCGA
Organism: uncultured Chloroflexia bacterium; assembly: GCA_963734935.1. Classification (GTDB taxonomy): domain Bacteria; phylum Chloroflexota; class Limnocylindria; order Limnocylindrales; family CSP1-4; genus CAIXZV01. Next base: position 20,773 of record CAVTIO010000012.1, on the reverse strand, counting down.
TCGCCTGCAGCGTGGTCCTGGCGGCGTCCTCGTTGACGTGGTAGTTGACCGTGACCCTGGCGCCCTCGGCAGCGAGCGCGAGTGCGATGGCGTGGCCGATACCGCTGTCCCCACCGGTGACGATCGCGACCTTGTGCTCGAGCAGCATGGACAAACCCCTTTCAACCGGGCGACCGCCCGCCAGGTGGGCGGGCAGCCAGCGCGAACCTCCATTGTGGCCCAGGAATTGCCGTAGGCTTGGCGGCGGGATCCAGCTCGACCCCGCGTCCGTGGGTCTGTCAGGAGGCACCAGTGCGCGCGATCCTGGTTGGGGCCGGCGGCATGGGACGGGCCGTGCTGGAGCGGCTCGGCGATCACTGGAGCGTCACGGCGATCGACGTCGATGCCGCCCGACTGGAGGCGCTTGCCTCTCAGCGGGTCGTTGACTCCATTCACGGCGATGGCTCGAGCCGGGTGACGCTCGATCGGGCGGGCCTGGCCGAGGCGGACGCGCTGGTCGTCGCGTTGCGTGACGACGACATCGCGCTCGAGGTCTGTCGACTGGCTCGCGCAGCCGACGTGCCGCGGATCGCGGCGATGGTGGTTTCGCCCGGCCGCCAGCCGGACTTCACCCGCCTTGGGGTCACGGCAGTGTCACCCGACCGGCTCGCGGCGCGCCAGGTGGAGCTCGTCCTCGAGCCGCGACGCGTCGAGTCCGCGGCCTTCGCCGATGGTCGCGCCGAGGCGATCGAGTTCCGGCTGGCGCCGGACTCGACGCTCGCTGGCCGGGCATTGGCCGAGCTGGGCCTGCATGGCTGGCTGCTGGTCGCGGTCCTTCGCGACGGCGAGCTGATCGTCCCGCATGGCGGCACCCGCCTGGCCGCCGGCGACCGGGTCACGGTGGTGGGCCCGGCGACCGATCACGCTGCGATGGTCCGCGTGTTCACGGAGGGCGACGCTCGTTTCCCGCTCGCCTACGGCCGGCGGGTGGGCGTCGTGCTGCGAGCCGAGAAGGACGCCGTGATCGACGAGGCGAGGACCTTCGCACGCCTGACCGCGTCCGAGGCGCTGACCGTGATCCATCCCAGCCGTGCCCGCCTCGACCCGGCGGCGGTGAAGCACCTCGACGCGCAGATCGAGGCTCTGGGTGCGGCCGGATCCGGGATCGAGTTCGTCGAGGCCGCCGGTGAGCAGGTGTCCCTTGCCGACCTGGAGGTGCTCAGGGAGCGGGAGCACCTCGGCTGTCTCGTGGTCCCTCGGCCACGTGGCATCCGGGCGTCCCTGGCGCTCCTCCGCCGGCTGGCGCAGACGGGGATCCCCGCCCTGCTCAGCGCCGGGACAAGCCGGTACGAGCGAATCGTGATCCCTGCGCGAGCCGGCCAGGGTGCGTGGGAGGCTGCCTGGGTCGCGCTCGACCTTGCGGCCCACAACGACATGCCGGTCGTGGCGCTGGGCGCGAGCAGCCCACGGTTCCTCGTGACCGACGATGACGAGCCGATCGTCAGATCAGCAGTGATGCGCCTGCGCGACGAAGGCTCCGTGCGGGGGGTCGAGGTCGAGGGTCGGATCGTGCGTGAGAACCCCGTGCGCCTGTTCCGGGGCGTCGCGGCCTCGGACCTGCTCGTGCTCAGCCACGGCAGCGAGACCGGGAATCTGCTCCGGCCGAGCTTCACGGCCGCCGTGGCAGCAGACCGGGCCGGCTCGCTGCTCGTCGTTCCCCGCGACCCGACGCGCCGGTGAGCGGCTCCGGCGCCCTGCTGATCATCGCGCTCGCGGCGCTTGGCCTTCCGGCGCTGGCGACCATGATCCGGCTGCCGGCCGTCGTGCTCGAGATCCTGTTCGGCATTCTCGTGGGTCCCGTTCTGCACATCGTCGACGCTGACCCGTTCGTCGACTCGCTGGGCGAGCTGGGCTTCCTCCTGCTGCTGTTCCTGGCCGGGTTCGAGATCGACCTGCGATTGTTCGAGCGGTCCGGTGCGCGGCCGGTGCTCCGGGGCGCACTTGTGTTCACGCTGACGATCGTGCTCGCCGCCGTGGGCGCCCTGGGGCTCGGGCTCGGGATCTTCATGACCCTGGTGCTGGCCACGACCTCGGTTGGCCTCGTTGTGCCGACGCTGCGCTCGAGCCGATCGCTCTCGACCCCGCTCGGCCAGGACATCCTGATGGCCGCCCTGATCGCGGACTTCGTGACGCTGCTGGCGGTGTCCGTCGTCGCGCTCGTGTTCCGTGTCGGGGTGGACGTGCAACTGCTCGCGTTCCCGCTGTTCATCGGGCTCGTCGTCGCGTCGTTCGCCGCGTTGCGCTCTGCCGCCTGGTGGTGGCCGGCGCAGTTCGGCCGCTTCTTCGACCGTCACGACCCTGACGCGCTCGGCGTGCGGTTCGCGATGGCAATGCTCCTGGCCGGTGCCGGGCTCGCCGCGGCGATGGGGATCGAGCCCGCACTGGGAGCGTTTCTCGCGGGCACGGGTGTCGCCACGGTCTTCCGTCATCGAGGCGACCTCGACCACACGCTCGACGGGCTGGCCTACGGCTTCCTCATCCCGATCTTCTTCATCGGGGTCGGGCTCAGCTTCAGCCTGTCGTCGATCGATCGGCCGTCGACCATCGGGTTCGTCGCCCTCCTGGTCGTCGTGGCATTTGTCGTGAAGCTCGTTCCCACGATGCTCGTGCTCTCGCGCCGGCACGGTTTGCGGCCGAGCGCCGCCGCGGGGATGCTCCTGTCTGCGCGCCTGTCGTTGATCATCGTGGTGGCGCGCATCGGCGTGGAGCTGGGGGTGATCGACCCGGGCCTCGAGGCGGTGATCATCCTGCTGGCCGCCGCCACCGCCACCTTCGCCCCCGTTGGCTACCGGCTCGTCGCCGACGGTGGCAAGCGCACGTCAACGCTGGCCGCCTGATCCGCGCAGAATCCGCGGTGCGCGCCGGCAGAAGAACACCCGTGTGCGGGACAGGAGGGCTTTGGTGATTGGCGACGAGCTGGATGGCGCCATCGCGGCACCCGATCATCACGCTGTCATCTTCGAGAACGAGGCCGTTCGGGTGCTCGAGACGAGCATTCCTGCGGGCGATACCACGCCCGTACACACGCACCTCGCGCCGACCGTCATGTACGTCGTGTCGGGATCGCACTTCGTCCGCCGCGACGACCAGGGCGCAACGATGATGGACACCCGGGCTGACCCGGACTTCGTCCTGCCAAGGGTCCTCTACTCGCCGTCCACACCCCGACACACGATCGAGAACACGGGCGACGACCCGCTGGTGGTCATCGGTGTGGAGCTGAAGCAGCCCGGCGGCTGACCTCCGGTGCCTGGGGGCCGATTGACCCGTCGGGTGGTAGGTATGCTGCGTCGATGACAGATGCCCGCACTTTGCCGAACCAGGTCGCCGACGAGCTCAAGGCACACAACACTGAGCACGATCTCGAGACCGCGCTGTGGCGCGGTGACGTGACCTACATCGAGCGGTGGCCCGACTACTCCGCGGCAGGCATCGACGCTCGCACCAGGGCCCTGCTCGACATCGCGGGGCGTGCCGAGGCCACGCCCACGACGGGCACCGTCGAGAGAAACCTCATCGAGGCGGTCGCGTTTAGCGCGCGCAGCGAAGCCACCCGGCTCGAGGTCCGCCCGCAGCTCCACGCCATCAACGCCGGCATTGGCCTCATGTCGTCGATGTACACGTTCCTGGCACGTTATCCGCTCGTGACCACGGACCACGGCGAGCGGTACCACGACAAGCTGCGCGCCTTCCCCGCGTTTGTTGACGGCTGGTGCGAGCGACTTCGCGCGGCAGCGGTTGACGGTGACGTCCCGATCCGGCACCTCGTCCAGGCGCAGCTCGACGTGCTGGACGACCTGCTGTCGGCCCCGCTCTCGACGGGACCGTTCGGGCGTCAGCCCGCACCAACGCAGCTGGACGAGGGTGCCGCCGCCGCGTGGACGTCCACCACGCACCGCCTTCTTGATACCGACGTCGCCGCCGGCCTGCGGACGTTGCGGGAGACGCTGGCGGTGCACACGCTGCCCGCCGCGATGCCGGACGATCGCCCTGGGCTCATGTACCTCCCCGGTGGGGTCGACCGCTACGTCCGCCAGCTGTGGGCATCGACGAGCCTCGCCCTGTCTCCCGAGGAGGTTCACCAGATCGGGCTCGACCAGGTCGCGCGGCTGGAGGATGAGTACCGGCAGATCGCGGGACCGATCCTGGACACCCCGGACGTCGACGAGATGATGCGCCGGCTGCGTGACGATCCCGCGCTCCACTACCGCGACGTGGAGGTCCTGATCGCCGACGCGACGACCGCCCTTGCCCGTGCCACCGCCGCGGCTTCGGACTGGTTCGGCACCCTGCCCCTTGCCGGCTGTACCCCGAACCCGACCGAGCAGGGGAGCCTCGCCTTCTACTCGCCTCCCACCCTCGACGGTGCCAAGGAGGGCGAGTTCTTCGTCAACATATCGGACCCGACGATGTGGGGCACCTACCAGCTCGCGGCGATGACCTTCCACGAGGGCGTGCCCGGACACCATCTGCAGCTCGCGCTGTCCCAGGAGCTCCCGGACGTGCACCCACTCCTGGCCGACCACCTCGTGTTCTCGTACGGGGAAGGCTGGGGCCTGTACTCGGAGCGACTGGCCGACGAGATGGGGCTGTACCTCACGGACCTCGATCGGGTCGGGATGCTCTGGGGCGACTCGATGCGCTCGTGCAGGCTGGTCGTTGACACGGGGCTCCACGCGCTGGGCTGGACCCGTGACCAGGCGATCGAGTACCTGCTGACCAATGCGCCGGTGAGCCTGGGGCAGGCGACGAACGAGGTGGATCGCTACATCGGGATGCCCGGTCAGGCCTGCAGCTACATGCTCGGCCGTATCACGATCGACGAGATCCGCGCGAGTGCGACCGCCCGGCTCGGCGATCGGTTCGATATCCGGGCGTTCCATGACCAGGTCCTCGCGACGGGCTCCATCCCGCTCGGCGCCCTGCGCCGGACCATCGCGGAGTGGGCCGAAGGGGTGGCGTCGGCAATCTGATCGACGGATGAGGGGCTCCCGCAGGGGAGTCGCGCCATGGCGGCGCTCGACGCGTGCACGGAGCGCCGCGAATACCGGGATCTCCCCACTGTCGAACCGGCCCACGTTCTCCTATCGTCTGGAGCAGGCGGGTCGAGGTCGGGGGCCTCGGGGGGAGGCCCGCCTCTGTCCAGGTGGGGGGTCAGCAACCACACGATCCACGCGGAACCGGCCACCCGCACATGTCGGACGTATCGCCCGGCGGCGCGGGCTCGCGCGTGGGTCGGGACCCGAAGCCGTTGAGAAGAGGTGCATCCATGAAGGTGCTCGTGGTGGGGGCGGGCATGCAGGGCCAGGTCATCACCTGGAACCTCGGGCGCAGCGAGGTCGTCACGGAGATCCTGGTCGCCGACTACGATCGGGAGCGGGCCGCCTTCGTGGCGGGACAGGTCGGCGCCGGAAAGGCGACGGCGGTTCACCTCGACGCCGGGGATACCGACGCCGTCGCCGCGGCCGCGGCCGGCGCGAGGCTGGTCGTCAACGCCGTGGTTCCGCAGTTCAACATGTCGATCCTGCGGGCCTGCCTGACGGCTGGTGCCAACTACCTCGACATGGCCTCGGGGCAGACGGCGACGCAGACGATCGACGAGGCCTGGCTCGAGCAGTCCGCCCTGGATCCCGAGTTCCGGGCCGCCGGCCTGTGCGCGCTGCAGAGCACGGGCATGGACCCGGGCGTCACGAACACCTTCGCCGCCAACGCCTACGAGGATCTCGACCGCTGCTACGAGATCCGCGTCAAGGACTTCTCGCTGTTCGAGTCACCGGTGCCGCTCCAGGTGTGGTCGCAGGAGACCTACTACACGGACTGCGCCCAGCCGCCCCTGCTGTTCGAGGATGGCGAGTTCACACGGGTCGAGATCTTCGGTCGCGAGGAGTTCTACGAGTTCCCCGAGCCGTTCGGTCGCGGGCTTTGCATCGCGCACGACCACGAAGAGGTCTCGACGCTGCCGCGCCTGCTCCCGAAGCGGTTCGGTGACAAGGGGCTCAGGTACGTCGACTTCAAGATGGGCACCGACGAGGCGTCCCTCCGTGCCGATGCTGCGTTCGTCGGCTCCGGGATGGCGAGCAAGGAGCCGGTGACGTTGCGGGACGGCACGCGGGTGCGGCCGATCGATGTCTACGTCGCCACGCTGCCGCCCAATCCGCCCGCCGACGAGCTCGCGAGGCTGGCGGCCTCGGGCCAGATCCTCGACCTGGGCATCCAGCTCGTGGACTGCATCGGCGAGAAGGACGGCAAGCCGCACGTGATCCATCACTCTGTCGTCGGGCCCGATATCGGGCGCGCCAATGAGCTGATCCCGGGCGCGACGTCGGTCTCGTACGGAACGTCCACTCCCGCCGCGATCTACGCTGAGTTCATCCTCGACGGACGCATTGCCGAACCGGGCGTCATCGCGCCGGAGCTTCTGGATCGAGCCGTGCGAGACGCGTTCATCGCCGAGATGGGCCGCCGCGAGATGATCGTGACGCGCAGGGACACCCGGCAGGTCAACTAGCCCCGTCTACCGGATGCCCTTGCCGTGCGCCCGGCTGACCTCGGCCACGCACTCCTCGACGATGTCGCATCCCAGCGAGAACAGCTCGGGCGGCTGGTTGAGCGCCGGCGTCGGGCGGAAGTAGTTGAACGCCGGCTCGTAGATCGGCACCACGCCCCTGCGCTCCATCGCGTACACGATCTCGCGCGTGAGGTCGTGCGCTGGCTCCTTGGTGACCTTGTCCTCGACGAACTCGACGCACATGTAGGCGCCGATCACGCGCACGTCGCCCACGATCTCGTACCGTTCCTTCATCGCGCCGAACCTCGCCCTGGCAATCCGTTCGAGCTCGGCGACGTTGTCGAGGACCTTGTCGCGGTCGATGATCTCGAGCAGCTTCACCGCCACGAGGCAGGCGGCGGGATTGCCGGCGAACGTCCCGCCGGTGTACAGCTCGGCGGCGGGTTCGCTCATGCGGTCGGAGCCGAGCGTGCAGGCCAGCGGGATGAGCCCGCCGCTGATCCCCTTGCCGAGGCTGAGCAGGTCGACCTCGACGCCGGGGTAGTGCTCGACCGCGAACCACTTGCCGGCGCGACCGACGCCTTCCTGCACTTCGTCGTTGTAGAGGATCCAGTCGTACTTCCGGCACAGGTCGTGGAGCCGCTTCGGCCACTCCGGCGGCGGGATCTGAACCCCGTTCTCGCCCTGGATGAACTCGACGGCGACCCCGGCGATGCTCTCCGGCGTCGCCTTGTACCTCAGGATCATGTCCTCGATGTAGTCGAGGCAGGCGACATCGCATGAGGGGTACTCGAGCCGGAGCGGGCAGCGGTAGCACGTCGGGAAGGGCGCGTTGATCCAGCCGCTCATGAACGGCTCGATGGCGTGGTTGTAGTGGGCATTGTGCGGGCCCATGGCGCCCGTGCCGTAGTTGCCACCGTGGAAGCTGCCGAAGAAGGTGATCACGAACGGGCGGCCAGGCCCGGCAGCCTCGCGCATGATCCGCACCGCGTTCTCGACCACCTCGCTGCCGGTCGTGTCATAGATGACCTTGGTGAGCGGCGGAGGTGCGATCTCGCGCAGCTTCTCAGCCAGCAGCCACTGGTGCTCGACGCGCAGGGCCGAGAGGCATTCCGTGCCGTAGTCCGTGAGCCCCTGGCGGGCTGCCTCCACAAGCTCGGGGTGGTTGCCGCCCAGGGGGGCGCTGGCCCACCCGTTGATCCAGTCGAGGTAGCGGTTGCCGTCGACGTCCTCGATGAACCATCCGTCTCGATACCGGCTCACGAAGTGGCTCGGTGGCCAGCCGCCGATCAGCGATACCCCCAACAGGATGTCGTCGGCCCGCTCGAGCAGCGCCGCGCTGCGGGGTCCCGGCGGTGGGGTGTGAACGCGGGGGCGTGTCTGATCGCCCATGCTCTCGCCTCCTGATGGAGCCCGACGCCGGGCTGCCACGAGCGTGCTCTCGTTGCCTGGGCTGAGGTGTGCGCTCCGTCACACCCCGTGAATCACGCGTGTGTGGTGCGGGTGCCGGCACCACACATTCGGGTTCGCGGAGACGCGTTCGGCGATGGCGCGGACCGGCGGGCCCCCGCGCTCATCTGCCTCAGAAGCTGTCGGAGCTCGCGAATCGCCCTCGGTTGCTGTACCCGCCGCCGAACCACGAGAAGACGTCAAGGGCCACTGCGAGCAGCAGCCAGACGATGTCGAGGCCGTCGATGCCGCCGGGAAAGACGATCACGTACATCAGGGTCGTGAACGGCAGGAAGATGATGCCCAGCAGCGGCCAGATGAAGGTGTCGAACGCCGCATTCCAGCGGACGGGCTCGAGCAGCCACCACACGACATCGGCCGCACGCGGACCGAACATCAGCAGCGCGGCAAACAGGCAGCACATGGCGTCCTCCCTTATGGCGCCGATGCTCCCGCGGGCGCCAGCGTGAATCATACGCGCCGCCGTGCGCGTGGCGTGCTCGGAGTCGGAGCGTATGGTGGCCGTCCGGACCCCCGTTTCGCAGCCGGCCGCGTTCGGGCAGGATGGGCGCATGCGGATCCTGCTCTGGCACGGCTATCTGCTCGGCGGCACGGGGTCCAACGTCTACACGCGGCAGCTCGCCCGCGCGTGGACGCAGGCCGGCCATGACGTCACCGTGTTCTGCCAGGAGCCGCGACCCGAGATCCACGATCTCGGCGGCGCTCGTGTTGTTCGCCCCGATGTCGGTGGGCTGCTGCCGGTATTCGTGCGCGATCGCTACGAGGGCTACGAGGTGAAGCTCGTCCAGGATTGCCGCGCCGACGAGCTCGATCGCTGGGTCGAGGCGAACGCGCGGGCCGTCGCCGAGCACCTGCCCGCCGATGTCGTGTTCTGCAATCACGTCCTGCTCGGGGGGCCGGTGGGGGTGGCCACCGGCGCTCGTTTCGCCGTGAAGGCGCACGGCTCGGAGCTTGAGTACGCCATGCGGGGCAACCCGAACCTCGCCGCGTGGGGCCGAGATGCTCTGCAACAGGCGGCTGCGACGTTCGTCGGCTCCGCGCACGTCGGCCGCGTGCTCGAGGAGGTGTGCGGCCCCATCGATCGCGTCCACGAGGTCCCGCCGGGGGTCGATATCGGCACCTGGACACCGGCGCCACGAGCGAATGCCCTTGCTGCCCTCCTGGCGGAGGCAGGGCGTGACCCGCCAAACCCGGCAAACGTCGAAGAGCGACTCCCCGACGAGGGGAACGCCGCTCGCCTTGAGGGGTTCCTCGACGGCGACCGGCCCACGGTCGTCTACTTCGGCAAGCTGATCCACAACAAGGGCGTGCACGTGCTGCTCGAGGCGCTCGAGACAATCGATGCGCGCACCGTCATCGTTGGGTTCGGGGAGGCCCGTGCGGAGCTTGAGCGACTCGCCGGCGAGGACGTGCTCTTCACGGGCCCGCTCGAGCATCGGCACCTGGTGCACCTGCTCGCCCTGGCCGACGCGTGCGTGGTCCCGTCGATCTTCCCCGAGGCGTTCGGGATGGTCGCCGCCGAGGCTGCAGCGACTGGATGCCCGCCGCTCGTCGCGCGCCACTCCGGGCTCGCCGAGGTCGCCGCCGGCCTTGCCGACGAGTACCCGGCCGGGCTGCGCCATCTCGCCGGTTTCGCCTCGGGTGACGTGGATGACCTGCGGGCGAAGCTCGATGAGCTCCTCGCCCTCGGCCCACATGACCGGTCCGCCATTCGGGCAGCGGCACGGCGGGCCGCGGTGGACCGATGGAGCTGGACCAGCGTCGCGCGGCGGCTTCTGGAGCCGTTTGCGAGCTGACCACGGCGGCAATCCGGACGCTCGGGTAGCCACCTGACGATCCGTCAGCCGATGGTGACCCTGAGGCCCTTCGGCATTCAGTCGGCCCATCACGTGGTAGGGTCGCTGTTCGGGGTCGACCAAGGAGAACCCCGCACGGAACCGCCATCTCTGCGCTTGGCGGTCGCCGGCTCAAGCTGTCGTCCCGGGTGGTACCGCGCCTCCAGGCTCTGCGGCACACAGCGCTGGGCAGGGACGGAACACCAACGAGGTGGCAGCGATGCCGACGACACCAGCGTACCGACCGGTCGAGTTCACGTCCGACGGGGCGACGATGAGGGGCCGGCTCTATCTTCCAGCCAACCGTCCCGCCCCGATCGTGGTCATGGCGCACGGCTTCTCGGCGACGATTCCGATGAGCCTGGACAAGTACGCGGAACGCTTCCACGATCAGGGTCTGGCCGTGCTGGCCTTCGATCACCGGGGGCACGGCTCCAGCGACGGTGAGCCGCGCGGCGAGATCAACGCCTGGGTCCAGGCTCGCGGGTACATCGACGCGATCGACTTCGTCCGCGCATCCGCCGAGCTGGGAGGGTCTCCGATCGCGCTGTGGAGCGACAGCATGAGCGCGCGGGTCGCGCTCGGCGTTTCGGCCCTCGACGATCGTGTCGGCGCCCTGGTCTGCCAGGTCCCGGCGTTTGGCGATGCCGTCGGAGCCGACGACCCTGAGGGCGCCCGTCTCGACGCGATGCGCCGGTTCCTGGCCACCGGCGCAGTTCGGCGGCCGACGGACGCGTGGGTATCCTCCGCCGTCGTCTCAGCGGACCAGGCGACCAGTCCGTCCGCTCTCAAGCCACTGACGGCGTTCCGGTGGTTCATCGAGTACGGCGGGCGATACGGCTCCGGTTGGACGAACCGCGTGGTGTTCACGGCGCCGAAAGATGGTCCGGACTACGATCCATTCGCCTGCGCTCCAGCAGTGCGGGTCCCGGCGATGTTTGCCATGTCGCCCGACGACGAGATGGAGGGGGCTGTCAGCGCAGTCGCACGGGCAGTCTTCGATCGTCTCGGTGGCCCGCATGAGCTCGTCGAGGTGGACGGGGGTCACTTCGGGATCATCGAGCACCCGAGCGCTGCCTTCGACGCCGCCAGCGAGGCGCAGGCGGCGTGGCTGACGCGGACCCTCGGGGCAACATCGTGAGCACTCAGGTGCGGCAGCCGGCGATCCGCTCATGACCGGCTCGGCGGAGTCGACCGACACGCTGGTCGTCGGGGGCGGCCAGGCGGGCCTGGCCGTCAGTCGGGAGCTCGCGCAGCATGGCGCGGAGCACATCGTGCTCGAGCGAGGCCGGATCGGCCAGTCCTGGCGGGACCGCTGGGAGAGCTTCTGCCTCGTGACGCCGAACTGGTCCGTCCAGCTACCGGGCGGCGCCTATGACGGCGTCGATCCGGACGGCTTCATGCCGCGGGACGAGATCGTTGCGTTCCTCGGCCGCTATGCGAGCGGATCCCGTCTCCCGGTCCGCGAAGGGGTGGAGGTCCGGTCGCTCGAATCGGCTCCCGGACGAGGCTTCATCGCGCGAACCTCCGAAGGCGAGTTGCGGGCGCGGCACGTGGTTCTTGCCACCGGTGCCTACCAGCGCTCGCATCGACCTACCGGCGCTGGATCGCTGCCGGCGGATCTCCCGCAGACCGACCTTCGCGACTACGAAGCTCCTGCATCCCTCCCGCCCGGCCGGGTCCTCGTCGTTGGCAGCGGCCAGTCCGGTTGCCAGCTGGCCGAGGAGCTGCACGAGGCGGGTCGTGACGTCGTGCTTGCGTGCGGCAAGGCACCGTGGGCGCCGCGCCAGGTCGGCGGCCGCGACATGTACTGGTGGGCTGTCGAGTCGGGCTTCCTCGACGACACCAGCGCGGCGTTGCCATCGCCCAACGCCCGGCTTGGCGCGAACATCCTCGCCACGGGCCACGGAACGCCTCACGATCTGACCCTCCGGACGCTTCGTGCGCTCGGGATCACGCTTGTCGGACACTTCCTGGGTGCCGATGAAGGCGGAGCCCGGTTCGCCCCGGACCTCGCGGAAACCGTGGCCTGGGGCGATGCCCGGTACCGCGAGCTCGCGCAGCTCTTCCGAAAGACGGCGACGGAGCGCGGGCTGCCGCAACCGGTGTTGCCCGACCCCGAGCCGTTCGATGGACGAGCCCCCGAAGTGGTGTCGCTGGCGGGGTTCGGCGTGGTCATCTTCGCCGGAGGCTTCCGACCCGACTACCGGTCCTGGCTGCCGTGGACGACGGCCTTCGACAAGCTCGGATTCCCCATCCAGACCGACGGCGCAAGCACGGTCGTCGATGGGCTCTACTTCGTCGGCGTTCCGTTCATGCGGACGCGCAAGTCGCCGCTGCTGCTGGGCGTCGGAGAGGACGCGGCTGTCGTCGCCCGGTTGATCGCCGACCGAGCGGCCCGCGAGTAGCGCGCCGGTTGCCCCGGCCGGTTGCGTTTCCCCACGGGTGGCCGATCGACGTCGCCAGGTCCCAGATCCAGGTCCGGGATGACGTCGTGTTGCTCCTGCGCGCGCGACGCCCCGAGCGTGCCGTTGGCTTGCCCGGGCGCGGCCAGGGCCGCAGGTGTACGGTCCGCAGGTCATGCCTGCGCCGCGCCCCGACTCCGCGCCTCCGAGGATGGTCGTCGATGACGACGCCCTCGAGCCACGGCTCGCCGCGCTCGAGGGCGCCAGGTCGTGGAGCCCACGCGCCGTGTCACGACTTGAGGCCCGAATCCGTGGCGGCGACGACACGGAGCTGTTCCGGATCAACCCCATCGCCTATGCGGCGTCGGCCGGCCTGTCGGAGGCGGAGGCCATCGACCTCTTCCTCCACGCCACCAAGGCGGGCCTGTTCGACATGGAATGGAGCGTCGTCTGTGCCGGCTGCGGCAGCGCGAACCGGAGCGTCCGGAGGCTCGAGCAGGTCGACGTGCACGGTGCGTGTGACGTGTGCCAGATCACGTCGCAAGCAGACCTCGACGCCTTCATCCAGGTCGGCTTCACGGTGACCGCGGCCGTCCGCTCGATCCGCTACCACGACCCGGCCACGCTCGCCGCCGACGACTTCTACTTCCGCTACATGTTCACTGGGGATCTCAGGCGCCGCGAGGACGGTCGCTCGCTCGTGGACGACTATGTCGCGGCCACCCACCTGGTGGCGTACCTCGAGCCGGGTGAGCGAAGGACGATCGAGCTTGACGCCACGGGCTTCTTCATCGCGATCCGCGACGCCAGGCACGCCACGAGCGCCACGTACTGGATCACGGGCGAGGATGGCGCGCCGGGACAGATACGGGCGACGCTCCGGGATGGGCGATTCGCGGATGCCGGGCAGTCGCTGGAGCCGATGGAGCATGACGAGCCTGCCGGTCGCTTCCACTGGCCGGCGACCGGGCGCATCGCCGCCGGCCACGTCACAGCGACGGTCGAGAACGGCATGGACGACCGCGCTCCCATCTGGATCTCGCAGTACCCGAAGCTCACCGGGCCGCTCCAGCCGGTCGCGTTCGAGCCGATGCTGTCGGCGAAGCGGCTGCTGAGCACCCAGACCTTCCGTGACCTGTTCCGCTCGGAGAAGGTGCCGGGCGACGAGAGCCTTCGGCTCAAGGACCTGACCTTCCTGTTCACCGACCTTCAGGGCTCGACGGCAATGTACGACCGCATCGGTGACGCGACCGCCTACAACCTGGTACGCCTCCACTTCGACACCCTCGAGGATGTGGTGCGCGAGGCCGGTGGCGCGGTCGTGAAGACGATTGGCGATGCGGTCATGGCGACGTTCGCCGAGCCGGTCGCCGGCCTTCAGGCTGCCATCGCGATGGGCTCGCGTCTTGAAGCGCGCAACCGGTCCGCGTCGACGGCGCTCGGGTTGCGGGTCGGACTGCATCACGGGCCGGCCATCGCGGTCACGCTGAACGACCAGGTCGACTACTTCGGCCAGACCGTCAACATCGCGGCCCGGGTCGAGGGCCTGGCCGACGCCGGCGAGGTGACGTTGTCCGAAGACGTCCGTCGAAACCCGGCGGTCGCCGCGATGCTGGAGGGGCGCCCGATCGAGCGCGTCAAGGGCCTCATGAAGGGCGTCCAGGACGAGATCCCGGTCTATCGCCTGCGGATCGCAGCCGGGGCGGACACGCCGGCGTAGCCTGCGGCCGCGGGGGGAGCCTTGGGCGCGCCAGCAACGACCGCGTCATGCGCATCGCGCGACGAGGCCGGCGCCCGAGTGATCGTTGCCGTGCTGCGTCAGACCGCGAGGGCGGGCCCCGCTTTCGCGCCGTCGTCGTACTCAGGTCGCGGTGACGTTGCACTCAACCGCGGCCCGACCTCGGGCATGGCCTGATCGGACCGCTCGCGAGGCAGGAGGGCCATTGACGGTGGTGCATACGATCAGGCATGGCGCGCGTCCCCGACGACCGCAACCAGCCCGACCCATCCGGAAGGCGTCCTCGTGACGCGCCACGGCTGACCGGCGCTCAGATCAGTGCCATCAACCGCTTCCCGGACGACAACCCCAACCCGGTGCTGCGGTTCGACGACGATGGTCGCCTCATCTATGCCAATCCCGCGAGTGCCAGTGTCCTGCGCGCGATTGGTGTCGCCGTCGGTGAGGAGCTCCCACCCGAGCTGATCGCCCGCCTGCGGGCAGTCGAGGCCCGGCGGGGCTCGGTCGATCTCACTCACGCCAGCCGCACCTATGCGGTCTGGCCCGTTCCGATCCGCGATCTCGGCTTCACCAACCTCTATGGCCGGGACGTAACCGCGGAACGGGCGATCGCCAAGTTCCCGGACGAGAACCCCAACCCGGTCCTCCGGGTGGATCGCGCCGGACGCCTCCTGTATGCCAATCCGGCCAGCACCGACCTGGTCGCCGGCCTGGGGCTGCGGGTAGGCGACATCGTCCCGATCGACCTGCACGACGCTCTACGTGGCGGGGTCGACGGGGATGGCCACCCGAGCATCGAGGTCGAGGCCGGACAGCGCGCATTCGCACTGCTCCCCGTCGAGGTGCCGGGCTTCGAGTTCGTCAACGTGTACGGGACCGAGATCACTGCGACGCGCGAGCGGGAGCGGCTGGCGGTGGAGAACGAACGCCTGCTGCTCAACATCCTGCCGGAACCCGTCGCTGCGCGGCTGCGCGGGGGCGCGCAGCTCATCGCCGACCGCTTCGACGATGTGACGCTGCTGTTCGCCGACATCGTTGAGTTCACCAGGCTCTCGGCGACGATGTCGCCGAGCGAGCTGGTGACCATCCTCAACGAGATCTTCACCGTCTTCGACGAGCTGGTGGACCGCTACGGCCTCGAGAAGGTGAAGACCATCGGCGACGCGTACATGATGGTTGGCGGCCTCACGGACGGCGTGCCCGACCACACCGCTCGCATCGCCGGGATGGCGCTCCAGCTTGCGGATCGCATGGGGGCCATCGGGTCCGCCAGGCAGCACCGGATCATGCTCCGGATCGGCATCCATCGCGGGCCGGTCGTGGCCGGTGTCATCGGTACGAAGCGGTTCATCTACGACCTCTGGGGCGACACGGTCAACCTTGCGAGCCGCATGGAGTCCCTCGGCGTGCCGGGACGTATCCAGGTGACGCATGCAGTCCGGGAGTGCCTCGCCGAAGAGTTCACCTTCGAGCCGAGGGGCCTCATCGAGGTCAAGGGCAAGGGACCGATGCCGACCTGGTTCCTCACCGGCGTGAGGGCCGACGCGGAGCAGCGACGCACGGACTCACGGCCCGCCCGGGATGGGAGTGGTGCGCCGGGACGTGAGGTCTCGGCTCGCTGAGTCTCCTGCCGCCGCGGTCAGATCGGCGGCGGCTGATCGATGGCCCTGCGGGTCGCCCGGTCCGCGAGAGCGCGAACCGTCCCGCGGAAGATCAGGCCGTGGACCGGGTAGAGCGCGTACCAGTAGGCGAGACCTGGCAGACCCTTGGGCTCGAAGAAGGCCGTCTGATCGATGCGGCTGCCGCTCTGGGTCGGGGTGACCTCGTACTGGAGCCAGGCCCGGCCTGGGACCTTCATCTCGGCCCTCAGGCGCAGCAGTCTCGGCCGCTGGACCTCCTCCACCCGCCAGAAGTCGAGGGCGTCGCCGACCCGGAGGTGGCTTGGGTCGCGTCGCCCCAATCGCATGCCGACGCCGCCGACGAGACGGTCCAGCAGGCCCCGGATCCTCCAGAGGACGTTCGCGTACGGCCAGCCAGAATCGCCGCCCAGGCGCTCCACCTCGGCAAACACCTGCTCGGGCGACGCGGCAACGCTCCGCCCTCGACGCTCCACGATCATGCCCTCCTTTGACGTGAGTGACGCCAGGCTCGCCTTGTCCGGGACGCCGAACGCGTCGAACCACGTCGACTCGACATCTCGCCCGTCCGTCCGATCGATAGCTCGCTGGACGGCCTCCACGAAGGGCAGCGGATGAACGTCAAAGACCGAGGCCGGCCCCGGATCGCGGACGACCACCTCGTTGCGCAGTCCCTCGATGAGCGGCCGGGCGATGCCCGCCGGCACCGGCGAGACGAGGTTGACCCAGTACGAGGACAGGCGGGGGGTGAGCACCGGGACCGGGATCATCAGGCGCCGGAGACCACGCAGCCGTGCGTAGGTCCGCATCATGTCGCCGTAGGAGAGGATGTCCGGGCCTCCGATCTCGACGATGCCGGTGGCCTCGGGATGCTCGTGCGCGCCGGCGAGGTACTCGAGGACGTCGCGGATGCCGATCGGCTGGCAGCGGGTGCCGACCCAGCGCGGTGTGATCATGATCGGCAGCCGCTCGGTGAGGTGGCGCAGGATCTCGAATGATGCGCTGCCCGACCCGATGATCACCGCCGCCCGGAACTCGGTGACCGGCACGCCGTGGGCTGCCAGCTCGGCACCGGTCTCGTGGCGGCTCGCCAGGTGATGAGAGAGGTCGGCCGCGTCGTCGCCCAGGCCGCCCAGGTAGATGATCCGATCCACCCCGGCTCGGGCGGCCGCGGCTGCGAAGTTGGACGCCGCCAGCCGATCGCGCTCGGCGAACCCCCGTTCGCCGGCCCCCATCGAGTGGGCCAGGTAGTAGGCGACGTCGATCCCCTCGAGGGCCGGAGGCAGCGATGCTGGGTCGAGGAGGTCGGCGGCGACCACGGTCGCCTCTGGAAACCGCGCCACCACCGGACGGGCGTCGCGGCTGCTGAGGACCAGGTCGTGACCTCGCGCCTGGAGCAGCGAGACCAGGCGACCGCCGACATAGCCGCTGGCGCCGACGACGAGGATCCGCATCCGATGAGTATGCCCCGGAAGCCTGCGCAGACCGTTGGCTGAGGACGGCGGCGGACTGGCGCGCGAGCCTTTCGCCGCCATCGACGCGTCACGCCGGTCCGGGGCGGATACTGGGCGGGATGGCACCATCCGACGCGCTCGTCGTCCTGTGCGGTCTCGTCGCGGCCGGATCGACGGCCGGCGCTGCCATCCTGGTCGTCCGGCTCCACCTCCTTCCCACGGACGTCGATGCGGTGCGCGACGGAGTGAGTGGCTACGCGTTGGGAGACTGGGCAGGGCTCTATCGGGCCCAGGTGATCGGCTGTGGCATCGCTGCCGTGCTCATCGTCGCCGGCTGTGGTGTCCTCGGAGCTGGATCGCTGGCGGGCCTCGCGGCGCTCCTCGTCTACGCCGCGACACGCTTCGTCATCGTCCGATATCCGACCGACCCACGGGGAACAGTCACTCTCTCGACGGACGGCCGGATGCACGTTCTCCTCGCGGCCGGAGCGTTCCTCTCGCTCGCGGTGGCCGCGCCGACGCTGGGGATTGCCCTCGCCGCGATCCCGCCGTGGGACGTTGCTGGCCCCCTGCTCCCGGCCGCCTCGGCTGCCGTACCGGTCACGGTCGGTGCGACGTTCGCCGCGGGTGGATTGCCCAGGCTCAGGCCGTGGTTCGGTCTGGTCGAGCGGTTGGTCTATGCCTCCGGGATGACGTGGCTGTTCGTGGTGTCGGTGGGCCTCGCTGCAAACCCGCTGGCAGCCGGCGGCGCGTGACGGGGGCACGTCACAGGATGTCGTCATGGCGCCCCCGGAGGGCGTCGGGAGCGCATCGCAGGACCAAGCAGCACGTTGGCGCCGGCCACACGCCATGAACCGGTCCGGGCTCGCGTGGTCAGCCTGCGCGGAGTCCTGTCCGCGAGCCCAGGGTGGCGGCGCCCAGCACAACCGACACAGTCCGGCGGCCACCATCGCGCCCCCCAAATGGAACGAGCGCCCCGGTCACGGCGGGATCGGCCACGACCGACCCGTTGACCGCGACGACCACGCCCGCGGCCACGAGCGCGCCGCCAGCGACCGCATGGCTCGCTACAGCACATCCTGACGACAGCGTCGGCGCGATGTACAACGACCGCATCTCAACCGAAGGGTTGGATCGATGGAGTCGATACACGACCGAGTACATCGCAGACCGGAGCGGGTAACCACCGCACTGGCGAGCACCTCACCCGTTCGCCCCGGCTACCCAGCGTCTTGTTGTTCTGGCGCGCCCGGAAGGCTTTGGGCACACAGAAACAACAACGGGTCAGTCAGGCGCGAGCGCGGACAGGTGCCCCGTGGCCGATCATGGTGATGTTCCACGGAGATCCCAGTTCGGTTGCCAAGGAATACCTTGACTTGGCCGTCGTCACCGTGCGGCGACGTCAGTTGTCCGAACGGTCGCCGAGCCCGGTCCGGCCTTCAGCCGGCTCCACCGTGATCGGCAGGACGACCACGTCAACGGGCTCGGATCGGCCGCGGGCCTCGACCGTGCGACGCTCGACGCTCGAGACATCGATCCCGGCCGCCGAGGCAGCTTCGACCGAGACAAGGAGCTCGCCGCGGGCCGCCGCGCTGGTCAGACGAGCCGTCGTATTGACAACGTCCCCGAGCGCGGTGAAGTCGTTGACGACCTCATCAGTGGCCGTCGACCCCACGAAGGCCACGCCCGTATGCACGGCCGCACCGACGGGGATCGGACCGTTCGGCGTCGCATCGTGTCTCCCTGCTCGCGCGAGCAGGCGCCGGCCCGCGGCCACCGCGGCGGCGGCGTGCCGGTCACCGCTGACACCGCCGAAGAAGAGCCCGATTACCTCATCACCCACGAACTTGTCGACAATTCCGTCGTTGTCCAGCACGGCCCGGGACGCGAGGCGGTAGAAGTGGTCGAGGAAGGCCCGGAAGTCCGTTGGCGAAAGGTGCTCGCCGATCGCGGTCGATCCGCGGATGTCCGCGAACAGCAGGCTCACCGGGATCTCCGCGCCCTGCACCCCAGTCCGCTGCAAGTCCTTGATACAGAAGTTGCAGATCGTCGGGTTGCCCGCGAAGCGCCCGAAGCCAACATGGCGCAGAACGGCCCCGCCAGGTCCTGCGAACGGCGCAGCACAGATCTTGCAGTTGGGCCCGCTCGGCACCCGGCGGAAGACCTGCCGCATCATGGCGCTCGCCCGGTTATCGCCCGTCAGGAACTCGAGCATCTCCTCGTGAGGCGTCTTCTTGCCCATGGCCGGCCGATGCTAACCGATGGAGGCTCGAGCGCCAATCTCAGGTGACGATGGATCGCATCCCAAGGACTCCGCGCACCTGATCGAGCCCGCCAAGGGGTACTGGCGCAACATGCGAAGAGACCCGGGCCGATGGCCGAGGTCTCCGCAGACCGGCTGATCACAGGTGTCACGCATGACGCGACTCATGTGTCACCGATGTCGCGACTCGGGACACTGGCGCGCCCGGAGGGGATTCGACCGCGTGGGTACGACGCAGGTGACGATGCTCTAGTGTGATGCCCTTGGTACAGCCTGCGGCAAAGCGCAGGAACGTCGCGAGCCCATCTTGGGAGCAGGAAGTGACACCGACCGACGAGCGAGTCCAGACGTTCCGCAGGCTTCACGGTTCCGGTTGCTTCGTCATGCCGAACCCCTGGGATGCGGGGAGCGCGCGGGCGCTGGAGCAGATGGGGTTCAATGCCCTCGCGACGACGAGCGCCGGGTTCGCCTGGACGCTGGGTCGCTCGGACAACCAGGTGACGCTCCACGAGGTACTCGAGCACCTGCGGGCCGTCGCGGCCGCCGTGAGCGTCCCCGTGAATGCCGACTTCGAGGGCGGCTTCGCGGTCGAACCTGCGGGCGTCGCCGCCAACGTGCGATCGGCCGCGGCCACCGGCATCGCCGGCCTGTCCATCGAAGACTCCACGGGCGATCCACTCCACCCGCTCCATGACTTCGACCTGGCGGTCGAGCGTGTTCGAGCGGCGCGGCGCGCGATCGACGAGAGCGGCACGGGCATCGTCCTCACCGGCCGTTCGGAAGGGTTCGTGGTCGGACGCCCCGACATCGACGAGACGCTCCGACGGCTGCGCGCCTACGCGGACGCCGGCGCGGACTGCCTCTTCGCCCCTCGGATCGCCAGCATCGAGCACGTCGCCGCAGTCGTGGCCGCGGTGTCACCCAAGCCGGTGAACCTCCTGATCAACGCCCCGTTCATCACGGTTGCCGAAGCGGCGGCACTGGGGGTGCGGCGGATCAGCGTGGGAGGGACGCTGGCGCGCACTGCCTGGGCGGGCTTCCTGCAGGCGGCGCAGGAGATCGCCGATTCGGGGACGTTCGCCCCCTTCGAGCAGCTGCCGAACGTCGATGCCATGCTGCTCGACCAGTAGCTCGGACCGCGGATCAGGGCCGGCGACGACGGCGGTCACCGGCGCAGCGGCCAACTTGCGGACCCTGGCGGCACCGTGCGCCCGATGCGGCTCTTGCGAGCCGTGGCGGGATGGCGCTCGGTCAGAAGGGCCGTTGCTCGTCGGCGGCCCCCGCGAAAGCATGGTGGGGCTCGAGGCGTCAGCGCCGGACAGGCCGAGACGGTAGCGCGCCCGACGGGTGCTCTCTCGATCTGACGAAGCGCGGGCGCGAGGTGGGTGGCGCGCCCGGAGGGCTGTCGGGCGCGCAGGAACAAC
>CAVTIO010000011.1:0-189604 GCA_963734935.1 uncultured Chloroflexia bacterium | reverse complement strand
GAGATTGCTGCAGTCTGCAGCAATGTTGCGCCTCAGAGGCAATTCCACGCACGAATCGCCGCGTCTCCTTCGGCTGGTGGCTCCAGAGGCTACGGGTTCGAGCCCCGTAGGCCACCCCAAACTTACCGCGTGCTGCCGTGTCGCCAAGGGGGAAGACTTCTTCGCGTCTCGTCCAACCAGGTTGCGACGATGACGATCAGGTCTCCCGATCCTGCGCTCCGGCCCCCGACCGTGCTTAGTGCGCTTGTCGATGGGACGCCGTTCCGGTGGGGCTTCGTTCCGCCTTGTGGGTTGCCGTAGTCGTGCCGCGATCGAACTAATTGCGTCTTGAGGCCGTGTTGCATTTCCCAATAGCGGCCTGACTCCGTCCGACCGGTGTCACGTGTGGTTCCAGGGCGATTCGCCTGACTGGGTCGGACCGGTGGCGCGGGCGTGCCCGACCGTTCGAGCGCGCAGTCCCTCGGGACACTCCGATCGCGCTGACGATGGGTCGCGCGCCAGTCGGCTGGGGTCGGGACCGGCGAGATTGGCGGTGACCGGTCCCTCAGTTGCAGCGTCATCGGCGCCGGCCGATGGCTCTTCGTGGCTGGTTGGCGGTCTTGCCCGAGCGCTCATGAACGCAGGAAGGGCCAGCGCCGAGTCGGGACTCCGTCAGCAGCCCAGCGCATAGACCACTGCAGCGCAGACTCGATCCATCGTCTCTTCGCTCACGGATCCGGCGTACGTGGTCAGCGATGACTTGGAATGTGTGAAGTCCGTCGCAGTTGATGACCGATGGTCGGTCGAGACCAGCCTCTTGGTGGTCGAACGCGACCTCGGGCCCGATGCCGCGGAAGGAGGTGGTGACTTCAGCGACGGTGACGAGTGCGCGAACATCGATCACCTCGGGCCGGGTCAACACCAGGACCGGCCGACGCCTGCGGCCAACCTGCGCGAACCAGATCTCACCGCGGGTCACTCCTCCGACCAGGCCTCAAGATCAGACCAGAACGGATCGGGTCGCTCGGGATGACGCCGATAGGGGTCGTACATGGACGGGCACGCAGCCCAGCTCATCGCGCGTGGCCCGACCTTTGCCGACGACAGCGAGACGCTGACCGGCAGCCTGCACATCATCAACCTGCCCGATACCGCTGCCGCCCGCGGGTTCGCATTCAACGAGCCCAACTACCAGGCCGGCGTGTACCGCGACGTGCTCTTGCGACGGTGGCGCAACCTGCTCGGGCGCACGATGTGGGAGTTTCCCAGCCGATCGATCTGCGGCAACCGGTACCTGGTGCTCGGACTGGGCGCCGGACCCGGGGCGGACCTCGCCGTGCCGCCGAACCGCGACGAGCTGGTCGCGTACGGGCCGCTGCTGTCCGACGATGGCTCCTCGTGGCTGGGCACGGCCGTCCTCATCACGGCGGACAGCCCGGACGCCGCACGCGCCGTGCTGACCGCGGATCGGTACGCGGGCATCGAGGTCCACCGCTGGGAGTTCGGCGGACGCCGTTGACGTCCCGCGAGGCCCGCCCTCGAGGCGCTGATCGTGCCGCTCGTGGAACCCGAGATCACGGACCCCCCAGCCTGCTCGTGGCTGAGGCCAGTCGGGCCCGCGATCCGAGGCGCCTTCAGTGCCGCTCGCGAATTCGAGCGCTACTGGCGTGCCATGTGCGCCCTCAGCTCCGCCTCAGGATCGACGATCAGCTCGCCGCTGACGTCCACGATCACCTTCTCAAGGGTGCCGGTGAACTTGAACGGGCTCTCGTAGTCCGAGGTCACGGGCGAGCCTGGATTGTGGCCGCAGCTGACGCCACCAGGGTTGAACATGAACGGCGTCGTGTAGGGAGCGTCCGCGCTCACGACCAGGGCGCCGTCCAGGTACAGCTGGAGCCGGGCCGGAACCCCCCTGCCGTGGGGCATGTCGGGCTGCCCTGTGGGCTCGAACTCGAAGCGGAGCTCGTGGCGCCCGGCCGGAAGCGGGTCGGACGTGGCCACGCCGAACCAATCGCGGGCCACATAGTTGTGGACGTAGTGGAGCCGGCCGTCCTTCACGTACAGGGAGTAGCCGCCGGCGGCGGTCCCCTGGCAGAACAGGACGCCCTCGGCGCCGTCCGCCGGGAGGTCGACGAACGCGGTGATGCTGTGCGGCCGGTTGAACAGGCGCGGTGCGGCGAAGTTGGGAATGGACTGCGTGCCGGGGCGGTAGACGTACTGGTTCCGTGGCAGCGCGACCAGCGGCTTCTCGGCGACCATCCGCTGCAGGCCGCTGCCGTCGACCGGCATGACGCCGTACTTGCCGGCCTCGACGTACCAGGTTCCGATCAGCTCGATGAGCTTGGCGCGCTGCTCGGCCGCGAGATCGTGGTTCTCCGCCGGGTCCACCTCGATGTGGTACAGCTCCCAGCCTGTCGCATCGAGATCCGTGAGCTTGTCGGCCGAGATCGGGTTGCCGAAGCCGGTGCCGGCCTCGGCGAACGAGGGTCCCGGCCACGGGCAAACGGCGCGCCAGCCGTCCTTGTAGATCGCCCGGTGGCCGAGCATCTCGAAGTACTGGGTGTGGTGGCGGTTGGGAGCGTCGGGATCGTCCAGGGCGGGGGCGAAGCTGACGCCGTGCAGCGGCGACTGGGTGACGCCGCGGATCGCCGTGGGTGGCTCGATCCCGAGCAGGTCGAGGACCGTCGGCACCATGTCGATGATGTGGGCGTACTGCGGCCGCACGTCACCGCGGGCCTTGATCCCGGCCGGCCACGACACGATGAAGGGATCGGTCGAGCCGCCGCGGTACGTCTCGCGCTTCCAGCGGCGGAACGGCGTGTTGCCGGCCCACGTCCAACCCCACGGGTAGTGGTTGAAGTGGTCGGGACCACCGATCGCGTCGATGACGGCGAGGCTTTCCTCGAGCGTCTCCTGGGCGTTGTTGAAGAACTGGGCCTCGTTGGTCGTCCCGGTCGGGCCGCCCTCAGCGCTCGCGCCGTTGTCGGAGATGACCATGACAATCGTGTTGTCGAGCACACCCTCGGCGCGCAGGAAGTCGAGCAGTCGGCCGAGGTGATGGTCGGTGTGGCTCAGGAAGCCCGCGAACACCTCCATCATTCGCGCCGAGAGCCGCCGCGCCTCGGGTGACAGCGACTCCCACTCAGGAACGTCGGGGTCGTGGCGCGACAGCTCGGCGTCCGGCGGCAGGATGCCCAACTCCTTCTGGCGCGCGAACACCCGCTCGCGGTAGGCGTCCCAGCCGTCGTCGAACTGACCGGCGTAGCGGTCGGCCCACTCCTTGGGCACGTGGTGCGGCGCGTGCGTCGCCCCGAAGCACAGGTGGAGGTAGAACGGCTTGTCAGGATCGATCTGACGGAGATCGCTGATGAACTCGATCGACCTGTCGACGAGGTCCTCGGTCAGGTGGTAGCCCTCTTCGGGCGTCTTCGGCGGCTCCACGGGGTGGTTGTCGTACACGAGGTCTGGGTACCACTGGCTCGTATCCCCGCCGAGGAACCCGTAGAAGCGCTGGAAGCCGCGCCCGAGGGGCCAGCGATCGTACGGCCCGGCCGCCGTCTCCTGGTTGGACGGTGTCAGGTGCCACTTCCCGACCATGTACGTGCCGTAGCCATGATCGAGGAGCATCTCCGAGAGCATGCCGTTCTCGAACGGCATCACGCCGTTGTAGCCCGGGTACCCCGAGGCGAGCTCGGTGATACAGGCCATGCCATTGCTGTGGTGGTTCCGCCCGGTGATGATGCAGGAGCGGCTCGGTGAGCAGAGCGCGGTCGTGTGCATGTTGGAGAAGCGCAGGCCGTCGGCGGCAAGCGAGTCGAACGTGGGAGTAGCGATCGGGCTGCCGTAGCACCCGAGCTGGCCGAACCCTGTGTCGTCGAGAACGACGAAGAGCACGTTCGGCGCGCCCTTGCGGGCACGGACGGGTGCGGGCCACGCGGGGCTCGACTCGTCAGCCGTGCGTCCGATCACCCCGGGGAACGGGACGCCAGCCGGGTATTCGACGATCGGCACGATGGTCTCCTTGTTCGATGCGCGGTGCGCTTGAGTTGATGCGAAGTCTAGCGAGCCGACCCCACTCAGTGGCACCTGAGAAGGATCGTCAGCCAGACCGCCAACGACCGGTTGCACCCCGGCATCACCGGTCCGGTGTCAGATTGCCCGCCGTTCATGGTCCGTCGGCGACCAGGGATAGACCAGGTCGCGGTTCAGGACCTTGCGACGACGTCGCGCGGCAGCAGATACAGGGCCATCACCAGGCCCGTGCGCGCGACCACGCTGTGCTTCACGTCGGCCGGCATCCGCACCCAGGTTCCGGCGATGGCGCGATGCGCATCGGGGCCCACGGTGAGACCGCCCTCGCCCGACAGGATGTGGATGATCGCGGGACGGGCTGACGTGTGCTCGGAGAGCTTCTCGCCCGGAGCGAAGGCGAACAAGACGAGCTCGATCCCGTCCTCATCCGAGAGGGTCTGGCTGAGAATGCCCCGGGCCGGAATGGGGGCCTCGGCGACGAGATCGCCCAACACTGCGGGAGACCGGGATCGCCCGGCGTGATCGTCACGCTCTCGCTGCAGCCGACGTGACCGACGACCGCATCCCCGATGGTGACCTGGAGCGTGCCCCAGGAGCTCCGGTCGTCAACGGTGAGGGCGAAGGGGGCAGCGGTCGGTCCGGAGGCGACCGGAGTCATGCCTGGCGGTCCACTGCAGCCCGCGATCGAGGACAGCAGCAGGACGACGGCGGCAATCGCGACCAGTTGGCGACGTTGCATCAGGCCCGTGTCTTGGCGCGGCCCACCTTGTCCCTTCGCCATCACGGCTGCGTCGATCGAATCCATCCGGTGGCAAAGTCCGGCAGCCAGGTGACCCACAGCAGGAGTGTGGGGACGCCGAGCCACAGAACGGCCAGGAGGCCAACGAGCTCGTCGCTCAGCGCCGCCTGGACACCCACCAGCGCGCTCGCCAGCCCCAGCCCCACGAAACAGGTCGCGCGGACGAACGGATGGGATCGGGTCACTCGCCACAGCACGATGCAGCCACCCCCGATCGCCGCGAGCACCCCGATCCACGTCAATGCCAGGGAGCCATCGCGGAACGACTCCGGGACCCCGGTCGCCTCGCATCCGGGACCCCAGCAGAAGGGCGCGAGCCAAAGGAGGGCGGCGAGGCCGATGAGCCCCACGACCTCGAACCAGATCACGGCAGCCAAGGTCGCCGCCCGGCGCCGTCGTGCCCCTCGGCTGCGCATCACGCGCACCCTCGGTTCAGGGCCGCTTCACCCGGGACGACGATGAGCTCGGCGGGCCCAATCGTGAACGGCATTCCGGTCCCCCTCTGTGCCGGGCTGCTGAGAGCGCCTGCCGCCGGATCATCCCACGTTGTGATCTCGGGTGAAAGATCTGAATCAGGCACCCGCGCCGTGAGGTTCGGCGGCGATGGGCGGCGGCATTCGTCACTGCTTGACGGGGGTGCTCGGCGGATCCACGCTCCACCTGACGCGCCGCGGGCGCCGACCTCGCAGGGGGGAAGGGTGTGAGATCGTATCGAGGGCTGCTGGCCACGCTGGCGAGCGCACTCATCGTGGCTGCCTGCGGGAGAGCCACGCCGTCGCCGGTGCCGTCACCCTCGGCCTCGGTCCCGCCCCCGTCGCCCACCCCAACCCGCCTGGTCGCACCACCGAGCCTCGCACCCGCGACGCCGACCTCGGCGTCCTACTTGGTGATCAGCGACCTTCCTCGCGTCGATCTGGCCGACGTCGATGCGACCGCCGTCTGCGACCCCGAGCCTAGCCAGGCGGATGCCGGCGCAGGGGAGTCCATGATCTCGTGCGCCGACGGGCTGGAGCTCGCGCTGAGGGCCCTTCGTGCGGTAACCCAGGACCCGGTGCTACGGCTCTATTTCCAGCGTCCGACCTGCGCGCAGATCCCGTGCTCGACAGACGAGCTGAGCACGGCCCGGGTCACCCTCGGGACCGCGACGCAAGCCTTCTCGATCCAACTCGACGCACGAAGCGAGACCGTGCCACAGCCCTCGATCGCCAATGGCCCGGTCTGGCCCGCGACGGGGCTCGAACCGGCGCCAGAGGTCGCGGAGCCGCTGATCGAGGGTGCACCCGATGAGGTGGCTTCGGGTGACGCCTACCCGTTCTGCGGCACCGCCCTGGTCAACGACCCGCCGAGCGTGCTGGGCTGCTTCCGAGACAGCGTGCTGGCGGGACGCCCGGCGGCGATGTTCCAGCACCTGTACGGCACCGAGGGCGACGAGCTCCTGCGCCTCTACCGATTCGACGGCGGCGGCCCCGTCGTCCGCTACCAGCGGGACGGCACGGCCTGGCGCAGGAGCGAGGGCGCGATGATCCTTGGGATCACGCCGCTCACCTGGAACTTCGACCCCTGGACCGACACGCAGCTGTGAGTCTGTTCGGCGATTCCTGAACCTAGTGCGCTCGCTGCGGAGGCTCGAGATTGCTGCAGTCTGCAGCAATGTTGCGCCCTCGGATGCGGTTCCACGCACGACTCGCCGCGTCTCCGTCGCGTGGTGGCTCCAGAGGTACGGGTTCGAGCCCCGTAGGCCACCCCACTCCCCCGCGCACGATCGAGCGGCACTGAGCGGCAGTCGGTGCCCTAGTTGGATCCAATCCTGTCGCCCGGTTCCTCGCGGTATCCGGCCCACAGGTAGCGGCGCGCCACCAGATACGCGCCGAGAGCCGCGCCGACCGAAAGGGCGACGACCACCGGCACCAGGAGCCCGGACCCGGCCGCAGGAACCTGATCGGGACCACGACCCGGGCCGTACAGGATTCCCACAGCCGCCAGCCAGCCGATTGTGGACACCAGGACCCAGGTCGCCAGTGTCCACGATCGGGCACTGAACGCCGAGGCCCGTGCACGGAGGCGCCAGGTCCATGCGAGATACCCCAGCAGCGCCAGCAGCGCGACCGGGGGCGCGAGGACGATCGTGATGATGAGCAGACCCTG
Source organism: uncultured Chloroflexia bacterium (assembly GCA_963734935.1). Lineage (GTDB taxonomy): Bacteria > Chloroflexota > Limnocylindria > Limnocylindrales > CSP1-4 > CAIXZV01. The sequence goes on along the minus strand of CAVTIO010000011.1, from coordinate 182,649 downwards.
GCCGACCGGCACCAGCAGCCCGACGGCGCCGACGACGGCCCACACCACCCGCTCGGGGACGGGTCGCCCGACGATGGTCACCCGTCCCATGCGGCCCACCTTCCTGTCGAACCAGCCCTCGTCGTCGACGGCCCGGACGGGACCATCCCTCGATGGATCATGCCTGCGCCGGGCCCGGCCAGGTCCGGCGAAATGTGAACCAGAAGGCGAGCACACCTCCGCCGAACGGGACGACGCTCGCGACCGGCGGCACGCTCGAGCTCACCGCCCAGTCGCCAGGGGTGGGCTCGCGACAATGCGCGCGAGCTCGGCCCCTCGAGTGCCGACGGTGCCAGGTCGCAGGATCGAGCGGTCGTGAAGGGGTTCATGGATCCGGGAGCGGCCCCACCGCGGTGACCCAGGGCCTGACCAGGACCTCGAACGTAGGACGCTCGATGAGCTCCCGGTAGCGCATCGCAACCCACGCGTTCCACGCGGCGACGAGGCCCCACCTGGCACGATCACCGCCCTGGTCGATGGCAGCCGCGGCCCGCGATTCGTGCGGACCCGACCCGAAGCGCCATGAGCTCAACAGCGCCTCGAAGCCGGTCTCCCGCCGTGACCGCTGCTCGGCCCACAGGTCGCGCCCGGCCAGGATCCCGCCCACCGTGACCTGGAGCTCGGAGAACCGGGCGAACAGCTCGTTCCGCTCCCTGCGCGGCAGCCGCACGCCGGCGTCCCAGGCGACGCCGAATCCCCGGGCCACATCCGCGGGCGAGCCCGCGGCGAGCATGTCCCCCACAACGCCGCCCAGGGACAGGATGTCGGCACTCGTCAGCCTCGCAGCCCACGCGAACCGCGCCCCCGGCTCCTGGTCTGCGAGATCGGATGCCGTGATAGAGGCCGCTCGAGCGAGCACGAGCGAGACGGTCGGGATCTGCTCGGACGCTGCCGGGCTCTCGGCGTCGCGTCCGCTGGCGGCGGTGACTGCCGCGTGAGGCTCGTCCACGAGCGCCGGCTCGACTCCCCCGGTGTCGATCAGCTCGAGCAGGCGACCCGACTGTCCCGGACGCTCCAGCCCCAGCCGAATCCCGAAGGCGAGCCAGCGATGCAGCAACCGATCGGGGATGTTGGCACGTTGCTCGTCGGTGAGTCCCTCAAGCATGGCGTCCATCGCGGCACGAAGCGCCAGCGCATCACGCTCCTGGTCTCCGCTGTCGGTCGCCATCGTGTGCCCCTCCCGGACGGGTGAACCTCACCGAGCATATGTCGGATCATGGGCCCCAGCGGGCGCGCGATGCACCCCGAGCATGGACGCGGTGCCAGCAGTAGTGATGGGCGGCGATGGGCTGCGGCGACGGGGTCGGGCCGACGATGCCCGCCACCGCCCGATCGCCGGAGGCGGCGAGCAGGAGGCCGGAACCATGCCGGGGGCGGTGATCTAGCCGTCGCGCAGGGTGTCCCCGGCGATCTGGACATAGAACACGCCATCCTGGGGCTTCCCGGCCCGGTCCATGTCCCACGCCCGCCGTACGCCCTCGAAGGTGAAGCCAGCGCGCTCCGCGACCCTCCGCGATGCCACGTTGTCCGGGTGCGTGAACAGCTCGAGTCGGATGAAGCTCTCCCGGAGTGACCAGTCGGCGATGAGACGCAGCGCCCGCGTGGCGAACCCGCGGCCCCGTGCCCACGGCGCGAGCCAGTAGCCGAACTCGACGCGGTGCTCGGCGCGCTGGTGGCGGGCGATGGCCCCCACCACCGCTCCGGTGGCGGCATCCGTGATGGCAAACGACCGCTCGTCGTCGCCCTCCCAGTCCGCCCGGCGGCGGGCGATGAACGAGCGGGCCGCGGCCTCCGTGTACGGCTGGGGAATGGGAAGGAACCGGGCGATCTCCGCGTCCTGGCAAGCGGCAAACACGGCGGTGGCATCCTTTGGCCGCCAGGCACGCAGCGTCACGATGCCGTCGCTCAAGCTCAGTGGCTGCTCGCCCAACTCGACCCTTCCTGTGGCTGCGTTCGCATCGTCCACCTTCGCGTCAGCGTCGTGTCAGTAGCGAAGCAGCGTCATGACGGCGCCGACGCGATTGAGCATGTACAGCCCGATGGGCAAGGTGATGAGGATCACGCACAGGAACCAGGCGGCCCCGAGGTAGATGGCGCCGAACCACCAGCCGATCAGCAGGAACCAGATGGCGCGCGCCCAGAGCGGACGCTGCGCGACGGTGCCACCGGAGATGTAGGTAACCCCATCGAGCACCTCGACTGTCTGCACGTCGGTGCGTGGCCGGAGCGTCAGGATCAGGGGCAGTCGATTGAAGATCATGAACCCCAACGGCAGTCCGATGACGATCAGGCACAGGAAGTAGGCAGCCCCGATTGCAATGGCGCTCAGCCATGTCCCGATGAACACGAACCAGATGGCGCGAACAAGCAATCCGGGACCTGGTGGAGGCGGCACGACCACGGAACGCCGGCTCCCGGTCGTGGCATCGGGCTGCGGCGGCCTGCTCGGTTCCTGGGCCATCGGTGCTCTCCCTCCCCGTCTGTTCTCGGTCTCCCGCCGGACCGCCGCGACGTCCGCGTCGGTGTCGGGTCGCGGTGCACGCAAGCATGACGCACTGTGCACATCCACGACGGCGTCCCGGTGTGGCCGCAGGAGGGCGACAGCCGATCTCAGAACGTCGTCATCGCCGTGGCCGGTACCATGGCGTCCGGCGGCGTCAGTCGCCTGCAGCCGAACGCGCCCAGGCGCGTGCCGATCGCTCGGAGATCAACGCGTGAGCACCAAGCACAAGACCGAGAAGAGCGCCTCGCACAACGCACGCCGGGAGCACGACCGCCAGGCGCGCCAGCACGAGGCGCAGACGTCGAACCCGTGGCACCAGTCGAAGAACGCGCAGATCGGGATGGGCGTCATCGCGGTGATCGCGGTCGTATCCCTGACGCTCCTGTTCGTGGGTGGTGTCATCCGCTGGTAGCCCGTTCGGGGAGATCGGGGGCAGGGGATGCGGTGGGCGTCGGGTGGACGGGCGCCCGCGCGCGACGTTCGGCGACATGAGACCTCGCCGCGCGGGGCAACCGACTCTCCCGATCACCAGCGAATCGTCTACGCCGGCATCGCCGTCAGCATGACACCGCCAAGGCAGCCCGGACCGACGTGGGGGCCCACGGTCGCACCGACCGGATAGACGATCACCCGGGTCGGGTCGATGTCACCCGGCATCCGCTCGACGACCTCGTCGCGGAAAGCGTCCCCGTCGGCAGGCGGGCTGTACAGGATCGCGAGCCGCTGGACCGGACGTCGGGTCAGCATGGCGATGACCCGTTCCGAGGCCTCACCAAGCGATCGGACTCGGTCAACGACCGCGACCTGGCCATCCACGATGCTGATGATCGGCTTGACCGACAGGAAGGCACCGATCCGTGCCGCTGGACCGGAGAGGCGGCCACCCTGCCGCAGGTAGTCGAGCGTGTCGAGCGCCGCGAACAACTGGACATCCGCTGTGCGCCTGGCGAGGACCCGGGCAATCTCGGCAGCTGCAACGCCGAGTTCGGCCATCTCGGCGGCGAGGAGGGCGAGCAGTCCAGTCCCAATCGAGGCCGTGCCGGTGTCGACAAGATGGATCTCGCGATCGGAGACCATCTCGGCCGCGACTCGGGCCGAATTCATGGTGGCCGACATCTGAGCGCTGATCTGGACCGAGACGATCGCATCAGCGCCGGAGGCGAAGGCGGCCTCGTAGGCGTCCCTGAACGCACCGGGGGGTGGCGGGGCCGTTATCGGATACGGGGCATCTGGGACCATCATCCGGTCCCAGAACGCGTCGACCGAGAGATCGACGCCAGCTCGGTACTCGTCGCTCCCGAAGGTGACGACGCTCGGGACCACGATGATCCCCCTTGCCGTTGCCAGGCCGGGGGTCAGGTCTGCCGCGGTGCTGGTGATGATGACTGTCCCCGCCATCGGTTGGGCTCCTTCCGACGATCGTGGGGCATCTATTCTGGCACCTCCGTCACGGTGACCGTTCGCGACCCGCCGTCGGTGACCACGCGCCAAAGCGGAGGTGAAAGCTCCAGTCCAGGCCGCGGACCGCGACGAGCGCGTCGACCCAGCCATGCTCGCTCGGCGTTCGACAGATCGTCGGCGCGGTCAAGCGGGCGCAGCTCTCGCCCGATGCTGTTTGCGGGTTGCATCACACCGTGTCGACCGGAGGTGCTTGCGCTCTGCGGGCGGAGGGCACGAGACAACGCCGCGAGGGGCGGACCGAGGTCACAACTCGCCGTCCGAGCCGATCCCCCCTGGGTCCGGTCCCGGCCAGTCCCTCATGGCGCACCCCAGATCATCGCAGGATCGACTTATCTGCGACTTATCTACGCCGGATCGCTGGTGCGTGTGCAGCGATCACCGGACCGACCCACGCGTATCGTGATCGATTCCCGCCTGCAGATGTCGTGCGGCCACGGCCGGATGCTCATCCGCCGCCCTCTGGGAGAGCCTGCTGAGCGGGCTGAGCCGGAATCACCCTCACGGACGACGGAGCGAACGGTATCGCGCCGCGACGCCCCCGATCGGCCGGTGAGATCCACGGGTCCGTTCCGTCTGAGCTCGCGTTGCCGGGACCGATCTCCGCACAGTTACGGCCGTTCGCCTTGGCCCGGTAGAGCGCAGCGTCGGCTCGCGCCAGCCACGACGCATCATCGGCAGACAGATCGGCGGGTCCGATCGTCGTCACGCCCACTGACGTGGTCAGATGCCCGTACGGTGCGTTTCGGGCGTTGGGGATCTGAAGCGACTCGATCGCGGTCCGCAATCGCTCAGCAGCGGCGAGCGCCTCTCGCGGCCGGGTGAGCAGCATGAGCACGACGAACTCCTCACCGCCGTACCGGTAGGCCGAGTCGCCCGCGCGGAGGACGCCTCGCAGCGCGTCGCTCGTGACGCGGAGCACCTCGTCGCCTGCCAGGTGACCGCGCTCGTCGTTGATCGCCTTGAAACGATCGAGATCGAGGATCATCAGTCCGTAGTGATCCTGCTGCCGTTCGATCCTGGAACGCACGAGCCTCAGGCCCGCGTCGAGCGCCAGCCGGTTCCCAAGGCCGGTCAACATGTCGGTCGCCGCGGTCGTCTCGAGGTCCGCGTTGAGCGAGTCGAGGCGCACCTTGTGGCGACGCGCCTGTCGATTGAGGGCCTTGATCTGCTGGATCTGGGTGAAGTTCGCAACCCGGCCCCGGACTCCCGTCACTTGCCCGGACAGGCTGACTGCGACCGCGACGATGAGCAACGCGAGGAGCTGGTCCCGGGCGCCGTCCGGGATGGATGCCGTCGGCGCGAGCAGGGCGTACGCCAGCGCAACCCCGGTGTGGAGTCCGAGCCAGGTGACGTGGATCCTCGTCTCCCACGGGATCACCAGCGATACGACGACCGGCAGCAACAGAAGGTAGCCGACGGCCACGAATCCGAGCGCCGGGTGTCCAAGCCCAATGCCGACGGCCGCCACATCCACTGCAGCGAGCGTGGCGAAGACGACGCCCTCGGGTCTCCGCCTGGCGACGGAGCCCAGCATCAGGAAGCCGGCTGCCGCCACGATGGCGACCATCAGGTTGAGGGCCAGGACGAGTCCGGCAGCATCGGGGTGGAACGTAACAAGCCAGATGCAGTCAAGGACTGATACGCCGATCGCGACGATCATCCCCTGTCTGGAGGCCGCCCGAACTCGTCGTCGCCGCGAGGCGCGATACCGGGAAGTGGACTCGATCGGGGATGAATCCCAGAGACGGAGACGCATTCCGCTCAACTCGCGCTGCCGCGCGTGCAGGAACCCATGAGTGACATACGTGTTTCCAATCCAGCCCATCGCCCAGGCAACGAAGCTGCCCGAGGGCGACCGGGCATGGCGGGATCTCAACCCATCCGTGGACCAGGCATCGGGCCGCATCGCGCACCCAGCCGATCCCGCTCAGGCGACGATGGGCGCCCGCATGCCGAGCGCCAAGCACCCGATGGTCAGTGCGCGATCCGGCGTCTGCCCTGCCGGCGGCTCACGAAGAGTCGCCGATTGGTGTGGGAGTTCCCGGCCACCTGCCCGAACAAACGCCGCGCCCGCGACTCGCCCGAACTGGCGGCGGCCCCAATGAACCGCCTACGACGTCGGTTGATGACCCGGCTTCGTGGCCACGGCCCCCGAAGATTCCGGCATCGGCAGCGGCGCCGCGGACCCGTCACGCCCAAACCGGAGCCCCAGCTCGCGCTCCGCCCAGCGGCGGATCTGTCGGTAGACGGCATCCGCGCCGACGACCTCCTCATCGAGCACCCAATCGGCCGGATGCATGAGCATCGGCTTGGTCTGCGGGCCACCGAGGCCCCCGTGCGACCCGATCAGCTCCTCGAACGCCGCGGCCTCCTCGAACACCGGGTCGTACATGCTGATCACCGACAGGTCCGGGACGTGCTCCAGCCCGTCGAGCCTGCGAAGCGCACGGACTGCCGCCGGCCCGTACTGCGCGACCGGGTCCTCCCCCTCGACGCGGTCCTCGTCGAGGAAGTTGATCCCCGCAGCCCCCACGACCAGCGAGCCATGGGCCTCCGAGCTGATGAGCATGGCGCCGATCCCGGGGTGCCGGGCCAGGTTATCCACCAGCCCGGGGTACGTCGCGGCCAGCTGCTCCAGCGTCGTGCGCCCGGGGAGACGCGGGAAGTAGACGAGCCCGAGGTTGCCCGATGCGATGGCGATCAGGTCGGGACGCTCGGCTTCGGCGCCTGCCGCCGCGTCGGCACCGTCGGCCCCCTTGCTGCCGCCGGCCCCCGACCGCGCGCGACCAACGTCATCAGGTGCCACGTCCACGGCCCCGCCCGACGACTGTGACCGGAACGCGGCGCGGGCCAGCCCGCCGGAGACGCCCTTCACCTGGGTCAGCTCGGAGAGGAATGCGTTGGTCGGCCCCCACTCCTCGACGCGTGCGGCCGCCTCGCTGACCGTCGTCTCCCCGCCCATCAGCTCGCGGATCGTGTCGCCCAGCGTCTTGCCGTAGCGCTGCAGGAACGTCGCACCCAGGGTCTGGCCATGGTCGGACACGACGACGAAGCGGTATGGCCGGGGTGCCGCGCCGGCCGCCTTCTCGAGGGTCGCGATGGCGGCGTCCACGCCGTCGAGCGCATCGAGCGACTCGCCCCGCTCCGGTCCGCTGTGGTGGGCGATCTCGTCATAGTCGGTGTAGTCGACGTAGATGACCGGAGTCCCGCGGTACATCTCCTCGATCACGAGTGAGGTCGAGAGATCGCGCAGCGCGATGTTGGTCGCGGCACGCGCGACCGGATACGGCATGCCACGATGCATCCGCGGCTCGATCCCGGCGCGTGCCTGGCGCCGCGCCTGGATGTACTCCTTCGCGATCTCGCCGATGAAGCGCACGATCGTGCTCAGGTAGTTGTAGGGGCTGGCGAAGAACGACAGGAACGTCTGGCTCCGGCCGAGGCCCTGGCCCTGATCCTTGATCGTGGCCATCGTGATGTACGAGCGCGCAGCGTCGCCCGAGAACAGGTTGCCAACGCTCGCGCCGTTATTGGACAGGAGCCCCTCGCCGTTCGAGATCCGGCGGGCCACCTCGAGCGCATCATCGGGGTGGTTGGCGACCATGAGCCGCCCGGACTCCTTCTCGTACCAGCGGAAGGCCGGGATCCCGTCGTTGTTGCCGTGGAGGATGCCCGCCTGGCTTGCCGGGGTCGTCGGGGGCAGGAGTGCTTCCCAGGGGTCGAGGCGGTAGCGTCCCGAGCGGATCCAGGACGCGAGATGCGGCACGCGACCAGCGCGGACCTGGCGGATGAGGACCGGCTCGGGCAGACCGTCGATCTGTACGACAACGAGGCCAGGTTGGTCGGTCTGAATCGCGTCTCCGCGCCTCGCGGCGAGCTGCTGCAGGAGCGTGGCCCAGTAGGAATTGTCGTCGGTGATCGAGAACACGCTGACCAGGATCGTGTTCACGATCGCGTACCCGAACGACGCGACCAGCGCCGCCCCGATCCCGTTGACGAGCAGGTCCGTCACGAATACCGGCAGCACCAGGAACGAGATGACCTGGAACGCGATCGTGGCGACCACCACCGCGATCACGGAGATCCCGGCGAACAAGGCGAGGAACAGCGGCCGGACGAGCGCGTTGAGGATCGCCAGCACGATGGCGCCCACGAGGAGCGAGCCGATCACGGGTGCGCCCGGGGCGAGGCTCACGCCGGGCGTCAGCCACACCGCGCCCCCGAACGACAGGACGCTGATGATCAGGGTGGCCAGGAGCCGCCGGATCCGCGACCCACCGCTGGGTCGCCATGTCCGCAGTACATGGATCTGGAGCCGGTAGAACTCCAGGATGCGTCGCATGATCTTCCTCCCGGGCGCGTGTCGCGCCGACGGGAGGAAGCGTACTGTGAGTGAGGCCTCCGCGACGGCCCGTTATGTCGTCGGCAGGTGGCGCGGCGGCATGAAGCGCCCGACGGCGAGTGCGCCGATCAGGATTGCCACCGCCGCCACGATGGCGCCGGCACCGAGCGCGTCGACAAAGCCGTTCCTCGCGGCCGTCGCCAGCGCATCGCCCAGCGCACCGGGCAGCTGGGCGGCGATCGCCAGGGCGGCCCCGACAGAGTCGGACGCCGGTCCCGCAACCTGGGCGGGCAGCTGGCCGACGACCTTCGCCATCTGGTCCGCGTAGACGGAGTTCATGACCGAGCCGACGACCGCCACTCCGAGCGCGCCTGCGAGCTGACCGACCAGGACGTTGACGGCCGAGCCGACACCCGCCCGCCCCTCGGGCACGGCGCCCAGGATCGCGTCGGCAGACGGAGCCATCACGTTGGCCATCGCCATCCCGGCAAAGAACAGGGTCACGGCGACGACCCAGGGCTCGGTGGCCGTCGACCACTGGGTCACGGTCAGGATGACGATCGCGACCGCGACCAGTGCGCCGGCCACCACCCGGGCCGTGCCCAGGCGACCGACCAGGCGAACGCTGAGGCCCGCGCCCATCGGGATCCCGATCGCGAGCGGCAGCATCACCGCACCGGCCTCGAGCGGGGTCAGGCCGAGCACGAACTGCAGGAACTGGGTGAGCCCGAAGATGACTGCGAACAACCCGAAGAAGTTGGCGCCAATGGCCGTCACGCCGGCCGTCATCCGCCGATTTCGGAACAGCGAGAAGTCGAGCATCGGGTGACTGGTGCGCAGCTCCCACCACACGAAGACCACGAGCAACAGCAACGCCGCGGCAAACATGCCCAGGATGAACGGATCGGTCCACCCGGTCCGCGGCGCGTCGATGATCGCGTAGACCAGGACCGAGACGCCCGAGATCGAGAGCGCGGCGCCAGGCAGGTCGATCCGCGCGGGTGACGGGTCCCGGCTGTCCGGGACGAGCACGAGCCCGAGCAGGAGCGCCGCGAGCGCAACGGGCACGTTGATGAGAAAGACGGCGGCCCAGTCGAAGTTCTCGATCAGGAATCCGCCCACCACCGGGCCAAGCCCGATGCCGAGACCCATGATCCCGGACCAGGCGGCGATCGCCCGGCCCCGCTCGTCGCGCGGGAAGACGTTGATCAGGATCGACAGCGTGGACGGCATCATCATCGCCGCGCCGATGCCCATCACCGCGCGGGCGGCGATGAGCTGCTCGGCCGTGGTCGCGAAGGTGGCGGCGATCGAGGCGCCGCCGAACACCAGCAACCCGAGCTGGAGCACGCGCGCGCGCCCGAAGCGGTCGCCGAGGGCGCCCATCAGCAGCAGCAGGCCCGCGAACACGAGGATGTACGCGTCGACCATCCACTGCAGCTGCGCCGCGGTCGCATCGAACGCGGTCTGGAGCGTGGGCAGGGCGACGTTGAGCACGAAGTTGTCGAGACCGATGATCACGAGGCTCAGGGCGAGGACCCCGAGCGTGAGCCAGCGTCGCTCGTAGATGCGCTGTGCCCGAACGTCGGCAGCGGTGGTGGCGGGTGCGGCCATGGGTCTACTCCTGGCTGGTCGCGCCGCGGCCGGGCGCGCTGGGCTTGAGGCTGCGGAGCGCGGCGGCACCGAGCTGCTCGAAGGCGTCCGCGAGAGGCACGTCGACGCCCACGATCTGCTTGGCAGCGGGACGCGTGAGGAGGTGGAAGATCAGCGGTCCGAGCAGCGACTGGACCGCGAGCATCGGGTTCATGGGCTCGAGTCGACCGGCCGCCATCTCCCGCTCGAGATAGGCACCGAGGCTCCGGAGCATCGCGCGCAGCGGGCGTCCCGCACCGGCAACCGCGTCAGGTGAGGCGGCCCAGACCTCGACGTAGGCGGCGCGAATCAGGCCGATGTTCGTGCTGCCGATGGTGGCGACGAGCCGGTAGACCTCGGGCAGCACCTGGTCTGCGGGCCGGTCGCCGATCTCGTTCAGGAGCGCGATCACCGGCTCGAACGGGGCGTAGGTCGTGACGAGTGCCTCGAACAACGCGGGCTTGCCGGGGAACAGCCGATACACGCTGGCCCGGGAGACGTCGGCGCGGAGCGCGACCTCGTCCAGGGACATGCCCTCGAGACCGTCTCGCGCGATCAGGTCGGCGGCTGCGAGGAGGACCCGGTCGCGTGTCCCGACATCGGGCTCGACGCCGACCGCCGTGAGCAGGTCGGCACGCGTCCGGAAATGGCGGTGGAGGGTCGCCCGGGACACGCCCGCCGCGCGCGCGACAGCGGCCATGGAGGCGGTCGGGTCGTGGGCGAGGATCGGGCCGGCGGCCGCGACGATGCGTGTGGAAGCGGACCCCTGCCGCTCAGTGGTGCTCGACATGAGACGAGACTAGACACGACATCTCGTCTTGTCAAGTCTCATGTTCGCGGCCTGCTGGACCGGACCCGATCCCCGGTCTCCGGGACGTCCGGGCTGGTCAGGCTGCGCTGGGCAGCCTCTCCTCCGCGGCCGGCACGTCCACGATGCGCTCGTGGGCATGGGCGCCGGTGGTGAGCGTGTTCCAGATCCTGGCCACGCGGCCCGTCCTGGGCTCGCGCAGCGAGCTGCATTCGAGCCAGATCACACCGTCCCGGTACACGGGTTCGGTGGGTCGGCCGCAGTCGCAGAACGGCCGGCGATCGTTGGCGCTTTCGATGACGTCGATGAGGCGATAGTTGTCGCTCACGAAGGGGAACCTCCGTCTGTTGGTTGGCACGATATTGGATACGATCCGTATCGTATGGTACGTGAGAAGATCCCGAATTTGCGATACGAGACGTACCGATTTGGTTACCGTTCGGAGAACACCGGCCGCGGGTCGCCAGCCCCACCCAGAATCTGTTTGCATCGATACGCTCCGTTTCGTAAGATGCCACGGTGACCACCCCGCCCCCCGCTGTCGCTTCTTCGCCCGACGCTGCAGTGCCGAAGGGGTCGCGGCGCGGCCGGCCTCGGAGCACCGATGCCCACCGCCGGATCCTCGAGGCAACCCGGGAGCTGCTCGTCGAGGAGGGCTTCTCGCGGCTCCGGCTCGAGCACGTCGCCGCCAGGGCGGGCGTCGGCAAGACCACGATCTACCGTCACTGGAGCTCCAAGGAGGCCTTGTGCCAGGAGCTGCTTGCCGAGCTCGCCGGGCCCCACGTCGCCATTCCTGACCTGGGCAGCACGCGCGCTGAGCTGATGGCGTCGGTGGTGAACCCGATGCGCGCCCTGACTGATACGCCTTTCGGACGCGTGATCCGGGCCCTGCTCTCGCAGATCTCGCTCAATCCCACCCTGGGCGATCCGTTTCGGGCCACCGTGGTCCAGGCGCGCCGCGACGAGATCACCCGCGTCATCGCGCGCGGTGTGGCCCGGGGCGACCTGCGCGCCGACGCCGACCCATCGGTCTCGACGGAGCTCCTGGTTGGTCCGGTCTACTTCCGACTGATGTTCGGCGGCACGCTCGACGCACCCTTCGCTGAGGCTGTGGTCGACGCCTACCTGCGCGGCCACGCCGCGCGATAGCCCTGCGTCAGGACAGCCGGACGACGCCCAGACCCACTGCGGCGAGGAGCAGCGCCGCGACGAGCAGTCCCGCCGCGGCCAGCACGCGTCCCCATTGGTGAGTCGGCGCGGTCGCGCGGAATGAATGAGCATCCGGCTCGATCGTGAGCGTCCGCCGCATCCAGGCCAGGCCGACGATCGCGACCACGACCGCGAACCCGAGCGTGAACACCTGAGCCGGGCCGCCGAGATGGGTGGCCGACGAGCTGAACATCGGCTCGAGGAACACGTGGATCCGCATGGTCCGATCATGCGCCCGGGCGTGACCCAGCGTCCAACGTCGGATGGGCCATCACGGTGGATCGACTTGCGCCGCGCGCCTCGGACGCGGGACGGTCACGCCCTGCACATCTGTGCACGCACGATTGACGCCCGCGGGGCGCACGAGTAGGCTCGGAGGATCAGGAGCGCACCGAGAGGGCCCATGGAATCGACGCTCGCGCAACCTGGACAGCAGCCCCACCCGGAGGCCACGTCCGTGCTCGCGACGAGGGAGGTCTGGAAGTCCTACGGTGGCGTCCATGCCGTCACCGACGTGACCCTCGATTTTCCGTCGGGCACCGTGACCGCGATCGTCGGCGACAACGGTGCCGGCAAGACGAGCCTGATCAAGATGCTCTCCGGCGTGCTCCACCCCGATCGAGGCACGATCGTCGTCGACGGGCAGCCGATCCGCTTCGCGTCACCCGCGATGGCTCACGAGGCCGGGATCGAGACCGTCCACCAGGACCTCGCCCTGGCCGACTACCGGGATGTGTCCGAGAACCTGTTCATGGGTCGCGAGCTCACCCACCGCCTGGGGCCGTTCGGGATTCTGGCCGTCGAGCGGATGCGCGCCCAGACGTCAAAGGCGCTCGACGATCTCGACGTCAAGATACCGTCAGTGCGCCAGCAGGTCCGACGGCTGTCGGGCGGCCAGCGACAGGCGATCGCGATCGCGCGGGCGGTGCACTGGGGCTCACGAGTGTTGATCATGGATGAACCGCTGGCGGCGCTCGGCCTGCACGAATTGGCCCGCGTTCAGGAGTTGATCGAGCGGCTCGCTGGACGCGGGCTGACCCAGATCGTTGTTAGCCACAACCTCGACCACGTGTTCCGCCTGGCATCGCGGATCGCGATCATGCGTCACGGCCGGCTGGTCGGGGTTCGTGAGGCATCCGAGACCAATCACGAGGAGATCCTGCGTCTGATCGCCGGCCTGGGGGTGGGCGGGCCTGCCGGCGACGATGCGCCGAGCGCCTGAGCCGGCGCTCGCCTTCGATCTCGACGGCGTCCTCGTCGACACCGGCCAGCTCGTTACTCGAAGCTGGCTGCGCTATGCGGCCCTGCAGGACCACCCGTTGACCGCGATCGACGTACGCGATCGGTTGTTCGGCCGACGCACGGTGGACATCCTGCACGACGAGTTTGGACTTCCCGGCTCCGAGGCGCGGGCGCTCGTCGAGGCCGGCTTCGACGACAAAGCCGGCGAGGTTGCAGCCGGTCCGGGCCTGACCGAGGTGCCTGGTGCGCGTGCCTTCGTGCGGGCGGCGATCGCGGACGGTCTGGCGGTCGCGCTGGTCAGTTCCGCGTCGGCCGCCAACATCGGGCTGGCGCTGGAAGCCATCGGCCTCGACGATGCCTTTCCAGTGACGATCGATTCCGGCCAGGTTGCGCGTGGCAAGCCCGCGCCGGACCCCTACCTCGCGGCCGCCGCCGCCCTGGGCGTGCCCGCTTCGGCAATGGTGGTGTTCGAGGATTCTGAAGCGGGAATCGCGGCAGCTCTTGCGGCCGGGGCCCGCTGCGTCGGCGTCGCCTCGAGCCTGCCGAGCGAGCGGCTCAGGGCGGCCGACCTCGTGATCAGCCAGCTGGACGGCTGGACTCCGGCGGCCCTGCTGGCCGCCCTTGAGAAGCGCGGGCTCGCCCGCTGACCCGACGGGCAATTGCCGTCGCCGCCGGACGATCCTCGACGACCGGCAGTTGCCTCCTCAGCCACAACGGCGCGACTCGCCGCGACGGCGCGCCTCGCCTCGAAGGCGATCCAGCTGCCGAATCTCGACGTAGGTCCAGGGTCGGCGCCGTGGGCGCACGCCGACCGACGGAACGGGGGCGCCCGGCCGGCGCGCCTCAAGCTCCATCAGCAGGCGCTCGAGGTCTCGGTCGCTCAGGCGCGTGGGATCGTTCGATCCGTCAAGCGGGTCCATGGCGTCGCTCTCCACGTCTGAGCGGCACGGGGCGAACCCGTACCTCCGCCAGCACATGGTCCACGTCCGCGGACTGCAGCCTGCCTGCACCCAGCGACCTGGCGTTGGCCGTCCCGGCGGCCGCGCCCATCGCCAGCGCATCCGCGAACGGGCGGCCGGCCGCCAGCGCGATCGCGACACCCGCGCTGACCGCGTCGCCCGACCCGACCGCGCTGACCGCGGCCACCGCCGGCACGGACGCCTCGCACAGCGCCTCGCCGTCGAACCCGGCCGCACCACGGGCGCCGTCAGTGACGATCGCCGCGTCCGCGCCCCGCCGGACCAGCGCAACCGCCGCATCCGCGGCGGCGTGGAGGCCGGGACCGCGCACCACGCCCGCCTCGACCGCCTCCTCCAGGCTGATCTTGGCGATCGACGGGTTTGCGGCCAGGGCCGCGTGGAGCGCGGCGCCGGTGAGGTCGACCAGGGACGGCCGGTCCGCCTCGCGACAGAGCCGAACGAGCTCGCCGGCTGCCGCGGGGTCGGTGTCGCGCGGCAGGCTCCCGGCGATCACCACGAACCCCGCCGCAGGGAGCAGCTCCGAGGCGAGCAGCGCCAGCAGTCGCTCGACATCACCGGACGGCAGCGGCGCGGCCGACTCGTACATGAGCACCGACCGGCCCTGGCGATCGACGATGACGTACGTGGTCCGGGTCTCGGGCCCCGTGGTCACGAACTGCGGATTGAGCCCCTCGGCGGCCAGCGCCCCCACCAGCCAGCGGCCCGCATGGCCACCGGCAAAGCCAGTGGTCGCCACCAGCGCGCCCAGCCGGTGCGCGACCCGCGCAACGTTCACGCCCTTGCCGCCGGGCAGCACCGACAGCTCGGCAGGCCGGAGCACGCGGTCGTGCTCGATCCGATCGACGCGTGCCGTGCGGTCGACCGCCGGGCTGGGCGTCACGCACAGGATCGTCACCGGCCGGTCCACGCCTCCGCGGGCGGGACGTCGTCGAGCACCGCGTCCACCGCCTCGCGTCCGGCGATCCCCTCCGAGCCGCCGCGCTGGCGCAGACTGAGCGCAGCCGTCGCGGTGGCCCGGCGTGCGGCCGTGGCGGTATCGGCGCCTCGAACCAGAGCGTCCAGAAACGCCGCGTCGAACGCGTCGCCCGCGCCAACGGCCTCGCGGACCAGCTCGTCGGGGATTCGGACCGCGGGCTGCAGCAGCCGACGCGTCCCGTCCGAGATCACCGAGCCCCCGGCGCCACGCTTGACCACGACCACCGACGGACCCGTCGCATGCGCGAGCTCGATCGCCGGGCCGAGATCGGGCTCGTCGAAGATCGTCCGGCACTCGCCCTCGTCCATCAGCAGCACGTCAGTGTGCGGCAGCACGTCGTCGAGGAACGGCAGCCACGGGGCCGGCATCTCGGTCAGCGGGAACTGTGGGTCGAGGCTGGTCAGCGCGCCCGCTGCGCGCGTGGCCGCGAACGCCCGGGCGAGGTCGCGGTGCCACAGGTCCGGGAAGTGCAGCAGGCCGCCGCAGTGGAGCAGCGATGGCGGCTCAAGCTCGAACGCGGGCAGCGGGTCGGGCCACGCCTCGAATCCCGGGAGACGGTACGTCATCGGGCGCTTGGGGCTGCCAAACAGGAGCATGTAGATCGCGATCGCGGTCGGGCCCGAGGCGACCGTCGAGTGCCCCAGCCCGATCCCGGCCGCGGCGAGCGCCTCGCGCAGGTACGCGCCGAACGCGTCGTCGCCGGTCGTCGTGCACAGCTCGACCTGCGAGCCCAGCCGTGCGAACACCTGGACGGTGTATCCGACCGAGCCAGCGACGATCAGCTGGACGTCGGACGGCCCGACCCAGGTGGCCAGCGCGTCGCGATCCGGCGGCGCCTCGCCGCGCATGAACAGGTCGATGTTGACCGGGCCGACGACCACGACCCGGGGCGTGCCGTCGGGCGTCATCGCGCCATCCGGGCTGCGGGAAGCGGCCTTGCCAGCGAGCCCATCGTCCCCCTCAGTGCGTGCCCGGCGGGAACAGCATGTGCCATGCGCGCGCGTGCTTGGGGACGTTCGAGCGCTGGGTATCCGGGTTGAGCCCCAGCTTGACGCCGCACCAGTATGGGATCAGCTGTCCGGGCAGGACCGCGAGCACCGGGAAGATCGTCTCGTCCTCGACCGGGAGCCGGATGACGTAGTCCACGATCTCGGCGATGCGCCGGTCGCTGTCGCTCACGATGGCCACGCTCGGCGTCTTGAGGATCTGGGTCACCTTGGCGATCCGCTCCAGATCATCGTAGGAGATGCCCGGCGGCGCCACCAAGATGGTCAGGATGTCCTCGTCGGTCAGGCCCAACGCGCCGTGGATGTGACGCCCGGGGTTCATCGCCTTGGTCGGGATGTGGGCCATCTCGTCGAACTTGAGCGCGATCTCCTCCGCGGTGCCGTAGTTGGGTCCGTCACCCACGGCGAGGATGCTTCGCATGCCCAGGAACGCGTCGGCGATGGTCTGGCACCGGGCGTCGACGGCGTCGAACATCGCCTCCATCTGGTCGGCGGTGGCGACCAGCTGCGCCCGGAGCCGGTCGTAGTCGAAGGCACGCGGCTGCCGGATCCGGCCGAGCTCGATGGCGAGGTAGATCGCGGCGGCGATCCGGGTGGTGTAGTGGAACGTGTCCGAGCCGCCGGTGTCGAAGCCGCCCGCGGTCAGGATGCGCGCGTCGCTCGCCTGGACCACCGGGCTGCCCTCGATCGAGGTGAACGCGAGCGTGAAGGCGCCGGCATCGTGGCACTGACGGGTGGCGGCCACGGTGTCGACGGTCGAGCCACTGCCCGAGTAGCCCACCGCGACCGTCCGCTGCCAGTCGAACGGGGGCGTGTTCTTGAGGAACGCGAGCGAGTCGTAGTCCCAGGCCGGGATGCCCGCGTAGCGCGAGAACGCGGCATTGGCCACCTGGGCGACGAATTGCGAGGTGCCGGAGCCGAGTCCGATGATGCCGCTGATGTCGCGCTCCGCGAGGCGGCGGGCGACCTGCTCGATCTCGGCGCCCGACTCGAACGTGCCGCGCAACGCATCGGGCTGGCTCCGGATGTCGCCGTACAGGTTGAACGGGTGGCTGGTGCGCACGGGGGTGCCGAGCGCCTTGTACATGATCGGCGCCTCGCCGGTCGCCTCGATCTGCGCTTCGACGTTGTCGCCGATCCCCCAGGTCTTGATGCGCTGGCCGCGCCGGCGGATGTCGGCTGTCACGGGATCCTCCTGCCGATCGGTCGGCTCATCGTTGCGGGACGGGTCGGTTGGCTGCCAGGCCCAGCTGGCCGACCTGGGCCGAGTCCAGCCGGTGCGCGGTGGCCGCGAGGGCTGGCGCCCGGCTGGGCTGAATGGCGTGGTGCTCGAGGAGGCCGCCGACAAGACATCCGCGGCAGCCCTGCCTGGCAGGACCTTGGGCGCGAGCAACGGCAAGGTGGGCGCGACATCGGTGGACGAGCGCGACCCGGTGGTCGGGTCGGGCCCCATGGTGTCGGGCGTTGGGGACGGCCCGGCCGTCCCGCCGGGCATCGCCGGCAGCGCCTGCTCCGCGAGCTCGCGGAGCCGGTGCTTCTGAACCTTGCCCGAGCCGGTCATCGGGAACGAGTCAACGAACCGGACCTCGCGCGGCACCTTGTACGGCGCGAGGTGGGCGGCCAGGAACGCGCGCACGCCGGCCTCGTCCAGCCCCGAGCCCGGGCGCGCACGGACGAATGCCATGACGTCCTCGCCGAAGTATTCCGACGGGACGCCGACCACGTGCGAATCGACCACGTCCGGGTGACGCCGCGCCACGGCCTCGATCTCGGCCGGCGAGATGTTCTCGCCGCCGCGGATGATGAGGTCCTTGAGCCGGCCGACGATCTGCCAGTTGCCGCGCTCGTCACGCGACGCGAGGTCGCCGGTGTGGAGCCAGCCGTCGCCGTCGATCATGGCCGCCGTCGCATCGGGATCCTCGAAGAAGCCGCGCATGACCATGGGCCCGCGCGTGCACAGCTCGCCCATCGTGCCCGCACTGACCGGGCGGCCCGTCGCGGGATCCACCGCGCGCACCTCGGCACCCCCGATCGCCCGCCCGACCGTGCCCAGGCGGGCCGGCGGCGGGTCGGCGATCCGCGTCTGGGTCACGACCGGCGACGCCTCGGTCAACCCGTAGGCGACCACCAGCTCCGGCAGATGGAGCTCGTGTGCCACGTGCTCGGC
This sequence comes from uncultured Chloroflexia bacterium, assembly GCA_963734935.1. GTDB lineage: Bacteria > Chloroflexota > Limnocylindria > Limnocylindrales > CSP1-4 > CAIXZV01. The sequence continues at coordinate 164,283 of CAVTIO010000011.1, read as the reverse complement.
AAGCTCCACGGCGACTGGCGCGCCCGAGATGATCCCCGTGCGCAGGCTCGACAGGTCGGCCGGGCGACGGCTCTGGGCCTCGAGCTCGGCGATGAACATCGTGGGCACGCCATACAGCACGGTGCACCGCTCGGCCTCGACGGCGCGCAGCGTCGCGTCCGCGTCGAACCAGCGGGCGGGCAGCACCAGCGCCGAGCCGTAGCTGACCGTGGCCAGGGTGCCCATGACGCTGCCGAAGCAGTGGTGGAACGGCACCGCCAGGCACAGCCGGTCGGACCGTCCGAGATGGAGATTGCCGCCCACCGCGGTGGCGTTCTGGAGCATTCCCCGGTGAGTGAGCATGGCCCCCTTGGGAGCGCCCGTGGTCCCGGAGGTGAACAGGATCGAGGCCACGTCGTCGGGCCGGGTGCGCGAGATCCGCGCGTCGAGCTCCGTGTCGGTCACGCGCTCGCCCGCGGCCAGGAACGCGTCCCAGCCGACCAGGCCCGGACCGTCGGGCTCACCCTCGTCGCACGGCAGCCCGACCACCGCCCGCAGCTCGCCTCCGCGATCGGCCGCCAACCGGGCCAGAAGCTCGCGGCCCGCGGTCGAGTGCGATGCGCCGAGCAGCAGGCTGGAGCGGGAGCGCAACAGGACCTCGCGCAGCTCCTCGTCCGGCGCGCTGGGGTTGGCGGTGACCAGGATCGCCCCGATGCTGCCGGCAGCCAGCTGTACCAGCGGCCACTCGGGGACGGCACGCGCCCACAGGGCCACTCGGTCGCCCGGCTCCACCCCGGCCGCGACCAGCGCCCGGCCGATCCGGCGGACGTCGACCCACAGCTGCTCGTACGACCAGCGGCCCCTGCCGGCCACGTCGACCAGCGCATCAGCCGCCCCGTGACGGCGGACGGCACGGTCGAGGACGGCGCCGATCGTGGCCGACGCGGGGCGCGGCGCCCGGGCAGGGCCGGCGGTCGCGCGCGTGCCGGCGCGCTTGGGCAGCCGGTCGGCCACGACGCTGCGCCCGACCAGCGCGATCGCCAGCGACGCCGGCACCAGCAGCCCGGCGGCGCCGCGTCGGACCGCAGCCTCGGCCGCGGCCGCGTCACCGACCTCGGCGATGACCCGGATCCCGTGGGTGGCGCCGATCGCCTCGATCGCCTCGGCTCCTGGCACGACGACCGCGCTCGCCCCCGACGCGGCCGCGCGCCGGGCGTCATCGGCCGTGGTGGCGGCCACCGCCAGCGGAGCGCGTCCCTGGGCTCGTAGCGCCTCGAGCAGCGCCAACCCGGCAGCATCGCCCGGGACCAGGACGCCCGCGCGCAGCGGCATCGCAGCTACCGTCCGGCGCGCGACGCCGGGCGGCGGGCTGGCAGCGAACCGCAGGCAGACCGGCTCGCCTGGCCGCCCGTAGAGCGGGCTACCACCAGCGCGCACGACCAGCGTCGGAGCGATGCCGGCTCGGCGCACGGCCTCGACATCCCCACGATCCTCGACCGAAACCCACAGCTCCAGTGTCGAAGCGCCCGCTTCTCTTGGTTCGCGCGTGCTCATCGTGCTGCTCCGCCGGTTGCCGTATCGCGCACGCCGGCCCGAACGAGCGAGTCGAGTGCACGGCGGGCGCCCGCCTGCGCCTCTCGCACGCTGGCCTCGTCACCGCTGAGATACAGGCGCCCGAAACGCCCGATCGGCCGGATGTCGATCATGTCAACATCGGCCGCCCGTTCGGCCTCGTTGGCCGCCAGCAGGATGTACGAGGCGGGCGTGACCTCGAGCACCAGCAAGGTCTGACGGGGCACCAGCAGGGACCCGCGACGGAAGCGGTTGATCAGCTGTGCCTGAAATGGCGTGATGTTGGTGATCAGGTTCTCCGACACGATCGTCGGCCGGGCCCGTGACTCGACCCCCACCCCCAGCCGCTCGAGAATGACGCGGCCGGCCTCTTGAACCACCTGGGGATCGTCGGCGTGCAGCGCGAGCATCCCGAACTCCCGCTCGACCACCTGCGAGCCGGGCCGGGCGCTGGTTGCCTTGAGCGCAGCGTCGGCAATGCGGTAGACCTCGTTGCCCGGCGCAACCTCGACGAACAGCTGGGCCATTCCCTCGAGCGGGATGTCCCCATCGGCCACTGTCGCCTCGTAGGCCGCATAGCGAGGCTGCATCCGGGACACGATGCCGAAGGCGCGGAGCTCGGTGCTGGACGTCATGCTCAACGCTTCTCGTAGGGCATGACACCGCCGGACCGAATCGAATCGACGATGCCCACGATCGCCGCGTCGACCGGCGTCCCAGGTACGTCGAGGGAGCGCGCGGCGGGCGACCCGCGGACGATCAGCACGAGCTCCCCCTCGCCCGCGCCGACGAGGTCGGCCGCAACGTACGGCGCCGCGCCGTGCGACGCGCCGTCGGGGCCTGCGTCCTCAACGAGCAGCAGCTTCATGCCGGTCAGGCGGGTCTCCTTGACCGAGGCGACGACCGCCCCGGCGACCCTGGCCAGGTTCATGTCTCAACTCCCTCCATCGACGTGTCGGCGTCGGCGCGCGTGGTCTCCACGACGGCCATCGCGACCGCCTCGGCCTGGGCGGCCTCGGCCTCGGTCCCGGCCACGATCAGCCGGCCGAACAAGCCCGTGCCAGCCACCCGGACCAGTCGCACCGGCACTGCCTTCTCGATTTCGTTGGCCAGCTGGTAGACGTACGCGGCCGGCGAAGTCTCGAGCACGAACAGCGTGTCACCTGGCAACGTCCATGCGCCGCGCCGAACCTTGTTGAACAGCTGACTGTGGTAGTCGGTCACGCTGGACACGCGCTGGGTCGAGACGACGCGGGGCGCCGTCCGGTCGCGCCGCGCGAATCCGAGTGAAGCGAGAATGGCACGACCAGCCTCGTCGATCGCATCGGGCGTGGCGGCGTGCAGCTCCAGGAGCCCAAAGTCACGCTCGATGAGTGTCCCTGACGAGCGCACCTCGGTGGCCTTCATGGCGACGTCGGTGATCGGGAACACTGCATTGCTGGGCGAGACCTCGACGAGCAGCTGGGACGAGCCGGCGATGGGCAGCGCCCCCTGGCTCATCAGCCCCCAGTAGGCGGCGTATTGGGGCTGCATCCGGTCGACGTGGATGAACGCCCGGAGGGCCACTCCGCCCCTGGATCCGGCCATCGCTGGCACAGCCGGCGGGCCGGTGGTGCCCGCAACTGTCATCCCTTCACCATCGTCGCCTCGACCGCGTCGTCGGGCCGCGCGATGACGTGCTGCGAGACGAGCTCGCCGACCTTCTGGGCAGCGACGGCGCCGGCCTCAACGGCCGTCTTCACGGCACCGACCTCGCCCTTGATGATCACCGTGACGAGGCCGTCGCCCACCAGCTCCCTCGAGACCAGCGTGACCTGGGCGGCCTTGACCATCGCATCCGCCGCCTCGACGGCGGCGACGAGGCCATGGGTCTCGATCAGGCCGATGGCGTTCCCGGTGCGAGCCTGCTCAGCCATGTTGCTTGTGCTCCTTCCTGGAGGTCACCCGACCCACATGGGGTGGTGACCGAGACGGAATGTCCGATTGACTCGGTTTGATGGTCCTGTGAGTGGTCTGGGCGTCCGGTTGGCGTCACCTCCTCGGCGTGTCGTCCACGCCCTGCATGTCGATCACGGTCAAGCGAGCCCGAACACACGGGCGAGATCGATCGACGGCCGTCCGATGACATGCCGCGCGACCACCCGGCCGATGCCGGTGGCCCGCTCGGCCCCTGCCTCGATCGCTTCCTGGACCGAGGCGATATCGCCTTCGGCGACGAGCGTCACCAGGCCGTCGCCGATCTTCTGAAACCGCATGACCCGGATCGGCGCAGCCTTCGCCATCGCGTCGGCGGCGCCGATCGCGGTGGTCAGGCCATGGACCTCGAGAAGCCCCATCGCGTCCGGCTCGCTCATAGCGCACGCTCGTACAGTGAGAGGACGTCGGCGCCACTCATCGGGCGCGGATTGGTCGCCATGCACATGTCGGCGAGCGCGCCCTCGACAAGCGACGGCAGCGAGGCACGCTCCACGCCCAGCGCGGCGAGCCCGCGGGGCAGTCCAATCCGCGTCGCGAGCGAGCGCAGGCCGCGGGCGACACCTCGCGGGCCCGACACGCCTCCCAGGGCACGCGCGACGATCGCGTAGCGATCGGGCACGGCCGCCACGTTGAACTCCACCACCACGGGCAGAAGCAGCCCGTTGCACACACCGTGAGGCAGGTCGAACCGGGCCCCCAGCTGGTGCGCGAGCGCGTGGACCGCACCGACGCTCGCGCTGTTGATCGCCAGCCCGGCCAGGGTGGCTGCCAGCATCATCCCGTCGCGGGCACCAAGATCACCGCCGTCGCGGGCCGCCGCGGGCAAGCAGCGGGCTGCCAGCTCGACCGCACGGATGGCGAACAGGTCACTTACATCCGAGGCCAGGGTGGACACGATCGCCTCGACCGCGTGAGTCAGCGCGTCGAGGCCCGTTGCGACCGTCACATCATGCGGCATGCCCACAGTCGTCAGCGGGTCGTTGATGGCGGCGCGGGGCGTCTGGTGATGGTCGGTGATGATCATCTTCAGCGATCGGTCTGGGTCGGTGATCACCGCGTACCGGCTCACGTCTGCTCCGCTGCCCGCTGTCGTGTTGACAGCGATCAGGGGGACGCCGCGGTGAGGCGAGCGGTCGACGCCCTCGTAGTCGCGCACCTCGCCGCCGTTTGCAGCCACCAGGGAGATCGCCTTGGCGCAGTCGTGCGCGCTGCCGCCTCCCACCGAGACCAGCACAGCAACCCCCCGCCCGGCCCCGGCCGCGAGGCCAGCCTCGACGTTGGCGATGGTCGGGTTTGGCCGTACCCCGTCGAAGACGACGATGTCCATGCCAGCTCGCTCAAGGATGGCGACGACCTGGTCAACCAGCCCGGTCTTCCGAAGCCCGGGGTCGGTCACCAGCAGTGCCTGCTCGCCGTACCCACGAGCCATCGGACCAACCCGCTCCAGCGACCCGCGCCCGAACACGATCTCCGGAACCATGTGCAGGTCGGCCGTCCGCAGCGGTGCCGCCTCGATGCCCGCGATCATCGCTCGTCCCCGAACCAGTCGACCGAGTGCTCGGCGAGGTTCACGAACACCGATTTGACCTCGGTGAACGCCTCGAGCGCGTACGGCCCGTTCTCGCGCCCCCAGCCGCTCTGCTTGAAGCCACCGAACGGCGCTTCGCTGGTGACGACGTTGTACATGTTGACCCACACCGTCCCGGCTCGGAGCGACCGTGCCATTCGGTGGGCGAGCTTGACATCACGGGTCCATACCCCGGCCGTGAGACCGAATGGTGTCGCGTTCGCAAGCCGGATGGCGTCCTCGGGCTCGTCGAATGGCAGGATCACGGCAACGGGACCGAAGATCTCCTCCTGGACGATCGTCATGTCCGGGCGGGCATCGACGAACACGGTGGGCTCGATGTAGTTACCGTGCGCCAGCGCCGGATCCGATGGTGGCCCGCCGCCGGCGACGAGCCGGGCGCCGGCCTGGCGGCCGGCCTCGATGTACCCGAGCACCCGCTCCTGCTGCCGGCGCGACACGACCGGCCCGGTCTGGGTCGCCGGGTCGAGCGGGTCGCCCAGCCGCAGCGACCTTGCTCGAGCAGCGAAGCGCTCCGCGAAGGCATCGAAGACCGGGCGTTGAACGAGGATCCGCGAGCCCGCGGTGCAGATCTCACCCTGGGTCCAGAACACCCCGAACAGCGCGCCCGCGACCGCGTCCTCGAGTGGCGCGTCAGCGAACACGATGTTGGGCGCCTTGCCGCCCAGCTCGAGCGACACGCGCTTGAGGTTGCCTGATGCTTTGGCCGCGATCCCCTTGCCCACATCCGTCGAGCCTGTGAACGTGATCTTGTCGACATCGGCGTGCTCCACCAGGTGGTTGCCCGTCGCCGATGGGCCCACGACCACATTGACCACACCTTCTGGCAGGCCGGCCTCGGCGAAGATCTCGGCCAGGCGAAGGGTCGAGAGCGGCGTATCGGAAGACGGTTTGATCACCACCGTGTTGCCGAATGCCAGCGCCGGAGCCAACTTCCACGTCGCGAGCAACAGTGGGAAGTTGAACGGCGTGATCGCGCCCACCACGCCAATCGGCTCGCGGAGCGTATAGGCGAGGACGTCACCGGGGACCGGGAGCGTGTGGCCGGTGAGCTTGGTGGCGTATCCGGCGAAGTACTCGAAACAGTCGACCGCGAGCGGGACGTCGATGCCGCTGCTCTCGCGGATCGGCTTGCCGTTGTTTGCGGACTCGATCCGTGCGATCTCGGACGCATCCCGTTCCAGCAGGGCCGCGACCCGCAGCAGGTATCGGCCTCGCTGGCTTGCTGACATGCGCGGCCACGGCCCCTCGTCGAACGCGCGGCGGGCCGCCGCCACGGCACGGTCGACGTCCTCGGTGCCAGCCATCGCGACCTCGGCGAGCGGCTCGTTGGTCGCGGGGCTCAGCACCGTGGCGGTGCGGCCGCTCGTGGGCGAGACCCAGCGACCATCGATGTACAGCTCGCGTCGAGCGCTGATCTCCTGGGCAATCGGGGTTCTCGGCTGCTCTGTCATGACCGGAACCTGTCGAGCGAGACGGCGGCGATGAGAATCGCTCCGAGCACGATCCGCTGGTACTGCGCGTCGACGCCCAGGAGGATGATGCCGTTGAGCAGACTGGCGAGGAAGATCGAAGCGATCAGCGTGTTGAGGATCCGACCCCGCCCGCCGGTAAGGCCAGCGCCACCCAGGATCACGGCGGTGAGAACAGGGAACAGCGCGTCCTGCCCGAACGTGGCCTGTGCCTGTGACACCCGGGACACGAGGATGATCCCGCCCAGACCCGCCAGAGCGCCGGCGATCACAAACACGGCGACCCGCACGCGGTCGACGCCGATTCCCGCGCGGTAGGCTGCCTCACGATTGTCGCCGGTCAGGTAGACATGGACCCCGAACCGGGTCCGGTTGAGCACGACCCAGCCGATGCCGTAGCCCACGAACAGGATCACGACCGGGATCGGGAGGGGCCCGAGGTAGCCCTGCGCGATCCAGTCGATTGGATCCAGCGCGTCACCGTGAAGCGCGGTTCCCCCCGTGTACACGATCGCGATCCCCAAGACGATGCTGAGCATGCCCAAGGTGGCAACAACCGACGGGATCCGGAGCACGGTCACCAGGAAGCCATTGACCAGCCCAATCAGGACGCCGATCCCCACCGCAGCCAGAACGGCCGCCGTGGAGCCGCCGCCCTGGAGCAGAACCTCGGCGCCGGCCACGCCCGCAGCGCCGATGACCGACGCGAATGAGATGTCGAGCTCGCCCAGCAGGATCACGAACGTCGCCCCGATCGCGGGGATGCCATAGATCGACGCCTGGCGCAGCAGCAGCAGCAGGTTCCGCTCGGTCAGGAAGGTTTCGGTCGCGACCGCCAGGAACACCACCCAGATGGCGAAGAAGACGATGAACCCGTACTCGGCCAGAAAGTCGATCGCGCGGGCGCGATCCGCGGTCCTGTCGCGCCCAACGACGAGCGCGGTCACCGGATGACCTCCGCGCGCGCCAGACGGAGGACGAGGCAGCCGGCCGGCGGAACGGTGACCGCAAGCCGGACCATCGGATCGCCCGGCTCGGACTCATCGGTCGCGAGCGGCGCCTCGCCGTTCACGGGGACCCCCGTCACTTCGCAATTGGGATCGATGCCCAGCCGGTCACGTGGCACGGCCACCGAGACCCGACGCGGGAATCGTGCGTCGCCCATCCAGCCCGACTCGAGGTTGCCGAACAACAGGTACACGGCACCGTCGCTCCGCCAGGACGACACGGTCACCGGCTCGTGCTGCGCCACCGGCGCCACCGACAAGCCGCCGGCCGCGGCGGCGCCCGCGTTGAGGATGCGGGCCGCCTCCACATATGGCGAGGTTGAGCCGATCTGCGAGTGGGGCACCAGCGGGTTTCCGGGGTCAGCCAGGTCGGGGGGCTGCCAATGGTAGATGGGAGCGCGTCCAGCGAGCAGCACCGTCCCATCGGAGTCATACCCGACCTGCGTCCCGGCGTTCGCGGCCAGAGCCACCCGTTCGGGGAGGTGGAGTCGCTCCTCGCGCGGCAGGTCAGGGCTCATCGGCATCCCCAGGCGGTAGCCGTCGGGCAGCGCCTCACCCGTCCGTCGAAGGCCGGCCGCTTCGAGCCAGTCATCGTCGATCCTGTCCGCGCGGCCGGCCGCGATGACCGGGCCGCCGAGAGCCTGCGCGCGACCGACATCGTGCCCGGAGGGCATCTGCCACAGGGCACCATCCGCCCACGTACTCGGCAGCCACTCGGCGCGGGTCGAAGCCAGGAACGAGGCGCCGAACTTGAGGGCCATGCCCAGATAGTCCTCAGCCCACGGGCTGGTGTTCGACACCGGTGCCTCGCGATGGGAAGACGCGAGGCCCTCGCGGTCGTGGATCAGCAGCGGACCGTATACCGCCTCGATCGACGCGGCGCTCGCCTGCGCTGCGTCCAGCCGTTGCGCGAGGAACGCGACATCCGCCGTCGAGATCAGACGGCCGTTCCAGTCGTTCATCCACGAGATGTAGGTGCCCTCCGGTACCCGCGGTCGGCCGTCCGGCCCAACAACTCCTGCGTGCGAGAACGCCCAGATCGCCCACTCGAGCTTGCCCGGTGTGTCGTGGAGGGTGTCCCACGGCTCCCATCCGTCCCAGGTTTCGATCAGGTTGTACTGGCGGCACGGCACGGACCGACGCTCGTTGCCGCCGCGGATCTGGGCGCCGTGGCCGAGCAGGTACGCGAGCTGGAACGTCCAGCCCTTCCATGTGTCGTCCCACCAGTCCTGCCATGCACCGCCCCACGTCTGGTCGATGAAGATGTCGAGCGCACCGTCAGCAACGATCGCCTCGAGGTCAACGCAGCCCGTCAGCCACTCGGCCGTGCCGCTAATGCCGCTGGAGTACGCCATGACCAGGCCACCGGGGTGGGCATCCTTGCACGCCCGGAACAGCCGCCGAACTGCGTCGGTCCAGGTCTCGTTCTCGTCCGCGTCTGCCGACGCGACCGTGCCGTATGGACCGACGCGCGTGTACAGGAGGGGACCCAGGAACCCGTCACGCAGGTGGATCAGGTCCAGCCCGAGAAATGTCGCGACGGCACCCCACTGCGCACCGAAGAACTCGGGAAAAGGCTCACCCTCTGCGATGCCGTGGGGTCGCGTCGCGTATGCATGGTCGTCCGCGTGCATCGGCACCCGCGGGTCCAGATCGGGACCCGGGAGTGGTGAGATATCGAGTGGATACAGCTCGGGATGCCGGTCGTGCCAGTCCGAGAACAGGTCGTACATGGTGCCTGTGACGGGCGGGGCGACAACCTCGCCGAGGCCGGCGACGAGCACCCCGAGCTTGAGGTCCCGAATACCTGCCGCGGTGGCCGATCGGCGCACCTGGGCGAGGAACCGACGCAGGTCCTCGTAGGTCAGGCGCGCCCATCGGGCGAATCGACGCGACCGGAGCGGGAGCGGCTGCTCGGGACGACCGCCCCACTCCGTGACCAGATCGGCGAGCCAGCCAACGTTGAAGCACACACCGCGGAGCTCGTGCTCCCCGGCCAGCAGCGGCTGCGTTCGCTCAACGAACTGGTCGATGGTCCGGTCCCACGGCGGGTCCCCGAACCAATCGATGTCGATCTCCAGCCAGCGATCCATCGACAAGTCGGCTGTGATGGGCTCAGTTGCCGGTGTAGACCGAGACCGGCACCTCGACCGTGCCCGGCACGTTGCTGCCGGCGGTCAGCTTTGCGATCGCGTTGGCCGCCAGCTCGCCGGTGCCCTTGGGGTTCGTATCGACGCACCCCTTGTACATCGAGCCCTCATCGATCGCTGTCACCGCGGCCGGGTCGCAGTCGATTCCGAAGAAGGCCAGATCGTCAGGTGTGCGCCCGAGCGTCTTGGCCGTCTCGAAGGCGCCGAGATTGCCGCCGTCGTTGATACCGGTCACCAGCTTGAGCTTGGTGCCGTACTTGGTGTTGGCCTGCTCCATCGAGGTGGCGCCGTTCTCAGGGAGTCCGCCCAGCAGTCGGGCGACCACCTTGATCTTCGCGTCGGTGCTGAGCATGCCCGCCTCGATCGCATCAGCGCGGGCAACCAGATCGGCGATGTCCGGGTAGTCGAGGATGATCGTGTCGACCTCTGCATCCGGATAGGTAGTGCTTGCCCACTCGCCGGCCGCCTTGCCCTCGGCGGTGCCGATCGTCAGGTTGTCGACGCTGATCGAGACGGCGCCGAGCGCGCCGAGGTCGAGGCCGGTGACCTGGACCACGATGGTTCCGTCCTTGATCGCGGCCGTGGCCGTATCGCCGACCGTGGAGGCGGATGCAGCCGTCACGATGGCGTACGCGCCCTTCTGCACGAACTGTTCGAAGCAGGTCACGGCCTTCGCCGCGTCTCCGGTCTCCGTGTCGCAGATCTCGACCGTGAAGCCGAGGGCCTCGAGATCGGACTTGATGGTGTTGTTCAGATTGGCGTGGTACTCGGTCGCCATGGTCGTTGCGATGAGCCCGACCAGCTTGCCGCTCGAGACCGAGGAGACCGTGGCCTTCTCGGCGTCCGTGAGATCGAGCGAGGAAGCGTCGCCGCTGCTCCCGATCTCGACCATGCCGACCGGCGGCGCGGTCGGCTCGGGGGTCGCCGTCGGCGCCTCCGTCGGTGCCGCCGTCGCAGGCGGAGCTGTGGGCGTTGGTGTAGCGGACGAACCGCTGCATGCCGCGAGGACGAGCGCGAGCGCCGCCACACCGGCGAGCTTGACGTTGCGCACCTGGAAGACCCTCCTCTTCGAACGAGTGCTTTGCGTCACTGGCCCGGTGCCGGACTGGGTCGCCGGCGATGTCCGAGCGTGACCTCGAGCACACCACGGGCGGTGTGCTCGTCCGTCACCAAGGCTGTGGCCAATCGCCCTTCGAGCGCACCGGCGATCGCGGGAACCTTGTCCCCGCCGGACGCACAGGCGATGACCGCTGAGGCTCGACGCAGGTCCGCGAGGCGGATCCCGACGAGCCGGTCTGCGAACGGGCCCGGGCACGCATGACCGCGGGCGTCGTAGAAGTTGCCGCACATGTCCCCCACCGCTCCGGCATCGCGGAGCGCCTCAAGCTCCTCAGCGGCGATGAGCCCGGTCTTGACATAGATGACATCGGTCGACATCGAGCCGATGCCGAGCACGTACAGATCGGCGGAGCGGGCGATCCGGAGCGACTGTGCGATCTGCGTGCTGGATGCCTCGAGGTCCGACGCTCGAGCCGATGGGCCGACGATCGCCGGAGCGTTGATCTGGTGGGCTCGACCGCCATAGGCCGCGGCGGCCGCCTGCGCGATCGCGTTGTAGTCGATCTCCAGGCCCTCGTGCCCGGCGTTGCCCATCGCCTGCACCACGACCACGTTCCGCCGCGCCTCCGGCTCGAGCAGCGCGACCGCGTCGGCGAGGGTACGTCCAGCCCCGAAGCACACCGTCATCGAGGAGCTCACTCGCCGTGACAACAGGCGTGCTGTCGCCCTCGCGACGGCGTGTCGGCGTGCGGCCTCGACCTCGCTGAACGACTTGGCGACAATCGCCTCGCTCAGGTGGGGAAAGCGGTCCTTGATGGCTCGCTCGAGCGCCTGGTCGCGTGAGCCGGGCAGCGTGATGCGGATTTGCACGATCTCCCGGTCGAGCGCCTCCTGAACGTAGCGGGACACCTGCGACCGCGAGACGCCGTGCAGCCGGGCGATCTGTTCCTGTGTCATGTGCTGTTCGTAGTAGGCACGTGCCACATCCGCAAGGAACTGATCGGGTCGGCCGCTATGCACATTCGTGCGTGCACGTTTGGTAACCACATCACGTGTTGTAACAGACAGCGGCGGCCGGCGCAAGGTGTCGGAGAGCCAGGTGCGCCCGGAGCGCGGCAGTGAATGCAACGTTGAGGCGGGTGTCGTTCCCAAGCATGCGCCGCAGGTCGCGCGGCGCGGACTTGCGCCGCGCGCCTCGGACGCCGGACGATGGCCTCGTGCACGACACGCGACTGATCAGCGAGCTCGCCGGGATCGTCGGTCCCGACCAGGTGCTGGTGGATCCGGGCATGCGGGCCGGCCACGAGACGGACTGGACGGGGCGCTGGCACGGCACGGCCCTGGCCGTCGTCCGTCCGGGCTCGGTCGACGAGGTGGCCGCGGTCATCCGCGCGTGCGGGGAGCATCGAACAGCGATCGTCCCCCAGGGCGGCAACACGGGCCTGGTCGGCGGCGGCGTGCCGCGGGCCATGGACAAGGGTGTTCCGCGGAGCGACGGCGCGAACGCAGACGCCGATGGCGCCGACGGTGCGGTGGTGCTCAGCACCACCCGACTGACGACGCTCGAGCCGGTTGAGGCCCTGGCCGGTGAGGTCGTCGTCGGAGCGGGCGTCACGCTGGCGGCACTCCAGGCGCACGTCCGGGCGAAGGGCCTCGATGTCGGCGTCGACCTGGCTGCCCGCGACTCGGCCACCATTGGCGGGATGATCGCGACCAACGCCGGCGGTATCCACGTCCATCGCCATGGACCGATGCGTGAGCAGCTGCTGGGGATCGAGGCCGTGCTGGGCGACGGCACCATCGTGCGTCGCCTCCATGCGCCGCGCAAGGACAACACCGGCTACCACCTGCCGTCGCTGCTCGCAGGCTCCGAAGGCACGCTGGGCGTCGTCACGGCCGCGCGGCTGCGACTCCACCCTCGGCTCGAACGCCGCGCCGTGGCAGTGCTGGGGGTGACGGGCACCGACGTGGCCGTGCGAATCGCAACCCGGCTCCGCCGCTCGCTGGCAACGGTGACCGCGGCCGAGCTGTTCCCGCCCGAGGGCGAGGCGCTGGTGATCCGTCACCTGGGCGGGCAGGCGCCGTTCGACCAACCGATGCCCGCCTCCCTGCTGATCGAGGTCGCCGACCACATCGACCCAGAGCCCGCGCTCGTGGACGCGCTGGCCGCGATCTCCGGCACTGACGAGGGCGTCATCGATGCCGTGATCGCGACGGACACGGCCGCCCGTGATCGCCTGTGGCTGCTGCGTGAGGGTCTTGCCGAGGCGATGGAGCGGGAGGGCGTCCCCCACTCGCTCGACGTCACGCTGCCGCTGGCCCGGGTCCCCGAGTTCGTGGACCTGGTGCCCGTGCGGATCGCCGCGGCGGACCCACGGGCGCGCTCGGTCCTGTTCGGCCATCTTCTCGACGGCAACATCCATGTCAACGTCCTGGGTCCGGCATCCGACGACGACGCGACCGACGACGCGGTGCTCGCACTCACGCTCGAGATGGGTGGCTCGATCGCCGCGGAGCACGGGATCGGCGTGGCCAAGGTCGGCTGGCTCTCGCGCGACCGGACGGCCGGTGACCTGGCGGCGATGCGGGCGATCAAGCGTGCCCTCGACCCTGGCGGGATCATGAACCCGGGTGTCCTGTTCGAGGTGGCACCCGACTGACCCCTTTCCGGCAACCTCCGCGGGCAGTGCAACGCGGATGGGCTTGACGACCCAACCCTCTCGTGAGATAGTTGCACGTGCAATCAACTCACTGGCCGATGGGTCTGCAATCCGCGAGGAATCCGACCTGGGGCCACCTGACCAAGGACCAGCGTCCCATGCCCGCCGTCACCGTTCCCGACATCACCGTCCTGCCCCGAATCATCGAACCCGATCCCGTGGTCGCGCGCCAGCGTGCCGTCCTTCAGCTGACCACGGCGCCCCGCGGCTACGAGGGCGAGGGGTTCCCGGTCCGGCGGGCGTTCGCCGGCGCCCTCCTCGAGGACCTGGATCCGTTCATCCACCTCGATCAGATGGGCGAGGTGGAATACGCGCCAGGGGAGGCGAAGGGCACCCCGTGGCACCCCCACCGCGGCTTCGAGACCGTGACCTACATGCTCGATGGCGTGTTCGAGCACAGCGATTCCAACGGCGGTGGCGGCGTGATCACCAACGGGGACACGCAGTGGATGACTGCTGGGGCAGGGATCCTCCACATCGAGAAGCCGCCGGAATGGCTTGTGTCGCAGGGCGGCCTGTTCCACGGCTTCCAGCTGTGGGTCAACCTCCCGCGCGACCAGAAGCTCGCCCAACCGCGGTACCAGGACATCCGCGCCGGCGAGGTCTCGCTCGCCTCGTCACCCGACGGAGGCGCGTTGGTGCGGGTGATCGCAGGCGAGGTGTCCGGCCATCGCGGACCCGGATCCACGTACACGCCGATGACCCTTGTGCATGCCACGCTGAGCCCCGGAGCGCGCATGGTGCTGCCCTGGCGGGCCGACTACAACGCGCTCGCCTACGTGCTTGCCGGTCGCGGCACGATCGGGGCCGAGGATCGGCCGGCCCAGCTCGGCCAGCTGGCCGTGTTCGGGCCGGGCAACGCGCTCACCTTCGCAGCCGATGCGCTCCAGGACGCGCCGTCGCCGGCCCTCGACGTCCTCGTCCTTGGCGGCCGACCCATCCGAGAGCCGGTCGCCTGGATGGGGCCGTTCGTGATGAACACCCGGGAAGAGGTGATCCAGGCGTTCGACGACTACCGCGCCGGGCGGCTGGGGACGGTTCCCGCCGCGCACGCGATCGCGAGCGTCCATGGCACGCCGAACACGCTGCAGGAGACACGTTCGGCCGACTGAGGTGCGGCCGACTGAGGTGCGGCCGCGGCGATGCGCGTCGCGGCGATCCGCGTCAAACGCGGGGGCGGTGCCGATCCGCCCCGTCTACCAGGTGACGCCTGTGCGGCTGCTGGGAGCGTGGTAGCGATCCATGACCGCAGCAACGGCGTCGCGCGCCGCGCGCCACTCGGCCTGGTCGCCGAGGATCGCCGGGTCCCGACCCCAGCGCTGCAGCTGCGTCATTGCGGTCACGATCGAATTGTGCAGAGCAAGGCGGTTGCGGCCCGCATCGACTACGCCGGTCACGAGGTAGCGGCGCACCAGAGCGAACGGGGCCGTCCAGCGGTCGATCCGGATCCGGTCGTGGTCGCGCAGCGTCTCCAGCCATGCGTCGTCTCCGACCGGGAACCGATCGTGCTCGTCGATGTGGCGCGCGATGTCCAGCCGCTGGGTCGGGTTGCCCAGCGATGGCAGCCGCCCGTCCGCGTCGGTGGTGCGATAGCAGACGGGACATTCCGCGAGGCGGGCAGAGGGCGGTGGCTCGGCGCCGAACGGGAGGCCGCAGCGGCGGCAGATCCTGGCCGCGGATCGAGTGGCGACCGTGCCGCACTGCAGGCAGACGGGTTCGATGCTCGTCGCTGTCACGCGCTCTCCTATCACCCGCCCGGCCCTGGCAGCAGCCGATCGCGGCGGTACAGCCAATAGTCGCGGACCGGGCGCGGCATGACGAGGGCGATGAAGTCCCGCCGGTCCCCATCCGATTGGGGGAGGCGCCATCCGATCGGAGGCCGTTCCACCGCGATGGCAGGCGCCGTCCTGTTGATCAGACCGCGGCGTCGATGATCGCCCGCGCCTCGTCGAGAATGCGCTCCAGGTGCGCCTCGCCGCGGAAGCTTTCCGCGTACAGCTTGGTCACGTTCTCGGTGCCCGACGGTCGGGCGGCGAACCAGCCCTGCCGGGTGACGACCTTGAGCCCACCGATCGGAGCGTCGTTTCCGGGAGCCCTCGTGAGGCGGGCGACGATCGGGTCACCCGCCAGGGCATCCGCTGTCACATCCTCCGGGGCCAGGCGCGCGAGCGCGGCCTTGATCTCGGGAGTTGCCGGCGCGTCCACCCTGCGATAGGCGGGCGCCCCGAACCGGGACGCCAGGTCGGCATAGGCCTCGGCGGGGTTGCGACCGGTCCGTGCCGTGAGCTCGGCGGTGAGCAGGCAGGCGATGATGCCATCCTTGTCGGTGGTCCAGATGCTGCCGTCCCGGCGGAGGAACGAGGCACCCGCGCTCTCCTCGCCACCGAACCCGATCGTCCCGTCGAGCAGCCCGTCCACGAACCACTTGAAGCCAACGGGAACCTCGACCAGCCGCCGGCCGAGATCGGCGACCACCCGATCGATCATCGACGACGACACCAGCGTCTTGCCCACAGCGACCCGGTCCGACCAGTCGCGACCGCCGCCGAACAGGTAGGCGATCGCCGCCGACAGGACGTGGTTGGGATTCATCAGCCCTGTGCCCGGCACGACCACGCCGTGCCGGTCGGCGTCGGCATCGTTGCCCAGCGCGAGATCGAACCGGTCCCGAAGCGCCACCAGGCGCGCCATCGCGAACGGTGAGCTCGGGTCCATCCGGATCCGACCGTCCCAGTCGAGGGTCATGAACCCGAACGTGCCGTCCACGGTCTCGTTGGTGACCGTCAGGTCCAACCGATACCGCTCGCCGATCTCCGCCCAGTATGCGACCGCCGCACCGCCCAGCGGGTCGACACCCAGGCGCAGGCCGGACGCAGCGACGGCCTCGAGATCCACCACGTTCCGCAGGTCCTCGACATAGCGCGCCTGGAAGTCGTGCTGCGTGGCCATCGAGCGTGCCCGCTCGAACGGAACGCGCCGGATCCCGTCCAGGCCGTCACGGCCCCGTGCCTCGAGGATCCGGTTTGCCTCGTCCTGGATCCAGCGCGTGACGTCCGTGTCGGCGGGGCCGCCGTTGGGTGGGTTGTACTTGAAACCACCGTCCTCCGGCGGGTTGTGCGAGGGCGTGACCACGATCCCGTCTGCGAGCCCCTCGGTCCGGCCACGGTTGGCGACGAGGATCGCGTGCGACACGGCGGGCGTCGGGGTGAAGCCATCGGTCGCGTCGACGGCCACTGTGACGCCGTTCGCCACTAGGACCTCGAGCGCCGTCCGCCAGGCCGGCTCCGAGAGGGCATGCGTATCACGGCCGATGAACAGCTGCCCGGTGTAGCCCCTGGACGCCCGATACCGACAGATCGCCTCGGTCGTGGCGAGGATATGCGCCTCGTTGAACGAGCCGCGCAGCGCGGAGCCACGGTGGCCTGACGTGCCGAAGGCCACACGCTGGGCGGGCTCGGACGGGTCGGGCCGGCGATCGTGGTAGGCGCGCAACAGGGCGCCGAGATCGACGAGGTCGGACGGCTGGGCCGGCTGGCCGGCACGGGGGTCGTTGGGCATCGGCTCGGTCGCTGCGTGGGGATCGACTGTCAGGAGCACCACCTTACCGCTCACCGGTCGGTCCCGCCGAAGCGCAGCGACGTTGCGTCAGGGGGACGGCCGCGTTGCACTTGGGCGCCCGGGCTCGTACGATGCTCGCAGCCCGAGCCAGCACCTCGTACGGGGTTCGTTCGAGTCCGCCGACGGTCGACGGCCGAATGCATGAGCCCGCGATGACCTCAGGCCGGGCCGGAGGAAGCATGGCGACCGTGACGTTCGAACACGTCTACAAGCGATACGGCGAGCTGACCGTCGTGTCGGACTTCAACCTCGAGATCGATGATGGCGAGTTCATGGTGCTCGTCGGGCCGTCCGGGTGCGGCAAGACGACCAGCCTGCGGATGATCGCGGGCCTCGAGGAGATCAGCGAGGGCACGCTCCGGATCGGCGAAAGCGTCGTCAATGACGTCGCGCCCAAGGATCGCGACATCGCGATGGTGTTCCAGAGCTACGCGCTGTATCCCCACATGTCGGTACGCGACAACCTCGCGTTCGGGCTCAAGCTTCGCAAGGTCGACAAGGCTGAGATCGAGACCCGGATCAACGACGCGGCTGGCATCCTCCAGCTCGAGAAGCTGCTTGATCGCAAGCCCAAGGAGCTCTCCGGTGGCCAGCGCCAGCGCGTCGCGCTCGGCCGGGCAATCGTGCGCGAGCCGGCGGTGTTCCTGATGGACGAGCCGCTCTCCAACCTCGATGCCAAGCTGCGAGTCCAGACCCGTGCCGAGATCGCGCGTCTGCACCAGCGCCTGGGCACCACGATCGTCTACGTGACCCACGACCAGGTCGAGGCGATGACCATGGGTCAGCGGATCGCGGTCATGAGCGAGGGCCTGCTCCAGCAGGTCGGTACGCCGCAGGAGCTATACGACCGGCCCAAGAACCGGTTCGTCGCCGGCTTCATCGGGAGCCCGTCGATGAACTTCATCGAGGTCAGCGTCCCGGGTGGCGGGACGACCGATCTGTCCGAAGGCGGGTTCCATTTCCCGCTGCCCCCGAGCTACCGCGAGGCGCTCCAGAGCTCCGGCGACAAGGTGGTCGCGGGCTTCCGTCCGGAGCATCTCGACCTCGGCGAGATGGCCGGAACCGTGGCGACCATCAAGGGCACCGCGGACGTGGTCGAGTACCTCGGCAACGAGGAGCTCCTCCACGTCACCTCCGAAGGCCAGGAGATCGTGGCCATCGTGTCATCTGCCCACAACGTGAAGTCCGGCGACAGCGTGGAGCTCCGTCTCCCGGTCAGCAACCTGCACCTGTTCCATGCCGAGACGGGCGCATCTCTCGTGAAGGTGCACGAAGCAGCCGCGACCTGACGCGACCGAACAACGGCCGGCCCGTCGACCCGATGGGCCGGCCGTTCGCATGACGGAGAACCGATGACCGACCCGGGAGCGCGGTCCGACCCTGCCCCGTCGAGCCCGGCGACGTCCGGCGCCGATCCGCTCGAGGAGCACGTGATCGACACGCAGCTGATCCACCGCGGGCGCTACGTGCAGTTCCGTGTTGACACCATCGAGCGCAGCGACGGCTCACGGAGCACGCGTGACGTGGTGGACCACCCGGGCGCAGTGGCGATCGTCGCGCTTGACGGTGATAGCCGTCTGCTGCTTGTGCGGCAGTGGCGGGTGCCCGCCGACGAGGCCCTGATCGAGATCCCGGCCGGAACCCTGGACGTGCACCACGGTGTAACCGAGGACCCGTTTGAGGCCGCGCGGCGCGAGCTCGAGGAGGAGACCGGGCATCGGGCGGCACACTGGCGCAAGCTGGCCGAGTTCTGGACGGCTCCCGGGTTTGCCACGGAGCTGATGCACCTGTACCTGGCAACCGGGCTCGAAGGCGTGACGGGCGACGAGCGGCTGGCGCCGGACGAGGACGAGCACCTGGAGCTGCTGCGGGTGCCGCTGGACGAGGCCGTGGCGATGGTCGTGCGCAACGAGATCCGGGATGCGAAGTCGATCCTCGGGATCCTGTGGCTGGAGCGGGAGCGGCAGGCGGGCGAGATCGGCGGCAACGCCGACTGACCGTCCGCCACCCGAGCTCCGGCTTCCGCCAGACCTAGTCGGCGTCGGTTTCCGGCATGCGGGCGAGCGCGGATCGGTACATCGCAGTCGATGGTGACAGCGCGACCGCGAGCCGCAGATGGGTCCTCGCCTCGCGTGTCCGACCCAGCCGCTTGAGGCTCTGGCCGAGAGCGAAGTGCGCGTAGTGCGCCGACGGGTCGATCTCCAGCATCGCCTCGAACGTCTCGCGCGATCGTTCGTGCTGTGCCGAGTTGTAGTAGGCCCGTCCAAGAGCCTCCAGGATCGAGGCCTTGCCCGGCTCGAGCCGGGCCGCCCGTTCGAGGACCACGGCGGCCTGCGCATGGTGGCGCCTGTGGAGCAGATCGTGACCCCGCTGGAGCAGCTCGTACGCCGACTCCGCCTCCCCCGCCTCGGCCTCGAAACGGGTGTCGTCCCGTGCGGCATCTTCCCGTGCGGCATCTTCCCGTGCGGCATCTGCACGGGGAACGTCCGGCGGGGATGCGTCCGGAGGGGCGACGCCCGGATCATCGTCGTGCCCAGATCGGATGGCGTCAGCGTCCTCGGTCACGCGCCGATCCTCGCATGGATCGCGCGCGGGCATCGGCGATCCATCCGGTCGGGCCCGGCGGCTCGATGCGCGCTGGCGCTACTCGGTGGGGACATCCGACTCGGGTGCGGGCGCCGCCACCGCCACGACCACCGCCATGCGAGCTCGCCGACGCCGCCGGTGCCGATAGGCGAGCGCCAGCAGCGAGACGAGCAGCAAGACCAGCGCGATCGAGCACGCGATCAGGATGGCGCGACCGCGGCCCGCGTCGCCCGCGACGGCCAGGGTGCCCACGACGAGTCCGGCGGCGTCCGTCGCGGCGGCGAGGTTCCCCGCCTGCCAGTCGGCGCGAGCGTCTGACAGCCCGGTGTCGGGATCCTTCCCCACGAGGCCCAGCGTCACGAGCCAGTCGCGGGGTGCGGCAGCGGCGTCGGCCGCCGCGGCGACCGCCTCGAGCGAGCTCTCGGTCATCGTCGCCAGCTGCGCGGCTGCATCGAGGCGCGAGAGAGTGTCCGCGCCCTCGTATGCCCGCTCCAGACCGGGCGGTGGTGTGAGCGCGAGCGACGCCGCCATGGTGGTCGTCGCATCGCGATGACCGAGGATCGACGCGGCCACTGCGATGCCGGACTCTGCCGTGTCGAACGACCAGCCATCGAGCGCCACCCGGACGACGACCGGTGCCGCCCAGGTTCCGCTGTCGGCGACCAGCGCGTGGTAGTGGGAACGGGCCGTCGCCCGAGCAGCGAGCGCCGCCTGCTGCTCGGGTCCTACCACCCAGGTGGCCATGAGGTCTGCGACGCCGGTCGCGCCGCCCAGCTCCTCGGTGAGGTCGAGGAATCGGCGCCAGTCATTGGGCAGCCGTGTCTGCTCGGGCGTGCCCGAGCCGACATACGCCGTCGATCGATCGTGCGCCGCCTGGAACACGCGACGCATGCCGTCCTCACCGGCTGACGCCACGACCTGGCGGACGACCGTCCACGACGCGTCGTACCCGAACTGCTCGCGAGCGTCGGTCTGCGTATCGGAGATGGGCGCCGGCGCCCCCCAGCCGACGAGCGGGAAGGCGATCTTCGCGGTGGGCTTGACCGTGTCCGGGACAGGCTCCTCCGCCCCGGACGCCACCAGGACGCGGGCGGCGTACTCGTCGGCGAGCCCCTCGGTGATCCAGCGTTCCGTGAACAGCGTGTCGTTGAACCACGCGTGGGATGCCTCGTGGATGATCGTCAGGTCATCGAGGTCCTCGCTGATCGTGATCTCGTCTCGGGCGGGATCGTAGAAGCCCGCATATCCCTCGAGCAGCGGCGTGTGGATCTCGAGCACGTTGAGCGCGCCACGGACCGGCCACGGCAGGCCGATGAGCTGCGCCAGCCGGGGCACGCCGTCGGTCAGGACGCTCGATACCTCCTTGCGCCAGCGGTTGTCCTCGGGCCAGCCGCGGACCGTGATCCGCTCACCATCGACCAGGTACAGCTGATCGCTGGTCAGGCCGTCGTCGTTGCGGGCATCGATCCAGGCGTACCAGTCCCCGGGGCTCGAGGGCTCTGCCGTCAGCACCTGGGTCCCGTCGCTCCGGGTTCGGGTGGCGAGGTCGGCGCCCGTCGCGGTCACGGCAAACCCGGCCGGTACCTCGACCCGGACCGTCCCGTGATCCCCGAACGCCCAGGCCAGGAACGAGGCGAACGCGGGGCCCGCGCGGACATCGCTCGCGGATCGTGGCGCCCCGGCGGGGAGGTTGAACGTGAGCCTGACCTTGGCGGTCTCGCCGTAGTACAGGTTCGATCGGAAGTAGACGGTCGTCAGCCGGTAGCTCCGATGCGCGCGGTTGGTGACGCGCACCGTCACGCCATCCTGGGTCGCACGGAAATTGGTCGCGTCCGGCTGAACGCCGAGATTGACGCCGTCGTAGTAATAGCGGGTGACCACGCCCCCGCTCGTCTGGACCGGACGCCGGTTGACAGCGGTGATGTCGACCGTGACCCGGATGACCGACTTGGCGGGCACCACGACGTAGCGCGTGGCCGCCCCGATGTCGATGTCCGGACCGGCGGCGCGAACCGTCGTGACGCCGAGCCCCGGCAGACCCTCCAGCGCAGGAGCTGCCGCGGGGGCGACCAGCAAGGCGAGCGACGCGAGCAGCGCGATCAGCCCCGCCGTGGCCAGGTGTCGGACCGGTCGGGTCCCCTCGCCCATCCGCGTCCCCGGGCTAGCGGTGTGCCTGGGAGAAGGCACTCGTCGCACGGGCGCGACGGGCACGACGGGCGCGGTCGATGATCGTCGATCCGAGCACGAGCACGGTCGCCAGCAGCGCAACGGCCAGGAGCGCGCGGCGGCGACCTTCCTGCCAGGCATCGGTCCATGCCTCATATGCCGCGTTGGCCGAGGTCAGCGTCTGGTCAAGATCACCGGCGGCCAGCGCCCGACGCGCGTCGTAGAGATCCGCGTCCGGGTTCTCTCCCAGCATCCCGATCTGCGTCAGGGGATCTGTGGCATCGTCGCGGGCACGCTCCGCCTGGACGATGGCGAGGATCGCGTTGCGCTCGTCCTGGGCCTCTCCCGCCGCCTCGGAGAGCAGGCCGGCCTCGAACGGCTGGCGCATCGTCGCGGGCACCGACAGTCCATCGTTCTCCGCGAGCTGCTGGACGGCGTGGTGCTCGGCGATGACGTTGCGCGCATCGGCCATCAGCTGCCTGGCCGCGTCGAACTGCCAGGCGCGCATCGCGTCGCGAACCTGACGTGGCAGCGCCCAGTCACCGGCAACGGCGAGCGTCTGCTCGTACTCGAGCCGAGCGGTCGCGCGCGCGTCGAGAAGCGGCAGCTCGTCGGGTCGCAGCACCCAGGTTCGCCACAGGTCGGTGAAATCCTGGCCGGTCTCCGCCTCGAGCAGGTCCAGGAGCCCGCGCCAATCAGGCGCACCGCCGATGGTCTCGGGATCGGACGCCGTTCCATCGGAAGGCTGGTAGGCACCGACCCCGGAGGCGATGTCCGACCAGACTCGCCGAAGAGCCGCGTCACCCGCTCGCTCGCGGATCGCGGCAGCCAGTGCGGACGATGCCGCAAGCCCATAGGCCTCGGTGCTCCGATCGGGCGCATCAGTCGGGTCGGCCCACGCATTGAGAGGTTGCGCGTCGGCCTTGAGCGCATCCGCCACCTCCGACGGCGAGCTCGCGAGGGCGGACGCCCCCGAGCCAGTCGTGTCGGCCTTGCTCGATCCCGTGCCACCGGACGTTGGCGATCCACCAGCGCCTGCGACCCCGAGCGCGGCGGCGGCGCGCGTCGCGTACAGCGAGGCGAACCCCTCGTTGGCCCAGCGATCGGCCAGCAGGCTTCCATTGAACCAGCCGTGGGCAGCCTGGCGGATCGCGACCAGCGGATCGGCCCAGTAGGCAACCTCGATGGTCCGCGTCGCCGGGTCGTACCGTCCTGCGTACGCGTCGGTCGAGCGGTTGGCCGCCTCCTGCACCACGGTCGGCTCGGAGGTCGGCCAGTCGATCCCGATGTCCTCGCGCAGGGCCGGAAGGGCCTTCTCGAACAGGGAGCCGATGCGTTTCGCCCATGCAGCGTCGTTGGTCCAGGCACGGATGGTGAGCGGGACCGCCTGCTGGCCGGCGTCGATGCTGAGCGTGGTCTCCGCGTACTCGGGGTCGCTCTGTGCGCTCACGTACGCGAACCAGGTCAGCGGTGACGTGATCGACCCCGAGGCCAGCTCAGTCCCGCCATCCGCGGTCGTGCTCCTGCTCGGGAAGCGCCCGGACTCGACGGTGACGTCGTAGCCGGCCGGGAGACGCACGCGAACGGTGCTGCCCCTGGCACCCGTGGAGGCGTACGCCCAGACTGGCAGGGTGATGAACCCCGGTCCGATCCTGAGCTCTCGGTCGGCCTTCCCGCCTTTGTCGACGAGGTTGAAGGTGAGCCTGAACGTCCTCGACTTCCCACCGTAGAGGCGAGAACCGAAGTTGATCCGGAGGAGCGTCGAGGTCGAGCGCTGCCGGGCAACGCGGACGCTGGCGCCCGATGCACCGGTGAGCCTGAAGCCGCTGGTCCCAGGTGGGACGGCGAGGAAGGCGTGGTCGAAGTAGTAGCGCTTGGTCTTCGTTTCGCGCAGGTGGTTGCGGGCAAGGATCGACATCGAGATCCTGGCCCGATCATGGTCGGGATCGACCGTGTAGATCGCGTCGGTCACGAGCGTGAGGTCCGTGGCCGCAGCGCGCGCGGACGGCGGCGCCAGGAGCCCGGCGGTCGGGGCGAGCAGCGCCACCACCACGGCCGAGACGAGTGCTGCGAGCAGTCGGCGGCTCACGCCTGCTCCCCGCCCTGCGCGTGCGCGTCGGCCAGCTCGCCGAGCTCGGCCGCATAGCGCGCGAGCAGCCGGGCCCCCGGACCGTCCCGACCATCGGCCGGGGCGGTCGGCCACCCACCGGCTTTCAGCCAGCCCAGCGTCTCCTCGCGGAACCGGTCGGCGACCGCAAGCTGCCGGGCCAGCGCCAGTCCCAGGCCATCAAGAGTGGCATCCGCGATCGGGATCTCGGTGACCAGCAGTGGACGCTCGTCCTCCCCGACCGAGAACTTGACGAAGGGCAGCTCGTCGTTCCAGCGCAACAGGATCCGGTAGGAGCGCCGAAACGAGTCGTTGATGGGCGGCGCGAAGTGCGCCCAGCAGATGAGGGCAAGCGTGGGGTCGAGGATCAGCGTGATCCGCAGCGCCGATCGGCGGCGGCCGTCAAGGAGCACGTCCCATGACACGACGCCCTCTCGGTCGGCGCGTTCGATCGGTACCAGGCCCAGGTCGTCGAGCCAGGCCTCGACATCGGCCGGGACGCACGCCGACGCCCGGGAGGCGATGGACATGGCCGGGAGTCTACCCGAGGGCGCCGAAACACCCCGTCAGCGCTGGTGAGACGGGCGTGCGCCACGGACCGGGAGCAGAGTTTCGGGCCCCGTGTCCAGGGGTCCCACCATGGGGTTCGGGGAGCGCCTAGGAGCTCGCGCTGGCACTGGCCGGGGTCGGCTTGGACTCGGACACGTCGTCCGCTGCGGGCGTGGAGCGGCGACTCCGCTTCTTGGCCGGGTGCCGGTCCACCGAGCCTCCGGAACGGACGACACGCGTCGTATAGTCCGTGGCCTTGACCTTGTCGGCAACGCGCACGTTGCGGCCGAGCCGAACGCCGCGCGGGACGATCGACTGCTTGCCGACCACCGTGATCCCGCTGTTGAGCCGCGACGGCTCCTGGCGATTGGGCGTATCGAAGTCGGGACCGTCGCCCACGATCGCGCCCTTGCCGACCACGACCTCCTTGTCCAGGATCGCGCGATCAACAACCGCGCCGGACCGGATCTCGGTGTCGAACATCACGATCGAATCGCGAACAACCGCGCCCATGTCCACGCGCACGCCGGGCGACAGGACGCTGTTGACGACCATGCCGTTGATCACACAGCCGTGCGAGATCAGGCTGCGGTGCACCTGGGCGGTGGGTCCGATCTGGGCCGGGGCCCGCTCCTCGGATTTGGTGTGGATCAGCCATTCGCGGTCGTACAGGTCAAGCTCCGGGTTGTCGTCGACCAGCGCCATGTTGGCTTCCCAGTAGGACTCGATCGTGCCCACGTCCTGCCAGTAGCCATCGAAGCGGTAGCCGAACACGCGCGCGTTGCCGTCGAGCATCGCCGGGACGACATCGCGCCCGAAGTCCGCCAGCTCCTCGCTCAACCAGCGCACCAACGCCCGCTTCGAGAACACATACACGCCCATCGACGCCAGGTCGCTCTTGGGCTGCTTCGGCTTCTCCTGCCACTCGGCGACGCGGCCCTGGTCGTCGAGCGCGAGCACGCCCATCCGGCTGGCTTCCGCGATCGGAACTCGGCGCACGGCAATCGTGACGTCGGCGCGGCGACGCCGGTGCGCCGCGATGAACGGCTGGTAGTCCATCTTGTAGACGTGGTCCCCAGCCAGAATCACCACTGTGTCGGACCGGCTGTGCTCGATGAAGTTGAGGTTCTGGAGCACGGCGTCCGCGGTGCCGGCATACCACTCCGCGACGCGACCACGGCGGATGTACGGCTGGAGCAGCTTCACGCCACCCGTATTGCGGTCGAGGTCCCACGGCCGCCCGACGCCGATGTGGTCGTTGAGCGAATGCGGGTTGTACTGCGTCAGCACGAGCACGTCGTCGAGACCGGAGTTCACGCAGTTGGAGAGCGTGAAGTCGATGATCCGGTACTTACCGGCGAACGGGACCGCCGGCTTGGCGCGCAGCGACGACAGGATCGAGAGGCGTTCCCCCTCACCGCCAGCGAGGATGACCGCGATGACTGGCTTGACCACTCGCCGTCCCTCCTAGCGACCCCTGCCGGGTTCGATGCTACACCTGGCTCGTTGACATTCCGGAGCGCGCAGGACCATGCTCCCGCGCTTTGGATCGCGACGCAACCCAGGGGGCTCAGGTGAACAGCTTGGGGTTCACGAAGCTGCCGTTCAGCCAGACCATCCAGTGGAGGTGCGCCCCGGTCGAGTGGCCGGTGTTGCCCTCGTACCCGATGACCTGGCCCTTCGACACCGACTGCCCGGCGCGCACCGGGTAGCGCGCCTGCATGTGCGCGTACCAGGTCGTCAGCGACGAGGAGTGCGCAATGATCACGATCCAGGCCGGATCGGCGCCGTCGGCGTAGTTCCAGCCGACGTACACGACCTTCCCGGCCCCCGAGGCCCGGACCGGCGTCCCGTACGGGGCCACGATGTCGATCCCGTTGTGGAAGTGCGCGCAGCTCCCATACGCCGGCTCCCACGAGAAGCCCGTGCACCCGAACTGCTGGGTCACCACGCCGGGCATCGGCCAGGCCAGCGTGCCGTTGTATTGCGAGGGGATGTTCCCGTGCTGGAACGCCGTGGCGACCAGCCGGTTGATCTTGTGCTGAAGGCGCTTCTTGGCGGCGGCGGCGCTGGCCAGCGCCTTGCGAGATCGCGCCGCGTCGGCCGCCATCTTCGCGTACTGCGCCTTCTGGGCAGCGAGCGTCCGTCTTGCCTGGGCTTCGAGCTTCTTCAGCTTTGCCTGTGTTGCCTTCAGCTCTGCCAGCCGCTGATCGAGCTTGGACTTCTGGACCGCCGTCTGCTGCCGGATGAGGTTGGTATCCGCGCGCGCCGCCTCGACCGTCTGGTGGAGGGAGAGGAGCGTTGCCTGATCGTCGCTGACCTGCCGTGCGAGCGCCTCGTCCTGGGCGGCAACATCGAGCTGCGACGTCATCTCGACCAGCATGTCCGTGAACGACGCGCCGGACAGCAGCGTCTCGAGCATCGACGTCTGCTGCGCCTCGTACGCCTGCCGGATCCGGTCAGCGAGCTGCGCCTTGTGCTCGCCCAGCTCAACCTTCTTCTGGGCCTCCTGGGCCGAGATTGAGCGCAGCTCGAGATCGAGATCCCCCAGCTGGGCCACGAGGTCGTCGTACTCGCCCTGGACCTGGGCGATGTCGTCCTTGAGGGAGGCCACGCGCCGGCGTGTGGCGGCCAGGTCCTCGGTGATCCCGGACAGCTGGTTGCGCGTGGCGGCGATCCGGCCCTGCAGCGATGCCTGGGACCTGTTGAGGCTCGCGATCAGGCGCTTCTGCTGGCTGATCTTCTGCTGTAGCTGCTTCTGCTGGGCGCGGGCATCGGTCAGCTGGTCGCCACGCACGGGCGGTGGGGTGGCCGCGGGCGCGGCGATGCCACCCATGAGGATGGGGACCATCAGCAGCGCGGCCAGCAGCCGACGCGGACGCCGGCGGCGGGTGCTCGGGTACTCCTGCGCAGTTGCGTGGCGGGTCAACGAGGGGGCGTCCTCATCTCGTGCGAGCGTTCTCTTGTCGAGCGCGCTGCGGGGGACGATGCGCAGCGCGAGCAGGTGATCGCCCGCCGGATCTGGCGCCGTCCCAGTGGGCACGTCCGAGACGACCATGTACCGGCTTGTGAGGGCAGTGTAGCAATGCCGGCAACCGCTCACACTCGGCTCGCTCCTGGCTCAAGCGGGGCGAGCTCTGCGCTCCGGCCTCCGACCGGGCCGTCAGCGGAGGACCAGAATCGCCCACATGGCGCCGAAGATGAGGAACGGGCCGAACGGGATGTAGGTCTTGAGCGTGATCCGCCGGACGACGAGCAGGACCACGATGACCAACCCGGCAAGCAAGGCACCGTAGACCACTCCGATCACGAGACGGACCGGTCCCGCCAGCAGCCCCATCGAGACGAGCAGCTTGAGATCGCCCATGCCAATCGCCCCGGCACCGAACGGGATGGCGAGCAACGCCAGCCCGACAGGCAACACGATCGCGACCAGCACAGCGACGGGAAGCGCGTCGGGCGACAGCATGGGGTTCAGGCCGGACAGCGTGAACAGCAGGGCCAGAGGGATCGCCGGGAGGGTGATCACGTCGGGCAGCAGCCGCTGGTCAAGATCCGTCGCCAGGAGGAGCACCAACGCGACCAGATAGGCACCGATGACCACCACCGGGACCGGGTCGGCATACCGCAGGGTCAGCCCACCGAGCGCGATGGCTCCCACGACAACGGCCACCGCCGTTCGCCAGTCGATCGCGCGGACGTGACCGTCCTCGTGCGCCGGCCAGCGGGCGGCGATGCGGTCGGCGACGAAGCCCCACGCAGCCCCGAGGACCGCGAGCGCAATCGCCAGCGGTGTCAGCATCCGTGGTCTTGGGTGCCGGGCGGCGGGCGCACGGTCAATGCCTGGCGACGCGACCGGGTGGTCAGCGCTCCGCCGCGCCGGCCAGGGCGAGCTCGACCAGCGTCGCGTGCGCGACGCCGGTGGCGCCGCGCGGCGCGTACTGCGTCGTCTCGCGGAAGTAGGCCGTCCCCGCGATGTCGAGATGGGCCCACGGGACGGTACGGAACTCCTCGAGGAACAGGCCGCTCTGCACGAGCCCGCCCTCGGCCGTTCCGACGTTCGCGAGATCCCCGTACCAGCTGCGAAGGTTCCTGCGGTAGTCGGCCACGAGCGGGATCCGCCAATAGCGCTCCCCCGCCCGCTCGCCGGCCGCGGCGATCTCGGCCCACCAGTCATCGGGCGTGGCGAACGCGCCGGTCACCAGCTGGCCCATCGCGCGCGCGACGGCGCCGGTGAGCGTGGCCACGTCGACCAGGTGGGTCGCGCCCAGCTGCTCTGCGTACGTCATCGCGTCGGCCAGGATCAGGCGCCCCTCGGCATCGGTATTGAGGATGTCGACCCATTTGCCGTTGAGAGCCTGGACGATGTCGCCGGGTCGCGTCGCGCTTCCGCTGGGCATGTTCTCGACCGCCGGGGCGACGGCGAGCAGCGGGGTGTCCGGGGCCAGCCGCGCGAGCGTGGTGATGGCCGCGATCACGGTGCACGCACCGGTCTTGTCCATCTTCATCTCTTCCATATGGGCCGCGGGCTTGATGCTGATCCCGCCCGAGTCGAAGCACACGCCCTTGCCCACGAGCGCGAGGTGTCGGTCGAGCGCGTCATGGGCGCCCGCCTCCCCGGAGCGCATCACGATCATGCGCGGCGGGTTCGCGCTGCCCTGGCCAACCGCGAGGAACAGGTTCATGCCCATCGCGGCGGCGCGCCGCTCGTCGATCACGTCGATATCGAGCCCGTACCTCGTGGCGAGCGTCGAGGCCTCGTCCGCGAGCACCTGCGGGGTCACGTCGTTGGCGGACCGGTTGGCCAGGCTGCGCGCGATGTTGGCGCCCTCACCCATGATCCGGCCGCGCTCGGCCGCGCGCTCGATCGCCGCGGAGTCCCCCGTCGAGGCAACCAGGATCAGCTCGTCGAGCGCCGGGGGCGCCGCGTGGGTGTCCTCGCGATAGAGGGCCTTGGGCTCGAAGCCGCCCTCGACGATCCCCCGGGTCACGAAGTCAGCCGCCGTCGCCATGGGATCCGAGTCTTCGGTCGCGCGGGCCAGCCCGTCAGCGACCGGATCAAGCCACACTGCCATCGTGTGCGCGTTGCGATTGACGAGCCGGCGGATCGCCGTCGCCCCGAGTCTCTGTGCGGTCTCCCGGTCGAACTCGTCAGCCTTGCCGCCACTGACCACGAGCAGCCGCTGAACGGGCAGGTCGCCGCTCGCCGCCACCACGCGGTAGTAGCGCCTGGTCGGGATCTCGCCGAACGCGACCAGCCCGCTGATCTCGTCGCCCGACCGTCGGTCGAGCTCGCCGAGCGGCCCGTCGAACACCGGATCACCGATGACGGGGATCGTCAGGACGTCGGCCGCGGCCGCCCAGGGCTGGTCGACAACAACGCGGATCTGCACGTGATCCCTCCCGGGGCGCCCACGGTACGGCACCGCGACCGGGGCGGATGATGGATATTGCGGCCAGTGTACCGGCGCCCCGGACCAGAACGCGGGAGCAGGTGTGCGCGGGCAGCGGCTGACGGCGCCGAGCGCCGAGCGCCGAGCGCCGAGCGCCGAGCGCCGAGCGCCGAGGAACGCTAGGGCACCGCGGTGCCCATGACCTGGTAGTGCTCCTGGACGTCGAGTGCCGCGGCCAACGCTCCCCGTGCCTGCTCGATCGAGATCACGGCCTGGTTGAGTCCCCCACGCGCGACGTCGCCCATGATCACGACCAGCCCGCGAGTGTCCGCAGGCAGCTGGTCGCGCGCAGCGGCCTCCTCGGCGAATGCCCTGCGCACCCGGTTGGTGACGCGGCCCTTTGCGTCGACCAGCGACTCGTAGAGGTTGCGCAGAGCGGCGTCGTACGCCGAATTCCGTGTCAACCATTCGGTGAGCGTCGAGACATCGGTCGAGCTGGCGAGATCGTCTCGCAGCCGGAGGGCCTCCTCGAGCGTCGCATCGGGAGCGTCGAGCAGGGTGAGCGCTCGCCGGTAGTGGCCGGCGGCACCCGCCTTGGCCGCGGCCGCGGTCTCCTGGTCATGCCGCGTGAGCAGGCCGGTCAGGCGAGCTGCTCCGACTGCCCGTCCGGTGAACGCGAGCCAGTCTGTCTCGAGGCCGTCCGTCAGGCCCTGCGTCGATGCCAGCGCGTCGTAGCGGTCGACGATGCCCGGTGAGAGCCGCAACGACGCGCCGTCCCCAACCCCGGGCACGTTCGCGAGCGCCGCGCCGAGCCGCGTCGTCTGCGCCTTGACTGCGGTGACCTGTGTCGTGCCCTCATCGATCGTGTCGCTCAGCGCCTGCACGTCACCGCCCACGATGTTGGCCAGCGAGCGACGCGCGGTCGATGCGAGCGCGTCCACGGTGGTCGATAGCTGGGCGAGCTCCTCGGTCGCGGCGTCGAGCGCCGGCGTGGCCGCCTGGTCGCCGACCCAGGTGAGCTCCGGCCGGGCGTTCGTCCCGGGCGAATGCTGTGTCGCGGCAACCACGCCGGCTGCGCCGATCGCAATCAGGGCAGCGATGACGACCCAGCCCACACCGAGCATGAGGCGACGGGCAACGGAGCGGGCGGTGAGGAGCAGCGCGGAGCCCCATCGATTCACGCGCAGGAGGGTAGCGCGCGCGCACGGTGCGCGCGAGGACCGCCCGCCTCCGCACGATCATCGCCTCGGCCAGGGAGTCGAGGTCCGGCGGTCGCCACGCCGACTACTGGTCGGCCGGCCGGAGGCGGAGGTGCCCCAGGTTGCCCTCCATCGTCTGCGGGTCGAAGCCGAAGCTCGATCGGACCCCGTCGAGCGGTCCGGTGTTGTCGAGTCGCAGCTGGCGGAGCTGGTCGGTGGCCACGGGGAACGGAAGACGAACCGCCTCTGCGGCCGCGGCGACCAACCTGATCACCGCGACCGGCATCGGCATGAGGAACCGGCGCGCCTCCATCGCACGACAGACTTCCTCGACCATCTCCCGATAGGTCCAGTAGCGGGGCCCGCCGAGCAGGTACTCACGGCCCACGGTGGCGTCATCGGCCAGCGAGGCCACGACGATCCGTGCCAGGTCGCCGATCGCCAGCGGCTGAAACCGGGCGTCGCCGTTGCCCGTCAGCGGCACGATGCCGGGTGACATCCGGACCAGCCCCGCGAGGATGTTGAAGAACCCATCGCGGGGGCCGTACATGACCGATGGGCTGAGCACGGTCCAGTCGAGCCCGCTGTCGCGGACGAGCGCGATGGCCTTCGCCTTGGAGCTCGAGTAGTGGAGGTCAGGCTCGTCCACAACGCCCATCGCGCCGAGGTGGACGAAGCGTCGCACGCCCGCGTCACGGGCCGCGACGAGCACATTTCGGGTCCCCTCGGTGTTGACCAGCCGCAGGCTCGCGCCACCATCCCGGTCGCGCGGGATCGCTGCCAGATGCACGACGACGTCGACACCGTCCATTGCCGCCGGCAGGGTGTCGCGACGGGTCACCTCTCCCGCGCGCACGGTGACGCCAGCGGCCGTCCCGGCCAGGCGATCGAGAAGCCGGCCGGCATCCTCGTCCCCGCGCACGAGGCCCACGACATCGTGGCCCGCCTCCAGCAGCGCCGGCACGACATGGCTGCCCACGAACCCGGTGGCGCCGGTCACGAGGATCCTGTGCATTCCGGTCTCCATCACTCCAAATAAATGTGCTATGCAACCGTAGCATGATTTATTGAAGGACAGCGATTGGCGACAGCTGTCGGCGACCGCGGCGACCGCGGCGGCAACAGGCTCTGCGGAACGCCTACCATGCCCTCCATGCACGACCAGCCCGGAGCCGGCGAGCTCGATCGCCTCGGCGTCCGCTCGATCGTGCGCGCCATGCCCAAGGTGGAGCTGCATCTCCATCTCGATGGCTCGCTGCGTATCTCCACCGCGCTTCGTCTGGCTCGAACGCGTGGTGTTGACGCCCCGACGACGTATGCCGCGATGCGCCGGGTGCTGGTCGTGCCCGAGCAGGTGGTCGATCAGGCGGAGCTGCTCCTCGCGTTCGACCTCCCGATCTCGCTGATGCAGGACGCTGAGGCGCTCGAAGGCACGGCCGCCGACCTCGTGGAGGACAAGGCGTTCGACCACGTCCGATATGCGGAGATCCGCTGGGCGCCGCTGCTCCACACCAGTCGCGGGCTCACCGGACGGCAGGTCGTTGAGGCCGTCGCGGCGGGGGCACACGGGGCCGCCCGCCGGTTGGGGATCGAGGTCCGGCTGATCGCGACGCTGATGCGCATCCACCCGCCCGAGGCGAACCTGGCGTTCGTCCGCGACCTGGAGCGCGGCGGAATTCCGAAGGGCCTCGTGGCGGTCGATCTGGCCGGGCCCGAGGCTCGCGCGCCCAACCCGGAGGACCATCGTGCCGCGCTCGAAGCCGCCCGGGCGATCGGGCTCCACGTGACGCTCCATGCGGGCGAATGGGGCGGCGCCGCGCAGGTTCGCCGCGCGCTCGCGCTTGACCCGGAGCGGATCGCCCATGGGCCCCTGGCGATCGACGACGCCGACCTGGTCGCCGAGCTCAGGGCGCGCGGCACGTGGCTGGACCTCTGTCCGACGTCCAACGTGCAGGCCCGAATCGTGCCCTCACTCGCCGAGCATCCCCTGCGTCGCCTGCTGCATGCAGGCGTCCCGGTGACGCTGAGCACGGACGATCTCACCGTGTCCGACATCACCCTGTCCGACGAGTACGAGCGGGCGGTGACGCTGATCGGCGTGACGCTTCCAGAGCTGTGGGCCATGAACCTGGGCGCGGTCGACGCGGCGTTCTGCGACGAGGCGACGCGCGGGCGCGTGCGCGCGGACCTGTCGGCGTGGGCTACCGGGATCCCCGACATCGCGGCGAGCTGACGCACAGCGAGCGGCCTGCCCCGACCGAGAGATCCGATCCGACCGGGCGATTGCTGCCGAGCTAACGGCCTGCGATGTCGACCAGGATCCGGGCGAGGGCCTGGCCGTCCTCGGCCATGAACGTCGGTCGCTCGTCGTCGGGCAGCGACTCGGCCGTCTCGCGGCTTGTCACGCCGGTCAGCATCAGCACGGTCTTCGCCCCCACGGCGCGACCAGCGGCCATGTCGGTCACCGCATCGCCGATCATCACCGCCGCCGAGGGGTCGGTCCCGACCAGGTGCGCGGCCGCGACCAGCAGGTGCGGCTCGGGCTTGCCGATGGTGATGACCGCTGTCGTGCGGGACGCGACCTCCACGGCAGCCACGACCGACCCGGCGCCGGGCCGGTAGCCATGTTCGATGGGGTAGATCGGGTCGCGATTGGTGGCGACCAACGTCGCGCCGGCCCGAATGCAGTCGGCGGCCGCCGCCACCCGCAGGTATGTGAGCTGCGGGTCCAGCCCAACCACGACGGCAGCTGGGTGACCGGCCGCCTCCCAGCCGTCGATCCCCTCCTGGCTCATGCGCGTAGCGGCGTAGGCCGCGTTGACGACGTCGAGCCCCGCCTCGCGCAGCTCGCGATCCAGCCCACCGGCACCGACGGCGAGCACGCGTCGGACCGAAGGCATCTCGTTGCGGATGTGGAGCGCCGTCGCCCTGGCCGAGGTGACGACGCGATCGGGTCCCGTCGGGGCACCAACCCCGTCGAGCCGCGGAACGTAGTCGGCGTGGTAGTACATCGAGTTGTTGGTGACGTACACGACGTCGTCACCGTGAGCGACACGAGCGGCAAGCGCGGCCCCTACACCAGGCACGGGCTGCGACGCGCGGTACACGACGCCATCGAGGTCGACAAGCAGGAGCACCCACCGATGCTACCGTCTGGGCATGGTCCGGGCCCCACGCCCATCACGCCCCCCCGACACAAGCCGGGTCGGTCGGTCGCCGCTCGATGGGACGGCGCGCCTCATCGTCGACGGCACCAACCTGCTGTACCGGCTGGGCAGCGGTCGTGCCGCCCCGCCGGCGGCGATCATCGGTCGGCTGCGGGCCGCCATCCCGGGAGCCATCGCGATCGACCTCGTGTTCGACGGCGCCGGTCACGGCGTCTACGGCCGGCTGGCGCAGGGCATGTACGTTCGCTACTCGGGCCACCGATCGGCCGATAACGTAATCCTGGACCTCGTCTCGGAGGCGATCATGACCGCCGGAGCCGGGCCTGCCGCGGGCACCCGCGTGCTCGTGGTGACCAACGACCGCGAGCTGCGGGGGCTGCTGGCCGCGAAGGGCGCGAGGACCGTGCCGGTGCAGTGGCTGTTGTCGAGGCTCGATCTGCCCAGACTCTCGGCTCCGGCGGCCGGGAACCGACGGCCGCCGAAGGCGAGCGGGATCGGGAACGCCGGCGGCGGTCCGGCGTCCGGCCCGGTGGACGATGCCGACATTCCCCGCTGGAAGCCGGGGCGTGGAGCAACCACCAAGAGAGGCCCCGCGCGTCGCGTCGCCCGGCACAAGCGCCATCCACGTTCCGGAGGCTGAGCCGAGCCCAACGGGTCCGGGACGCCCTCCGCCGTGGCTGCTAGCATGCGCCCGTGATCCTCGATCAGCTGCAGCAGATCTGGAACGGGTTCATCGACCTCTCGGCCAAGGTGGTCATCCCCGACTGGGGCGGCCTGGTTGGCCTGCTGCCGATCTTTCTGGTGGTCGGCGTCGTCGGGCCCATCCTCACGCTCCTGGCCCTGGCCTGGTTCGTCTATTTCGTTCGCAGGCCGCGACTGCGGGTCGCGTACCGGGATCCGCGCCGGCCGGCGGCGCTTGACGAGAGCGGCGCGCCGGTATTCCCCGTGGGTGAGCCGTACAGCGTCAGCGAGGCGATGGTCTACGAGTCCGGCGCCACGAGGTCTGCCTCGGGCGACACGCTCGTGGTCGCCTGCCCGAAGTGCGGGCTCGTTCGGCCCGCGGTCGAGGATACGTGCGGCAACTGCGGCCTCTCGTTCACCCTTCGCACCCCCACCCTCACCGTTCGCCCGGCCGGCCCGCCGCCGGGCGGTCGGGCCGCGGTCTGAGGGCAACCTCGACCACTGACACGCCGGGCGTGGCGACCGGCACCCAACCCGGACCGACCGGCGATCCCGGTCCGGCCCCAAGCGTCTCGGGACACGAACCATGGCACAGGCCTCGTCGATCCTCTTCGTCCTTGGTGTGATCGCGGTCGCGATCGGCTTCGCGGCCCACGTCGGTCATGCCGTCCTGCTTGCCAACGGCCGCCGTGTGCTGTCCTTCGCTCCCAGCCGCGAGCCCGCCCTGGCCGCGGCCGGCGTCAGCGGCTCGTTCGTCACGTCGCGCGCGATCGGGTCCGGCGAGCTCGACCTCGCCCACTCCCCAAGCCCGCTGTCGCGCGCCGCGACCCTTATCACCCTGGCCGGGTTCGCCCTCCTGCTGGCGTCGCTCGCCACGCGCGCGGTCGTCGTCGGGCGCGGGCCGTACGGGAACCTGTACGAGTTCAGCGTCGCGTTCGCGACCTCGATGCTCGGTGGCTACCTGTTCCTGTCGCGCCGGTACGCGATCCGCCAGATCGGCTTCATCCCCGTGGGAGTCGCGCTCGCGATCCTGCTGTATGCGTCCTCGCTCCCGTCCGACATCGAGCCCCTGGTCCCGGCGCTCCAGAACGCACCTCTGCTCACCATCCACGTGGGCATGGCGGTCATCTCGTACGGGATCTTCGCCACCGCGTTCGCGGCAGGCGTCGGCTTCCTGATCCAGGGCAAGGCCGATCGCTTCGCCTGGCTCCCGTCGCACAAGACGCTCGACGAGGTCGCCTACCGCGCGGTGATCATCGCGTTCCCGATCTTCGCCACCATGATCATCCTGGGCTCGTGGTGGGCGTCGATCGCGTGGTCCCGCTACTGGGGCTGGGATCCCAAGGAGACCTCCGCGCTGGTGACCTGGCTCACGTACGCGATCTATCTCCACGCGCGCAACCAGCGGCGCTGGGCCGGCCGGCCAGCGGCGCTGCTCCTGGTCGTCGGGTTCGGCATGGTGCTGGTGACCTATTCGGGGAGCCTGTGGTTCAGCGGGCTGCACGCCTACAGCGGGCTGTAGGCCAGGGCGGCAATCCGCAACCGGTGAGGGGCCACGCGAAGGCCCGCACGGGATCGGGCAAGCGTTGGGACCGTCCCGCCCGGTTCGGCCGAAGGACTCTATCGGCCGACAGGTCCCTCCCCCAGGCTCGTCATCTGACGCGGGAGGCAGCGACGGGTCGTCCGAACCCCTGCCGCCGGGACGACCCTGAGCCACTGGCGAGACGGGCCCGCGCGCACGATGGGAGGCGCGCGATGACGCTGCATGTGCCGACCCACCCAGCAGGGTTCACCGGTCAACATCACCTGGGATACGTGCTCCTGCCAATCGTGGCGATCGCCCTCGGGGTCGGGCTGTGGGCAGCTGCGGTCCT
Source organism: uncultured Chloroflexia bacterium (assembly GCA_963734935.1). GTDB lineage: Bacteria > Chloroflexota > Limnocylindria > Limnocylindrales > CSP1-4 > CAIXZV01. Next base: position 127,419 of record CAVTIO010000011.1, on the reverse strand, counting down.
GGTCGAGCCGCACGTCTCCACGACGGCCGAGCCCGCCTCGCAGCAGCAGCTGTACAACGAGTTCCGCACCGGTGAGCGGGGCTCGTGGGCGGCCTCATATGTGAGCCCGCAGCAGCTGTTCCTCGACTACCGCGCGGGCGAGCGCGAGAGCTGGGGCACCCCGTAGGAGAACGGCAGCACCGAGGCACCGGCGGCACCACCACCGCGCTCGGCCGCGGCTCGTACTCGGCCGATCACAAGGCGGTGGCGAACCCTACGCGGGCTCGATCGAGGTCGCGACGAACGTCGAGCGGCAGCGGGCGATGGTGGTCTTCCGTGGCTCCGCCAGCGAGCCCGTGGCGTCGATCGTGATCCGGCACGTGGTCGCCGCGGGATCATCGAAGTGACCGATGACCCTGACCCAGGTCGGATCGTCTGGTCGTCGGGCGCCGGACACCGGGTCGATCGCGGCCACGAGGGCGTTCGGAGCGAGCGCATCGCCGGCGGCGTCGCCGGCGATGACCCAGTACGGGGCAACCAGCCAGGGAGGCTCGGCCGAGCAGTCGCCCGGCTCGAGCGCAGGATCGGGCGGGCAGCCACCGACGTCCACGTCGGCAACCGGCGCGAACACGACGAGCGTCAGCTCCACTGATCCGAAGCATGCGGCCCGGCGCTTGGCCGGGACGCTGGTCAGGTCCTCCACCCGTCGCACCTTCCCCGGGCACCCCGAGCCGCCCGGGAGGGCCGCTGCGGAACGGGCCGAGTTTGTCGGTTCGGGCGTCTTCGGCGCCGGTGTCGGAGGCGGCGTGGCGGACGGCGTCGGTGACTGCGTTGGGGCGACCGTCGACGTGGGCATGGCCGTGGGCGTGGCGAGCGCGGGGCTCTCAGTCGCAGCAGCTGGCATGCCGCCGGCCTCGGCGGTCGGTCCCCCGGCCGAGGGCGTTCCACTCGCACTGCAGGCGGCCACGACCCCAACTACCAACGCGACGGCCACGAGCACGCGCGGCGCTGGCCGCCCTTTGGCCAGGTCCATCTTCCTGGCTCCCCCGCTCGGCCAGTGTCCCGAAACCCTCTTGCGCTGCGCGCTGCTCCGAACCATTGACCCGCCCCCGGTGCTGTCCATCGGCACGGCGGTCGGCTGCCGGACCTGACGGTTCGTCGATTGTCCATCCGCTGTCGAGCAGGGCACCCCCACCCTCGCTCCGCGCCATGAGGTGCGCGGGTTCGACGACTGGTAGACTAGAACGTCTGTTCTGTTGATAACCCTTCGCCGAGGCGTGGACAAGCTCGGTGCCACCGTGGAAGCAGAGTTCCAACAGGGTGGATGACGGTGCCGGCCACCGTGGACAGACGGGTTGCGAGCGTGGAGTTCACCGCCCTCGGCGTGGATGAGCGCCGAATCCGCGACACAACAAGATGTTGCGATCGGGCGTGCCACCACACCACAACATGTTGTGGTTTCGGGGTTGACCCGCCCAATCGCCCGACGTAGCATGTGCGGGTCGCGCCCGCGACGCAGGCGCCCGGGGCACCAGGTGCTGGATGGCTCCCGACGGAAACAGAAGGCCCACCGGAGCGAGGACGCCGAAAGAGCAAGCCGAGGATCGGTCCGCAGCTACGCGGTCCCCCATGTCGTGGGTGTGAGACCGGTGAAGCAGACGTGGGTCAGGGCTCGGAACGAGGAGCATCGGCAGCGCGAGAAACGACAATCGCCGCCCAAGAAGACGGCACTCGAGCACCCACGTATGCAGCGTCCCGCCCGAAGCAGGGTGGGCCGGCGCAGCCAAACCGGCGACGGACGCCCTATCCGCTCTGCCGGCACCCCAGGGAGGAGCCCGCGATTGGCGCGGGATCGGAGGAGACGGACGACATGGCCCAGGTTCGCGAGGTGACCCCCGTGACGGGAGCGAAGACGACATCCAGGCGCAGCAAGACAGCCGCCACCGGCAAGACGAGCCGGAAGGGGCTCGGCGGCATCCACGGCGCCAGCTTCTCCGGTACGGGCACCCGCGGGCTCACCTTCGAACGCCGCTGGACACGACCGGGCGTGCACCCCTACGACGAGATCTCCTGGGAGTACCGCACGGCGGCCATCTCGTCGGAGACCGGCAAGACGGTGTTCGAGCAGAAGGACGTCGAGGTCCCGCAGGCCTGGAGCCAGCTGGCAACCAACGTCGTCGTCTCCAAGTACTTCCGTGGTCACGTTGGGACACCCGAGCGCGAGCACAGCGTCAAGCAGCTCATCGACCGCGTGGTCAACACCATCGCCGCGTGGGCGGAGACCCAGCACTACTTTGCGACGGACGAGGATCTCGCCGCGTTCAAGGCGGAGCTGACCCATCTGCTGGTCAACCAGAAGATGGCCTTCAACTCGCCCGTCTGGTTCAACGTCGGCATCGAGCCCAAGCCGCAGTGTTCGGCGTGCTTCATCAACTCGGTGCAGGACAACATGTCCAGCATCATGGATCTGGCCAAGACCGAGGCGATGCTGTTCAAGTACGGCTCGGGCGCAGGCGTGAACCTGTCGCCCATCCGGAGCAGCAAGGCCAAGATGTCGGGCGGCGGCATCGCGTCGGGCCCGGTCAGCTTCATGAAGGGCTATGACGCGTTCGCCGGCGTCATCAAGTCAGGCGGCAAGACGCGGCGCGCGGCCAAGATGGTGATCCTGGACGTCGATCACCCGGACGTGCTCGATTTCATCCAGAGCAAGGCAAACGAGGAGCGGAAAGCCTGGGCGCTCATCGAGCAGGGCTATGACCCGAGCTTCACCGGCGAGGCCTATGGCTCGGTCTTCTTCCAGAACGCCAACCACAGCGTCCGCGTGACCGATGAGTTCATGCGCGCTGTGGAGCACGACGCAGACTGGCAGACGCGGGAGGTCACCGACGGCCAGCCGGCGGGCACCTTCAAGGCGCGCGACATCTTCCGGCGGATGGCCGAGGCGGCCCACATGTGCGGCGACCCGGGCATCCAGTACGACACCACGATCAACGACTGGCACACGAGCGCAAGCTCGGATCGGATCTACGCGTCCAACCCGTGCTCGGAGTACATGTTCCTCAACGACACGGCGTGCAACCTCGCCAGCCTCAACCTGATGAAGTTCGTGCGCGAGGACGGCGAGTTCGACGTCGATGCGTTCCGGTTCGCGGCGAAGGTCACGATCACGGCCCAGGAGATCCTGGTCGACAACGCCAGCTATCCGACGCCCAGGATCGAGGAGAACAGCCACCGATTCCGGCCGCTCGGCCTCGGTTACGCCAACCTGGGCGCGCTGCTCATGAACCGCGGCCTCGCCTATGACTCCGACGAGGGACGAAACTACGCGGCGGCGATCACCGCGCTGATGCACGGCGAGGCATATCGCCAGAGCGCAATCATCGCCCGCGACCACGGCGGCCCGTTCATCGAGTACGACAAGAACCGGGTGCCTTTCCTGCGTGTCATCGGGAAGCATCGGGAGGCCGCCTGCGCGATTCACGAGCAGGGGGTGCCGCCTGCGATGCTCGAGGAGACCCGCCGGCTGTACGACGAGACCCTGGAGCTGGGAACGGAGCATGGCTACCGCAACGCGCAGGTGACCGTGCTCGCGCCGACCGGCACGATCGCGTTCATGATGGATTGCGACACGACCGGCATCGAGCCCGACATCGCGCTCATCAAGTACAAGAAGCTGGTCGGCGAGGGCTATCTCAAGATCGTCAACCAGACGGTGCCCGCGGCCCTGCGCAAGCTTGGCTACGCGGCGGGCGAGGTCGAGGAGATCATCGCCTATGTCAACGAGCGCGAGACGATCGAAGGGGCGCCCGGCCTGAAGCCTGAGCACCTGTCGGTATTCGACTGCGCATTCAAACCGGTCAACGGCGAGCGGTCGATCCACTACATGGGCCACGTCCGGATGATGGGCGCTGTCCAGCCGTTCCTCAGTGGCGCGATCAGCAAGACCGTGAACATGCCCGAGGCCGCCACCGCCGAGGAGATCGAGACGGTCTACCTCGAGGGCTGGAAGCGAGGCCTCAAGGCGATCGCGATCTACCGCGACGGCTCGAAGCGCAGCCAGCCGTTGTCCACCGGCAAGAAGAAGGACGAGGGCACCGCTGCCGATCGCGACGCGATCAAGTCACTGCGCGCGCAGCTGGCCTCCGCGCAGGCCGAGGCCACCAAGCCACATCGACGCCGGCTCCCTGCCGAGCGAACGGCCGTCACCCACAAGTTCGAGATCTCGGGCCACGAGGGATACATCACGGTCGGCCTCTACCCCGAGGGGCAGCCAGGCGAGATCTTCCTCAAGATGGCCAAGGAAGGTTCGACGGTCAGCGGTCTGATGGACACGCTGGCGACCTCGGTCAGCCTGGCCCTCCAGTACGGGGTGCCGCTCAAGGACGTGGTCAACAAGTTCGCCCACGTGCGGTTCGAGCCCAGCGGCTTCACCGGCAACCCCGAGATCCCGATTGCCAAGTCGATCGTTGACTACATCTTCCGCTGGATGGGGTCGCGGTTCCTGCCGGCGGACGAGAAGGCCGTGCTCGGCCTGATCGATCGCTCGCAGGTGGTCGACGAGATCCCCGGGCCGGCCGGCGGGCTCTCGACGGAACCGACCGGCTCGCTTCGCGTCTCTCCGGCGGACGAGAAGGGCTCCGCGCCAGATCGCTCGGCGCTTGCACCATCTGCGCCCTCCGATGACGTCGAGACCCCGTCGACCGCGGAGAATGAGCAGCCGCCGACCGCAACGGCAATCGCCGAGACGGAACCCGCCGCTCCCCAGAATGAGGATCTGGTGGTCATCGCGACGGCCAACGGCAATGGCAATGGCAAGAATGGCAACGGCCAGACCCTCGAGTCGTTCGCCGGGTCATCGCTGGGCGGCGGCGTCAAGGTGGCCTTCGCCGCCCAGGCTGACGCTCCGTCGTGCGCCGACTGCGGTTCGATCATGGTTCGCAACGGCAGCTGCTACAAGTGCCTCAACTGCGGGAGCACCAGCGGCTGCAGCTGAGCCTCACTGGCACGCCTCGCTGATACGGAAGCCCCGGAGTCCGACTCCGGGGCTTCTGCACGCGGTTCGCCGGATCACAGACGCCGCGTCTCGGCCGCCTCCGGATCGTCGACGACGACCGTGCAGGTGGGACAGAACAAGCGGGCCTCCAGCGGGGTTCCACAGGTCGTGTGCCGCAGCGGCTCTGACTGGTCCGAGCGCCTCGCGCCCCAGTCGGCGAGCAGGCGCAGCGCCCCGGCGAGGTCGCGGCCGGCGGCGGTGAGCGCGTAGTCCATGCGGGGCGGACGATCCTGGTACGGGCGGGCGAGGACGACGCCCTCGCGCTCAAGGCGGCGGAGCCGGTCGGCGAGGATGTTGGGGGCGATGCCCGCCACCCGGTCCTGCAGCTCGTTGAAGCGGCGTGGGCCGTCGAGCAGCGCCTCCACCAGGAGCAGGCTCCAGCGGTCCCCCACCCGTTCGAGGGCAAGCTCGAGCGGCGATCGCGGCTGGTCGGGCTTGGTCGGCATCGGCGTCATGGTAGGTCACGGTGGGCGCTTGCCAGTATCGCTTGGTGATAGTAACTTGCAAGTCGCTAGTCTATCCGTCACACGCGAGGAACGGCACACCGATGTCCGCTATCGACGAGCTCCAGTCCGCCATCTCCGCCGTCGCCGAGCGCGTCGGCCCCGCCATCGTCGGGATCGGGTCCCGGCAGCGCGGGTCCGGCGTCGTGATCGGTGATGGTCGAGTTCTCACCAACGCCCACAACATCCGCGGCGATGAGGTCACCGTCACGTTCGCCGACGGCCGCCGGACGCGCGGCCAGCTGGCCGGGATCGACGTCGACGGCGACCTCGCCGTGATCTCGGTCGATACCGGCAAGGCGGTCGCCCCCGACTGGGCCGATGAAGCCACCGCGTCCGTCGGCGCGCTGGTGTTCGGGGCGGCAGCGACCCCAGGCGGCGGGACCAGGGTCACATTCGGGACGGTTTCGGCGACCTCGCGCGCGTTCCGGGGCCCGCATGGCCGGCGGATCGCGGGGAGCGTCGAGCACACCGCGCCGCTTGCGCCGGGTTCGTCGGGCGGCGCGCTGCTGAACGCGCAGGGCCGGTTCCTGGGTCTCAACACGAACCGGATCGGCGAGGGCTTCTACCTTGCGCTGCCGGCCGATGCCACGCTCGCCGAGCGTATCGATGCCCTCGGCCGCGGCGAGTCCCCGTCCCGGCGCCGCCTCGGCGTGGCGATCGCCCCGGCGCACGTCGCCCGCCGGCTTCGCCGCTCCGTCGGACTCCCCGAGCGCGACGGCCTGCTGGTCCGCGACGTCGAGGACGGCAGTCTGGCGGCCACGGCCGGGATCCAGGAGGGCGACCTCATCGTCGAGGTGGCCGGTCGGTCGATCGCCGATGCCGACGCCCTGGTCGAGGCGCTCGAGGCCGCCCCGGCGCCGTTCGAGCTGAAGGTCGTCCGAGGTCTCGACGAGCGGACCGTGAGCGTGCGCGATTCCGAGGTGACCGGCGAGGCGTAGGTGCGATGGACGCCAGGATCCGGGGGAGCTCACCGGCCTGCTGACCAACCGACGTGCCCGATCCGAGATCCCAGACGGCCGGGGCCGGTCGCCGATCCGTGCTCGCTGCGGCGGGCCCGGGCCGCACCTGTCCGCGTGGTCGCGATACCCTCGGCCTGACGGGGGCATCTGGGCACGAGGTCAGACGTGGCAAAGAAGGGCCAGGGTGGTCGTCCGCACCCGAAACAGATCAAGCGGCTCGGCAAGGTGCTGGAGCTCGAGTTCAACATGCACCTGGCCGCCGGGCTCCCACGAGAGGCCGGCGATCTGGCCGAGGTCGGTCGCGACGCGTGGGTGGCGGTCGAGCTCGAGGCGCGGAAGGCGCACCCGATCGAAGGCGTCCTTCGCTACTGGCCGTGGCTCGACCGCAACCGGCGGCGCCTGGTCCTGGTGCACGTGATCACGCCGCACGCGCGGAAGAGGTCGCAATCCCGGACGGAGCTCACCATGTGGCTCGGGGCCCTGATGGAGCGGGTGCTGCCCGGACGCTTCACATACTGCCGGCTGGACCTGGGCACCAAGGCCGAGAAGCGCCAGCTCGATGCCATCATCGTCGCCGTCGCCGAGCTGCGTCAGCCGCGTATCACCCGGAGCCCGGCGGCCGGCCTGTAGCGGCGGCGATCAGCGTCGGCGCCGCCCGGCCGCGGATGCGCGATACGGGCGGCGCGGTCATTCCGACCGTCAGCCGGTGATGCCCTCGATGTGCGATTCCGCCTGGAACAGGTTGATGCCGCTGTCGATCAGGTCGAGCAGCGCGCGCATCGACCGTTCCTCCTCGACCTGCTCCTCGATGAACCACTGCAGGAACTGCATGCTCCGATAGTCCCCGGCGTCACGCGCCGCGGTGGCCATCGCGTTGAACTGCTCGGTGACGCGCATCTCGCTCGCAAGCGCGGTCTCGCATGCCTCACGCGCGGAGCCATAGGTCGTCGGCGCGCCGCCCACCTGGGGCAGGTTGAACTCGACGTCGTTGTCGAGCAGGAACTCGACGATCTTCGTCGCATGGCCGGCCTCCTCGACCGACTGGCCGTGGAAGAACCGTGCCCAGCCCTTCAGGCTCTCCCGCTCGAAGTAGAGCGAGATGCCCATGTAGGTCTGGTGCGCGTTGAGCTCGTGAGCGACCTGCGCCACGAGGAGCTGCGAGACGGGCTTGCTGATCATCTGAACCCCTTTGAGGTCGAATGTTGCTGCCTCGAAGGGTATGCCATCGATCGCCGGTGGCACGAAGCCGGCCCCTCGGCCAGGTTCAGGTACCGTGTCGCACGATGACCGACAGCCGCGGCGAGCCCGCCTGGTCCCGACTGGCCGCGCCTGCCGCCGTGGCCGTGATCGCGCTGCTCATCTATCTCCGCGGCGTGATGCCCGGTGTCGCCTTCGACGACTGGGGCGAGATGCAGGTCGTGCCGCACGTCCTCGGCATCCCGCACCCGACCGGCTACCCGACGTACGTGCTCACGGCGTGGCTGTTCGAGCTGCTGCCGATCGGGTCGGTGGCCTTCCGGGCCAACCTCCTGTCGGTGGTATGCGTCGCACTTGCGCTCGGCCTCCTGACAGCGATCCTGCAGCGACTTGGCGTGCGGCCGATCCTGGCTGCGACCGCGGCGCTGCTGACGGGCGTGACCGGAACCGTCTGGGTGTCGGCCGAGGTCGCCGAGGTCAACCCGCTCCACGTGCTGTTCATCGCGCTGATCGTGGACCGTGCCCTCGCCTGGTCCGAGGCGCGGCGGCCGCGCGATCTCGCGCTCGGCGGCCTGCTGATCGGGCTGTCGCTCGGCAACCACGTGCTGACGGCGTTCGTCGCCCCGTTCCTCGTGTTGTTCGTGCTGTGGTCGGGACGTCGCGAGCTCCGCGCCCACCCGGCGTGGCTCGGCCTCCCACTGCTGACACTGGCTGTCGGGCTGTCCGTCTACGCCTACCTGCCGATCGCGGCCTCGCTCAATCCGCCGCTCACGTACAACGACCCGGTGACCGTCGACCGGCTCCGGTACCTCGTGACCGGCGAGCAGTTCCGAGGACAGTACGGCGACCTGTTCTCCACGGCCGACGTCGGCCCGTACCTTGCCGCCCTGCCCGACCTCTGGAACCTCGCGGCCGCGCGCGCGACGGTCGTCGTGCCCGCCCTGGGGCTTATCGGGCTCGCGATCCTGGTCCGCTGGCGAATGGCATTCGCGCTCGCCTGCTGGGGCATCCTTGTGCTCGGCACGTACGTGTGGTCGAGCTACCTTCAGCTGGAGCACTACCTGCTCGTGCCATGGCTGCTCATCGGCATCGGCACCGGGGTGGCCATCGAGGCAGGGGCCAGACTGATCACAGGGCGCGTCACCGCCGTCCGGCCGCGTGCCGCGAGTGGGCTCATGGCGCTCCTCGGCGGAGCCTTGGCGGTCGCGCTGGTTGCGGCGAACTTCCCGTCCGCCGACCGGAGCGGGGACTGGACGGCGCAGGACTACATCGACCAGACCTTTGCGGTGCTGCCAGAGAACGCCGCCATCCTCACGTTCTGGGGTACGTCCACGCCCCTCTGGTACGCGACGCTCGTCGAGGGTCTCCGGCCCGACGTACTCGTGGTGGACGACACGAACATCGCCTACGAGGGCTGGGGAACGCGTGAGACACGCATCGCCTCGCTGATCTGCGGACGACCGGTGTTCATGCTGCGGCCCAACGAGCAGCAGCTCGAACCGACGCGCGCGCTGTACTCGCTGACCAGGGTCGCGACCCTGTTCGTCGGCGGCCTCACGCCCACGGCGACCACCGACGTGCCGCTGTATCGGGTCGAGCCACCGGCCAGCTGCGGCTGACGCCCTCGGCGGTGTTGCCGGCCGGCGTGCGATCATCGGCGCGTGGATGCCCTCACGTTCGTGGCCGGGGTGGTTGTCCTGACGCTCGTCATGGCCGATGTGTTCGAGACCGTGGTCGTCCCGCGGCCGTCGCCGGGCTTCCATCGGCTGTCGCGCTATCTCGTCCGGTCAACGTGGCGAGGTTGGCGGTGGATCGGCGCCCGAACGCGCACCGGACTCAAGCGTGATGGGTTCTACGGGCTCTACGCGCCGGGCGCCGTGGTGCTCCTGCTCATCGCCTGGATGGCGTTGCTCGTGCTCGGCTTTGGGCTGCTGTTCCAGGCACTGCGCAGCGAGCTCGTGCCCGTGCCGGCCAACCTCGGCTCGAGCCTCTATTTCGCGGGCACGTCGATCCTGACCCTCGGCTTTGGCGACGTCGTGGCCGAGGGCGCCCTCGCGCGAACGGTCTCGCTGGTCGCCGCGGCGAGCGGCCTGGGACTGGTGGCGTTGGTCATCACGTTCCTGTTCTCGCTGTACGCCTCGTACCAGCGACGTGAGTCTCTGGTCGTCACCCTGTCGGGCCGGGCCGGCGCCCCGCCGTCCGCCGTCGTGCTGCTCGAGGCACATGCGCGCCTGGACATGGTGGACGAGCTCCCACGGCTGTTTGCGATCTGGGAGACATGGGCGGCCGAGGTCCTCGACTCGCACGTGGCGTACCCGCTGCTGGGCTACTTCCGCTCAAGCCACGACAACGTCTCGTGGCTGAGCGCACTCGGCGCCGTGCTCGACGCCTGCGCCCTCGTGTTGACCACGATCGAGGGCGTGCCCCGTGGGCAGGCAGAGCTGACCAAGCGGGGCGGCGCCCACCTGGTCGAGGACATCTCGAACACGCTCGGCCTGCGGGGCGATGGGTCACGCGTCGATCGGAGCGAGTTCGACGCCGTCTACGAACGCCTTCGGGCGGCCGGGTACCGTCTGGGTGACGTGGACGCATCGTGGCATCGCTTCGAGCGCGGACGGTCCACGTATGCGGGCCGGCTGGACGCGCTCGCGACCTACTGGGCTGCCCCGGCCACGGTGTGGATCGACGAGCAGGCAGAGCAACCGTCGGTTGCCCATGCTGTCCATGAGGCCTCGGCTCGCAGGCCTCCAGCCTGAGCTGGGCGCTCCGCGCTCGGACCCCCACGATCCGGACACTCCGCCCGCCCCTGCTGGGCGGCGCGTCTCAATCGCGATCAGCGGTCATGCCTCGGACAGCTGAGGGTCCGCCGAAATGGTAGCAATGTGATATCATAATGATGCCGCGCGAGCGATGACCCGCGGGGCCGCCCCGGACGATGACCGTGGGCGTATCCGTTGAGCGCGCAGGAGCGCAGCACCATGAACAAGGAACGCGTCGCGAGGACCCTGCCGGGCATTCCGATCAGTCTCGTCCTCATCACCCTGCTGATCGCCACGATCGGTGGGTTCGTGTGGTACCTGGTGAACCTCATCGGCAGCAACCAGCCATTTGACTGGTGGTCGGTGGCACCCCTCGTGGTCCTGGTCGTCCTGTTCGTCGCCGAGCTGACCGCGTTCAACGGGCTGACGCCGGTCAACCCGAACGAGGCGCGGGCGCTGGTGCTGTTCGGTCACTACGCCGGCACGATCCGGGACCAGGGGCTCCACTGGGCAAACCCGTTCACGCTGCGCCCGCGGATCTCCGTGCGCGTGCGCAACTTCGAGACCTCCAAGCTCAAGGTCAACGACAAGGACGGCAACCCGATCGAGATCGCCGCGGTTGTGGTGTGGAAGGTCACCGACACCGCGGAGGCATTGTTCGAGGTGGACGACTTCGAGAACTTCGTCCACGTCCAGGCCGAGGCGGCGCTCCGCAACCTGGCGACCTCCCACCCATACGACGCGCATCGTGACACGGACGTCGCGTTGCGTTCGGACCCGGTCGAGATCGCCGGCCAGCTGCGGACCGAGATCCAGGACCGGCTCGTCGAGGCCGGTGTCGAGGTCATCGAGGCCCGCATCAGCCACCTCGCCTACGCGGCCGAGATCGCGAACTCGATGCTCCGCCGGCAGCAGGCGAACGCGGTGATTGCCGCTCGAACGCGGATCGTCGAGGGCGCCGTGAGCATGGTGGAGATGGCGCTCCAGCAGCTGTCGGAGAAGCAGCTGGTCGTCCTTGACGAGGAGCGCAAGGCGCAGATGGTCAGCAACCTGCTGGTCGTCCTGTGCTCGGACCAGGAGACGCAGCCGGTCGTCAACACCGGGACGCTGTACTCCTAGCGGCAGCGGATCGCGTCGCAGCGAGAAGGAGGCTCGCCTTCATGGCCAAGCGGAAGTCGTTCCTGCTGCGCCTGGATCCTGAGACGTTCGCGGCCCTCCAGCAATGGGCCGCGGACGATCTCCGGTCGGTCAACGGGCAGGTCGAGTTCCTCCTCCGCCGCGCCCTCAAGGACTCTGGGCGGCTCGCCAAGCATGGCCGCCGCGCGCGGGACGACCGGCCCGGCCGCGATGACTGAGCCGACGGAGGTCATCGTGCGCCCCGCCACCGCGGACGATGCCGCGGCCATGGCCAGGGTCCACGCTCGGTCGTGGCCCGTCGCCTATCAGGGGCTGCTCCCCGACGAGCTGATCGACCACGTCGTCGCCAACGAGGCAGGACGGACCGAACGGTGGCGACGCCGGATTGCCGATGAATCGGCTCCTGGCTCGGCATTCGTGGCAGAGTGCGAGGATCGGATCCTCGGTCTCATCTTCTGGGGACCCAGCGAGGACGATGACGCGACCCCGCGCACGGCCGAGGTCCAGGCGATCTACCTGGATCCGGACGCTGTCGGTCAGGGCGTGGGTCGGTCGCTGTTCACGTCCGCGGTGGCAGACATCGAGACCCGCGGATATGCCGCGATCACGCTGTGGGTGCTCACCGCCAACGCCCGCGCGCGGCGCTTCTATGAGGCCGCCGGTTGCCGTCCTGACGGAGCGACAAAGGTCGAGCGACGATCGGGTGGCACGCTGCGCGAAGTTCGGTATCGCATGGACCTCTCGTCGCCGGGTCGTTGAGCCGGCCGCCGTCGGGCGGCGCGATCAGCCCTCCCCCGTGACGGCCCGTCGGATGGCCCGAACGTCGGTGCCGCCGAGAACGACCTGTCCGCTGAGCGTCGTGTACAGGATGTCGATGTCCGCGCCGGAGTCCGCGAGGCGCCGCAGCAGGTGCGCCGCCTCACCGGGACGGTTCTGGATCGCGAGCACGACGACGGCGCGCTCCGCATGGATCTCGAACCCGGAGTCCATGAGCGCCCGGCGGGCGGCCTCGGCGTCCTGCACCAGGACGTGATAGACGCCCCGATCGTCGGCCACGAAACCGCAGGCGCCGTCGATGTTGACGCCCGCCCGTCCGAGCGCGTCGCTCGCCTGAGCGAGCGTTGCTGGTCGGTCGATCAGACCGATCGTGAGATCAGTGGCCATCGCAACTCCCCGTTGACGTTGCCTGGGCCCAATTGTCCACGATCTGGCCGCGAACGGGTTTGTGGCGACATCCTCGCCATCCTGGGCCGCGACCTGCGTGTCGGTCACACGGCGTGGATCCGGTCCAGTGTCGTCGGGCGGCAGGCGCCGGGGGTGGCTGGCGGCCCGCCTGAGCGAAGCCGTCAATCGCTGCCGGCCAACCCGGGATCGTCCGCAGCGAGCACCGTGAACGCCGTCGTGGTGCCGAGTGCCTCGAACGCGGCCGGCGCATCAACGAGGTCGAGCATCCCGACGCCGGGTCGGCTGCCGAGCGCCGCGTACGAGCCGTCGATGTCATCGACGACGTCGATCACGATCGCCCAGCGGCCCGTTGCCGTCGGTGTCCGAACCGACGCCGTCGCAACCAGGCTTCGAGCAGGCGCGAGGGAGATCCGCGAGATCAGGACCGGATCGAGTGCCTCGGCCACGTCCGCGGCGGGATTGCCGTCAGCATCCGCGATCGGGATCCATCGAGCGACGAGTCGCGTGTTGCGCGGGCGAACCTTGCTGGCTGGTCCCACCCCGACGGCCTCTGCCCACGAGTCGGTCCCGCTGTTGCGCACCGAGATCGTCACATCGACCATCGAGCCCGCACCCACCGTCCGCTCGCCGACCGCGACGCCAAGCGTGGCCCGCCTGGAGCCAGGCACGTACACCATGACCCCGCCGGTATCGACCACCGCATGCCCGAACCGACGATCGGTCAGCCTGAGGCGAGCTACGTAGGCGCCCGGCGAATCCGGCAGCGGGGTGGTCACTCGCAGCGTCCTGCCGTCCACCGCCACCGTCGGCCTGGCGGGCTTCGCCGCAGCCACGTCCGTGGAATGCGTCTCGTCGCTGCCCTCGGTGCTGCCGCCGGCATCGGTGGGGCGATCGGTTGACGGCGCGTCGTCGGCGCCGATCGCATTCGTCGGCATGGGGTCGGCGATGTCGGACCTGGGGGCCGGTAGCGTGACCGACGCCAACAGGGGATCGTCCACCCGCTTGAAGACCGCGTGAAGGTCGGCGCCAGGATAGCGCCAGTGCCGTGGCGCCTGGAGGCTCCAGCTCGCCTCGATCGTGGTGGGCGTGCTGACCAGCTCGACCGTCGACGCCTCCACCTTTGCGAAGGGCGCCGGGCGTGCCTTGGGCGTGACCGCCGCATACACGAGGCCGCCGCTGGTCCATGCGAAGCGGCGCAGTGCCCACACGCTGATCCACTCGCCCCGCCAGTCACCGCGTGCGAGCGGGTCCATCAGCCACACGCGCCCATGCTTTCGGTCGTAGCGCTCGATGTAGACGGCGTGGTTGTCGGTCTTGGCCTTGCCATTCCAGAACCGGTAGTCCCAGCGTCCGTACCAGCGCGGGAGCTTCGAGTCGTGGCCCAGGAGGACCGCGCCCCCACCATGCGCCAGCCTGTTGAGCAGGCCGCCCCAGGTGATGCGGGCCCCACCGTCGGGGGAGTACCGGAGATCGATGCCCAGCTTCGCGTAGGCAACCTTGAGGTTGGCCAGCGTCGAGCCCCGGTGGGTGTCACCGGACAGGCGGCGCAGCCGCCCGTGGGTGACGCTGATCTCGCCGTTGGTCCACTTGTCGACCAGCATCGCGCCCGACGCCCACAGGCAGTCGATCCAGGGCCGAGTGTCCGTCTCGGTCACGAACGCGGGCCGGTACCCGGGCAGGGGTCGGGGTGGCCCGAGCGCGGCCGCACCGCCCGGTGTGAGGGCGAGCATGCCGGCGGCGACGAGGCAGGCCGCGACGAGGACGCGGACGGACTGAGAAACGGTGGGCATTCCTGGCGATGCTGCGGCGGCGTGGTCGACCGGCACCGCGCCGGAACGAGGTGGACCGCGAGACTGGCCCCAGCGTCGCGTGCAGGCACCGCCTCAGCCATGGATCGGCGGTCAGGTAGCCGCCAGACGATGGTCCGGGCGGCGCCCTACGGCCAGGTGATCGACGCGTTGAGACCGGTCGTCCCGAATCCGACCTCCGCGTTCTGGAGCACCAGCTGCCACGGGTTGGGAGGCGTGATCTGGACCGACGTGTCCACGCGCGTGGCCGGACCCTGGTTGGCGAGGGTCTCGCCGCCAGACCCGTTCTGCTCGGTCACGGCGATCTCGTAGATGAACGGGTGACCACCCCACTCCGCCACGAGCCCGAGGTTGCCTGCTGCTCGCGGCGTCACCAGCACCTCGATGCCGTTGGTGTCCGGGAACTCGGTCCCATCGAAGCGAGCGTTCGCGATCGTGAGCTCCGGCGAATTGGACGGGAACGACACGGCCACGTCCACGATCGGCGCGGCGGGGCCGTCACCCCGCAGGGTGAGCGTGTAGTCGGTCGCGTCCCCGGCATGGTCGACCGAGAGACGGCCGTCCGTGGTCGTGGTACAGCCCAGATCCTGCTGAGGCGTCGTCAGGCACATCACGGCCTGACCGCGCGGCGAGTGGACGATGACACGCGCAAGGACCGGACCGTCGCCGACGGCCTGGAAATGCAGCTCCCGGTCCTGTCCGTCAGGGTTGTCCAGGGCATCAAGCTTGAGCGCCATGACGGTGGCCGCGGCCGTGTCGGCAGATGGCGAGCTCGGGGCGGACTGGCTCGGGGTCTGCTCGGGCGTCGTCGTGGGCGATGGCGACGGGACGTCGGTGGGCGCGGGAGTCGCGGATGGCGACGCAGACGCTGGCTCGCTGGGGATCGTTGACGGGGATGCGGAGGCGGCGCCGGGCGACGGAGACGGCGATGATCCACCAAAGACGCCCAGGGCGAACGACGTGATCAGCAGGCCGGCGATCACCGCTGCGAGCACCAGGCCCAGGGTGCTCAGCCGCTGCTCGTTGGTCATGGCGTCATGGTAGGCGCGTCGCGCGATCCCGTCGTCGGTACCTTCGGGCTGCGACTCATGCGTCCTGGCTCGGCGCGGCGTTGGCCAGGCCCTCGACGACCTCGCTGTTGGGCAGCGTGCGCAGGATGGACGGCGGCGCGATCACCTTCCAGCTCCGGCTGCCGCCACCAAGCACGATCCGGCTCCGCTCCATCACCGCCCCATCGACCCAGACCGGCAGCTCGGGTGGCAGCCCGAACACCGTCACCCCGCCGATCTCGTGCCCCGTGATGCGCCGAGTGTCATCGCGCGACGCGAACGACGACTTGCGTCCGAATCGCTGCTTGACGGCACGGTTGACGTCGAGCCGGTGCGTGGCGAGGACGACGCACGCCGCATACGTCGGCGGATCGCCCTTGCCGACGACGACGATGGTGTTGGCCGAGTCGGCGGGATCGAACCCGTAGGCGGCGCAGAACGCCGACGTGTCGGCGAGGTCCGGGTCGCACGGGAACAGCTCGTACTCGCCGCGCCCCTCGAGCGCAGCCACGAGCGCGTCACGATCCGGATCGGAGCCGTTGGGAGCGCTGGTCATGCTGGTCACAGTACCCGATCCACGAACGCTCCCGGTACCCGGTACCCGGTACCCGGACTACCGGACCGCGGATTCCGGGGTGTGACCCTCGTGACTCGTGCCGGGCGGCGGCATCGACAGTCGGTAGAAGCGGCCTGATGCTCGTACGTTGGCGCGCAGCAGCCAGTAGGCGACGTTGCCCGGGAACGGATGCTGGTGGAACGTCGCGCGGATCACGGCGTCGCGCTCCGGCCCCGGCTGAAGCAGCACCGCCCTGAACGACGTTCGTCGTCCGTCGTGCAGCTCCAGCTCGCCGACGCCCACCGCATCCAGGTTCATGGTCCACGCGCATGCGACGTCAGGGTGGCCAAGGTAGCGTCCCACGCCGACGCGCAGCAGGCCCAGAAAGAGCGTCCGCTGCCGCCCGGTACGTCGGCCCGTCACCGAGACCCGGACAACGTTGCCGACGCCCCGTCGCCGCCACGCGCGCTCGATGACGGGGTTGAGCCGGGCGAGCGCGCGATACCAGCGGGGCCAGAAGGCGTGGGCGATGCGGATCGACCGGGTCATCGTCGCGAGAATAGCGGTGACCGACCCGCACGCGGGATGGAACGAGTTGGACGGGTGGCATCCGTCGGGCGAAGATGCCCGTGCGCCCACCGAACGTCGCCCGGAGTGCCAGATGACCGAGATCGAGATCCCCGAGGCCGAGCAGTCCCGCGCTGCGATTGGCCAGCTCCGCCTCCGAACCCGCCTGTACATCGACGGTGCCTTCCGCGACGCCACCGACGGCGCCCGGTTCACGAGCGTGAACCCGGCCAACGGCGAGCCCATCGCCGAGGTCGCGCGCGGCGGTCCGGCTGACGTCGACATCGCCGTGGCGGCGGCGCGTCGGGCCGCAGACGACGGTCGATGGTCGCGCCTCAGCCCCGCCAATCGCAAGGAGATCCTGGTTCGCTGGGCGAACCAGATCGAGGCCAACGGCCGTGAGCTCGGGTTGATCGAGACGATCGACGCAGGCAAGCCCATCACCGACACGGTCGGGCTCGACATGCCCGAGACCGCGGCCTGCATCCGTTGGCACGCGGAGGCGTCCGACAAGCTGTATGGGCAGGTGGCTCCGTCGCCCGAGGGAACCGTGGCGACCATCACCCGCGAGCCGCTGGGTGTCGTGGGCGCCGTGATCCCCTGGAACTACCCGGCGCAGATGGCAGCATGGAAGCTCGGGCCCGCCCTGGCCACCGGGAACACCGTGGTCATCAAGCCCGCCTCGAACACCTCCCTCAGTCTGCTCCGGATCGCCGAGCTGGGCAGCGAGGCGGGCGTTCCCGACGGCGTGCTCAACGTGGTCACCGGTCCCGGCGATGTCGTCGGCGAGGCGATCGGCCGTCACCCCGACGTGGATGGGCTGGCGTTCACCGGCTCGACCGAGGTGGGACGGCGATTCCTTCACTACTCCGCGGATTCGAACCTCAAGCGGGTGATGCTCGAGCTGGGCGGCAAGAGCCCCCAGCTCGTGTTCCCCGACGTCACCGACCTCGCTGCGGTCGCCGCGCAGGTGGCGATCGCCATCTTCTGGAACATGGGCGAGAACTGCTCGGCCGGATCACGCCTGATCGTTCACCGGTCGAAGACGGCTGCGCTTCTCGAGGCGCTCGATCGGGAGCTCCAGGCATGGCCGGTTGGCGATCCGCTCGATCCGGCCACGCGCATCGGGGCGATCATCAGCCGGGGCCAGATGGACACCGTCCTGGGCTACGTGGACTCGGCCCGACGTGAGGGCGCGCACGTCGTGTGCGGCGGCGAGCGGATCCTCGAGGAGAGTGGAGGCTGGTTCATTCCACCCACGGTGCTCGGTGGCGTTCGCAACGACATGACAGTCGCCCGCGAGGAGATCTTCGGCCCCGTGCTCTCGGTGATCGAGTTCGACACGGAGGCCGAGGCGGTGGCGCTTGCCAACGACACCGTGTACGGGCTCGCCGCGTCGCTCTACACCCGCGATCTCAACATCGCCCACCGTGTGGCGCGCGAGCTCAAGGCGGGCGTGGTCGGCGTCAACGCCTATGCCGAGGGCGACATGACCACCCCGTTCGGCGGCTACAAGCTGTCGGGGTTCGGCGGCCACGACAAGAGCGTCCACGCCCATGACCAGTACACGGAGACGAAGACGACCTGGATCCAGCTCGATCAGCAGGGCTGACGGTCCACGGTCGACGTCGCCCCGATGCCGGCGCCGCGCGCGAATCAGGGCAAATCTCCGTTGACCGACTGGCTACGCTGATGGCGTCTCTCCCCGAGACCCCGAGATGCTCGGCCTTTCCCCCAGGGCCGAGCGTCTCGCTGTCCCCGGCGACCGCGATGGTGTGCCGCCGGGGCGCGCTGTCAGGGGTAGGTCGGGTGAGCGAGGATCCCGATCGCCGCAGCTGGCCAGTAGCGAAGGAACGCGCGGCCGATCACCGATGAGGCCTGGATCGGACCGAACTCGCGCGAGTCCTCGGACGCACCGCGGTGGTCGCCCATCACGAACAGCTCGTCGGGACCAAGCGTCCACGAGCTCTGGTCGCTGAGTGCGGTCGTCGGCTGCTCCTCGCCGGAACCGTCGCGATAGGTATAGGTGCTCTCGTCGAGCATGCTGCCGTTGACGTACACGTGGCCGTCGGGGCGGATCTCGACACGGTCACCCGGCAGTCCGATCACGCGCTTGATGAACGGCGTTCCAGTAGGGTCCGCCCAGCCCTGGGGCGGATGCAGGACCACGATGTCCCCCCGCTCGTACGCGCTCCAGCGCGGCGTCAGCTTGTCCACCAGGACGTACTGACCTGGCTCGAGCGAGTGCTCCATCGACACCTGCTTGACCTGGTATGGCTGCGCGACGAAGTTCTGGATCACGAAGAACGCGATCAGCGTCAGGAGCAGCGTCTCGGCAACGTCGATGAGCCAGCGGGGGATTCGTGAAGTCACGGCGGGAAGTATGCCCGCTCCCGGGAATTCCGCCCGTGGCGCCCGGCCGAGACGTCCGGGCACTACCCTGATGGTCATCGGCTGGCACCGGGCTGGCCGACATCGGGAGTCACCGACCATCGATGGGCGTACGGGACGAGATCCTCCAGCAGCCCGAGGTCGTCGCGCGCATCCTCGACCGCGGCGACGTCTTCGAACGCCTCGGACGGGCGATCCGTGATGCGGCCCCCGAGCACGTCGTCATTGCCGCCCGCGGCACGTCCGACCACGCCGCGATCTACGCCCAGTACCTGATGGGCGTCCGGCTCCGGATCCCGGTCGCGCTCGCAGCACCCTCGATCGTGAGCCTGTACGGCGTGGAGCCGCGGTTCGCACGCTCGCTCGTCATCGGCATCAGCCAGTCCGGCGCGTCGCCCGACGTCGTGAGCGTTGTCGACGCGGCGCGACGCCAGGGCGCCCCGACGATCGCGATCACCAACGACCCCGCCTCGCCCCTGGCAGCTGCCGCCGAGCACGTGATCGAGCTCGACGCCGGGCCGGAGCGCGCCGTAGCCGCGACCAAGACCTACACCGCGGAGCTGGTCTCGCTCGCGCGGCTGACCGCGGCCATCGGTGGCAGCGAGGACCGGGAGCTCCGCATGCTGCCCGAATCGCTGGCGCGCGCGCTCGATGCCGAGCCAGCGGCGCGCACTGCCGCCAAGGGCCACGCCGACATGCGCACGTGCACCGTGCTGGGTCGTGGCTTCGAGTACGCCACCACGCGGGAATGGGCGCTCAAGCTCAAGGAGCTGGCACGGGTCGTGGCCGATCCCTACTCCGCGGCCGACTTCCGCCACGGCCCGCTGGCCCTGGTCGAGCCGGGATTTGCGGTCCTGGCCGTCGCGACGTCGGGTGCGGTTGCCGAGGACCTGGTCGCCCTGCTTCACCAGATGCGCGACGAATTCGGCGCGGACCTGGTCGTCCTCTCTGATCGGCCCGACATCCGGACGCTCGGACGCTTCGGCATCGCGCTCCCTGTTGGCGTTCCCGATCACCTGGCGCCCGTGGTCTCGATCGTGCCGGCCCAGCTGTTCGCGTACCATCTGACGCTCGCACGCGGCCTCGATCCCGATGCGCCACGCCACATCTCGAAGGTCACGCTCACGACATAGCCATGACCACCGATCACCCCAATTCCCCCACCAATTCCCCCATCGACTTCGGCGCCTTCGACGTCCTCACCTTCGACTGCTACGGCACCTTGATCGACTGGGAGTCGGGCATCCTCACTGCGCTGCGGTCGATCCTGGATGCGCGCGACATCGGGCCCGACGCGATGGACGACGAGTCGCTCCTGGCCCGCTATGCGGCGCAGGAGACCAGCCTCGAGGCCGGACCATACCGCCGCTACCGCGAGGTGCTCGGGCAGGCCTGCGCGGGGGTGTGCTCGGGCCTCGGCGTCGAGCCGTCGTCTGACGAGCGTGCCTCGTTCGCCGACAGCGTGGGCGCCTGGCCCGCGTTCCCCGACTCCCCCGACGCGCTTCGCCAGCTCCACGAGCGGTTTGCGCTGGCCGTCATCACCAACTGCGACGACGATCTGTTTGCCGCCTCCAACCGTCGCCTGGGCGTCGACTTCGACTTCGTGGTCACGGCCCAGCAGGTCGGCGCCTACAAGCCCAGCACGCGCAACTTCGAGGTGGCGTTCGAGCGCATCGACCGGCCGCGCGGCCGAATCCTGCATGTCGCGCAGAGCCTGTTCCACGATCACGTGCCGGCGAAGTCCCTGGGGCTCACGACGGTATGGATCAACCGCCGGCATGACCGACCCGGCAGTGGCGCGACACCCATCGCAGAGGCGAGCCCGGACCTCGTCGCGCCCGACATGGCGACGTTCGCGGCGCTCGCGGCGCCCGATCGCTGAGGACTGCGGTGATGGCGGAGGGTCCCGGAAGCACCGCCCTGACCATCCTGTTCTCGCCCCATGCCACCAGCGTCGACAACGAGGCAGGCCTGGCGTCGGGACACGCCGACGTCCCACTGTCGGCGTTGGGCCGGCGACGGGCCGCCGAGCTGGGCCATCACTACGCCTCCATGAACGTTGACGCCGTAGCCTGCTCGGACCTGCGGCGGGCGCACGACACCGCGTTGATCGCGTTCGCGGGCCGGCCACTGCCGATCCGGCCGGACCGAAGGTTGCGCGAGTTCGACTACGGCGATCGCACCCGGTGTCCGCGTACCGAGCTGGACCTCGCTGCGCACCTGACCCGCCAGTTTCCCAACGGCGAGAGCGTCGCGATGGCCGTTCAGCGCGTCGGCGCCTTCCTGCGAGACGCGATCGTCGAGCATGCCGGACAGACGCTGGTGGTAGTCGGCCACGTCGCGACCCGCTATGGGATCGAGTTCTGGTCGGGCCAGGCGACGCTCGAGGAGATCGCGGCCACGCCCTGGGAGTGGCGCGACGTCCCGATCTGGCGCTACGCGCTGGGTCCCGAGATCGATCGCGCCGGTGAGGTCATCGGACGAGCGCGTAGACCCGACCCTGCTTGAGGGCGAGATCCTCGAGCTCGGTCGTGGTCCGGACCTCGTAGCAGGCAAGCTCTCGAAGCGCGCGGGCCGGAAGATAGCGACGTCCAGGGTCGCCGATCAAGACCTCGGCGCCGGCGGCACGCGCTCGCTCGAGCCACGGCAGGACCCGGTTGGCGAGCCGCGCCTCGTACCACGTGTCGCCTGCGAGCACGACGTCGACCTCCGGAGGCTGATCGTCCAGGACGTCTCGCCGGATCGTCGTCAGGCGGCAGCGGTTGGCGCGTGCATTGAGCTCGACCGCGGCGATCGAGAACCGGTCGATGTCGATGGCGACCACCGAGGCCGCCCCCGCCAGCCCCGCCGCGATGGCGCACAGTCCGGAGCCCGACCCGAGGTCAAGTACCCGCCGGCCGGTCACCGACTCGCGGTGCTCGGCGAGGTATCGGGCGATGGCAAGCCCGCCGCCCCAGGCGAATGCCCAGTAGGGCAAGGGTGCGTCCGGATCCCCGATCTCAACCTGGACCGCACGCCACAGCGGAAGCACCTCGTCGGCCTGGTGAAGCCGAATGCCGTCGACGCCGGCGAGGGGACGAAGCTTCGTGTGGTGCAGGACGAACGCGCGGGCCGAGGTGCTCACAACGTCGCATGCTCGCACGGCGCGAGGCACGACGGCGACCAGCCGGGTGGCGAGTGCCGGTGACGACCCCTCCTGGGCGACCCACGCGGGGCGACCCGAGTCGTGCCCGGAGCGAGCCGGTCCGCGGCGGCCGGCATCGCTACCATCCCGCCATGGCCTCCAGCGAGTGCACGATCTGCCAGGGTCCCGACAGCGATCCAGAGCTCGACCGGGTCGAGGTCTGGCGTGACGCGCACTGGCGACTGTCGATGAGCCGCCGCGGGCCGACCCTCGGGTTCGCCTACCTCGAGCCGCTTCGCCATATCCCGTATCTCACCGAGCTCGATGGTCCTGAGGCGGCCACCTTCGGACCTGTGATCGCGCGCGCCTGCCGCGTGCTCCGCGCTGTCACCGGCGCGGACCTCGTGTACGCCTATGTGTTCGGCGGTGGGATCCCGCACCTCCACGTCCACCTGGCGCCAAATCAGCCGCCCGGCGTGCTGAGCGAGGTGCTGATCGAGGGCAACATCGAGGAGCGGCCGCTGCCCGGCGGCGCGACCGAGCTGATCAGCCTCGACCATCCCGACCTGCCCGAGGCCGAGCAGGCGGCGGCGATCGAGCGCGTCCGGAAGGCGATGGCGACGGACTAGGCGTTGCCCGTGGTGATGTCCACCTCGCCGAAGTAGGCCTCCGTGCCGGCGCCGATCCAGAGCGCAACCTGGCCCGAGGTCTCGCCCAGTCGCAGATCGTTGACGATCAGACAGGGCTGCTCCGCGCCGCCGACATGCAGGCGGCCCCGGACGCCGCTCACCTCGACGCCCAGCCGCGTCCAGTCACCGGGCACGAGATCCGTGTACGACTCGTAGACCCCGGGTGACTCCTGGCGCAGCCGGTACCACCGACACCGAGCGGGCCAACACAGTGCTCGACGACCCATGCCCGCGTCGTGGCGATCCGACCGCCGGGCACGCCGCTCGGGTCGTCGTTGAGGGCGCAGGCAAGGCAGGGCATGGGCGCGATGCTACGCGCCTGCCGGGCGCCCGTCGCCGGCATCCGCGCCTGTGCCTCGATCGCGCGCCGGTCGTGACCTCACGCCTGCCTCGAGCGTCCCCGCGGGCCCGATGCTGGGGCAGGCAGGGCGCTACGCGTGGGTTCGCACACCGTCGGGGTCGTACGGTGGACGGAGCGACGTGTCGGCCGCGAATCGCTCGTCTGCCACCTCGATCTCCCAGCGGCCCGCGGCCAGCCAGTCGGCGGTGACCGGCCCATCGTCGCGTCGCACATAGCCCAGGCCGACAGAGCGGCCGACCGTGTGGCCGAACATCCCCGAGCTGGTCCGGCCGACCAGCACGCCATCGCGCCAGATCGGCTCGTTGTGGAGCAGCAGCGGCTCAGGATCGTGCAGGGTGAACACCGCGAGCCGCCGGTCCACGCCCGCCTCGCGCTGGGGCAGCAGCGCCTCGCGGCCCACGAAGCCGCCGGGTTTGTCCCAGGCGGCAGTGAACCCGAGCCCCGCCTCGAGCAGCGTGTCCTCGTCGGTCATGTCATGGCCCCAGTGGCGGTAGGCCTTCTCGATCCGGAGCGAGTTCAGCGCGTGGTATCCGGCGTGTCGAAGCCCGTACGCGTCGCCGGCCGCCACGATCGCGTCGTACACGTGGGTGGCGACGTCGGTCGGGATGTACAGCTCCCAGCCCAGCTCGCCCACGTAGGTAACGCGTGACGCCCGGACGAACGCCAGGCCGAGGTCGATCTCGCGGGACGTCCCGAACGGGAACGCCGCGTTCGAGAGGTCCGCGTCGGTCATGCCCGCCAGGAGCTCGCGGGACCTCGGGCCCATGATGCTCAGCACGCCATGGGCATTGGTCACGTCGACCCAGGTGACCCAGGCATCGGTGGCCACCTGGCGGCGAAGCCACTCGAGATCCCGCACCGTCGAGGTCCCGGTGGTAACGATCAGGAACGTGACCTCGTCGAGACGCGTGACGGTGATGTCCGACTCGACCCCGCCTCGCTCGTTGAGCCACTGCGTGTAGACGATCCGGCCCGGCTCGACGGCGATGTCCGCGGTGCACAGACGGTTGAGCGCGACCTCCGCATCGCGGCCCTGCACGAGGATCTTGCCGAACGAGGTCTGGTCGAAGATGCCCACGCCCTCGCGGACCGCCCGATGCTCCTCGGCCGAGGGCTCGAACCAGTTCTGGCGGCCATAGCTGTACTCGTAGCGCGGCTCGACGCCCGGGGGCGCGTACCAGTTCGCCCGCTCCCAGCCGGCGACCTCACCGAAGACGGCACCGCGGGCCGCGATGCGGTCGTGGAACGGCGAGCGTCGGATGCCACGGGCGGTCTCGACCTGACGGAACGGCCAGTGCATGTCGTACAGGAGGCCGAGCGTCTCGGTCGTCCGCTCATACAGGTAGCGACGGTTGTTCTGGAACGGCATCAGGCGCCGGATGTCGACCTCCCAGAGGTCGATCGGCGGATGGCGATCCACGATCCAGTCGGCGACAACGCGACCCGCCCCGCCTCCGGACTGGAAGCCGACGGAGTTGAAGCCCGCCGCGACGAAGTACCCGTCGAGGCCCGGAGCCTCGCCCAGGATGTAACGGTCGTCGGGCGTGAAGCTCTCGGGGCCGTTGAAGAACAGCTGGATCCCGAGATCGCGCAGCCGCGGCACCCGGCGGGCGGCCAGCTCGATGTACGGGGCGAGATGGTCCCAGTCCTCGGCCAACCTCGTGAATGCCGCGTCCTCGGGGATGCCATGCGTCGCCCATGGTTTCGCGCCCGGCTCAAAGAAGCCGACCATCAGCTTGCCGGCGTCCTCGCGGTAGTACGCGGTGTCGTCCGGGGATCGCAGGACGGGAAGATCGTGCGCGAGGTCGGGCACGGGCTCGGTCACCACGTAGAAGTGCTCGGCGGCGTGCAGCGGAACGGCCACCCCCGACTTCAGGCCGAGCTGGCGCGCCCACATGCCGGTGCAGTTGACGACCACATCGGTCTTGATGGTGCCCCGCTCCGTCGACACGCCCATGACCCGGCCATCGCGCTGTTGAACGGCGGTGACCGGGGTGTGCTCGACGATCCGGGCGCCACCCAGCCGCGCGGCCGCAGCGAGTGCCTGGGTCACGTCGTTGGGGTTTGCCACGCCGTCGCCGGGCAGATACGCGGCGCCGACCACCCCCGATGGATCCAGCAGCGGCCACATGGTGGCGGCTTCGCGGGCGCTGATGGGGTGGACCTCGAAGCCGCAGATGCGGGCCATCGAGATCTGGCGCCGCACCTCCGTCCATCGCTCGTCGTTGGTGGCCAGCAGGATCGACCCCGTCTGCCGGAAGCCGGTTGCCTGCCCGGTCAGTCGCTCGATCTCCGCGAACAGCTCAGCGCTGTACTTGGCGAGCATGCTCATGTTGTAGGTGGCGCGCAGCTGGGTGACGAGACCGGCCGCGTGCCAGGTCGTGCCCGAGGTCAGCTGGTGGCGCTCCAGGAGCACGACGTCGCGCCAGCCGCGCTTCGTGAGGTGGTACGCAACGCTGCAGCCGACGATGCCGCCGCCGACGACGACGACCTGCGCCTGATCCGGAAGCGTCCGATCGGTCACGCCCTCTGCCATGGTCGCCTCCGTTCGCACTCGATTGGCGATGTGAACGCCGGGCAGGGAAGGACGCCGCGTGGTCGCCGGTGAATGCGACGCACGTTCCGCGCTACCGGATGCCTTCGATCTTCGCACGACAGTGTCCCTTTGGCCCACGAATCGCGTGATGTGCGACCCGGGCGCGCCAGTCATTCGTATGGGAAGGTGCCGGACATGCCGACCTTCGATGCGATCGTCATCGGCGCCGGCCACAACGGCCTCGTGTGCGCCGCCTACCTCGCTCGGGCCGGGCTGCGACCCCTCGTGCTCGAGCGGCGCCCCGTGATTGGCGGCGCATCGGTAACCGAGAGCCCATGGCCCGGCTACCAGGTCTCCACCCTCGCGTACGTCGTGAGCCTCCTGCGTCCGGAGATCGTCCGCCAGCTGGACCTGCCACGGTTCGGCTACCACGCCTGGGAGATTGAGCCCGACTACTTCGTTCCGTTCCCCGATCGGCGCCACCTGTTCATCTGGGCCGATCCGGAGCGGACCGCGTCGGAGATCGCCAGGTTCAGCGCCGCAGACGCCGGGGCCTATCCGGCCTTCGACGCGCATCTGGCGCGGCTGGCCAACCTCATCCGCCCGCTGTTGGCTGCGACCCCTCCGCGCATCGGCTCCCGGCGGCCACGCGACTTGCTCGACCAGGCCCGTCTCGTGTGGAAGCTGCGCGGGCTGGGCAGCGACGGGGTCGCCGACCTGGTCCGCCTGATGGGGCAGTCGATCACCGACCTGCTCGACGACTGGTTCGAGTCCGAGCAGGTCAAGGCCGCCCTGGTCACGCAAGGTGCGATCGGGACATATGGAGCGCCTTCGATGCCCGGCACGGCATACATCATGATCCACCACTGGATGGGCGAGCTCAACGGTAACCTGGGCTCCTGGGGTGTCGTCCGGGGTGGCATGGGCACCGTGTCCGAGGCCCTGGCATCGGCAGCCAAGGCCCACGGAGCCGAGATCCGCACCGACGCCACCGTCGACCGGGTCGTCGTCCGCGCGGGCCGCGCGACCGGGGTGGCGCTGGCCTCGGGCGAGGAGATCCAGGCTCCGATCATCGTCAGCAGCGCCCACCCGCAGATCACGTACACCAAGCTGCTCGATGGGGGCGACCTTCCCGACCAGCTCGTCGGAGCCATCGGCCGCTACCGCAGCCGCAGCGGCACCGTGAAGATCAATCTCGCCATCGGCGAGCTGCCCGACTTCGTGGCCGTCCCCGGTCGTGAGCCCGGTCCACAGCACGGCGGCGCCATCGAGCTGTGCCCGTCGGTCGCGTACCTGGAGCGTGCGTTCGATGACGCGAAGTGGGGAGCGGCCTCGACCGCGCCATATGCGGAGGGGGTCATCCCGACCGTCTACGACCCGGAGATCGCGCCCGCCGGCAAGCACCAGCTCCAGCTGTTCTGCCAGTACGTTCCGGCGTCGTGGGCCGAGGAGGACCACCGGACCGAGCTCGAAGCGTTCGCCGACCGGGTCATCGATCGCCTCACAGAGCTCGCACCGAACCTGCGCGGCGCGATCGAGCATCGGCAGGTCGTCGGACCCTACGAGATGGCGCACGAATACAGCCTCGTCGGGGGCAACATCATGCACGGCGAGCAGTCGCTCGAGCAGTTCTTCGCCTGGCGACCGATCCCCGACTGGGCAGACTACCGAACCCCCATCCGCGGGCTCTTCCTGGGCGGCTCGGGCACCCACCCGGGGGGTGGTGTCATGGGCGCGCCTGGACGGAACGCGGCGCGCGTGATCCTCGAGTCGCGGCGGCAACGTCGAAGCAAGTGACGCGCGCGGCGCGCCCGAACTGACCGCACCCACCACATACTCCTGGGTGGTATCTCGCTCCGCCCGTGGAATCTTGATTTCGGGGGGTTGTCAGCGGGGCTGCAATGGCCTAGACTCCTAAGCCAATGGCGTGTCGTTTGACACGCCAGTACGTGTGTCGGGTGGCGTGGACCCGACGGGGCCCCCGGAGGAGACCGGGTCCAGCGCGTTCAACCAGGTCCTTACACGGGCGTCGTACGGTCGGGTACGCCCCGAACCTTCATGGAGCAACGTGATCGCGACGGATACGAAGAAGACACCGGCCTCGGATAGCGAGGCCGAGTTCGCGGCCGCAGCCGTCGAGCTCGACCCCGAAGTGGCGGAGCTCGAGGCCGAGGCGCGCAACGAGGGCAAGGACGAAAGGACGTCCAGCAAGGAAACCGATACTCAGCGCGAGAAGGCGCCCCGATCATCGGGTGCCGGCGACAAGCCGAAGGCGGGCGAGACGGAGGAGGCCGAGACCACCGAGGTTCTCGACACCGACGACAGCGTTCGCCTCTACCTGCGCGAGATCGGTCGTGTGCCCCTGCTCACGGCCGAGGAGGAGGTCGTCCTCGCGAAAGGCATGGAGCTGGGCACCCAGATCGACGACCGCCCCGAGGCGGCCATCCTCAGCATCCACGAGTGGACGCTGCATGACAGCGAGAACGCCACCCGGGCCAACGACTCGCGGTACGGCATCCCGTTCGAAGCGGCCGCGCACCGGATCGTCAATGACGCCATTCGCGCCGAAGAGACCCTTGACCTGCTGGTCACCGCGCCGTCGCTGGGCCTCTCGGAAGCGCTCAAGGAGGCCGAGACCGACGCGCTCAAGGAGCGGCTGGTTCGAGCCCAGGACCTCCGGTCCGTGTATAACGAGCGGCTCGACGCCGACACGTTCATCGACCTCATGGACTGGATCGAAGGTGAGCTCGGGCGTCCGAACGCCGAGATCCGTGGCAGCGCGGCGCTTCGCGACCTGCGTGATTGGGTCCGCAACGAGGTCGCCTACCCGGCGATCCGTCGCCGCCTGGACACGGGTGCCGAGGCCGAGACCCTGGCCGAGATGGAGCAGGTGCTCAAGCACCAGGCCAAGCTCTCGCGCGACCACCTGACGTCGGCCAACCTGCGGCTGGTCGTGTCCATCGCGCGCAAGTACATCAACCAGGCGGGAATGGGCCTGCTGGACCTCGTCCAGGAGGGCAACGCCGGCCTCATCCGAGCGGTCGACAAGTTCGAGTACGAGCGCGGGTTCAAGTTCAGCACCTATGCCACCTGGTGGATCCGCCAGGCGATCCAGCGTGGCCTCGCTGACCAGAGCCGGACGATCCGCATCCCGGTTCACATGGTCGAGACCATGGGTCGTGTGGCGCGCGTCGTGCGCGAGCTGTCGACTCAGCTCGGGCGCGAGCCGACCAACGCCGAGATCGCGGCCGCGCTGCCGGACGAGACGCCGACGATGACGCCGCAGCGGGTCGAGGAGATCCGCAAGCTCGGCCGAGAGCCGGTCTCGCTCCAGTCGCCGGTGGGTGACGAGGGCGACGCCGAGCTCGGTGAGCTGATCCCGGACGTGGACGCCGTGTCGCCGCTCGACGCGGTTGCGGATCGCATGCGCCGGGAGCAGATCGAGCACGTGCTCAACAGCCTCGACGGTCGTGAACAGCGGGTTCTCCGTCTCCGCTTCGGGCTGGACGACGGGCATGCCCGCACGCTCGAGGAGGTCGGTCGAGAGTTCGGCCTGACGCGAGAGCGCATTCGTCAGATCGAGGTTCAGGCGCTCCGCAAGCTGCGCCACCCGTCCCGGAGTCGCAAGCTGCGAGAGTTCGCCGCGTAGCAGCACTCCAGGGAGCGCAGGGCGCTCCTCCCCCGCGCTTCCGGGACCGGCCGCGTCGCTCATCGACGCGGCCGGTCCATGTCCCTTGACCTCCCCCGCCGGTGGGTTCATGGTTGGGACAATCCATCCGGGCCAGCGGACCGCGTCCCGCCGTCCGGCAATCTCCGCAACCGGAGAGCGTTCCATGACCGACACTGCCTCACGTCCCGCCGGCGATGCCGCCGTCGACGGCGTCCATCCCAACCAGGCGGGCGCGCGGGTCAACCGCAGCGCCTTCGACGAAGCCGAGGACTTCCTGCCCCTCGACGGGATCGACCACGTGGAGTTCTGGGTCGGCAACGCTCGCCAGGCATCGGCCTACTTCCGCGCCCTGTGGGGATTCACGCCGGTCGCATTCAGCGGGCTTGAGACCAAGGTCCGCGACCGCGCCAGCTACGTGATGCAGCAGCACGACATTCGAATCGTGCTGACGGCGCCGCTGACCCCCGATGGCGAGATCGCCGAGCACCTGCGAGAGCACGGCGACGGCGTTCGTGACATCGCGTTCGCAGTCCAGGACGTCGCGGCGGCCTGGCGCGAGACCACGGCTCGGGGCGCGGAGTCGGCCATGGAGCCGACCGAGCTTGATGGTGGCGAGGACGGCGTGCTCCGTCGAAGCGCGGTGAAGACCTACGGCGACGTTCGCCACAGCTTCGTGGATCGCAGCGACTACCACGGCATCTTCGCGCCCGGCTATCGCAAGGTGAAGAGGCCCGCCCGAGCGGCATCGGGCCTCAGCCTGCTCGAGGTCGACCACTGCGTGGGCAACGTGGCGCTGGGTGACATGAACAGGTTCGTCGACTACTACCGGGACGTGTTCGGCTTCGCCCAGCTCATCCACTACGACGACAAGGTGATCCACACCGACTACAGCGCGCTGATGTCGAAGGTCATGACGAACGGAAACGGTCGGGTCAAGTTCCCGATCAACGAGCCTGCGACAGGCAAGAAGAAGAGCCAGATCCAGGAGTTCCTGGACTGGTACCGGGCGCCGGGCGTTCAGCACGTCGCGCTGCGAACCGAGGACATCGTGGGGACCGTCCGGACGTTGCGCGACAATGGCGTCGAGTTCCTGGGCATGCCCCACGCCTACTACGAGACGCTGGCCGACCGGGTGGGCGACGTGGGCGTACCGATGGACGTGCTCGAGGAGCTGGGCATCGAAGCCGACCGCGACGAGGAGGGCTACCTGCTCCAGATCTTCACGCGTCCGATCCAGGACCGCCCCACGTTCTTCTTCGAGATCATCGAGCGCCACGGGTCGCGCGGCTTCGGGGTCGGCAACTTCAAGGCCCTGTTCGAGGCGATCGAGATCGAACAGGCCCGGCGCGGCAACCTGTAGCGACGGCAGCGCGAGGGACCCCGGGGTCAGCCTCGCCCTCCGCTCTCGATCCGAGGCCGTGACCGAGACGGGTTGGCGGCCACCGTAGACTGACCTCTCGGTGCGCCGCGAGACGCGGCCGCACGTGGCGCCGCGCTGACGGCGCCTGGCGGAGGTCGAGGGCGTGGGAGCGAGGTCGAGCCGGATCCGTCGCGTCGCGACCTGGGGCGCGCTGGCGGCGTCGCTCGCGGCCGGGATGCTGTTCGTGGTCGTCCGCGTCGCGACACCGTCGGACGGCGCTCGGGTCTCCTTCTACGGCGACGCCTGGTCCCCCGCGGGCATCCTGATCGCGCCCATCGACCACCCTGCCCCGGGCCTCGAGGATGGCGACCTCGTGGTGTCGGTCGACGGCCGCTCGATGAACGCGTGGCTGCACTCGGCGCTGGATCCGTCCGTCGCACGTCCATCGACCGGCCAGCCGATCCCCTATGGGGTTGTTCGGGACGGAGTGCCGCAGTCGGTCAATGTCACGTGGCAGGTCCCGGCCATCGGCGCGACGCTGCTCGCCGGCTGGAGCGTGATCCTGTTCTCAGTGGGCACCGCCCTGATCGCGGCGTTCGTGTTCATGCGCCGACCGGGCGAGCCCGCGGCCACGGCGCTGGTGCTGGCAGCGTGCGGCGCGGCGGGGTCGAGCATCCCGTGGTTCCTCGGAACCACCGTGAGCGACGTCGTCCGCGGTGGGCCGTTCGTGCTGCATTCGCTCGTGACAGGACCCCTGTACATGCTCCTGTGGCCGGCTGGGCTCCACCTCGCGCTGGTGTTTCCGGCCCCGGCCGACGTGGTCCGCCGTCATACGTGGCTGGTGCCCGGCGTCTACCTCGTTGCCCTCGGTTCCTATGCCGTGATCACGCTGGTCACATGGCTGACCGCGCCGTCCGGACTCGACTGGGTGGGCACGTGGCCGCTGACGCAGGTTGCGATCGTCGTGCCGACGCTCGTCGTCACCGTGGGGACCATCGCCTACCGCTATGTGCGCACCACCGATCCTGTCCGGCGAGCCCGTCTCCGCCTGGCGACCCTTGGCGCGGCCGCCAGTGGGGCGCTCGGCCTGGCGCTGTTCATGGCTCCGATCCTCATCACCGGCCACCCGCTCGTGTCCGACTCCGCGCTCGGTCTGCTCGCCCTGCCATTGCCGCTCGGGCTCGCCGGCGGGATCCTGCGCGATCGACTGTTCGACATCGAGGTCGTCGTCAACCGAACGCTCGTCTACGGCAGCCTGACCGCCGGCGTGCTGGCCACGTACGCCGTGGTCGCGGCGGCAATGTCGGGTCTCCTGGGTGGCGACCAGGCCTACGGGGTGTCGTTGCTCGCGGCGGGTGCTGCGGCGCTCGCGGCGCTGCCGCTGCGTGACGCGCTGCAGCGCGGCGTCAACCGGCTCATGTACGGGCAGCGCGACGAGCCGTGGCAGGTGATGCACACCCTGGGCACTCGCCTGGAATGGGCAACCGACCCGGAGCGTGCGTTCCCGGCCATCGCGGAGACGGTGTCGGATACGCTCCGATTGCCGTACGTCGCCGTGGAGGTGACCGATGAGGTCGGGCGGGCGACGGTCGTTGCGGAGCACGGCGCAGCGCCGGCCGCCGTCGAGTCGATCCCGCTGGTCCACGGGGCCGAGTCGGTTGGCCGGCTCGTGCTCGGGGTCCGCAGCGGCGAGCGCGAATTCAGATCGGACGAGCTCGACCTCCTTCGCGACCTGGCCCGCCAGGCTGGCGCGGCAGTTCATGCGCAACGGCTGCGCGGTGACCTGGCGGAATCGCGCGCGCGGCTCGTCGTGACGCGCGAGGAGGAGCGCCGTCGGCTGCGGCGCGACCTGCACGATGGCCTTGGACCCGCATTGGCCGCGATCGGGATGCGCGCCGAGACTGCGGCAGCGATCCTCACCGAGAATCCGGCTGGCGCGCGCCAGCAGCTCGAGGCCCTGGGCACGGACGTTCACGGGGCACTTGGTGACGTGCGCCGGCTCGTGGACGGTCTTCGTCCTCCCGCCCTCGACGAGCTCGGTCTGGTCGGCGCGATCGAACGGCAGGCCTCACGCCTGGATGGCCGGCACGCTGCGGGAGGTGGCACCCCGCAGGGCACCGCTCCGGCGATCGAGGTCCGCGCGGATCCTGCCGGGCTCCTGGCCCTTCCCGCAGCCGTGGAGGTCGCGGCCTATCGGATCGCGGTCGAGGCGATGACCAACACCGTCCGCCACGCGGGGGCCCGCTGGTGCCGGGTCCGGATCACGTCGGGCAGGCAGCTCACGATCGAGGTCACGGACGATGGTCAGGGCATGCCTGACCATCCGCGTGAGGGCACCGGCCTCGAGACGATGCGGGAGCGTGCGACGGAGGTTGGGGGCGACGTCATGGTCGAACCACGCGCCGGCGGGGGCACCAGGGTCGTCGCCGTGCTCCCGATCGCGCTCGCGATCGCGGCCGACGACGTTGCCTCACCGCCTGCCGATCCATCGACCGCTGCTGCGGGAGAATCCGAGCCATGAGCGAGCAGGACACCACCATCCGCGTGCTGATCGCGGATGACCACGGCGCGTTCCGGGCCGGCCTCCGGGCCGCGCTGGACACGGCCGGCGACGTCAGGGTGGTCGGTGAGGCGGCGACGGGTGAGGCGGCGATCTCGGGCTCCTCGGCACTCCAGCCCGACGTGGTGCTGATGGACGTGAACATGCCGGGTATCGATGGCATCGAGGCGACCCGGCGCATCGTGGACGCGTCCCCGCACATCGCCGTTCTCGTGCTCACGATGCATGACGACGACGACACCGTGTTCGCGGCCGTCCGCGCCGGCGCCCGGGGCTACCTGCTCAAGGGTGCTCAGCGTGCCGAGCTGCTGCGCGGGATCCGCGCGGTCGTTGCCGGGGAGGCGATCTTCGGGCCGGGAGTCGCGCGCCGGCTGGTCGACTTCTTCGCACGACCGGCGCCCCGGGCCGACACCGCCTTCCCCGAACTGACGACGCGCGAGCGCGAGATCCTGGACCTGATCGGGGCAGGCAGGTCCAACAGCGAGATCACGGACCGGCTCGTGCTGTCGCCCAAGACCGTGCGCAATCACATCTCCAACATCTTCTCCAAGCTGCAGGTCCGTGATCGGTCAGAGGCGATCGTGCGTGCGCGTGAGGCGGGTCTCGGCGAGCAGCGCTGACCGCGCGGTCGTGCCTCACAGACGCGCGGCCGTCATCAACGGACATCGATCAGGACACCATTTGGGACACCGATCCCATGACGCCGGGACGGCCGGGCGGCGAGGCTTGGGGCAGCGGGCAAGCGTCCCCGCCTCCAAGGAGTCACTCGATGCGCGTCCTCGTCCCATTGCCTCTTCCCCGGCTCTCCGTGGCGCCCTTCGCCGCGCTCGCCAACGCATGACGGGGGCAGATCATGGTTCGCTTCGCCCGCCTCGCCCACCCCATCATCGTCGTCGCCTTCCTCGTTTGCGGCGTGGTCCAGGTCTTCCTTGCCGGGCTCGGCGTGTTCGACGACCCGAGGGCATTCGTCACGCACCGGGAGTTCGGCTACCTGTTCGGCTGGCTCACGCTCGTGATCCTCGTCCTTGCGCTCGTCGGTCGTGAGCCGCGCCGGATCACCGGCCTCAGCGCCCTGCTGCTCCTGTTGTTCGCCCTGCAGTCGGTGTTCGTGGCGCTCCGGGCCGACATGCCGGCCGTCGCCGCGCTCCACCCGCTCAACGGCTTCGCCATCCTCGCCGTGTCCGGCATCACGGCCCGACTCTCCTGGGCCGTCTGGCGTGAGCCGGCTCGAGGGCGCGCGCACGGCCCGATGTCGTCCCCCGTAACCACGCCAGATGCCGCCTGATGGTCACCGTCGGGCGTACCGCCTACGACCTGATGTACCGGTTCGGAGCGCCGTGGGAGGGCGCGGACCGGGTGGAGCTTCGCTCGCTGGTGCGCGACGGTCGCTGCAGCCCGGACACGCTCCGTCGCGCGGGGCAGCCGTACGCGCGGGCGATCGACCTCGGCTGTGGCGCGGGTGGCGTCGCCATCGAGCTGGCGCAGGCAGGCTTCGAGGTGACCGGCGTCGACTTCTCGCGAGTCGCGCTGCGCAAGGCGGCCCGTTCCGCCCGCTCCAGGGGCGTGCCTGGCGAGCGTCTGCGGTTCGTCAGGGGCGACCTGACGACGGCCCGGATCCGTGGCGTGGACGGCCCGTTCGACCTGATCGTCGACTACGGGACCCTCGACGATCTGCCGGCCCCCGGACGGCGCGCCATGGCTGCCTCCATCACCCGTCTCGCACGACCGGGCACGCGGTTCTTCCTGTACGCGTTCTCCGGACGGATCGAGGATCTGCCGCGGTTCAGCTTCAGCGGTCCGTCACGCGCGTTTCCGGGGATCCAGGTGCAGCGAGGTCGAGGAGCTGTTCGGACGCGCGTTCCGGGTCGAGGTGCTCGACGCGCCGACGCGAACCCATCACATCGGTACCTGGCTGCTGGAGCGGACGACGACCGATGCCTGACCCGATCACGCTCGCCGCCTGGTTGCTCATCGCCAGCCCGATCCTGGGGGCCATCCCAGTCGGCAATCCGTCGCTGATCTCCATCTGGTCGATGGATCGCGAAGGCTTCATCCGAACGGTTGGCGAGCACCGGCGGGCGTGGGCGTGGCTCAACGCCGGCTTCACGCTCGCGACCCTGGGCACCACCGGCGGGCTGGTCATCCTCGCCTCCGTCCTGGGCGACGATCCCGGGCGTGGGGCGGCGCTCGCGGCAACCGCCGCCGGGTACGGCATCGGCGGCGTGCTGTGGTGCGCGGTGCTCGCGATCCGCAACCAGACAACGCCCGCCTTGGCGGACCTGATTGCCGCAGGCACCGCCACAGAGCCCGCCGAGGGCCTGGTCGGAGCGGTCACCGGGGGGATCTACGTCGCGTTCGTGGCGATCACCTCGATCGCGCTGATCGCGCTCGGGGTCGCGCTCCTCGTGGGCGGCGGGGTCGCGGCTCCGGTGTCCGCCGTCGTGGTGGCTGTCGGCGTCCTGACCGGCGCGTGGCTGCTGCGAACTGGCGACATCATCCCGGCGGTGCTCTATGTCCCGACCCTGCTGATCGGGATCGCCCTGCTGGCCGGCTGGCGATAGCAGCAAGCTCGTCCTGGAGGCTGATCAATGACCTTGGAGCTGACACAGTCGGCACGCCTGACGCGGCTCGCCGCCACGACGTTGCTGGCGAGCGCGGTGGTGACGGTCGTCGGCATCGTGTGCCTGATCGCCATGTTCGCCGGCTTCGCCCTGGGCTCGCCGTCGGTCGGCCGGGCATTCGGGTTCGTGAACGACACATCGGCGCTCGTCACCTACCCGCTGACCGTGCCCTCGATCGTCGTGCTCCACGGGCTGCTCCGGCCACGCTGGCACGCCTGGAGCACGGTCGCCGCGGTATTCGGGATGGCGGGTGTCATCGGCATCGTGATCCTGCAGTGGCTGCTGGTGGTGAACGCCCTCGCCTTCGAGCAGCAGATCGGGCCCGTTTCGGTTGCCTTCGTGCTGTTCGGGGTATGGCTGGTCTCGACCGGCCACATGGCGTCGAGGATCGGGCTCCTGCCACACGGCGTCCGGCTCGGGCTTGCGGCATCGCTGTACCTGGGGTTTCCGTGGTGGGCGCTGGCGCTCGCGCGGCGGCTTCAACGCACGTGACGCTCTGGGGGATGGGCGAGACAGGGGGCGGCAGCCGCGTCGAGGCATCCGGCCTCATCGACGACCCTCGGCCTGCCGCGGCTAGACTGCAGGTCATGCGGCTGGCCCACATCCGCGAGCACCACGCCCCCGCGGGATCTCCGTGGCGGCTGGCGGCCGCGTTCGACCCCGACAACTCGACCTGGCTGGATCTCGAGATCGCTCGTCGTCGCGCGAACGCCGCGGATCGCAACCTCGAGCACGACAGCATCCTCCATCGGCAGCCGGTCACGACCCTGGACGATCACCTGGCCCGCGGACTACGCGTCGCGGCGCTCGGGGACCTGCTCGAGGGGTTCGTGGAGCGCGAGGACGACGATGCGGTCGTCGAGGCCGTGGATGTCGACCTCGGACCGCCGATCCTTCGCCCACGATCGATCCGCGACTTCTACGCGTTCGAGCGTCACGTTGCCACCACCTGGGCCCGACGCGGCCGGCCGATCCCGGAAGCCTGGTACCGGATGCCCGTCTTCTACTTCTCGAACACCTCCGAGCTCCGCGGCCCCGGTGATCCGGTGTGGGCCCCGCGTGCCTCCAAGGAGCTGGACTACGAGCTCGAGGTCGGGCTGCTGGTGGACACCCCCGTTCAGGATCTCCCGGCCGAACGCGGCGAGGAGGCGATCGGTGGCTACCTCATCCTCAACGACTGGTCGGCGCGCGATCTCCAGCGAGACGAAACGGTCGTCCGGTTGGGGCCCGTGAAGGGCAAGGACTTCGCCACGTCGATCGGCCCGTGGCTGGTGACCCCGGACGAGCTCGCGGATCGTCGTCCGCCCGGATCCAACGCCCCCGACGCGCTGATGACCGCCAGGGTGAC
The DNA here is from genome assembly GCA_963734935.1 of uncultured Chloroflexia bacterium. Classification (GTDB taxonomy): domain Bacteria; phylum Chloroflexota; class Limnocylindria; order Limnocylindrales; family CSP1-4; genus CAIXZV01. The sequence continues at coordinate 90,004 of CAVTIO010000011.1, read as the reverse complement.
GACGGACGACGGTCGGACGATCGAAACCTCGCGGGGCTCGTGGGCAACTGTCCATCATTCGCTTGGCGCCCTGGTCGAGCGCGCGTCCGCGGACGTTCACCTGCATCCGGGCGAGCTCCTGGGAACCGGCACCGTCGGCGGCGGCTGCCTGCTCGAGATCCGCGAGGAGACGCTGGGCCGGTACCTCGAGCCGGGCGACGTGGTGACGCTCGAGGTGGAGCGGCTCGGCCGGCTGGTCACACCGGTCGTGGCACGGCCCGGCTGAGCGAGTCGCCGGACCATCTCCGCGGACGTGGCCGCGGCTTAGACTGACGGTGTCCACAGGAGGCGCCCCATGTACTACATCTCGCGCGGCAGCATCCCGCCCACGCGCCACACCCAGCATCGGGCGCCGGATGGCAGCCTGTACGCGGAGGAGCTGTTCGGCGTCGAGGGCTTCACCGGGCGCAGCTCGCTCCTGTACCACCTCGTGCCGCCCACCCGCGTCACGCGCATCGAGCCCGTCGGTCCCGTGGTGGTGGAGACCGCCGACGACGGCTCGCACCACCACCAGCTCGTGGATACGTCCGCGCTCCAGCCGGCGGGCGACGCCATCTCGGGTCGAATCCCCCTGTTCCACAACGCCGACGTCGTGATGGGCGTGGTCCTGCCTGCGGTTGCGATGCCGGCCGACACCTTCTATCGAAACGGCGAGGGCGATGAGCTGCTGTTCGTGCACGAAGGGACGGGCATGCTTCGCACCAACTTCGGGGACCTCGCCTACCACCCGGGCGACTACCTGGTGCTGCCGATCGGGACGACCTGGCGCCTCGACCCCGATGCCGGCGTCGGACAGCGGATGCTGTACCTCGAGTGCCCGTCGGAGATCGAGCCGCCCAAGCGATATCGCAACGAGTACGGACAGCTGCTCGAGCATTCGCCCTTCTACCAGCGCGACATCCGCGTTCCCGAGTTCCAGACCCCGCGCGCCGACACCGGGGACTACCGGGTCATCGTCCGTGCCCGGGGCCGCCACACCGCCTACCACTTCGCGACCCATCCGTTCGACGTCGTGGGCTGGGACGGATACCTGTGGCCGTTCGCGTTCGACATCGCGGACTTCCAGCCGATCACGGGCCGTGTGCACCAGCCTCCGCCGGTCCACCAGACATTCGCCGCGCGCAACTTCGTCGTGTGCTCGTTCGTACCGCGCAAGTTCGACTACCACCCGCTCGCGATCCCGGCCCCCTACAACCACTCGAACATCAACAGCGACGAGGTGATCTACTACGTCGCCGGGAACTTCATGAGCCGGCGCGGGGTGGGGATCGCCTCGTTCACCCTGCATCCGGCCGGCATCCCGCACGGCCCGCACCCAGGGACGGCCGAGGCGTCGATCGGCAAGGAGGCGACCGAGGAGCTGGCGGTGATGGTCGACACCTTCCGCCCGCTGTACCTGACCCCGCAGGCCGCGGCCCTCGAGCGCGCGGACTACCCGTACACGTGGCTGCCGTCGGCCGACCACGCGAAGGAAGCGTCCGAGCTCGCCGAGCGAGGCCCTGAGGCCTTCCCCGACTGACCTCGCCCCGCGCGGCCCACGACCCGGCAGCACGGGCCGGTTGCCCGGCGTGCGCCGGGGCGCTCAGCCGCGGGCGCGTTCGTTGCGCTGCGCCGCCTTTGCGATCTCAGCGACCCGCGAGGCACGGGTGGCGGGCCGCACCGCCATCGCGACCCAGGCGAGCATCTGCTTTCGGGCACTGGGCGGAAACGCAGCGAAGCTCACCGCGGCCGGTGGCGATGCCTCCAGCGCCCGGGCGAGGTCGTCGGGCACCTCCAGGCGCTCGGGGGCGTCGAGGACCTCCCACGAGCCATTTGCCTTCGCGCGCTCGATGGCAGCCATCCCGGCAGGGGTCATCAGCCCGGCCGCTATCAGTCGCCTGACGCGCGCCTTGTTGGTCGCGGCCCACGGGCTGCGCGGCTTGCGCGCCGCGAAGTACAGCTTGCCGCGATCGTCATCGAACCGACCGGCCGTGCTGTCCACCCAGCCGAAGCACAGCGCCTCCTCGATCGCAGCCTCGTAGTCGAGACCCTGTCGACCGGAGCGCGACCGCCATGTCACGAGCCACGCGCCGTGTTCTCTCTCGTGGTTTGCCTCCAGCCAGGCGCGCCAGGTCACCCGGTCGTCTGCATGCACGTACGGCGCGTCGTCGAGCGCGGACATGCGCCCGAGTCTACCGAGGCAACCCAACGCGCAGCTCCCCACCGGCGCCACGGTCCCGTGCGGTCCGGGTCAACCTGCCGTCGGTTGCTCCACCCGCACCCTGACCGTGGCCGCCGGCAGCGGCTCGGTCGACGTCAACCGAACCAGGTGCCTGACACCGATCGCATCGCACTCCACGGGCGCGACGGTGGTGTCGATGACCACCTCGAGGCTCGATCCGTCGCCGGCAATCCCGACGTCAGTCTGGCGATCACATGCGCTGCCCTCCCACGTCACCAGCAGCACGTTCGGCTGATCCGACGGGTTGGACACGGTTTCCGTCGCCGACACACCTGCCGGGTCGATCTCGACGCCGTCGAGCCGACCGCGCTCATCGTGGACGTTCACCGTGTACGTCCCACCCGCCGCGAGCTCGGCTTCGGCCGTCCTGTCGCACGGCCCGGCGACCCGGCAGCATGCGGCGGCCGACAGCGCACCGGCGGTCAGGAGGATGATTGGGAGCAGGCGATCGCGGGCGGGCGAGTTGGGCACAGGTTGGTCCTTGGATGGTGGTGGGCACGAGCGTGTCCATCCGCCGGACGCCTGCCGACCGCCGCGAGTTCCGCGACCGGCGACGGTCGGCGTATCGAGAAATGCAACCGATCCGGACCGTCCGGGGTTGAGGTGGGTGTGGTCGACATGGATGAGGCGGGCGCGAGGTCACGAGGTGCATGAAACGCTCGATGATGTGGGGCTGCTTGCCGCCGTCGATCACGTCACCCGCGCCGATCCGGTACTGGCGGCGGTCGTGGACCGCTTCGGTCCACCGCCGATGTGGGCGCGCGAGCCCGGCTTCGCGACCCTCATCCACCTGATCCTCGAGCAGCAGGTGTCACTGGCCTCCGCGCGTGCCGCCTTCGACCGGCTGCGTCTGGCGGTCGACCCGCTGACGCCTGCTGGCCTCCTGCGCCTCGACGACGGGGAGCTGCTGGCAATCGGGTTCAGCCGCCAGAAGACGCGCTACGCGCGCGAGCTGGCGCGGGCCGTTGACGCCGGGACGCTCGATCTGGACACGCTTCCCGCCCTCGACGACGCGGCTGTCGATGCCGCCCTCACGGCCGTGCCTGGAATCGGGCCCTGGACTGCAACGATCTACCGACTCATGGTCCTGTTGCGGCCCGACGCGTGGCCGGTCCACGACATCGCGCTGGCCCAGGCCATTGCCGAGCTGCGGGAGCTGCCAACCCGCCCCGGACCTGCCGAGATGCTGACCATTGCGGAGCGCTGGCGCCCATGGCGCGCCGTCGCCGCACGGATCCTGTGGCACCACTACCTGTCGGTGCGTGCGACCGGTCGCGCCCCCGCCGAGGTTGGCTGAGGCCCTCAGGCGGTAACCAGCTCCTCGTGTCCATCTCCGGAATCCCCGGATGTGATTCCCCAACCTCCGAAGATCGCGGTGCCCTCGATGCGCAGCGTCGGTGCGTCATCCGATCGCTCGGCCTTTGATCGCCCGTCCCCGGCGCCCCCAATGCCCACCAGGTTCGTCTCGACGTTCCAGCCCTCGGGCACGATCAGGTTGCCGCCACCGAACAGCGCGTTCATGTGCAGCGTGGCTCCCTCGGGGGAGAGCGTTGCGTCCCGCAGGTCGACCTCGCCACCACCGAACCAGGTGGTCACGTTGCCGCCCCGAAAAGCCTCGGCCTCGCTATGGAACTCGAGCGGGCCGAAGGTGGCGGCGAGCTCAACCTCATCGGCCTTCGGGTCCGGAGCGGGCAGGTCCCGGCGTCGGGTTCCAGCGAAGATCGCCGCGCCCAGCACGAACGCGAACCAGCCGAGCAGCAGCACGCTGATCGCGCGGAAGAGCAGTTTCATCTCGATCCCCTGTCACTCCCCGGGCAGCGTCCGCCGCCCGCGCCACGATCAGGATCAACCCGATCGGGCGGTGAGTCCAGTGCTGAGTGGCGCTTCCCCGGGGTTCGCGCGCAGCGCGACGGCGGCGCGTCCCCCGGGGAGCGACACATCCCCGGCGGTTGCCGACTATCCGTTGGAACCGTCCTGCTGGTCGTCTCCGGCGTCGTGGCCCGCATCCTCGTCGGAGCCCTGGCCGTTGTTGTCCTCGTACGACCCCTGGTCGGTGCCGTCCTGATACGACCCCTGGTCGGTGTCGTCCTGATACGACCCCTGGTCGTTGTCGTCCTCGTTGGCCTCGTCGTCACCGCTCGTCGCGTGGTGATCAGAGCTGGTGCCGGCAGTGCTGGTCGACGATCGATGGTGCTCCGTCGACTTGGGCGTCTCTGTCGGTTCCGGCGTCTCCGTCGGTTCGGGCGTCTCTGTCGGTTCGGGCGTCGCGTCCGCGCCGGCAGTCAGCGGGCTGGGGCTCTCCGACTCCGGGGACTCGGTCGGCTCCTCGGACGCTGGCGCCTCCGTGGCTTCCGGCGACTCTGTTGCCAGCTCGAGCGCCGGGGCGTCACTCGGTGCCTCGACGTCCGCGGCCGCTCGCATGTCGGCCGAGGTCGAGCCCGACCCTCCCACGAACGCGAGGGTCGATACCGCCGAGGCTGCGACCAGAGCTCCGGCAGCCACGATCGCGGCGGTCCTCTTCACTCGGGTCCATGTTCCGGTTCGATTCATGTTTGGCACCTGGTCAACTGGTCCGGATCGAGGGCGTCCGGTCTCCTCTCTGTGGCATTCCGTGTCGATCAGGTTTCGCGGGACCGCCCGCCATGGGTACCGGGATGGCGCAGCGGAGGTACCGCTCACGTCGAACGCCCGGCGTCGGTGGGGTCGGCACAGAAGAGGCCGTATCCTTCTGGGCATGTCGCTCTACGAGCTCGTCGATCCGCTGCCGCCGCTCGACGCCCCGGTGGTCATCGCCGCCCTTGACGGGTGGGTTGACGCGGGGTCGGCGGCCACCAACGCCCTGTCGATCATCGCCGGCACGGCGCCCGCCGTCGCGACGTTCGACCCCGACGAGCTGTTCGACTACCGCTCCCGCCGTCCCACCCTCGAGATCCGCGACGGACGACTTGCGTCGATCCAGTGGCCGGAGCTCGCGCTTCGGCACGCGCGGTTCGGCGGGCGTGACCTGCTGGTGCTTGCGGGCGCCGAGCCGGACGACCGGTGGCACCGGCTGGCGTCATCGATGGTGGAGCTGATGCGGCGCCTGGATGCCCGGGCATGGGTGAGCCTCGGGGCGATCCCGGCCGCCGTTCCGCACACGCGTCCGGTGCCCATCCTGGGGACCGAAGGCACCCCGGGGCTGCTGCGTGGGGACGTGCTGCCCGGTCCGATCGGGCTGCTCAAGGTGCCGTCAGCGGCGCTGTCGATGCTGGAGATGGCCGCTGCCGAGGCGGGCATCCCGGCCGCCGGCTATTTCGCCCAGACCCCCCACTACGTCCAGGGTCCATACGCTCTCGCCACGAAGGCGCTGCTTGAGGCGCTGGAGCGGCACCTCGAGGTCGAGCTGCCGCGCGGCAACCTGGAGGAGGAGACCCGTGAGCTGCGCCTTCGGCTGGACGCGGCGACCGAGGCCGACGAGACGACCCGCACCTACGTCGGCCGCCTGGAATCGATGGTCGACGAGTCCCGGCTGCCGGCCGGCGACGATCTGATCACGGACATCGAGCGGTTCCTGCGCGAGCAGGGCCAGGGCGGCGCCCCTGGCACCACCGGGTAACGGCGGCCGCATCGGCCGGCGCGACGGTCGGCACGCCGGCATCAACGTCCCCAGGACCCAGACCGCATCGGAGGTGACGCGTCCCATGCCCAGCCCCACGTCCCACCCCTACCGCGTCGCCATCGTGGGCGTCGGAAACGTCGGCGCGACCTTCGCCTACGCGCTGCTGCTCTCGGGCCTCGCCTCGGAGATCGTGCTGATCGACGCCAACAGGAGTCGGGCCGAGGGTGAGGCCACCGACCTGTCGCACGCCGTTCCGTTTGGCAAGCCGACCCGTATCTGGGCGGGCGACTACGCCGACAGCGCCGGTGCCGCGGCAACGGTGATCACCGCCGGAGCCGCGCAGGTCCCGGGCGAGGACCGGCTGGCCCTGGTGCGCCGCAACGACGCGATCTTCGGCAGCATCGTGCCCGAGGTGGCCGCCGCGAACCCGGACGGCATCGTGGTCGTCGCCACCAACCCGGTCGATGTCCTCGCGTACCGGACGTTCCAGCTCAGCGGCCTGCCACCGGAGCGGGTGCTCGGCTCGGGCACGATCCTCGACACGGCCCGCTTCCGGTCGCTGCTCGCCGCCCACTTCGGCGTCGACGCGCGCAGCGTCCACGCCTACATCATCGGCGAGCACGGCGATTCCGAGGTCCCCGTGTGGAGCTCGGCCACGATCGGCGGGATGCACCTGCGCGACTACTGCGCGGGCAACGACATCCCGTACGACACGGACGCGCTCCAGAAGATCTTCGTCGACACGCGTGACGCCGCCTACGCGATCATTCGCCAGAAGGGCGCCACCTACTACGCGGTGGCGGCCGGGCTGATGCGCATCACGGAGGCGATCCTGCGCGACCAGAACACGGTGCTCCCCGTGTCCACCCTGGTGCGCGACTACTACGGGATCGACGACATCTATGTCAGCCTGCCGGCGATCGTGGGCCGAAGCGGGATCGCGCGGACGCTTCGGCTGGCGCTGACCCCCGAGGAGGCGCTCGGCCTGCGCCGCTCGGCGGGGATCCTGCGCACCACGCTGGCCTCGCTCGAGGCGCCCGCCGAGGACGGCTGACTCCTGCCGCCCGCCTGATCAGGCCACCGACACGGACTCCCCGCGGGTGAGGAACCGGTCCACGCCCGACGCGACCTGCCGCCCCTCCCGGATCGCCCATACCACCAGCGACTGGCCGCGGACACAGTCGCCGGCGGCAAACACACCCGGCACGGACGTCATCCGGTCGAGGTCCGTCCGGACGTTGCCGCGCGGGTCCAGGTCGCAGCCGAACGCCCTGGGCAGCGGACCCTCCGGGCCCAGGAACCCGAGCGCAAGCAGAACCAGGTCGGCAGGGATGACGTTCGACGTCCCCGGCACCTCGCGCATCTCCGGCCGACCATCCGATGAGATGCCCCATGCGATGTCGGCGATCTCGATCCTGGCCACGTGCTCGTCGATGCCGATGAAACGCCGGGTCGTGGTGGAGTACCGCCGCGGATCATCGCCCCACAGCGCCCTCGCCTCCTCCTGGCCGTAGTCGAGCCGGTAGGTGCGCGGCCATTCCGGCCACGGATTGTCCGAGGCACGGGTCTCGGGAGGACGGGGCATGATCTCGAGCTGGCGCACGCTCCGCGCTCCCTGCCGGATCGCCGTCCCGACGCAGTCGGTGCCCGTGTCGCCACCCCCGATCACGACCACGTCGCGACCCGCGGCATCGATCGGCGCCTCTGCCTGGACGCCACCGTCGAGCAACCGGCGCGTGTTCCCGCGCAGGAAGCTCATCGCCAGGTGGATGCCGCCCAGCTCGCGGCCGGGCACCGTGAGATCGCGCGCCTGTGTGGCGCCGATGGCGAGGATCACCGCATCGTGCTCGGTCATCAGCCGCTCGACCGAGACGTCGGCGCCGACGGTGACGCCGGTGCGGAACGCCACGCCCTCGTCGGCCATCAACCGCATCCGGCGCGCGACGACGTCCTTCCCGAGCTTCATGTTGGGAATGCCATACATCAGCAGCCCGCCGACGCGTCCGGCACGCTCGTACACGGTCACCTGGTGGCCAGCGCGATTTAGCTCGTCCGCGGCCGCGAGCCCGGCGGGTCCGCTGCCGACCACGGCGACGCTCCGCCCGGATCTGGTGGCTGGCGGGCTCGGCGTGATCCAGCCCTCCTCCCACGCGCGGTCGGCGATCTCCTGCTCGATGGTCTTGATGGCGACCGCCTCGCCATCGATCGCGACCGTGCACGACCCTTCGCAGGGCGCCGGGCAGACCCGGCCGGTGAACTCGGGGAAGTTGTTGGTGCGGTGCAGCCGGATGCTCGCCTCCCGCCACTGGCCACGGTAGACAAGGTCGTTCCACTCCGGGATGAGGTTGTTGATCGGACAGCCCGACGCAGCACCGTTGATCATCGTCCCGGTGTGGCAGAAGGGAACGCCGCAGTCCATGCACCGCGCTCCCTGGTCGCGCAGCTCGGCGTCGCTCAGGCGTGGATGCGCGTCGCTCCAGTCCCGTATGCGCTCAAGCGGTGGCCGGGCCGGCGAACCTCGGCGCTGGATCTCGATGAACCCGGTCCTCTTCCCCATCACGAGCCGCCCGCCCGGGCCAGATCGCGTGCGTTCTCCTCGAACGCCGCCATCTCGGCCGCCTCCGGGTCAAGACCCGTGGCCCGCATCCGCTCCTGCGCCTCGAGCACCCGGCGGTAGTCGTGCGGGATCACTCGCACGAACCGGACGACAGTCGCGTCCCAGTCGGCGAGCAGGTCGCTCGCGAGATCGCTGCCCGTGAGCTCGCGGTGCCGCTCCACCAGCGCTCGCAGCTCATCCGCCTCGGCGGCCGGCACCGTCTCGATGCCCACCATCTCGGTGTTACAGCGCGAGGCGAACGTGCCGTCCGCGTCGTGAACCCAGGCGATGCCGCCCGACATCCCGGCAGCGAAGTTCCGGCCGGTCCGGCCCAGGACCGCGACTCGGCCCCCGGTCATGTACTCGCAGCCGTGGTCGCCCACGCCCTCGACGACCGCCAATGCACCGGAGTTGCGGACAGCGAACCGCTCTCCGGCGAGCCCGCACACGAACGCCTCGCCGCCGGTCGCTCCATACAGGACGACGTTCCCGGCGATCACGTTCTGGTGCGCGCGGAATGGCGCGTCAGGGGACGGGTAGAGCACGATCCGCCCGCCCGACAGCCCCTTGCCCAGGTAGTCGTTTGCGTCGCCCTCGAGCCGCAGGGTGACACCGGGCGGGATGAACGATCCGAAGCTCTGGCCGGCCGATCCCTGGAAGTGAAGGTCGATCGTGTCCTCGGGGAGACCCGCGCGGCCCCAGCGGCGGGTCACCTCGGATCCGAGCATGGTGCCCACGACCCGGTGCACGTTGCGGATGGGCAGGCTCGCGTGGACCGGCAGGCCCTCCGTCAGGGCGGGGGCACACAGGTCGAGCAGCGTGGTCGCGTCCAACGAGGCCTCGACATTGTGCTCCTGCTCGATCATGCGGTGGCGAGGCGCTGACGCCGGCACGTCCGGCCGGGTGAGCACCCGCGACAGGTCGAGGTGGCGCGCCTTCCAGTGGTCGAGGGCTGGCCGCATCTCGAGCCGGTCCGAACGGCCGACCATCTCGTCCATCGTCCGGAACCCGAGGCGGGCCATGTGCTCGCGGACCTCGCGCGCGATGAACGTCATGAAGTTGACCACGTGCTGCGGATCGCCCCCGAACCGCCGGCGGAGCTCGGGGTCCTGGGTCGCGACGCCGACGGGGCACGTGTTGAGGTGGCAGGCACGCATCATCACGCACCCCAGCGCAACCAGCGGCGCGGTCGCGAACCCGAACTCCTCGGCACCCAGGAGCGCCCCGATCACGACGTCCCGGCCGGTCTTGAGCTGCCCGTCGACCTCGACCGTGATCCGACTCCGGAGGTCGTTCATCATCAGCACCTGCTGCACCTCGGCGAGGCCGAGCTCCCAGGGGATGCCGGCGTGCTTGATCGATGTCAGCGGCGCGGCGCCGGTCCCGCCGTCGTGACCGCTGATCAGGACCACGTCGGCGTGCGCCTTGGCCACCCCGGCCGCGACGGTGCCCACGCCGACCTCGGCGACGAGCTTGACGCTGATCCGGGCGCGGTGGTTCGCGTTCTTGAGGTCATGGATCAGCTCCGCCAGGTCCTCGATCGAGTAGATGTCGTGATGTGGCGGCGGGCTGATGAGCCCGACGCCGGGGGTTGAGTAGCGGGTCTTCGCGATCCACGGGTAGACCTTGGAGCCTGGCAGCTGGCCGCCCTCGCCGGGCTTGGCGCCCTGGGCCATCTTGATCTGGATCTCGCGCGCGTTGACGAGGTACTCGCTGGTGACCCCGAACCGGCCCGATGCAACCTGCTTGATCGCGCTATTGCGCGAGTCCCCGTTGGCCATCGGCTGGAAGCGCGACGGGTCCTCGCCGCCCTCGCCGGTGTTGGACTTGCCGCCCAGCCGGTTCATGGCGATCGCGAGCGCCTCGTGCGCCTCGCCCGAGATCGACCCATAGCTCATCGCGCCCGTCTTGAACCGACGGACGATCGACTCGACCGGCTCCACATCATCGATCGGCACCGGGCGCAGTGCGGGGCGCGGCTCGAGCAGCCCGCGAAGCGTGGCGAGCCGCGTCGACTGGTCGTCGACCAGGCTCGTGTAGTCCTTGAACGTCGCGTAGTCGCCCGTCCGGGCCGCCCGCTGCAGCGTGTGGATCGTGAGTGGGTTGAACAGGTGATGCTCACCGTCGGCGCGATACTGATACTGCCCGCCAGGCGCAAGCTGTTGATGGGTCACGGACCGTCGCGGGTACGCCCGGTCCTGCCGCGCGAGGACCTCGCGTGCGACCGTCTCGATGCCGATGCCGCCGATCCGGCTCGGGGTCCACGTGAAGTACTCGTCCACGAAATCGCGATCAAGCCCGATCGCCTCGAACACCTGGGCGCCGTGGTAGCTGTGGACGGTCGAGATGCCCATTCGCGAGATCGCCTTGATCACGCCCTTGACCACCGCCTTGCGGTAGCGCGCCTCAGCCGCGTCGACCGACCCCGGGATCGCGCCCAGCCCCACCTGGTCCTCGATGGTCTCGAACGCGAGATAGGGGTTGATCGCGCTCGCGCCGTACCCGATCAGCAGGCAGAAGTGGTGTGCCTCGCGCGGCTCACCCGACTCGAGCACGAGCCCCACGCGGCCGCGGGTCCCGGCCCGCACGAGATGATGATGGACGGCCGAGACTGCCAGCAGCGCTGGGATCGGCGCGTCGGTCGCGTCGTGGCCCCGATCAGACAGGATGACCTGGTTGTAGCCCTCGGCCACCGCCTCGGTCGCACGCTGTCGCAGATCCGCGATCGCGCGTCGCAGACCGGCACCGTTGTCGGCGGCCCGGAAGAGGATCGGCAGCGTGATCGTGCGAAAGCCGTGGGCGTCGTAGCCGCCGTCGAGCGCACGGATCTTCTCCAGCTCCAGGTTGGAGATGACCGGGGCGGGGATGGCCAGCTGGTGCGCGGCATCGTCGCCTGGGTCCAGCAGATTGTCCTCCGGCCCGATCGAGCGCTCGGTGGCCATGATCACCGCCTCCCGGATCGCGTCGACGGGTGGGTTGGTCACCTGGGCGAACAGCTGCCGGAAGTAGCTGTACAGGAGCTGCGGCCGATCCGAGAGCACGGCCAGCGGGGCATCGTTGCCCATCGAGCCCACTGGATCCGCGGCGTCGGTGGCCATGGGGTCGATGATCATTCGCACGTCCTCGGTCGTGTAGCCGAAGACCTCCTGGCGGCGGACCACCGTCTCGTGGTCGGGCTCGATCATGGCGTCGGGCTGCGGCAGGTCCTCGAGGCGGACCATCGTCCGAGCGACCCAGTCCTCGTAGGGGTGGGCGGCCGCCAGGCCCGCCTTGAGCTCCTCGTCATGGACGATCCGGCCCTGCCCCGTGTCCACCAGGAACATCCGTCCCGGCTGGAGCCTTCCCTTCGCCACCACGTCGGCGGGCGGGATGTCGAGCACGCCGGCCTCGGACGCCATCACCACACGCCCGTCCCGCGTCTCATACCAGCGCCCGGGGCGCAGCCCGTTGCGGTCGAGCGTGGCGCCGACCCGCACGCCGTCCGTGAATGCGAGCGATGCCGGTCCGTCCCAGGGCTCCATGAGGCACGCGTGGTACTGGTAGAACGCCCGTCGCTCGGGCGACATCGCCGGATCCCGGATCCACGGTTCGGGGACCATCATCGCCATCGCGTGCGCGAGTGAGCGACCCGACAGATGGAGCAGCTCGAGCACGTTGTCGAAGATTGCCGTATCGGACCCGTCCTGCTGGACAGCCGGGAGCACCTTTCGCAGGTCGTCGCCGAACGTCGGGGATCGGAGCGACGACTGGCGCGCGAACATCCAGTTCACGTTGCCGCGCAACGTGTTGATCTCGCCGTTGTGCGAGATGTAGCGATACGGGTGCGCCCGTGACCACGACGGGAAGGTGTTGGTCGAGAACCGGGAGTGGACGAGGGCGATGGCGCTGGCCATGCGACTGTCGGCCAGGTCTGGATAGAACGTGCGCAGCTGCGAGGCGCTGAGCATGCCCTTGTACACGATCGTCCGGCAGCTCATCGAGGGGATGTAGAACTCGCCCCGGCCCGGGAGCGCGCTCCGCTGGACGGCCTTCTCGATCAGTCGCCGCGCGACGTACAGCCGGCGGTCGAAGTCGAGGTCGCCGTCCTCGCCCGCCGGGATGTCCTCGGGCCGCGCGATGAATGCCTGGCGGATGTCGGGCCGGCTGCGGGACGCGGATTCGCCCAGGCCCATCGGGTCCGTCGGGACGTCACGCCAGCCAAGCAGATCCAGGCCCTCCGCCTGGAGCACCTGCTCGACGTGGTTCAGGCAGCCCGTTCGACCACCATCGATGCGGGGCAGGAACACCATCGCCACCCCATACCCGCCGTCGGCCGGGAGCTCGATCCGCGCCTGGCGCGCCACGGCCCGCAGGTGTGCGTGCGGGATCCCCACCAGCAGGCCGGCGCCGTCACCCGTGTTGCGCTCCGAGCCGCTCGCACCACGATGCTCGAGGTTGACCAGCACCGTCAGGGCATCGCGCACGATCCCGTTCGATCGACGCCCGCGCACGTCGCACACGAACCCGAAGCCGCACGCGTCGTGCTCGGTCGATGGCTCGTACAAGGTGCGCGGCTGTGGCACGTCGATGGGACCCTCCCACGATGGCGCCTCGGGGAACCGGGTGCGCGACCATACGAAATCGGCCGGTCGCGGAGCGGCGCCTCAGGGGTGGTGGTTGGGTTGCGAATCCGGCGCATTCGCAAGCTGTTGCACCGACCGATGCATAGCTGCATGGCAATCGGCCCGCAGGACGGCGGTGCGCGCGGCACCACGACGTGGCGCGGCGATTGGGGCCACCCCTCGTTGCCGCTCTGGCGTGGCAATCGCGTCCGCACGCGGCGTAATCGCGTCCGCACGCGGCGCAATCGCGTCCGCACGCGGCGCAATCGCGTCCGCACTGGGCCTCTGGAATACTTGGTGAGATGCGACGAGTCGAGGCCGAATTGCTGGTCGGGGCCTCCCGGGAGGAGGTCTGGCAGCTCTACGACGACATCGAGGACACGCCGCGATGGGTGCCCTTCGTGAGGGAGATCCTGTACCTCTCCGGGCCGGCTCGCGTGGGGACCGTCTACCGCGAGCGCACCAGGCTGGCCGGCGTGACATCGACGCAGCAGTGGGAGATCGTCGAGCACCGGCGACCGTCGCGCCAGGTGCACGTCTCCGAGGCGTTCGGCATCGCGACCCGGCTGATCATCACGTTCGAGGGGCGCGGCACCGGAACATGGGTGCACCAGGCCGCGGAGGTCCGATCGAGCCTGTGGGGTCCGTTGGGCTGGCTGCACGAGACGCTGTTCTCGATCCCCGCCCGGTGGGGCGTGGCGGGCGCCGTAACCGGGGCCAAGCGCGCCTTCGAGGGCGATCCTCCCCGCTGAGCCACTGCGCACCTGGAACCGGGCGACCCTCGCCCAGTCCGCCGAGCGATCACGTCCACGATCGGGCGCCGACCCCCGGAGAATCCGAAACGGACCGCCTGCAGACCAAGGGTTCCGACTCCGCCGCCGCCCGGCATCCCGCCGGAGGAACGACGCGCCGTCGGATGTTGTCCGAATGTTGGCGGTCCGTATTCGTTGGTGGTGTCACGGTAGCGGCCGACCAGGGGCGGCGGCAATCGGCCATGGGTCACGGGACCGACGGACGAATGGTCATCTATCGCGGGTGCCGATCTGGCCCGGGCAGAGGAGCAAACGCGTGACGCGAGGGGCGTCGATGCTCGTGGAGCGAATGCCGGATACGCTGGCGGGGTGATCCCGTCGACCGAGCTCGATCGCCACCTGGCGCTCGACGGCACCCGCAATGTTCGAGACGTCGGAGGCTACCCGGCCGGCCCGGGACGGCGAACCCGATGGCGGACGCTCCTGCGGTCGGATGAGCTGACGAGGCTTCCCGCAGGATCGATGCGCCGGCTGCGCGAGCTGGGTCTGCGCCAGGTGATCGATCTCCGTTGGCCCGAGGAGCTCGTGCGTGCCCCGAACGTCTTCCGCGACGCGCCCGGCATCCGGTACCGGAGCATCCCGCTGCTCCGCGATGACCCAACGCCCCACGCGGGGCTCGCGGGCATGTACCGGCACGTCTTCGACCGTCGGGCACCGGAGCTCGCGGTCATCGTTCGGGCCCTGCTCGAAGACGACGGGCTGCCGGTGGTCATCGGTTGCGCGGCAGGCAAGGACCGGACGGGCGTCACGATCGCCCTGCTGCTCGCTCTCGTCGGCACGCCTGCTGACGTGATCGTGGCCGACTACGCGCTCTCGGCCCACCATTTCCGAACGCCGGTGAGCCACGTCGATCCCGACGACTGGCGCCATCCGCCGCTCGAGGTCGATAGCGCGCCCGAGCTCATGGCATCGGCGCTCGATCACCTCGCCCGCCGACACGGCGGCGCGCGAGCCCTGATGCGGGGCCAGGGCGTTACAGAGGGCGAGCTGGTGCGGCTGGTCAACGTGCTCACCGAGCCCGACGTCGCCTGATCTGCCCGTCGAGTCGAACGGGCGACGCGAGCGGGAGCACGCGAGCACGCCAAGGGGCCTAGGATTGGGGCATGGGTCGCGTCAGCGCCTCACTCGAGCTCCCCTACTCCGCCGAACGTGTGTTTGCCGTGGCCACCAGGGTGGACGACCTGCCTCGCTGGATGCCCGAGGTCGTCTCGGCATCCATCGTCGACCCGCCCCTCGAGCCGGGCAGCCGCGTTCGCCTGAAGCTCTCGAGCGCCGCCGCTGGCGCCGATATCATCGGCACGGTCCGACAGCTGCGGGCCCCGTCGATGCTGGTGATCGCAGGCTCCGGCGGCCCGTTGACCGTCGAGGTCCGGACGCGACTGGACCCGGTCGGTGATGACGGGGCAGCGACCCGGATCGCGCTCGAGATCGATCTCTCGACGTCACCGCTGCTGGGATTTATCGCCCGCGAGGCGGAGCGGCGGATCAATGCCGAGCTGCCCGCGGCACTCCAGCGGTTCCGCGAGCTGGTCGAGGCGGAGCCGGGCTGACCACCGGCACGCGTCGGTCCGGGTCGATCCTGCCGGTCTGCGTCAGGCCGCGTCGGCCGCGAGTCCATAGCCCGGGATCGTGACCTCGATCAGCGGGCTGTGGGCAACCATCGCCTCGACGTCGCGCCGCTCCCAGTTTCTGGCGACACCAGGCAGCAGCGCCGCACGCTCGCCGGGATCGCTGATGACGCGCGCCGTGCCGGTCAGGTCCGCGTGGACCTCGTCGCCCTTGAGGTGGACCGTCACCCGGGGATCGGCCGCAATGTTGTGGATCCAGGCTCGCGTTCGACCTGGCCGGGGCATGCCGCTGATGATCAGCCGGCCGCCGAGGTTGTGCAGGTAGATCTCGATCCGGCGGGGTTGCCCGGTTCGCCGGCCGGTCGTGGTGAGGTCGATGATCTGGTTGTGGTCGAGTGCGCTGCGGACGCGGTCGTCCATGACGGAAGCTCCGATGCCTGTGGTGGATGTAGTTGCATGAGCAACGATACCGCAGCCGCCACGGGCGGGCAACCGCCTCGGGCCCGGCCTACACTCGATCGGTGATCCGTACCGTGACTGCGACCAGGTACGTGTTGCCGCTGCGCGAGGGCGGCTCGGTACCGGCGCTCGTCGAGGCTGACGATGACGGCTTGTACGTCGTCAAGCTGCTGGGCGCGGGTCACGGTCGCAAGGCTCTGGTTGCGGAGCTGCTCGCAGGCGAGATTGCCCGTCACCTCGGCCTGCCTGTGCCCGATCTGGTGCTCGTCGAGCTCGACCCGGCCCTGGCAAAGGCCGAGCCGGACCAGGAGATCCACGAGCTGCTCGAGCGGTCGGCAGGCACGAACGTCGGCCTCGACTTCCTGCCTGGCGCGCTCGCGTTCTCCCCTGCCGTGGGCCCATCACCGGAGCCGGAGCTCGCGGCCGCCGTGGTCTGGCTGGACGCCCTCACCACCAACGTCGACCGGACACCGCGCAACCCGAACCTGATCGTCTGGCATCGCCGGCTGCATCTCATCGACCATGGGTCCGCGCTGTACATCCACCACACGTGGCGCGACCCGACACACCACGCCCGTCGCCCGTTCGAACCGATCCGCGATCACGTGCTCCTGCCGTTTGCGTCGTCGATCGCCGAGGCGGACGCTCGCCTCGCACCGATGCTCGATCGCGCGACGCTCGTTTCCCTGGCTGCCGCGATCCCTGATGACTGGCTGCGGGCAGAGGACGGGCTGCCCGACGCGGACGCGCATCGGCGTGCCTACGTCGACTACCTCACGACACGCCTGGAGGCGCCGCGCGCCTTCGTCGAGGAGGCCGAGCGTGCCCGCGCCGCGTAAGCCGTTCGAGTACGCGATCATCCGTGTGGTGCCCCGGGTCGAACGCGGCGAGGCGATGAATGCCGGGATCGTCCTGATGTCCCGGTCCAGGCGCTTTCTCGGGGCCCGCGTGGCGCTGGACGAGCGGCTGCTCGTCGCCCTGGCCCCGGACTGCGATCCGGGGATCGTGCGTGACCACCTCGCACAGATCGTGGCGGTCGCCGAGGGCAACGCGGCGGGCGGCCCGATCGCCGGGCTGTCGATGGCCGAACGCTTCCACTGGCTCGTGTCGCCGTCATCCACGATCATCCAGCCCTCGGAGGTCCACACGGGGCTGACCAACGACCCCGGGGCCACGCTGGATCACCTGGTCCGGACCCTCGTCGGCCGTTGAGCGATCCGGATCTCGCCGGCTCGTCGCCGCAGGCCCCGATCCGCTAGCTGCCGGTCACATCTTCCGGTTCCAGGGGCAGATCCACCTCGTCGGGGCCCGGGACGACGGTGGTCGCGGGCACCAGCGCTTGCTCCCGGTGGCGCCGGAACCGGAGCGCGATCAGGATCGTGACGGTCATGATGCCGAACGACGCCGAGTTGGACAGGATCAGCGCCCAGTTGCCGATCGACCAGCCGTACGAGATCCAGGCCACGAAACCGAGGTCGAGCATGGACAGATAGAGCAGCGAGACGTCGCGGCTCGAGCGCGTGTGGCGCATCCGGCGGATCTGCAGCGTTGGTGACAGCGCCATCGCGAACCCGGCCAGGGTCGCCACGACGGCCAGGATCTCGGGCGTGCTCACCGGCCGCTCGATGCCTGTGATCGGAGCTCGGCCTTGCGTGCCCGCTTGCCCGCCTGGTACTCGGCCAGCGCCTCGGCCGAGTCGACATCGGCGAGCGTGGGGTAGCTCGGCCGCACGTCGTTCCACCCCGCAGGCTTGACCCCGTACCGGATGCCCAGCAGCGCCACGATCGTGCCTGCCTTCATCTCGCCGATTCCGGGCAGCGCGATCAGCCGCGCGTGGAGCGCCCGCGCGTCGTCGACGTCGGTCCAGATCCGGGTGGCGTCGCCGTCGTAGTTGCTGGCGACGGTCGAACACAGCGCCCGCACGCGCTTCGCCATGTTGCCTGGGAATTGATGGAGCGCCGGCGGTGTCCGGAACGCGGTCTCGAGCGCCTCGGGGTCCATGGTTGCGATGCGACCGGCGTCGAGGAAGCCGAGCCGCCGCCGCAGCTCGAGCGGTCCCGAGAACGCCTTCTGGACCGTGATCTGCTGGTCGAGCGCGAAGCCGATCAGGAGGGCCAGCGGGTCAGTGGCGATCAGCGCATCGGCTTCGGCGTCACCAGTGAACGGCAGCTGATCGGGCGGAACGGAGAGCGTCATGTCGCCATCGTACGCGGGTACGATCCATCCGATGGACGGCGTTGCCCCCGATCGCGCGATCATGTCCGGGAGGTGGACCTGACCGATGCTGCTCGGGATCGATCACCTGGTTGTCGCCGTTCACGACCCGGACGCGGCCGCATCGGAGCTCGAGGCCGTGGCAGGCATCGCATGGACGGGTGCCGGCCGCCACGAGACCATGGGCACCTTCAACCGGCTGGCGTTCCTGGGCGACAGCTATCTCGAGCTGATCGGCGTCTTCGATCCGGACCGGGTCGTCGCGAACCAGGCCTTCGCCGTGGGTGCGGTGGCCTGGTCGGCGCTCGAGGCGGGACACGAGGGTCTCGTGACGTACGCGCTCGCCACCGACAACGCCGCGGTCGAGGTGGCCCGGCTGCGGGCGGCCGGCTCGACGATCGGCGACCCGGTGGCCGGCGCACGAGCGCGCCCCGACGGCGAGACGGTCCGATGGATCACGGCGTTCCCGACCCTCGGACCGGAGGGTCCGCCGTTCCTGATCGAGCACGAGCTCGCGGGGGCGGAGTGGGGCGAGGAGGCGCGAGCCGCCCGCGCGGCATTCCGGCATCGGGTCGGCGGGGCGCTTCGGCTGGCCGGGATCGAGCTCCCCGTGGCGGATCCAAGGATCGCCATGGCCGATCATGGCTCGGAGGTCGGGCTAAGGTTCGACGATGCGGGCCTTGCCCGGGTCGGCGATCAGTGGGTCCGGCTCCGGGCGGCCGACGACGCGCCACCGGTCGTGGACCTGACCGGGGAGCGCGGGACCCGGGAGCTCGACGTGGTGCGCTTCGGGGTCCGCTGGCGCCGGCGACCGGGCATAGCTGCGGCGGATGGTGGCGGGCCGCTCTAGCGGCACCGGCGGGCCAGCGGCACTCGCGGGTCAGTCGAGGCGGGCCATGCCCATGCGTCGCGCGGCGATCGAGATCCCGATTCGGTAGACGAGCAGGAACCACACCATCGTCCCCGCTCCGAGGTAGATCCACTGTGCCCACGACGCACCGGTGTCGGTTCCGGCCCCGATCCCGTGCACCGTCGCCGCCAGGAACGCGAGGAAGGTCAGGTAGTGAAGTGTCCGCCATGCCCGCTGGCCGATGCGGCGGCGGACGTAGAAGCTGCCCACGACCACGAGCGAGATGTAGAGCGCGACCTGGCCAGCCGCGACGGCGAGCGGCGCATGCGGCGCCAGGCCCGGTACCAGGATCTGCGCGAGGCTGAACGGCACGGACGAGTCGAGGCCCAGCAGCATCCCGTGGATTCCGGCCAACCCGACGCCGATCGCCGCCAGGTCCTGGTGCAGCGTGAAGCTCACAGGCCGATGCGCGAGTGCGTCCAGCAGCTTGGTCGAGAGCAACAGGCCGTAGATCACCGACCCGGCCATGGCCAGGTATGCCATCCATGCGAACAACCGCTCGAACAGCCATGGCAGGCTGGCGGCATTCGTCTGCCACACCGCGATCACACCATCGACGGCGCCGGGAAGCGTTCCGCCCAGGATGATCCCGAACGCGACTGCGGGCAGCCCCCAGCGGACCAGCTCCGTACGCTCGTCGAAGCCGCGGTACCTCACGCCAGCCATCGCACCATGCTCCGGCTGGCCAGGAGCTCACCCCGATCGGTGAGCAGCAGCAGCCCGTCGACGTCCGGTCGATCGAGCAGGTCGAACGCCCGCCCGCTGCCCGCGATCACCGCGACCTTGGCCAGCGCCTCCGCGACGCGGGCCGTCGGCGCGAGCACCGTCGCCTGCACGACGTCGGTCTCGGCGGGTTGCCAGGTGTGCGGATCGATGAGGTGATGGGCGTCGTGCCCGTGCCGCGCCCATCGGTGGACGCTGGTGCCCGAGGTCGCGAGGCCGAACCGGGCCCGGGAACCATCGGCGCCCAGGCACACCGTCGCCAGCTGCGCGCCCGGCGTTCGCGGATCGTCGACCCCGATTGCCCACGTGTCGTCGGCGGCGACGCGGATCGCGACGTCGCCGTCACCATCGACCAGCGCGGACCGCGCGGGCACCAGGTCGAGCGCCCGGTCCGCCAGCCAGCCCTTGGCCACGCCGTCGAGATCGAATCTGACCCCCGGCTCACGAACCACGATCGAGCCATACGCTCCGCGCCGCAGCGACCAGCGGCGGCTGGCCGGGACGGGTCGCGTGACGGCCTCGCCGCGCTCGGCGGCAAGCCGCGCGTCGAGCATCGCGACGTCCACCAGGCCGTCGGTCATGCCTTCGGCCACCCGTGCCCAGTCGAGCACGGCGGCCAGGGTCGGGCCGACCGCGACCTCAGTGGCCTGCGCGGCGTTGAGCCGGCACAGGTCAGAGGACGCCTCGAAGCGCGTCAGGCGGGAGGCCCACGCCGCAAGCCGGTCGAGCACTCGCTCGGCGTCCGACTCGCGGACAGGCGCCGGGCGGTCGTCGATCAGCGATACGGAGACGCGGCCACCCATCATCGGACGCACGGCACTGGCCGGATCACACGGCGGCACGCGCCCACCCGGGACAACCGACCAGTCGTCGGCCCTGGGCCGGGCTGCCGTCCCGGATCGCTCGATGATCCCGACCATCATCGGCCCGACTGGCGGGTGCGGGTCACGACCTGCACCCGCGGCGTGGGCGTGGGCTGGACCACCACCGGGGCGTTCGGCGGTGCCGTCTGCCCGGGCTGCAGCGTTACGTACTGGGTGACGTGCTGCACCGGCTGCTGCTGGACCTCCGAGATGGTGGCTGCGTTCGTGGTTGCATCCGCGGGCAGCACTGATGGCAGCATCGCGGTGGCGATCGCGGATGTCGAGGCAATCCCCGCGAACGCGATCAGCAGCCGGATGGGGTTGGGGTCGGGGCGGGTTCGCGCTCGCGCCTCGAGGGGCGGCATGGGCCGCGGGCGCGGCGGCAAGCCGGCGCCCGGGGGCTGGGACTGCCGTGGGCGGGGCGGCACGGCGCCGGACCGCGGCGGTGGTGCCGGCCGGCGGGGGGGCGGTGCCGCACGGAGGGGCAGGGTGTCGGGCAGCTGTCCGTCAGATATCGAGCTGCCGCGCGGGGGGCCGCCCGAGCGGAGGTCGCTCATCAATCGTCCCCCCTTCCCTCGTGGTCATCGTCGTGCTCGCCGCCGCTCTGAACGGTCCGCGTGACGGTGATGTCCTGGGGCGGGACGGGTGGCGCCAGGTAGACGGTGTCCACCTGGACGGTCGGCTCGGCCGGGGGCTGGGTGGTGGCCACGACGGGATCGGCGGCCGGCGATTGGGCGCTGGGAACGATGCCCGTGGCGGCAAGCCCGACGGCGAGCACGGCGACGGCGGCCAGCGATGCGACGAAGAGAGCAACACGGTGGATCACGGCTGGGATCTCCCGGCGGATAGGTTCGTAGGATGGTGCCCATGGTGGGTCCGCCGGTCGTGCCACCGGTGTGTCCCTGATGAGAATCCCCACAGACAGGGCCGCCGGCCCTCGACCGCAGCCGCCGCGCCCCGCAGAATGCGGCAGCGATGCGTGTGCTGGTAGTCGAAGACGAACCGAAGATGGCGGCGCTGATCAAGCGCGTGCTGGTGGCCGAGCGCCACGTCGTGGATGTGGCCCCGGACGGCGTGAGCGCCGTCGCCCTGGCCGAGACCGGGCCGCACGACGTCATCGTGCTCGATCGGATGCTGCCGGACATCGACGGCCTGACTGTGATGCGCCTGCTGCGCGCCAAGGGCATCACCACCCCGGTCCTGCTCCTGACGGCGCTGGGATCGGTCGAAGAGCGGGTTGCCGGGCTCGACGCAGGCGCCGATGACTATCTCGCCAAGCCGTTTGCCTTCTCCGAGCTCCTTGCTCGGATCCGGGCGCTGGTGCGCCGGCCGCCGCCCGCCGGTGAGGGACGCCTCGCCGCCGGCGACCTCGTCCTCGATGAGCTGCGACACGTGGCCCAGGTCGGCGACGAGACTGTCGAGCTGTCGGCCCGCGAGTTCGCGTTGCTGGGCTTCTTCATCCGCCACGCGGGCCAGGTCGTGACCCGCCAGCAGATCCTGGACCAGGTGTGGGGCGCGGAGCCGGACGTCTACTCGAACGTCGTCGACCTCTACGTCTCATATCTGCGCCGCAAGCTCGGACAGCTGGACCGGGCGGACCGGCTGCGCACGGTTCGCGGCGTCGGGTACACGCTCAAGGCGGAGTCCTGAGCCCGATGGCCGTCGGTGGCACTGAGCTCCTGCTGCGGCGAACACGCCGCCGCCTGTTCGCCGTCACGCTGGGGCTGCTCACCCTGCTCGTGGCCGGCGTGGGGGCCGCCACGCTTCTGGTGGGCCTCAATGCGCTCGATGCGGACGTGGACCAGGCGCTCCAGACCGCCGTGAGCTCGACGGTCTCCGTGCTGTCCGACGAGCTGCCGGCCGCGGACGAGCAGAGCGAGCCGGACGAGCAGGCGCCGGCCGCCGCGGATACCGTCCTGCTGGTCCTGGACCCCGCCGGGGCGGTCATCCAGAACCGCACCGGGTCCACGCTGCGCGGGCTGCCGGTGACGAGCGTGCTTGCGGCGGCAGCCGCAACCGGCGAGGACCTTCGGACGGTCCAGGCTGACGGGCACAACCTCCGGTTGCTGACGACCCCGCTCGTCCACGACGGACAGCTGATGGGCTTCGTCCAGGGGGGCTTTGTGCTCGATCTGCACGACAGCCAGTCCCAGAGCCTGGTGGTTGCCGTGATCCTTGTCGGCGCGATGGGCCTCGTCGCAGCAGCGCTCATCACGCTGCTGGTCACCGGGCGCGCGCTGGTGCCGATCCGCGAGGGGTTCGAGGCGCAGCGCCGGTTTGTCGCGGATGCCTCCCACGAGCTGCGCACGCCGGCGGCGCTGATCCGGGCCAATGCCGAGGTGCTCGAGCGGGAGAATCTGATCGCCGCGGAGGGCCAGCCGCTGCTCGAGGACGTCATCGGGGAGGCGGACCGTCTGGGCGGTCTTGTCAACGACCTCCTCCAGCTGGCGGCCTGGGACGAGACGGAGCTTTCGATCGCGCCGGAGCCGATCGACGTCGCCAGGCTCGCGCAGGAGACTGTTCGTGGCGCGACCGCGTTGGCCGCCCAGCGAGATGTCCGACTCGTGACGGACGCACCCTCGCCCGCCATCGCGATCGCGGATCGGGCCCGGATCGTGCAGCTGATCCTGATCCTGATGGACAACGCTGTCGACCACTCGCCGGCGGGTGGCGCGGTGACAGTTCGCATCGAGCGAGCATCACGCTTGGTCGTGATCCACGTCGACGACCAGGGGCCCGGGATCCCGGAGGACGACCTGGAGCGCATCTTCGAGCCGTTCACCCGCCTGACGGGCACGACGCGCCACGGCTCGGGAGGGACCGGGCTCGGCCTCGCCATCGCCCGGCGGATCGTCAGCGCGCACGGCGGCACGATCCGCGCCGACTCGCCGTCGACGGGCGGCGCTCGGTTCACGGTGGAGCTGCCGGCCGCCGTCGGGCTGCCGGCAGCCAAGGAGGACGCAGATCCTGGGGCGTGATGTGGAAACGCACAGCGGTGGCACACGATCGGCTTAGACGCGAACGCGACGCTGAAACCCATGAGGCGACTCCCGCCTCGGAATGGAGATCCTCGCCGCCGCCCGCCGGGGGGCGGTCCACCACCAGGAGTCGAGTCATGGCCTACGTCATTGCCGCACCGTGCGTCGACCAGTCCGATCAAGCGTGTGTCGCTGTTTGCCCCGTTGACTGCATCTGGGGTGACCTATCGGTCGACCGCAAGATGTACGTCGACCCCGAGAGCTGCATCGAGTGCGGCTCGTGCGAGACCGCCTGTCCCAACGGCGCGATCATGCCCGAGCGCCGACTCGACGGCCCATGGGTGGACTTCGCCTGGGTGGACGCGGCCTGGTTCTCGGACCCTGACGCTGCCAGGTCCGTGGTCGACGAGCTCGTGCCGGCGGCCTGACATGACGGGCCCGCCAACCTCCGATCACCGGCCGGTCCGCCGGTCCGTGCCGCCGCGCACACGCCCGTCCGGGAGACCACGGGCCCACGCGCCCCTGTCGCGACCGCTCCCCGTGGCGCCTCGGGCTCGCGTCCCGGACACGGCACCCAACGCGACAATCGTGGAGCGCGAGGACGTCAGCCCCACGATCGTCCGTCTCCGCGTCCGTCCGGACGACGGCGTGCCGTGCTTCCGGCCTGGCCAGTACTTCGCGCTCGGCATCCCGGTCGACGGCCGCCCCCTCCAGCGTCCCTACTCCACCGCATCGGCCGTCAGCGAGACCGACGCGCTCGAGTTCCTGGTCCGGCTTGTTCCCCACGGCGAGCTGACGCCCCGGCTGTGGTTCCTCCGCACCGGAGACCGCCTGCGGATCGGGCGCCCGAAGGGCCTGTTTACGAGCGATGAATCCGATCCTCGACGGCCGCTGTTCGTGGCCACCGGGACGGGCATCGCCCCGCTGCTGGCGATGCTCGAGAGCCGTCTCGGCACCGAGCCGGATGGGCCACCCAGCCGGCGGCCGATCGTGCTCCACGGGGTCGCGCACGCCAGGGACCTCGCGTATCGCCGGCGGCTCGAGGCACTGCATCGGGCCGGTCGCATCCGTTACCTGCCGGCGGTCTCACGCCCGGCCGAGGCGAGCAATCGCGGCTGGTCGGGAGCGATCGGCCGTCTCGATTCGCTCCTGCCGGCGGTGTTCGCCGACCACGCTGTGGATCCCGCGTCGACCATCGCGTTCGTGTGCGGCAACCCACAGATGACCGAGGCTGCGACGGCCGCGCTGCGCGCCGGCGGGATGGCCCCGGACACCATTCGATCCGAGGCGTACTGGGCGGTACCGGCCAGCCGCTGATTCGGCGCGAGCCGGGACACGGGTCGATCGAGCCATTTGGCCGCTGTGCCCGCCCGAGGCGGCCAGCCGACGCCGACCGCGCTCCCGGGGCGACGAGCCTAGGCGGCCGCGACCTCCGACGGCGGCTCGCCGGGGCGAGCGTCCAGCATCGCCGGGAAGCCCACGAGCATGGCCAGCAACGAGGCGCAGATCACGAGCACGCCGGCAGCGACGAACATCACCACGGCGTTGGCGTCGATGAGCGCCCCGGTGAGACCCAGCGACAGCGGCGTGATCCCGAACCCCATCAGCATCACCAGGCTCATGACCCGCCCGATCAGGGCCGGCTCGACCCGAGCCTGGAGCCACGAGATTGCCACCACGTTGATGTAGCCGATCGAGAGGCCCATCGCGAACAGGGCGCCCACCGCGCCCGGCAGCCAGTCAAGCACGCCGATGGCAACCATCGCCAGCCCGGCAGCAGCGACGCCCGCGATGACGATCCGGCCCTGACGCTCCAGGCTGGCGTTGCCCGCCAGCACCACTCCGATGAGGGCGCCCGCGGCAAAGCCGGCCTCCATCACGCCCAGGCCGAGCGGACCGGCGTCGAAGCGGTTCTGGGCCAGCCAGGCCATGCCCACCGCGCCGGGGCCGCTGAGCGCCAGGTTGAGCAGCAGAGAAAGCAACATCAGGGTGCGGATCGCGGGGTCGTGGACCACGTAGCTCAGGCCCCCGCGCAGCGCGGCTCCGAACGACTCGGCTGCCTCCGTCGAGGAGAGCGAATCGGACGGTGCGGCCACTGGCCCCGCGGGGCCTGATGCGGCCGCGGTCCTGGCGCGCGCAGCCACGACCGCGCCCGAGCTGAGCATCGCGATCAGGCCGGCAGCGACGACGAACGACGCGGCGTCGACGGTGAACGCGACGCCGGTCCCCGCAAGCGCGATCGCGATCCCGGCCAGTGGTGGCCCGACGACCGAGGCCAGCTGCATCGTGCCCTGGAGGAGCGAGTTCGCGGACGGCAGACGATCGGGGCTGACGACACGCGGGACGAACGTCTGCTGGGCTGGCATGTAGATCGCGTCCACGACGCCGAACAGCGCGCCCAACACCACCAATGCGAGGATCGAGGCGTTGCCCGTCGCAGCCAGGACGGCGATGGCGGCCACGACGGCACCACGGCCGAGGTGCGCGACCAACATCAGGTTGCGAGGCGAGCGGCGGTCGGCCAGAACGCCGAACGGGACCAGCAGGATGGCGCGCGGCAACCCGACCGCGATCAGCACCGTCCCCAGTGCCAGACCCGACCCGGTGACCGAGATGACCAGCCAGGACATGGCGATGAGGTGAAACTGGTCGCCAACCAGCGACACGGCCTCGCTGGCCCACAGCAGCCGGAAGTCGCGAACGAGGAATGCACGCCACATGGGCATGGCGCGGGTGCGGGCGATCGCGGTCACTCGAGCACGATCCTGACGCGA
Source organism: uncultured Chloroflexia bacterium (assembly GCA_963734935.1). GTDB lineage: Bacteria > Chloroflexota > Limnocylindria > Limnocylindrales > CSP1-4 > CAIXZV01. The sequence continues at coordinate 63,648 of CAVTIO010000011.1, read as the reverse complement.
TCGTCGTCGTCGTCGACCTCGAGGACGGGTCCGCTGAGGCCCGAGCTGAGCGCGTCGCGGACCCGGTCGACCTGATCGCCGGACAGGCCCGGAACGCGGTCCAGCGCGAAGCGCCCGACTGCGATCGGGAGCCGCAGGTTCACCACCCGCCGGCCGTTCTCGCTGATCTCGATCCGCAGCGTCGTCGCACGATCCGCCTCCCCAGTGGCGCCCGAATCGGACGACGTGCGCGACGCGCCTCTCGCGTCGGTGCCCGGCGTCCTGCCCGTGTTCTGCGACGTGTCGTCCAGCGCGGCCAGGATGGGGGCCGCCTCGTCGGCGGAGAGCTTTCCCTCGGCCACCAGCCGGAGGACTCGTTCCAGGGTGTCGTCAGCCATCGATCCCGCTCCCGGCCTCGATCGTCGCGAGCTCGCGTGAGGCAGTGTCCACGTCCAGCTCGCCTCGCTCGAGGGCGCGCAGGATCTCAAGCTGCGCGGCATCGCGGGGTGCATCGGATCCCCTGGCAACGGTGGTGCTGCTGGGGGCGTCGGTACCCGGGGCTGCCGGCTCGTCGTCGGCGGAAGCAGCCTCGGTTGCCTGGCCGATCCGGAGCCGGATGTCGCCCGCGGTCGTCCGGATGGCGACCCGCACCGAGCCGTCGCCGGAGACGAGCGTGCGCGTCCCATGCGAGCCATCCTGCTGTACCACCCCGGACGCACGGAGGTCCCCTGTGATCGACGCCGTCTCCACCCGAACCGGGCTCGGCGTCGACAGCGCCACGGACCCGCTCACCGAGCTGAGCCGATGCCCGGCCTGAGCGCCGAGCCCGGCCTCGACGCCGATGGCTCCGCTCGTCGTCGACACGGTCAGGTCGTCGATCCGATCCGCGCGGATGCGCACATCGCCTGAGACCGCGTGCATCGCGACGGCGGTCGGGCGCGCCGCCACCAGGGTGACATCACCGGACATCGACTCGACCGTCACGGCCCCGTCACCAAGATCGAGGTGCAGGTCGCCGGATGCGGTCGACCATCGGCTGTCCGCGCCAATCCCGGCAGCGACGACGTCGCCGTTGAGCGTCTGGAGCTCGACGCTCGCCGTCCGAGGCAGGTCGATCTCCACCGGGGCGGGCTGTCGGGTACGGACGCGGACCGGGCCCAGGCGGTAGCCCTGATCGGCCTCCTGGATCCGGACCCGTCCCGGCGACTCGTCGATCACCAACTCGTCGTCGATGCCCCGGTCCGCGGGCACCCGAACGATCACGCGGTCGCCATCGACGCCCCGGAGCCGGATTGTGTTGGCGGGCAGCGCGATCTCGACCACGCCCCGCGGTCCCAGCTCGACCTCGCGCGTCGAGCGCAGCGGGTCCATCGATCGCGTCATCGGTCGCTTCTCCCGAGGCCGCGGATGGCCTCGGCGGCCTCGTCGGCGCTTAGCTCGTGGTCGGCAAGGCGCTGCAGGATGAGGCGCCTCGCGTCGGCGGCATCCCTGGTTGGCTCCGCGGTCGAGGACACGCCGCTCGCCGCAGACCCGGCGTCCTCTCCGCCATCCCGCGGACCGAACCCAAGGGCGCGCACCAGCGCCTCAACGCGCGACCGGACCGTCGGGTAGCTGATCCCAAGCTCGCGCTCCATCTCTCGCAGGTTGCCTCGACTGCGGAGGAAGCTTTCGAGAACCTGCGTCTGCTCCCGGTTGAGGCGACCGAACCGCCCCACGGTGAACTCGCCCTCGATCACGGTGCCGCACTCGCCACACCGGAGCCGCGTGACGGCCAGCTCATGGGTGCAGACGGGGCAGGTTGCGATCACATCGTGTGACACCACTACCTCGCATTGCGAACTCTGACTTTCGTATTTCTAATAGTGCCATTATCTTTTGTCAAGTCATACACCACGTTATGACACAATGCGTCCATCATCAGGTCTGGTGACGGACAGGCGCGGACTCGAAGCGTGTGCAGAGATCGGGCGCGGGATCCCGGGCGCCTTGACCCGGGCGTCTTGACCCCGGGACGCCGTTGGCCGGGCGTGCCGGCCGGGGTCAGCTGGCGGGCAGGTCGAGCGACTCGCCCGGCTCGATCACGAGAGCCGGCACGTCCGGGGCGAACCTCCGCAGCGCGGCCTCGAAGTCGTGACCGGGGGCGTCGAACGGCTCGGGGGCGATCCGGCGCATGCCGGCCGGGTAGAACGTGCCCCAGTGGATCGGGATCGCGAGGCGCGGCCGCAGGATTGCGGCCGCTGCGGCGGCGCGCACCGGGTTCATGTGCCCCTCGCCGATCGTCGGACCCCAGCCCCAGACCGGAAGCATCGCGACATCGAGCCGTCCCACCAGGTCACCCATCGCCGGGAACAGATCCGTGTCCCCGGGGAAGTACACCGTGCGCGACCCCGTCACGACGCAACCCATCGCCGGTCCGCTGGGCCCGAACGGCTCGCGACGACCCGAATGCTCGGCATGCGTGACCTCGAACCTGACCCGGTCGATGCTCAGCTGGTCGCCCGGCTCCACCTCCTCGATCGGGCCAAGGTCGAGCTTGGCGGCGATGCCGCCGAAGCCGCGCGGGACGATGACCGTGGGCTTGCCGGGGATGCGGCGCAGTGAGGGCGGATCCAGGTGGTCGTGATGACCGTGGCTGATGAAGATCGCATCGAGGTCGGCGAACAGCTCGGGCAGCACCGCCCGGACCTGTCGGCGGACCGGACCCAGCCCATCCCGAAGCACGGGGTCGGTCAGGATGCGCAGGTTGTCGACCTCGATGAGCACGGTCGAGTGGCCCAGGAACGTCAGGCGACCGCGACGCACCCCAGCGTCGTGGCCGGGAGACGCGGCACGGACGCGACGCCACGCATGATCGGTGGCGGCGCTTCGATGCGGCATGACCTCATGGTGCCTGACGTCGCGGATGCGGTCACGACGATTTCGGAGACCTCGCGGTCGCTGTTCGCGACGGGACGCTCAACCGCTGCGCCAGTCCCCGACCGTCCTGCCCAGGTAGCCGATCACCGACCGGTAGTAGCGGTGCCTGGCGTATGGATCCATCTTGGCGCGCACGCTCGCGAAGTGACGTGACGCAAATCCGAAGTTGTACTTGTGCGTCCGGTTGGGATCCGTCCAGAACAGCTTGCCCATGGTCATCGACGCACTGGCGGTGAACAGGCCCTTGATCACGTAGCCGACGCTCGTGATTCCGCTTGCGAACACCGCCTGCGCACCCGCGCGGATGAAGCCCCGACCATAGTTGTCGACCCGCTTGATGGCGGTGGCCTTCGTCGGGTTCGCGGCCCCCCACTCCGAGTTACCGGAGGCGTAGCACAGCCGGTTGAGCACGATCACCGCGTGCTGGGCCAGGCCCAGCTTGGCCATGTAGTACTCGCCGTAATACTTGAGATTCCGGTTGCCGCTGTGCGTCTGGCGATTGAGACCCATGCCGTCCTTGGACCGCGTGGAGAACGGCTTGTACGGGCTGGGCCAGCCGTTGCCATGGCCGAGGTAGATCAGCAGGTTGGCGCCCTGGGCAGCGTTGCGCACCCTGGCCCAGGTTGCGTTGGGGCTGTATATCTCGACCACCTGTGCGCCGTAGCTGCGAGCCTGGTCGGCGAGCTTCCGTGCGCTGCGCTTGTAGCTCTTGGTGGCGGATCCGACAGGGCCGACAACGATCACGACCTTGTGACCTGCGGCCCGGGTCACCGGTGCGTCGACCGCGACGCCGGCGACGAGAACGAGAGCGGCGAGGATGCCGACGAGCAGCGTCCGCATTCTCCTGAAGGACGCCCGCTGGGCGCCGTCGTGGTGAGCAGTCAAACGTCCTGCCTCCTTCCTGCCGAGGTGTCGCGCGGGGAGCGTCCACACGGTTCGGTGCGCACGATCGGAGCACGACGGACCACGCCCGATGCCGGACAACGGGGCGAAGTATGCCAGCCAGCCTCGGGGCTCGCCTATGGGCCGGTCGGCCCATTGCTGACGGAGGAAAGGCGTGCGGTGCGTCCGGGCACCAGCCGGGCTCAGCCTCGGCGCGCGATCTCCGCGGCTATTGCCCTCGTCAGCCGGACCAGGTCGCTGGGCGCGAGCTCCAGCTCGAGGCCCCGTCGGCCCGCCGAGACGTGGATCGTCCGGTGATCGAGCGCTGATTGGTCGATGACGGTCGGCAGGGCGCGTCGCGTGCCCAGCGGGCTGATCCCGCCGACGACATACCCGGTCGCCTTCTCCGCGACCGCGATGGGCGCCAGCACGGCCCGGTGGCCGTCGAGGGTGGCCGCCACCGCCTTGAGGTTGACCTCGCTATCGGCCGGCACGAGCGCGAGGGCGGGTCGCTCGTCGACATCGACCACGATCGTCTTGAACACGCGTGCCGGCTCGATCCCCAGCGCTTCGACCGCCTCCAGCGCGTACCCGAGCCTGTCGGCTGGGCCGGTCGCGCGCGGATCGCGGCTGTACTCGTGCACCACGTATGCGCTCCCCGTGCGGCGAATCGCGTCGATCGCCCGGGTCCCGCGTGCGCTCATGAACCCATTGTCGGGTATGCTGCGGACGGTCCGGCGAACGTTGCCGCCCCCACCGCGAGCGCACGCCCGTGGAGCGGCGCCGCAGCGCGTGGGCGCCGCGCCGGATGACACCAGGGACCACATGATGCCCGGGCGAGGCCCATCGAACCGGGACTGGAGACAACTGAAACCCGTGCAATTCGAAGCGCTTGGGCTGTCCGAGGACCTGCTGCGGACGGTCGCCGAGGAGGGCTATACGGAGCCCACCCCGGTTCAGGAGCAGGCAATCCCAGTCGTGCGTGACGGTCGCGACGTGCTCGCGGCCGCTCAGACCGGGACCGGCAAGACGGCGGCCTTCACGCTGCCCATCCTTGACCGACTGCGGGTCTACGCGAACACGTCGTTCTCCCCTGCTCGGCACCCGGTGCGCTGCCTCGTGCTGACGCCCACTCGCGAGCTGGCGGTGCAGGTCGCGGACGCGGTGAAGACCTACGCGCGCCATGTGCCCCTGCGGTCGGCGGTCGTGTACGGGGGCGTGCCGCTCGATCCCCAGATCAAGGAGCTGCGCGCGGGAGTCGAGATCCTCGTCGCGACGCCTGGCCGCCTGCTCGATCTCGTCGGGCAACGCGCGGCCAACCTCGCACAGGCCGAGATCCTGGTCCTCGACGAGGGCGATCGGATGCTGGACATGGGCTTCATGCCCGACATTCGCCGGATCCTCGACCTGCTGCCATCGCGCCAGCAGACCCTGCTGTTCTCGGCGACATTCTCGGACGACATCAAGAACCTCGCCGGCTCGATCCTGCGGGATCCCGTGACGATCGAGGTCTCGCGACACGGCACGGCCGCCGAGTCCGTCCGTCAGCTCGTCTACCCGGTCGATCCCGACCGCAAGGAGGAGCTGCTGCGGCATCTGATCGTGAGCGGCGACTGGCACCAGGTCCTGGTGTTCACGCGGACCAAGCTCGCCGCCTCGCGGCTCGCCTCATGGCTCGATCGACGGGACGTCGCCGCGACGGCCATCCACTCCGACCGGGCACAAGCCGACCGCACCCGCGCCCTTGGCGAGTTCAAGGCCGGCGAGATCCGCGTCCTCGTCGCCACCGACGTCGCCGCCCGGGGCCTGGACATCGAGGATCTGCCGCACGTCGTCAACTTCGAGCTGCCGTGGAATCCCGAGGACTACGTCCATCGCATCGGTCGGACGGGCCGCGCCGGCGCGACCGGCGACGCGATCAGCCTGGTGTGCATCGACGAGGCTGACCTCCTGCGCGGCGTCCAGCGCCTGCTGCAGCACGCGATCCCATGGACGGTCGAGCCCGGGTTCGAGCCGCGCCGTGACGTTCGGCCGCAACCGCTTCGCACGCCGCGCGGCGCCGCCGGCTCCAGTGGCACGGGGCGACCTCGGGGTCGATCCGGTGCGGCGTCGGGTGGCCGGCGTCGTCGATCCGGAGTGGCCTGAGCGATCAGCGCGAGCCCGCGGACGGAGATCCCGGGGGCGATGAGGGGGAGGCGCCCGGCGACGGCTCCACGGATGGGGTCGCCGGCGGCAGCACAATCCTGAGCAGCGCCGTCGCGATCCGCGCCGGATCGTAGCCGCCCTGGTTGGTCAGGACGGCGATCGTGACCCCGTCTTGGGGCAGATAGCGCACGACGTTCCGGAAGCCCAGGTAGCGGCCCGAGTGTCCGAGTGCCCGCCGCCCGAGGATGTTCACCTCCTGGATACCGAGGCCGTACGGGATCCGTGCGTGGCGCGCCTCGGTCCGGGCCACGTCGGCGAGCATCGCCTGCTGCATCTCAGGTGACAGCACCCGGCCACCGGCATACGCCTGCATCCAGCGCGCCGTGTCGAGCGCCGTCGCGGCGATCGATCCGGCCCCGCCGGCCGCGGTGACCACCGACCGGAACGGCATCACGTCACTGGCCGGTGCCACCGCCCGTGCCTTGACCTTCCCGTTCTTGGTCGTGACCAATCGATACCCGGTCGTGAGCTCGGCGAGCGGGTGCTCGTGCGCCTGGTACCACGTCGCATCGAGGCCGAGCGGATCGAGCAATCGGGTCCGAACCTCGTCGGCCAGGGAGTGCCCGGTCACGGTCTCGACCACCGCGCCCAGCAGCAGGTAGTTCGTGTTCGAATACGCCCACCGCTTGCCGGGCTTGGCCAGTCGCTTGGGGACGAGCGACCACGACCGCTGCGCCGTCCAGGTTGCGTCGGGATCGTTCTGCAGCAGCGCGTCGATTCGCGGGTTGAAGAAGAAGTCGGCCAGTCCGCTCGTATGGTCGAGCAGCATGCGCACGGTGATCCGCTCATCGAGACCATATGCGGGCAGAAGCGGCGCCACTGGCTGGTCGAGCTCGAGGCGACCCTCATCCACCAGCTGCAGCACCACCGCAGCGGTGTACGTCTTTGAGATCGAGGCCAGCGCAAAGCCGCTGCCAGGGGTGACCGGCCGGTCAGAGGCAACATCCGCGAGGCCCGCGGTGCCGACCCACGTGCGGCCGTCGTCCCACACGATGGCCGCGGACACACCGGGTAGTGATGCCTGGATGGTCTTCGCCTGGAGCTTCGTGTCGAGGCGACGCGCCGGGATCGACGAAGGCGATGGCGAGACGGCGACTGGACCCGATGCCCCGGGCGACGCAGCCGGGCCGGATGGAAGCGAGGCGCTCGCGACGGGCCCAACCGACGGATCCGACGCGGCGGTCGCCAGCGGGGTCGCCGACGTGCCAGAGACCTCGGCGAACGGGGCTCCTCCGGGCGACGTCGATCCGGCACCAGGACCGAGCGCGCCGACGCCGACCAACGCGCCGATCAGGGCGACCACCGCGAGCACGCCGATCGCGGCACCCACCACGGCCCGACGCGCGCGCGTGAATTTGCCGGCCGCAGACTCCGAGGTTGGCTGTTCAGACGGTCGGCCGGCCATGATTGGTGAGACGATACGCGGGCGGCCCGGATTGCGCCGCATGGACGTCGCGTCCGATGAAGCTCGCTAGCAGGTTGCCATGCCACACGATTCGACCGCCGCCGCCCTGATCCGTGAGGTCGGCCTCCTGGCCGACGGCCCGGCCACGTGGGGCAGCGCGGTGCACGCCACCAGCCCCGGCGTCTACGTGGTGGAGCTGCCCGGCCCGTTGGAGTCCGCGCCGCTCGATCTCGCCAGGGTCGGCAAGTGGCTGGAGCGCGTTCCCGAGCTGCGGCTCGACGGCGAGCGCCCGAGCTCGCGTGACCTGCTCCACCGGCTCGCGTCGTTCTGGCTGCCGTCACAGCCGGTGCTGCTGATCGGCAGCTCAACCCGCTCCGTTGGCCGCCGGATCGCCGCTGTCGTCAAGACCGCGGCCGGTGATCCGAAGCCCGCGCCGTCAGGACTGTGGCTCCACCTGCTGCGCGACCCGAGCCTGCTCCGGGTCTGGTGGGCGACGACCGATGCTCCCGAGGAGTACGAGGACGCGCTCCTGGACGCCTTCGCATCTGGCGTTGTCGGCGAGGGGCGGCAGGCGCAGGAAGGAAGCGAGGCGACGCTGCCCTGGGCCGTCCTCCGCTCGCCGTCAGGGGCTCGCCGGGCGACCGGGCTGACGAACCCGGTGCTGCCGATCGCGAAGACTCCCGAGCCACCCCCGGTCAGCCGGATCGTCGATCTGCCGGCCGCCGAGGCGGATGGTGCCCGCGACGAGGCGAAGCGTGGCCGACGGCCGGCACCCGGTCGCGGTGCGGGCCGCATCGCGAGCGCCGCCGCGTATGCTGCTCACGGATCGCCGCGTCGCGCACCCGAGCCCGTCTACGTGTCGCCGGAGGGGCGTGACCGGCTCCAGGCGGAGCTCGACGCGCTGACCGCTCAGCGACCGGAGGTCGTCAAGCGGATCGCCACCGCCCGCGAGCACGGCGACCTCAAGGAGAATGCCGAGTACCACGCGGCCCGCGAGGAGCAGGGGTTCCTCGAGGGCCGGATTCGGGCTCTCGATGCCAAGCTCAAAGTCGCCGTTGTCGTGGCACCCACCGAGCGTGGCGCCGTCGTCGAGCTCGGGTCTCATGTCCGGGTCGAGGTTGACGGCGAGACCTCGACAATCCAGGTGGTCGGGGCAGCCGAGGTCGGAGCTGCCCAGGCAAGCCCCGTGGAGCGCCGGATCTCGAGCGCATCCCCGGTCGGCGCCGCGCTCATGGGCCGCCGTGTCGGCGATGTCGTCACGATCCTCACGCCGGGCGGCGAGATGCGCTACGTGGTGCTCGGGATCGAATAGCGCGGCGGTGGGCATGCCCGTTGAACCGCCTCCGCTATGGTGAACGTCCCGATCCTGCCGCCGACGACGGGCTGTTCCGGGGAGACTGATGCTCGAGATCCGCGATCTGACCAAGCGATACGGCCCGATAGCGGCACTCGACGGCGCCACGTTCTCGGTGCGGCCCGGCCGGTTGGTCGGCTTTCTCGGTCCCAACGGCGCTGGCAAGACGACGACGATGCGTTGTGTGTTCGGGCTGGCCACGCCCGATTCGGGCGAGGTTCGCTGGGACAGGCAGCCGATCGATGCGACCACGAGGCTTCGGTTCGGCTACATGCCCGAGCAGCGCGGCTTGTATCCGCGGATGCGGGTCGGCGAGCAGCTCGCGTACTTCGCCCAGCATCACGGCCTGTCGTCCCGCGACGCGAATGCGCGTGCCGCCGCGTGGCTGGACCGGTTCGGATTGGCCGATCGAGCGCGCTCGAAGCTCGAGGACCTCTCGCACGGCAACCAGCAGCGCGTCCAGCTGGCGGCCGCCCTGGTCCACGATCCCGAGCTGCTGGTCCTCGACGAGCCGTTCTCGGGCCTCGACCCACTGGGCGTGGCGACCATGAGCGAGGTGCTTCGTGAGCGTGCCGGGGCCGGCGTGGCGGTCGTCTTCTCGTCCCACCAGCTGGACCTGGTCGAGGAGGTGTGCGAGGACGCGGTGATCATCAGCCGCGGCCGGGTGGTCGCCGACGGCCAGATCGATGCCCTGAAGGCAGGTTCAGGGCGACGACACCTCGAGGTGGAGGTGGCCGGCAATGACAGCAACTGGCTGACCATGATCGGACCCCACACCGTGCTCGAGCGGGATGGGGACCGGGCCAAGCTGCTCGTGGACGAGACGGTCGACCTGTCGGCGCTGCTGGCGGCGGCGGCCGCCGCCGGTGAGGTTCGCAGGTTCTCGTTCGAGCCACCCCGGCTGTCGGAGCTGTTCATGGATGCGGTGAGCGCGCCCCAGCCGACGATGGCCGAGGCCGTCGCATGACGGCGCGCAGGCGCGGCGGCGATCTCGATCGGCCGGCCCGATCGGTGAGCCGGGTTCGGGCGATCCGGTTGGTCGCCACGCGCGAGGTGCTTGAGCGAGGCCGGAGCCGCGGCTATCTGCTTGCGCTGCTGTTCACGGTGTTCCTGCTCGGGGCCGGGTTCCTGTTGCCGTCACTGGTCCTGAGTCGTGACCAGCCCACGCGGATCGCGCTCGTCGGCGACACCCCCTCCCAGCTGGGGCCTGCGCTCGAGGCGAGCGCTGGCCGGTTCGACACGCAGGTGGAGGTGTCGACCCTCCCCGACCGGACCGCCGCGACGACCGCCGTCGAGGACGAGAGCATCGACGCGGCGCTGGTCGTCCCGGGCGACCTCTCCACGCCGGGCGAGGTCATCGTGCGCGAGGAGGCGAGCGCCCAGCTCCAGGGCATCGTGAGTGGGGCGGTCATCGTCCTGCGCGCGGGAACCGCAGGTCAGCTCCTGGCCCCGCCCACCATCACCGCCCTCGAACCGCCAACCCCGCAGAACACCGCGCAGATCATCCTCGCCAACGCCGGGATCATCCTGATGTTCATCGGCATCTTCACGTACGGCACCTGGGTCCTCACCGGCGTCGTCGAGGAGAAGCAGAGTCGCGTCGTCGAGGTCGTGCTCTCAACCGTCCGACCGCGGGACCTGCTGATGGGCAAGGTGCTCGGTATCGGGTTGCTCGCCCTGATTCAGCTGGTCATCCTGGTCCTGTTCGGGATCGCTGTCGCGCAGGTCAGCGGCCGCTTCACCCTGCCCTCGACGACCGTCGGCGCGGTGCTCCAGCTCCTGACCTGGTTCATCCTCGGGTTCGCGTTCTATGCCACGGCGCTCGGCACGCTGGGCGCGCTCGCGTCGCGCGTGGACGAGGCGCAGAACGCCGCCATGCCGGTCTCGATGATTGCGACCCTCTCCTACATCGTCGCGCTCGTGTTCGTGCAGCGGCAGCCGGATGGCATCGTGGCGCAGATCATGACGTTCCTGCCGCCGTCGGCGCCGATGGTCGTGCCGCTCCGGGTTGCGCTGGGGGCGATCGCCCCGTGGGAGATTGTGGTGTCGATCGCGATCATGGTGGCCGCGATATGGCTGCTGTTCGTGGTGGGGGCACGCGTCTATTCGGGCGCGGTCCTGCAGACCGGCAGCCGAATGAAGCTGCGCGACGCCTGGCGTGCCTCCCGCTGACATGCGGCGGCGGCCGGATCATCGGTCCGGTGCGGCCTCGACCAGCACCTGATCGTGGCGAAAGCACGACACGAGATGGTCGTTCACCAACCCTGCCGACTGCATCAGCGCGTAACAGATCGTCGGGCCCACGAACCGGAAGCCACGTCCGCGCAGGTCGCGGCTCATGGCCCGCGAGACGGCAGTCTCCGCGGGGACGTCGCTCATCGTGGTCCAGGCATTCGTCACCTGCCGGCCATCGACGAACGACCACAGGTGCTCCACGAGGCTCGACCCCGCGTCGCGAACGGCCAGCGCGGCCCGTGCGTTGCCGATCGCCGCGTTCACCTTCGCGCGGTTGCGAACAATGCCATGGTCCTCCAGCAGGCGGGCGATGTCCGCGTCGTCGTAGGCGGCGACCGTCTCGAGCTCGAAGCTGTCAAATGCACGCCGGTAGCCGTCCCGCCGATGGAGGATCGTCGACCATGACAGACCTGCCTGCGCGCCCTCGAGCACGAGCAGCTCGAACAGGTGGCGCTCGTCTCGCACCGGCACGCCCCATTCACGGTCGTGGTAGGCGCGGTAGAGCGGATCGGGGCCGGCGCCCCACTCACACCGGGTCAGGCCGTCGTCACCCATGACGCCGCTCATTCGCCAGCGCTCCCCGATTCCAGCGTCCGGAGGAAGGCCGCCATCGTCGCCAGCACGTCGTCGAGTGCCGGCCTGAGGTTGTGACCCAGCCGCGGGTACGTGACCAGCTCACCGTGCGGCAGCTGTGGCATCGAGGCCTCAAGCAGATCGATCCGGGCAAACGGGTCCGACGTGCCCGACAGCAGCAGCGCCGGCATCCCGATCCTGGGCCAGTGCGCCGTGCGTGCCGCCGCCGTCTCGGGCGCGCCCGGCCGGTGGAGCGGATAGCTGAGGCAGACAAGCGCGCGGTATGGATGCTCGCGTGCAGGTGCCGAAGGAGCCCGAACCCCGGCCACCGCGAGCGATGCCACCCGGCCGCCGTACGAATGACCGCCGACGACCGTCCCCGGCTCGTCCGGGACCTGCGCCTCGAGAGCGGCGACGGCGTCCTCGGCACGGCGGCGGGGAAGCTGGAGAGGCAGGGCGTCGAACCCGAGCGCGCGAAGACCCTCCACCCACGGCAGCATCGTCTCCGCGCTGCCTGAGGCACCATGGCCGAGCCAGATCCGGATCATCTGGAGACGGTATCGCGGTGGCCGTCGCGGCGCGAGGCCGGCAGCACCACTGGTACTCGCGCCGCGATCACCCTGACCTGAGGGGCATGCCGTGGGCTGACCGGGGTGTCCATACTTGCCCCATGCGCGCGACAGGAATCGGCGGCCCGCGCTCGCTGCCGCCGCCCCGGACAACCGCCCAACGCCCCCCGCGGCGCCCCACCCGCCGATCGTCCCGTCGCCTGGCCGCCACCCTGCTCCCCGCCCTGGTCGCCGGCGCCCTCTGGGTTTGGATCGCGGCCGTAACGCCCGTGGCGGCCGCCGACCCGACGCCATCAGCTGATCCCTCGGCGTCCGCCGAGCCCAGCCCCACGCCCCAGCCGACGCCGGACGTCCCGTCATGGCCGACAACAACGACCACCCTCGACGAGACGGTGCAGTTCCACGGGCGTGGCTACGGTCACGGGGTTGGCCTCAACCAATACGGTGCTCGCGGACGGGCACTCGCCGGCCAGTCCGCCGACGAGATCCTGGCCGCGTACTTCACCGGCTCGACCACCTCGACGACCAGCCCGACGCGCAACGTTCGCGTCCGGTTGATGACCGGCTTCAAGGCGACCTCGTCCAGGCCGCTCCGGATCTACGGCCGCGGCGGCGAGTGGGAGATCAAGGGCATCGACGCCACCTATCCGGCCGATGCGCAGGCTCGCATCTGGCTCGTGAAGAAGGTGGTCAATGGCGTCCCCACCACATTCTGGCGGCTCCGCGTCTACGCGCCGGACGGCACCCGCCTGCTGTCGACCAAGGTCACCGGGTCGGTCGTGCTGCGACCAGTGGCGGGCACGACGATCATGCAGCTGTTCTCCAAGCCATCCACCTACGACAGGTATCGCGGACGGCTGAAGGTGTTCCTCAAGACGAGCACGGTCAAGGTCGTCAACCACGTCCGGCTTGACGACTACCTGCGCGGCGTCGTGCCGGTCGAGATGCCGTCCTCATGGCCGGTCGCGGCGCTGGAGGCGCAGACCGTTTCCGCCCGCAGCTACGCGGTGCGGCGCCTCCATCCGGGACGTGGCTCGTTTGACCTGTACGACGACAGCCGCTCGCAGATCTACCGGGGCATCAAGGCCGAACGTCCCGCCACGGACGAGGCCATCGCCGACACAGCCGGTGAGATCCTGATGTCGGGCACGAGCGTGGTGAACGCCTTCTACCACTCCACCGGTGGCGGAGCGACCGAGAACAATGAGTACGCCTGGGTGTCCTCGTCGGGCAAGCTGGTCGCGGGGCCGGTGGGCTACCTGCGAGGCGTCGCGGATGTTGCGCCCGACGGCACCCCCTACGATGCCGACGCGCCGCGCTATTCCTGGACGACGAGCCCGATCAGCCGCGAGACGCTGTCGACGATGATGAGCAGCGACCCGCGCACCGACGTAGGCGACCTGCAGCGGCTGAACCTGACCCATCGAGGCGTCTCGGGGCGGCTGTACCGGGTCGCCCTCTATGGCAGCGAGGGGAAGAAGGTCGTGTCCGGCGACGTGTTCCGCGTGATCTACAACGCGCATCGTCCGTCGGGAATCCGACCTCTCCTGAGCAACCTGTTCAACCTGTCGCCCCTGCCGGCGCCCTGACACAACCCGCGCCGACGCCCACCGGCGGGGCCGACCCTACAGCTCGCGACGCCGGAACAGCAGCGCCCCGACCGTCACCACCAGCAGGACCCACACCACGCTCCACGCCACGAACGTGAGCGGTGGGGCGGAGAAGGAAAAGAACGGGCTCGCCTGGAGGCCACGAGCGCTGGCACCACCTGCGAGCAGGGCAACGAGCGGGGGCTCGAGACCGTAGATCACGCCGCGCCACAGCCCGTCGGTCGGGAGCAGCACCCCAAGCACGTCGGCGGCCTGGGCCAGCGGCTCGGCGTTGAACACGATCGCGATGGTGCCCAGCACGCCCACGAACCAGCCGAGCCCGAACACGACGACCGTGATGGCGCCGGCGGCGATGGCGGGCAGCCTCGTCCCCAGAGCGAGGGCGAGGGTGAGCACGGCGATCGCCTGCCAGGCGAGGAACGACACTGCTGTCAGCGGCGACGGCGGCAGGTGTCCGCTGACCAGGTTGACGACGGCAATCGCGAGCAGGCCCGACACGACGGCGTAGATCGCCACCGCGATCGATAGCCCCAGCCAGCGACCGACGACCAGGTCCGCGCGACGGATCGGACGGGCGAGCATGGCCAGCACGGTGCCCGTCTCGACATCGGACGCGATCGCGGGAGCGGCCAGGAACGCGGCCGACATCGCGAGCACGAAGCTGAACATGAACGCGATCATGATCAGGACCTGCGACACGCCGATCCGGATCTGGAGCTCGTCCGCGCCGTCGGCGCGCGCGAAGGTCACCAGGCGCTGGACGCCAACGCCCACCAGCGCCACGCTGGCGAGCGCGAGGATCAGCAGGACCCAGACGATGCGGCGGCGGACGATCTCGCGCAGCGTGAGCGCCGCGATGGCGAGCGTCGGCCGAAGCGTGATCATCGGGTACCTCCGCCCGGCGCGTCGCCGGCGTCGCCAACGTCCTCGGTGCCGCGGGCGGCGTCGGCGGGGACAGCATCCTCGAGCGGGACAGCAGGGTCGACCGCGCTCTGAACGAGTCCCAGGAACAGCTCCTCGAGCGAGCGCCGCCCCGACTCGACCGCGTAGACGCGGCCGCCGAGGTCAACCACGGTGGCCACCGCGTCGGGGATGCGAGCGGGGTCCAGGTGCCGAATGGTCAGCCAGGCGCCGGCCCGCTCGACCGCGCCCAGCGCCGACAGTGGCGCCAGGGCCTCGTCGTCCGGCGGCAGACCCGTGACACGGATCCGCACCGACGCCTCGCCGAGAAGGTCGCCCAGCCCGCCGTCCGCGACCACGCGCCCTCGGTTGACGATCGCCACCCGGTCACACACCTGCTCGACCTCACCCAGCAGGTGCGAGTTGAGGAAGATCGTGGAGCCGCGATGACGTGCCTCGGCGATGATCGCGCGCACGTCCACGCGCCCAACGGGGTCGAGCGCCGAGGTCGGTTCGTCGAGAATCACCAGTGCCGGGTCGCCCAGCAGCGAGGCGGCCAGTCCCAGCCGCTGCTGCATGCCCTTCGAGAATCCGCCCATCCGGTCATCGGCGCGCGCGGAGAGGCCGGCCAGCTCCAGCACCCGCGCAATCTCGGCCCGGTGATCGGCTCCTGGCAACCCGGCCAGCTGTGCGTGGAGCGCGAGCACCTCGTGTGCGGTCAGCCACGCCTGATAGCGAAACAGCTCGGGCAGGTATCCGATCCGGCCACGGGTGACACGGTCGCCGATCGGCTGTCCCAGCACACGCCCGTCGCCGGCACTCGGCCGGGTCAGCCCCAGCAGGAGCTTGACCGCGGTCGTCTTGCCCGCGCCGTTGGGCCCCAGAAAGCCGAACACCTGGCCCGCCTCGACCCGCAGGTCGAGGCCGTCGAGCGCCACGGTTCGGCCATAGGTCTTGCGGAGGCCGTGGGTCTCGATCGCGGGTGAGATCACCGCGCCATTGTCGAGCATGTGGTCCGTTCTGGACGCCATCGAACAGACGACGCCCGGCGGCGCACGGCCCGCGACCTCGCTGTCGTGACAGACAAGGTGTCACGGCGCCACGCCAGGATCCGTGACGGGTGGCGATCAGACCACCCGTGACATCGAGGTCCGGATCATGACCATCGTGGACTGCCCGCTGTGCCGCTCCGCCGTCGCACTGCCCGACGATGCGGACGCGATCGAGTGCCCGACGTGTTCGGTCGCGATCGAGCTCGCGGACGCCGCCGCCGACACGACGAGGCCGGCCGCGGCCTGAGCGCCAACGAGGTCGCGGCGCCGTTCAGGCGCTGACCGCTGGCGCCTCCGGGTCGCCTGCGCCGCCCGGGCTCGAGGTCGCCGGGCGCGTGTCGGCGAGCACGGGTGATGCCGGTGCGCTCGCCATCACCGGCAGCTCCCTCGACCCGCCCTCCATCAGCCAGCAGGCCGCGCTGTGGCCTGTGCCGACGTCGAACAATGGTGGCTCCTCGACGCGGCAGCGATCGAACGCCAGCGGACACCGCGGATGGAACCGGCAGCCGGATGGAATGTGGGCCGCGTCCGGCGTCTCGCCGACGAGGATGGTCCGCTGCGCCTGCGTGCCCGCGTCCGGCGGATCCGGCGACGGTGACACGGAGACCAGCGCCTTCGTATACGGGTTCCGCGGCGAGTTGATCACGGCCGCGGCCGGTCCGATCTCCATGATCTTGCCGAGATACATGACCGCGATCCGGTCGGCCAGCACCCAGGCCAGCGACAGATCGTGGGTGATGAACAGGTACGTGAGCTTGCGCTCCTCGCGCAGGTCGAGCATCAGGCGCAGGAGCTCGGTCCGGATCGAGACGTCGAGCATCGACACGGGCTCGTCCGCGACCATCAGCTGCGGATCGAGGACGAGCGACCCGGCGATGACGACGCGCTGTCGCTGGCCGCCGGACAGCTCGTGCGGATAGCGATTCGCGAAGTCCGTGGCCGGACGCAGACCGCACGCCTCGAGCGCGGCCATCGCCCGCTCATCGACAGCGTGGCGACCGCGAACGATCTTGTTGACCTCGAGTGGCTCGGCGACGAAGTCGCGGATCGTCTGCTTCGGGTTGATCGTCTCGTACGGGTCCTGGAAGATCATCTGCACGCGGCGTCGATAGGAGCGGAGCGGGCCGACGCCCCACAGCTCGCTCACGTCGTCGCCGTCGAAGAACAGCCGTCCCGCCGTCTGCCTCGTGAGCTTGACGATCACGCGGCCGGTCGTCGTCTTGCCGCTGCCCGACTCGCCGACCAGGGCGAGCACCTCCCCGGCACGGATCGAAAGGTCGATCCCGTCAACCGCACGGACGTAGTTGGGGGGCCGTCGGGCAAGCGAATCCATGATCCCGCCGCGGATCGGAAAATGGACCTGCAGACCTTCGAGGCGGAGCAGCTCGTCGCCGCTCATGGCGTCGCGGCCCCCGCAGCGGCACCGGGCTCATGCGGGACCACCGGTGGTCCCTTGGGCGCATCGACCACCGGCTCCGCCGGACGCTCGAGCGTTGCGTCGGCCGACGGCGGGAACAGATGGCACGCGACGCGGACGCCGTCCGGATAGCGAACCTCGGCCGGCACGACCTCCGAACACACCGGCATCGCCTGGTCGCATCGGGGCGCGAACCGGCAGCCGGGCGGTGGCACACGAAGGTCGGGCGGTGAGCCCCGGATGACATCCAGCGTCCGCCGGTCGCTGCGGATGTTCGGGAACGCGGACAGCAGCTTGCGCGTGTACGGGTGGCGGGGCTCGCGGAACACCCGGGACACGGGGCCTTCCTCGGCCACGCGCCCGGCGTACATCACGAGGACCCGGTCGCAGGTCTCCGCGATGACCGACAGGTCGTGGGTGATCAGCATCAGTGACAGCCCGAGATCGCGACGCAAGCGCTCGAGCAGCTCCAGGATCTGCGCCTGGACCATCACGTCGAGCGCCGTGGTCGGCTCGTCTCCGATCACCACGGCCGGATCGCACGCCAGCGCCATCGCGATCATCGCGCGCTGGCGCATGCCACCCGACAGCTCATGGGGGTAGGCGGCCCCGCGCTTCTTGGGGATGCCGACCAGGTCCAGCAGCTCACCAGCTCGCTTCCTGGATGCCTGCTTGCTCTGCCCCAGCCGGAGCTCGATGGGCTCTGCGATCTGGTCCCCGACACGACGCACCGGGTTGAGGGCGTTCATCGCCCCCTGGAACACGATGCTGATCTCGCGCCAGCGATAGCGCAGCAGCTGGTTCTCGGTCTTGGGCACGAGGTCAATGCCATACAGCTTCACGCTGCCCGACTTGATCTTCGCGTTCTGGGGCAGGAGCTGGACGAGCGACAGCGCGGTCGTCGTCTTGCCACACCCCGATTCCCCGGCCAGCCCCAGCGCCTCGCCGTCCTCGAGCCGGAACGAGACCCCGTCGACGGCCTTGACGCTCCCACTGGAGAGGCTGAAGTGGACCTTGAGGTCCTCGACCTCCAACAGTGGCGCGTTGGGATCGGCCTGCTTCGGCATTGGCCACTGGCGTCGCTCCCGAAGGGGGACGACGCGCGCGTCGACGTTGGGATCCACGATGTCGGTCACTGGCGGACCCGCAGCTTGGGGTTCAGCACGTCGTCGAGCGCGTTGCCGAGCAGGGTAAACGCCAGCACGACGAGGATGATCCCGACCGCGGGCGGTGCCAGGTACCACCACGCACCGAGGCCGGGCGCGCCGGCTCCCTGGGCCGCGTTGAGGATCTGGCCCCAGGATGGCTGGAACGGGTCGCCCAGGCCGATGAACGACAGGGTGGTCTCGGTGAGAACGGCCCCCGCGAACGTGAGCACAGCGTTGGCGACCACCAGGCTCATCACGTTGGGCATGATGTGCCGGGACATGACCTGCCTGCCGTTGCTGCCGATCACGCGTGCGCGATCGACGAAGGCGCGTTCGCGCAGGGACAGGGTCTGGCTGCGAATGATGCGCGCCGTCCCGGCCCAGCTGGTGATTCCGATCACGATCACGATCACGACCAGCGTCATACGCATCCCGAACAGCTCGGCGTTGGCGCCGATCACGTCGAGCAGGACGGGCGCCAGGATGAGCGCCAGCACGAAGGTGGGCAGCACCAGGAAGAAGTCGGACACACGCATCAGGACCGTGTCCGTGGCGCCGCCGATGAACCCGGACACGATGCCGAGCACGGCCCCGATGACCACCGTGATGGCGGTGGCCAGCAGGCCGATCGCCATCGACGTCCGCGTGCCATGAACGGTCAGGTTGAGCATGTCGCGGCCCAGCTCGTCGGTTCCGAGGATATGGGCGGCTGACGGCGGCTCAAGGCGCATGCCGGAGGCCGTGACGGCCGTCTCGAGCGGCCCGACGAACAGCTGCGGGGCGATCGCGAGGGTCGTGAACACGACCAGGATCGCCAGCCCCAGCACGCCGTCGCGGCGCTTGAGGAAGCGCCCCATGAACGACCGCAAGTTGCGCAGCCGCAGCTGCAGGCGGGAGGTCCGCAGCTCGTCGCCGGTCGCTGCATGCGTCGTCACACACGCACCCGCGGATCAAGACGGCCGTAGAGGATGTCGGCAGCCAGGTTGGCGAGCACGACGGAGATGGCGAGCAGCAGGAAGATCCCCTGCAGCACGGGGTAGTCGCGCGCGGCCAGGGCATCCACCGTCAGCGTGCCCAGGCCGGGCCAGTTGAACACGATCTCGGCGGTGATCGCACCGGCGATCACGTAGCCCAGCTGGAGGGCGACGATCGTCACCGCTGGCAGCAGCGCGTTGGGCAGCGCATGATCACGAAGCACGCGGCTGTCCTTCAGGCCCTTGGCACGCGCCGTCTGGACGTAGTCCTCGGCCAGGGTCTCGATGATCGATGAGCGCATCAGGATCGAGTACAGCCCAATGAGGCCGATCGACACCGTCACCAGTGGCAGGAACAGGTGGCTGCCGAAGTCCTGCAGGCGCTCCCAGAACGAGTCGTAGGTCGCACCCACGGTCAGCATGCCGTTGGTCGGGAACCAACCCAGCGCGGTGGCAAAGATGACGAGCAGGAACATGCCGATCACGAAGTACGGCGTGGAGTACAGGACCAGGGACAGGCCGTTGCCCATGTAGTCCACGCTGCCCCCGCGTTTCCAGCCCGCGTACGCCCCCAGCCCGAGACCGACCACGACCGCGATCAGCTCCCCCAGGCCGAACAGGATGATCGTGGGCCAGATCCGGTCGCCCAGCACCTCGGTCACGGGCTCGCCACGGTACTTGAACGACAGGCCGAGGTCGCCCTGGGCGGTGGACTCGATGTAGGCGATGAACTGGTCGGGGAACAGCGGCTTGTCGAGCCCCCATTTCGCCTTGAGCTGCTGCTTGGTCTCGGCCGAGATGTTGGGGTTACGCGTGAGGACCCGCTCGGGAGAGCCGGGCATGAGGCGGAACAGAAAGAAGTTGAGCACCAGGATGAACGCGATCGTGATCAGCGCCTGGAAGACGCGACGAGCCAGGTACCTCGAGCTCACGCGCTGGTCCTCAGCAGGGGATGCGGGCAGGCGGTGTCGGAATCGACGACCGCCTGCCGATGATCAACGGCGTGATGCCGGAGCCTACTCCTCTTCGGCCTCGGCGCCGCGACGGCGCATGAACAGATAGCCACCCACGACCACCACGAGGACCACGACAACCCCGACCACGATCAGGGCAGTGTTGTCACTGCTCGACGCGGCCGGCTGACCCGCATCAAGGGCGGGCGAGGCCGTGGCCGCACCGGGCGAGGCCGCGTTCCCGGAGTCCGGGGTTGCCTCCGGGGACGGGGTGGCAGCGCCCGCCACCGCCAGCTGGAGATAGCCCCACGGGCCGTAGCCGAACAGCGGCGTGCCGCCCTCGGCCGGCTGGAGGCCCCAGCCCGTGAACTGGTCGGTTCGCCACGCGTCGAGGTTGGCGTCGTAGTACAGGATGTGGTACGGCGCTTCGTCGTAGATGAGGTTCTGCATCTGGGCCATCACCGCATGACGCTCGTCGTACGTGGTGGCGTTGTTCTGCTGCTTGTACAGCTCGTCGTACTGCGGGTTGCAGTACAGGCTGTCGGACGAGTTGCCGATCTGATCACAGGTGAAGATCTGGAGCAGTGAGTCTGGGTCGACGTCACCCCCCCAGCCCCAGATGAACATGTCGAAGTCGGCCTTGTAGTCGCCAGCCTGGGGCGGCAGCATCTTGTCGATCAGCGTGTCGGAGTCGAACTGCTGCGGCGTGACGTCGATGCCCAGCTCCTGGAACCAGGCCTGAATGAACTGGGCCGCCTGCGGATAGTTCGAGTCGCTGTCAGGGAAGACCAGGCTCAGGCTGATCGGCTTGCCTTCCTTGTCCAGGCGCTTGCCGTCGCCGTTGAGCACGTAGCCGGCCTCGTCGAGCTTCTGCTTGGCGAGCTCGATGTCGAACGTGCGCAGATTGTCGGGCTCCACGTGCCAGCGGACCTGGAACGGCGGAACCTCGGTGGTGCCGATGTCGCCGTAGCCGCCGAGCACCTTGTCGACGAGCGTCTGCTTGTCGATCGCGTAGCCCAGCGCGTCCCGGAACTTGGCGTCGAGCAGCGCTTTGGTCGACGGTCCCCCGCCCTTGATCGTGGCCGGAGTGGTCGTGCCCGTGCCGTAGGTGTTGAAGCCGAGCTCGGTGTAGCCGTTGGCGGTGCCCGCGGCCTCATCGATGTTGGCCTGGCCCTTGAGCGCGTCGAACTGCTGCGGGTTCGCTCCGCGCGCATAGTCCAGCTCACCCGACTGCAGCGCCTGGATCATGGTGTCCGTGCTCTTGAAGATCTGGAGCACAACGCTGTCGGGTCCGAGCTCCGTCTGCGTCCAGTTGGGGTTCTTGGTGAAGTTGATGTACTGGCCGGTCTGCCACTCCTGCGCCTGGTACGGACCGGAGCCCACGACGGGGGGCTCGTTCTGGAAGTCGCAGATGGTGTCGAGCGTCTGGTCACCCCAGATGTGCTTGGGGAGGATCGGCACATTCGTCTGGAGGATCCGCTCGTCCGGCTGGCTGAGCGTGAGCACAACCGTCTGGGGATCGGGCGCCTCGACCTTGGTCAGGTGGGCGTTGATGAGGTAGGGATCAAGGTAGCCAAGGCACACCGCGCCGGCGTCGCTGTTGGCAGCGTCCAGGACGAACTGGAAGGTCCAGCGCACGTCCTCCGACGTGGCTGCCTCCCCGTCCGACCACTTCTTGTTGGGATCGATCTTGTACGTGTAGGTCAGGCCGTCGTCGGACACCGTCCAGGATTCGGCGTAACCGGGCGTCGGGCCGAGGTTCTGATCGAACTCGTTCAGGAACTCGTAGTTGAGGCTGAACACTTCCCACCCGACGACAAGCGCCGTCTGGAACGGGTTCATCGCATCCAGGTCCTGCGTCGTTCCGACGCGGAGGACCGCTGGGTCGGCGGCCGTCGCTGGGGCCGCCGCCGGCATCAACAGGGCTATGCCCATCAAGAGCGAGAGGGTCGTTCGGACGACCCGGGGCCGCGTAGACAGGGACATCGAGTTCTCCTCCTCGAACCGTGACCGGGCCCCGTCCCCGGAGCGTGGCGATCACTGGCCGTCGCCGGCCCGACCGGACTGTCGCACACCGAACGGGGAATATGCAACCTGCATATGGGCCGAAATGCGTGGAGCGAAACGGTCCCCCAGGGGCGACCGTGATCAGACGTCGAACGACCGCGGCGACGAGGGCTCGTGGAGCGCAGGTCTGTCACACACGAACGCCCGCAGGTCGGGGTCGTCGGGCGTGTCGCTCGGCATCGCCCGCCCGGCCGCCACCTGCATGCCCCGTCAGCGCGTCGTCACGTCCGGCAGGCCGCGATCATGCGAGGCGGCGTACAAGCCAACGCCAGCGATCGTGAGGAGGTCGTGGATCCGGCCGGCGGCGATGTCGGCGAGCACCTCGTCGAGCGTGGCCCAGCGCAGGGCCAGGTCCTCGGTGGGATCGGGCGAGGCGGTACCGGATCGAAGATCGGTGGCCAGGAACAGGGCCCCCACCTCGTCGGTCACCGAGTTCGAGATCGACAGCCGGCTGAGCGGACGCCACGCCGCGGCCTCGTAGCCAGTCTCCTCCCGCAGCTCGCGTCGTGCCCCGGCCTCGAGCGACTCCTCGAGCGGGACGCCACCTTCGGGGATCTCCCAGCTGTACTCGTCGAGCGGATACCGGTGCTGACCCACCAACAACAGGCGGCCTTCGTCGTCGACGGCCACCACGCCGACCGCGGCGTTCCGGAAATGGACGACGCCGTAGACGCCCGGGCTGCCGTCGGGTCGGTCGACCTCGTCGTGGAACACCTCGATCCACGGGTTCGCGTAGGGCACGGCACGCGACCGCCGACGCCACGGGCCGACAACGACAGCGTCTCGCCCGTTGGATCCTCGAGCGGGATCGGGGCGCCTGGAGGATCGGTCATCACTCTCGGTCACGGATGCAACGGTACCCAGTTCCAGCAACGGCGGGCGCCGTCGGGACGTGCATCGGTATGCTGCGTGCCGTGACCGACCAGCCCGATCCTGGGTCCGGCGCGGCTCCGCGGGTGAGCATCGCGCCTGTCCAGCCCAGCCAACCCGTGCATGAGGTTGAGGTGCGCTGGGACATGCACGTTCCTGTGCGGGACGGCCTCGAGCTGTCCGCAAACCTCTGGCTCCCCCGCCCCCGCGCGGACGACGCCGACGAGCGCTTCCCGGTGATCCTCGAGATGATCCCGTACGGCAAGGACAACTGGCGCCGGAACTCGGATGTGGCACGCGGTGAATGGCTGGCGGCGCGTGGGTTCTCACTGTGTCGCCTCGACGTCCGAGGCACGGGTTCGTCACCCGGGATCGCCGAGGATGAGTACACCGAGGCCGAGACCCGGGACGGGTACGACGTCGTCGAATGGCTCGCCACCCAACCCTGGTGCAACGGGAACGTCGGCATGTGGGGCATCAGCTACGGCGGCTTCACGTCGATCCAGGTCGCGAAGCTCCGGCCACCGCACCTGCGCGCGATCCTGCCCATGTATGCCACCGACGACCGCTACCGCGACGACGTCCACATTCGCGGCGGCTGCGTCACCGCGAGCGAGAAGTGCCAGTACGCGGTCAGCCAGCTGGGCATGAACGCGATGCCGCCGCTGCCGGCCAGTCGCGGCGACGGCTGGCGTGACGAGTGGCGGGACCGCCTGAAACGCACGCCACCGTGGCTCTTTCCCTGGGTTCGCGAGCAGACCGACGGTCCCTACTGGCGGCGCGGCTCGCTCGCGCCCGACTACGACGCGCTCGAGTGCGCCGTGTTCCAGATCGCCGGCTGGACCGACGCGTATGTCGACCCCGCGTTCCGGATCCAGGAGCGGTGCGCCAATGCAGCCTCGGTCCGGACGCTGGTCGGCAACTGGGTGCACTCGTTTCCGGACGATGCGTATCCGGGTCCCAACATCAACTGGTACCGGGAGCTCGTCCGCTTCTTCGACCGCTACCTCAAGGGGATCGAGAACGGGTGGGAGGACGGACCCGCGGTCACCTGGTTCGAGCATGAGTGGGCCGACCCGGAGCCGTTCCCGAACGCCTGGCCCGGACGCTGGCGGGCGGCCGCCGGATTTCCGGTTGCAGCCGCCGAACCCACGACATGGCACCTGGAGGACGACCGTCTCGACCAGGCGGCACCGGGTCGCGACGGCGTTCGTTCCGTCGCCCATCGCGCGACCGTCGGCACAGCGGGCGCTCTGTCCTGGGGCGCGGGCTGGCACCCCAACGGTTTGGCCCGTGACCTGCGACCTGACGAGCTGCGCGGCCTCACCTACACGAGCGCACCGCTGGGCGAGCCGTTGTCGGTGATCGGGGTGCCGGAGGCAGTCGTCCACCTGACGGCAACCATGCCGGTCGCGACGTGTGTCGTCCGCCTGTCCGAGGTGTCGCCCGAGGGGGTGTCGGCGCTCGTCGCCACCGGCGTGCTCAACCTGACGCATCGCCTGTCGGACATCGATCCAGCGCCCATGCCCACCAGGCCAAGAACGACCGAGGAGGTTCGTATCCCGCTGCGCACGACCGGCTACCGGTTCTCGCCCGGGTACCGGATCCGGTTGACCGTGCTCACCAGCTACTGGCCGGTTCTGTGGCCATCGCCGATGCCCGGCGAGCTGCGCGTCCACCACGGCCCGGCGGCGCCCTCGCGGCTGATCCTGCCCGTGCTTCCGGATAGCGTCCCACGACCATCGCCGCCGGGCTTCGCCACCGGTTCGGCGGGGCTGCGGACGGTGGGCTCGGAGGAGGAGGATCCGCCGATCTGGCACGTCACCGAGGACGTGATCGCCGGGACCGTGACGGTGACCATCGGCGATGGCGGGGCGAGCACCCTCGAGGACGGCTCACGCGTGTACAGCGCCGAGCACCTCGAGCTCGCGGCGTCCGACGCGGATCCCGCCCATGCCCGGCTCGCCAGCGTGGTCCGCTACCAGTGGACCGGGGCGGGCTTCGACGTGGACATCCGCGCGACGGGTGACATCGAGTCCGACGCCAGCTCGTTCGACGTCCGCGTTGACCTGGACGTGCGGCTCGACGGGGAGCCGTTCTTCGCACGTGAATGGCAGGAGCGCATCCCGCGCAACCTCGTCTGATCGGAGGCCTCCCGCCGGTGCGGCCGCGGCCCCGGCGCCTCCAGCGGGGAGGCGGACGTCGGGCGCCTCCAGCGAGGGCTGGGACGCTAGAAGCCGATTGTGTGCAGCGCGGCGAGCGCCGCTCCGGCGCTCAGGACAGCAACCGAGACGCTGGCCAGCGTCCCCAGGAGGTAGTACTCGACAAACGCCGGGTCCCCGAGCTGGCGGTACCGGGCCATTGTCTTGATCACGAGCAGCAGGCCAACCGCGACCCACGCGCCGGCCAGGACAAATGCGACGATCAACAGCCGCTCGAGCGCCCCGACCGTGGCGCTGACCCGAGCCTGGGCGCCAATCGGGACGCCGGTCGCGGCCGGAGCCGGGGTCGGCGCTGGAGAGCCGGCCCGCGCCGCGTCCTGCACGGTGCTCATCGCCGGATCGGACGCACCGGGCGGCGTCACATCATCCACCGCGGGTGCCGGCGCCGCCAATCCGCGATCGTCGCCGGCGATCTCCCGCGGCGTGACCAGCGACATCACGAAGTAGAACGCGCCACGCGTGTTGACGATCGCGAGGGAGATCAGCACGACCCCGACGAGGATCGTGGCATGCACCGTTGCCAGGTCCCACTCGCCGAAGGCAGTGTCGACGAACCGCTGGAACTCGGGCAGCAGGGTGGCGCCGGAGATGAACACGAGCCAGCCGACCATCAGGAACGTGACATGCAGGACCTGGTCGGCGACGAACAGGATGCCCGGCCATGGCGACCACGCGGCACCCAGCCCGGACGCCGGCGCGGACCCGGTCCGCTCGAGAAGCGCGCGCGCCTGCGCCTGCGCCACGACCCCGGCCTGCCGCGTCGCCCGGACCTTCCAGCGGTCGACGACCATGTGCGAGACGACCACCAGCACGAGCGCCGCCAGTCCGCGCAGCCCGAACGCGAGCACGATCGGCGAGAGGCACAGCCCGACGTGGAAGCCATGGAGGCCGAGAGCCTTCCACCCCTCGCGTCCGCCGGTGCCCTTGTTGATCGCGATCCAGTCGTTCTGGAGCACGAAGTCCGCGAGCAGGTGCGAGAACACCATGAGGGTGATCACGAGGGCCGCGTCGCTCATCGTGTCCCCCCGATGACCGCTGCGTCGCCCAGCTCGACCCGGCCCGACCTGGCGACGCCCTCACGGAAGATCCCCGCCAGCGTTCGAGCGAGGCGCTGAAGATGCCGGATCCCGGCCCGATCGGCCATCACCGACACGGTGGAGCGGCTCACGCCCAGCCGTCCGGCAGCCTCCGACTGGCGCAGCTCCTCCACGAGAAGGAGTCGTCCCACCTCGCGCTGTCGGGCGGTCAGGCGGTCCAGCAGCTCCGTCAGCAGCGGTCCCAGGTCGTCAAGCAGCGCATCTGCCTGCGGGTCACCGGTCACGGCCTTGAGCCCATCCCGACGCGTGCGCAGCTCGGTGAGCACGTTCCGGGCGGCGCGAAAGGCAGGCCCCGACCGCTCGGTCGCAGGCCCGGTTCCCGGCTCGACCTCGCCCCAGACGATCGCCCATCGCAGCGCCCTGGCGCCGGGCTCGAGGGCGGCGCGCATGACCGCCACGAATGGGTCCTCGCCGGGGGCCAGCAGGCCCTGGAGCTCATCGCCCTGGGTGAACCCGAACGATGCCAGCCTCCGGGCGCGGGGGAACGCCGTGTCGAGCTCCCCCCGCAGGTCACGCAGCCACGCCGTGGAGCCGGGATCGCGCCGTGAGTCGACGACATCGCCAAACAGCACGGTCCCGGTGGGCCGAGTTGTCATCCGCGGCAGACTACCTGACCAAGCGTTAGCCTGATAGAACTAACAAGTCCTATGTTAGCTTCTGATGGCTAACTCGATCGGGTGTCAAAGCCCCGACAGGCGGCGGCCAAGCGTCGCTCGCACGAACGCCGGCGAACGGCCGTCTCACCGTCGAGCCAGCGACGGCAGCACGGCGGCCATCGCTGACGCCGCGGCATCGCGATGTTCAGCGGTCGCGAAATCGAGCATCGGGTGACCCGGCAGCACGTGCTCCTCGACCCGGCCTCCGTGGCGGGTGTAGATGACCGGGAAGATCGCCCCGCCTCCGTCCGCCTCGACCGTCATCGCGATCACATCGCGATCGAGCGTATCCAGCGCGTGCACGAGGGGCAGGATCCCCTCATCGCGGATCCCCTCATCGGCCGACACGGACACGACCCGCGCCAGATACGCCTTCTGATGCCACAGCTCGGGTGCACAGGTCGCCTCGCGAACCAGGTAGCCCAGAACATCGCGCTCGGCAATCTCGGGCCTGGCCGTCTCGACGCCGAAGTGCGTCTCCGCGATGTTCCTGGTCAGGATCAGGCTGTTGTAGCGATGTCCCTGGACGGCGCCGGAGTTGGCTGGGATACCGTGCTTGCGGAGCCCCGGGGCCGCCGACGAGATCGTGCCGGCGAAGTAGATCCCCGGCACCGAGACGCTTTGCCACATCGGCGTGACGGCCGGCAGCAGGCTACGCCCGAACGTGGTCACGCCAAGGGCGGGCAAGTCCTGCAGCGGGCAGGTGAACCCTGTCGCGGCGATCACCTCGTCCGCCGCGACGCTCACCGGGCCACCATTGTCGGTTCGCTTCAGATCCACGCGCAGCGCGTCGCCGGTGCGGGCGATGCCGTCGATCGAGGCATCGAGGATCGAGACCCCGAGGCCAAGGAAGTTGTCCTCGAACGGTTGGACGTACCGGGCACGCACGCCAACCAGCGAGTTCGTCACCACCGACAGCTTCGCCGGAGACGGCGAGCTCAGGACGATCTGCGATGCCCACGGCGCCAGACCCGATGCAAGCTCGAAGCCGGAGTTCTGCTTGCCCATGATGAACACGCGCTTGCCCGCGTACGACGACGCCTCGCGCGTGTCGGCGTAGTGACGGGCATGCTCGATGCCCGGTGGGCTCGGCGTCCACGGCTCGGCCACGCCGACGGCCAGGATGAGCACCCGCGTCCGGTATTCACCGTCGGTCGTCTCGAGCACGAACGTCGTGCCGTCCCGGCCGTCCTCGCGGCGCGTCCGCTCCCAGGTGCAGTCGTAGCGCACGTCGACCTTCGCCCGGTCCGCGAACGCAGCCAGGTTGGCCTCCATCTCCGGCCGGCTGGGGAAGTAGGACGTCCCGTCGAGGAACTCGGCCTGGAGCGAGCGGAGCTCGGGCTCGTCGGCGATCAGGCTGTTCCAGTCGAAGCGTTGATACTCGCGGCTCGTGCGCGCCTCGGGCGCATATGGCTTGGTCCACGACAGCAGCCGCTGGAAGAACGGCCACTTACGGAACATGCCGCCGGGCGCCGGGTCGGCTGACAGAACAGCGTGCGCGACGCCGTGACGACCGAGGCCGTAGCTCGTCTGGAGGCCCCCGGGGCCGCTGCCGATGATGATCGCCGGATACTCCCCCGGGGGAAAGGGGCGGGGGTCGGAGCCCATGGTCTCAGCTCCGCCAGCGGTTCGCATTGCGCAGGCGCCGTGCCTGCGCCTGAAGCATGCGGTACATCACCTTCGGGTGGCCTTCCAGGAACCCCTGCACCGCCGGCCCCGCGATCACGAGGCATCGCAGTGACGAGGTGGCGACGACATCGGCCGTCGGCGGCTCGCCGAGCAGGATCGACACCTCGCCGAAGAAGTCGCCGCGCTGGAGAGCGGACCGCTTGGTGCCGTCGACGATGACGTCGGCGCCCCCTTCGAGGATCACGTAGAAGCCGGACCCGGTCAGACCCTGTCGGAGAATGCGCTCGCCACCCGGGAAGAACACCTCCTCGAACACTCCCGCCACCGACAGCAGCTGTGGCGTCTGGAGGTCACCGAACAGGGTGAACCCCGCGAGGATGTCTGCGATTTCCTCTCGCGTGGCCATGGCGCCCACTATCCTCCGTACTGATCGCGCACCCCGTTCCGTCGTTTCCCGGCATGCTCTCACACCTTGGCCGATCGACGCGTGGCATGACGGGAGCCGCCTGAGCATGCCAAACGCCGCGACACGCGTTGACGCCCACGAGGCACGGGCGCACCATGGCCCAACCCGGAGGATCACAATGACCCTGACCCAAGACCGGCGAGCGGACCTGCTCGGTGCCTGCCCGCTGTTCCGGGGCCTGACCGCGGATGACCTTGCCGTCGTCGCCGCAGCCGCGATCGAGGTCGAGTTCCCGGCTGACCGCGTGGTGGCGCGCCAGGGCGAGATCGGGACCGGGTTCTTCCTGATCGCCGAGGGCTCGGTGCAGGTGGTCCGTGACGGGAAGACTGTCGCGACCCTTGGCCCCGGTGAGTTCTTCGGCGAGCTGTCGGTGATCGACGGTGGACCGCGGATCGCACAGGTCGTCGCCGCGCAGCCAACACGCTGCCTGGCCCTCGCCTCGTGGGATTTTGAGCGCGTGCTGCGTGAGCAACCCGGCGTCGCCCTGGCCGTGCTGCGCGTGGTCGCCGGACGATTGCGCAAGATCGCACCCGACCATCGCACGTGACCCGGTCTGCGTCCCCAGGTTGCGTGCCAGCGTGATGGATCCGCTACGGCCCGTCGGCGAGATCACCTTCCTGTTCACGGACATCGAGGGTTCGACGGCACTGGTCGACCGCTTGGGAACGGCCGACTGGCGGCCGTTGCTCGAACGGCATCGCGTGCTGATCCGCGAGGCGCTGTCGAGACACGGCGGGCTCGAGATCCAGACCGAGGGGGACTCGTTCTTCGCCGTGTTCCGCAGTGCCG
Source organism: uncultured Chloroflexia bacterium (assembly GCA_963734935.1). GTDB lineage: Bacteria > Chloroflexota > Limnocylindria > Limnocylindrales > CSP1-4 > CAIXZV01. The sequence goes on along the minus strand of CAVTIO010000011.1, from coordinate 33,680 downwards.
CCGATGCTGTCTACGCGGCCGCCGACGCACAGCGGGCGCTGGCTGCCGAAACCTGGCCCGATGAGGCGGTTATCCGGGTCCGGATGGGCATGCACACGGGCATCGGCGAGCTGGACGCCGATGGCAGCTACGTCGGCCATGATGTCCACCGCGCGGCACGCGTCGCGGGTGCCGCAAACGGCGGCCAGGTCCTGCTGTCCGAGGCGTCGAGCGTGCTCGTCGAGGGCCACCTGCCCGACGGGGTCACCGTCCGCCCGCTCGGCTCCCACCGGCTGAAGGATCTGCGCCCCGAGCGAATCTCGCAGCTGGACGTCGAGGGCCTGTCGTCCGATTTCGCGCCGATCCGATCGCTCGACACCCGGCCCAACAACCTGCCCGAGCAGCTGACCGGGTTCATCGGCCGCGAGCGTGAGCTGGCTGATGTGGGCTCCCTCCTGGAGCGGTCCCGCCTGGTGACGCTCACCGGGCCCGGGGGAACCGGCAAGACGCGGCTGTCGCTCCAGATCGCCGCGGACGTCACCGACGCGTTCCCCGACGGTGTCTGGTTCGTGCCGCTTGGCATCGTGAAGGACCCGACGATGGTGATCCCGTCCATCACCCACACGATCGGCGTCGCGGACGATCCACAGCACGGGCCGATCGAGCTCCTGGCGCGGGAGCTCGCGGAGCGGCGCGTGCTCGTGGTGCTCGACAACATGGAGCAGCTGCTTGCGTCAGCAGGCGACATCTCGGCCCTCCTCCGCCAGGCGCCGGGGCTCCGGATCCTCGCCACCAGCCGGGCGCCACTGCGGGTCTCCGGCGAGCAGGAGTACCCGGTTCCGGGCCTGCCCGCGCCTGCCGAGCTGCACCGAATGGGGCCCTACCAGCGAGAGCAGCTCCCGGCGGCCCAGCGCAGCCGGGACCCGGCGACTCTTGGCCAGTTCGCGGCCGTCCAGCTGTTCCTCGCCCGAGCCAGGGCGGTGAAACCGGGCTTCGAGCTCACGACGGCCAACGCGGATGACGTCGCCGCGATCGTGGCCCACCTCGGCGGCATCCCGCTGGCCATCGAGCTGGCGGCCGCGCGACTTCGATTCCTCACGCCCGCTGCGATCCACGAGCGGCTCGAGGGCCGGCTCGACCTGCCCGGCTCCTCGTCGGCAGACGTCCCGGAGCGACAGCAGACGCTGCGCGGTGCGATCGCCTGGAGCTACGAGCTGCTCGACGTCCCGACCGGGCGGCTGTTCGAACGGCTGGGCGTGTTCGCGGGCGGCTTCGATCTCGTCTGCGCCGAGGCTGTCACGGGCCCGACGAACGAGCTCGGTCTCGACGTGCTCGAGGGTCTCGCGGCACTCGTGGATCAGAGCCTCGTCCGCTCGGAGGAGCAGGGAGGAGAACCTCGGTTCTCGCTGCTGGAGCCGATCCGCGAGTTCGCCCTCGAGCGGCTGATCGAGCGAGGAGAGGAAGAGCTGGCCCGTGAGCGCCATGCGCGGGCGTATCGAGACCTGGCCGTCCGCCTCGAGCCGGACATCAGTGGCGCCGGCCAGCGCGCGGTCCTGGACCGCCTGGAGGTCGAGCACGCCAACGTCCGGGCCGCGATCGACTGGGCCGACGCCCAGTCGGAAGGCGTGCTGGCCATGGAGATCGCTGTCGCCGTGTGGCGCTTCTGGCAGAAGCGCGGGCACCTTCGTGAGGCCCGGAGCCGGATGGAGTCCCTGATCGGGCGCGCGTGGTTCCCGGCTCTCCCCGTCGTCCTCCGCGCCCGCGCCGACGAGGTGCTGGGCGGCATCATCTACTGGCACGGGGACATGATCGGCGCACGCCCGCCATACGAGGCCGCGCTCGCCCTGTGGCGCGAGGTCGGCGACGAGGCAGAGGTGGCGAATGCCCTGTACAACCTCTCGTTCACGTACTCGATGGCCACCATCAACGACCCCGGCGCCGAGCGCGTCGCTGCCCAGATCCTCGACGAGGCGCTCGCGACCTATCGCAAGCTGGGCGACCGCCGAGGCACCGCCAACGTCCTCTGGGCGCGGGGCATCCAGGCGTACTTCGCGAACGACAACGTCGCGGCGGCACCGTTCTTCGCCGAGGCTCTCGAGCTGTATCGGGCGGTGGGTGATCGAACCCAGGAAGCGTGGGCGCTGCATCAGCTCGGGTCGACGCGCCTGAAGTTGAACGAGCCGGCGGAGGCGCGAGCGCTGATCCGCGACGCGCTCAGGATCTTCGACGATACGGGCGACATCTCGGGCATGACGATGGCCCTGGACGACCTGGCGGCCGTCGCCGTGACTGACAGTGACCTTGTTCGCGCGGCTCGCCTCGAAGGCCTGGCGCGTCGCCTGCAGGCAACCTCCGGCGCGATGCTCGCTGGCGTCGTCCAGGAAGCGTTCGAGCAGGCGACCCGCCCCGAGGCACGGAACCACCTGGATCCGTCAGAGCTTGAGCGGCACCGTGCGGAAGGTGCGTCGTTCGCGCTGCCGGACGGGATCCGGTATGCCCTCGGGGATGAGGTCGATATCCCCGCCGAGGGCAGCGCTGCGTGAGATCGATGGCCCTGACCGACCTCGAGCCGATCCTCCTGGGCCAAGGTGCCGGATGAGCGAGCGATGAACCGCCTGCCGACGGGCACGGTGACGGTCCTGTTGCCCGACATCGAGGGTTCGACGCGACTGGCCGCCGAGGCGGGCGACGAAGCGTACGGGACCATCCTCGACGCCGAGCGCTCCCTCGTCATCACGGCTGCCGAGGACGAGGGCGGTGTGGCATCTTCTCCAGGAACCCTCCCTGCACGCGGCCGCGGCCAAGGGCGCGGCGTGGTCGCGAGATCAGGCAGTGGCCCAGGCCATGCGGCTTGCGGGCGAGCTCGCCGAAGGCGGTAGCTCGCGCGTCGACGGAGAGGATGGCGCAGGGGCCGGCCGCGCGTCTCGGGGTGTGTCCGACCAGTCACCCGACCGGTAGACTGGCCGCATGGCAGACGCGGCCGTCCCCGAGCGCCCCAGGTCGTCCATTCCCCGCAATCCCGGGCGGCATGAGCTGGGCATGAAGGCCACGTTGCTGTTCCCGGACAAGGCGATCGTCGAGCGCTTCTATGTGCCGCTGGTCTACACGGCCTGCCGGACGTGCTATTCGGAGCTCGAGCCGCAGGAGATCTTCCGGCGCGCCGTCGAGGGCGAGGTTGCCCCGGCCAGCATGCAGCGGCTGATCTCCAACGTGATCGAGTCCGGGCACGGATCCACCATCGAGCACATCGTGTTCACGTTCGCGCTGAGCGGGGTCTCGCGGACCCTGTCCCACCAGCTCGTCCGGCACCGGGCGGGCGTTGCCTTCGATCAGCAGAGCCAGCGGTACGTGAAGTACAAGGGGGCGGCCACCATGCTGCCGGCGACGATCGCCGAGGGTGACCCCGAGCTTCGCGGCCGCTACGAGGAGCATGTGGATGGCGCGCTGGGCCTCTACGGCGAGCTGCTCGGGTCGGGCGTACCCGGCGAGGACGCGCGATTCGTGTTCCCGAACGCGACCCGAACCAACCTCGTGATGACGACCAACCTGCGGGCCCTGATCCACATGTCGGGGCTTCGGCTATGCACGATGGCCCAGTGGGAGATCCGTCGCCTGTTCCAGCTGATCCGACACGAGGTGTTCAACGTGTCGCCGTTCCTGGGCGCGTTCCTGGCGCCCAAGTGCGTCGCGCTCGGCTATTGCGACGAATTCAACAATCGCGACGAGCACTGCCCCATTCGACCCCACAAGGACAACGTCCTCGGCGCCTGGGCGCAGCAGCGCGAGGCCGCCAAGGCGGCCGGCAGGGACCTGCCCGTCCGCTGATCGCACGGCGACGCGGCTCGCTGACCACGGCATACCCCACCCCTCGTCGCCAACGCATCCACGAGCGCCCCGCACGTGCGCATGAAGCCGTGAGACGTGTACAAGGTTTGGCGCCACATCCCACACGCCCTTGTACAGACACTTGACAGTCGAGTGAACATCCGGCAGGATCCTCCACACACGCTGTACAAACAGTCCACACCCGTCCTTCAGCGTGACAGGACAAAGGAGCCTCCCGATGCCTTCTCGAAAGCTGCGAGTGCCGGTCTTGGCCGGCGCGATTGTGGCCCTCCTTGTTGCGGCGACACCCGTTGCGGCGGCCGACAACGCGATGGTTCGCGTGCTCCATGCCTCACCCGATGCTCCCGCCGTCGATGTCTACGTCGATGGTGAGAAGGTCGGCGCGCCACTTGCCGGTCTCGAGTTCGGAGACCTGAGCGAGTACGTCTCGCTGCCCGCGGGCACCTACGACATCAAGGTCTGCGCGACCGCCGACGCGTCGGTGTGTCCGATCGACGCCAGCGGCGTCACGATCGCGGCGGGCACCCACTACACGATCGCGGCCACCAACGCGCTCGCCTCGATCGAGGCCCAGATCATCACGGACACGCCGTCGCCGCGTGATGGCAAGACCCAGGTCCGGGTGGTGCACTTCTCGGCCGACACGCCGGCGGTCGACGTCCTGACGCAGGACGGCTCCGCCAAGGTCGTCGAGAACCTCGCGTACCCCGATCCGACGAGCTATCTGACCCTCGCTGCAGGCAGCTACGACCTCAAGGTGTGTGCTGCCGCCGACAACTCGGTGTGCCCTCTCGACCCGCCCGCCCTCGATCTCGAGGCCGGCCACTCGTACAGCGTGTTCGCGATCGGCTCGCTCGACGGCGGCAGCCTGACCGCCGTGGTCGCCGTCGATGCGATCAAGGCGCCCGCAACCGACACCGTCGGTGCCGGCGACGCGACCGCGCCCAACGCCATCCCGTCGATGTTGCTGCTCGTGGCCACCTTCGTCATCGCCACGATCGGCTCGCTCAGCTACGCCGTCCGGCGCACGCGCGCCTAGGCGTGTCCCACGACACCAGAAGGAGACTCTCGATGCGCAGAATGCTACTGACCACAGGAGCCGCGCTTCTCGCGGTATCGCTTCTTGCCGCTCCCGCGTCCGCGTCATCGGCCGGGGCGAAGCCCGGCACCCAGACGCTGGCGGCGATCGTGCTCGCGGATGACGGCGAGTTCGACGTCCTCCAGGCAGCCGCCGTCAAGGCCGGTCTTGTCGGGACGCTGGACGGGCGCCGCCAGCTGACGGTCTTCGCGCCCACGGACGCAGCGTTCGTGAGCACCTTCGAGGACCTGCTGGAAACGACGCTCACGGAGCAGGACGTGATCAACTTCATCAATGCCGGCGGGGTCGACGCCGCGTTCGGCCAGGGTGCCCTGAGCGACATCCTGCTGTACCACGTGACCGCCGGACGCCGGACCAGCACGTCCGTGCTCGCCGCACCCGGCTACCGAATGCTCGATGGCCACCGCCTGACGCGGGGCGAGCTCCTCGCGGCGGGCGTGATCGCAACCGACCTGTCGGCGTCCAACGGCGTCGTCCACGTGATCGACTCGGTGCTCATCCCGTAGCGCCAGGTGACCGGCGGGATACGTCCGGGCTGACCGCCCTGACCTGCCGCCTGTCCATTCGCTCCTCCGTCACTGACACCTCGCCTCGACCGGCGGGGTGTCAGTGTGTTCGCGACGCTCGCACGAGGTGTCCTCGCTGCCCGATACTGGCGGCGCGCAGATGCCCGCGCCTCGCCACAGCGCGGCGCGACCGGCGATACTGCGGAGCTCACCGCCCAGCCATCGAGGAAGCTTCTCCATGCGACCTACAAAGACCGTCACCTCGCTCGGCGTCGTTGCCCTGGTCATCGCAGCCGCCATCACGGGGTTGTCCGCGATCCCGGGCACGCCGTGGTCCGGGTTCATTCATCCGGTCCTGCTGTTCATCGGCGTGTTCCTGGGCGTGTTCCTCCTCGGATACCTGCTCGACCGCGCCGCCCGCAACGCCGCCGCCGGCGGCCCCCACTAGGCCCGGTCAGAGATCAGCGACGAACCGCTCCAGGACGCGCGCGAGGCGGGGTCCAGCCTCGTCACCGACGGACAGCACGTCCTCCTGGGTCAACGAGTGACCGGTATAGCCAGCCGCGGCATTGGTGACGACCGAGACGCCGCACACCTCGAGCCCGATCCACCGAGCCGCGATCGCTTCGAGGACGGTCGACATGCCCACCGCGTCAGCGCCGAGGCTTCTGAGCATGCGAACCTCGGCAGGAGTCTCGTACGCGGGGCCCGATAGCCCGAGGTAGATCCCCTCCTCGAGCCCGATGCCCTCCGCGGCACCCGCGGCATGCAGCGCGGCACGGAGACGCGGCGACCATCCCTCCGTCAGGTCCGGGAAGCGCGGGCCCAGCTCGTCCGCGTTCGGCCCGATCAGGGGCGACCCGCCGGTCAGGTTGATGTGGTCCGCGATCACCATCAGCGTTCCCGGGCCGAAATCGCGGTTCAGACCGCCGGACGCGTTGGTCAGCACGACAATCTCCGCGCCGAGCCGCCGGAACAGCAGCACGGGCTGCACCACGAGCCCGGGGGCATTGCCCTCGTACAGGTGGAACCGTCCCTGCAGGACGACCGCTGGCACACCCGCCAGGTGTCCCAGCAGGAGGCGTCCTGCGTGGCCCGGCGCGGTCGCTTCCGGCCAGCCGGGCAGCTCATCGAACGAGACGGTGACCGCCCGCTCGACGGCATCGGCCACATCGCCAAGACCGGATCCGAGCACGAGCCCGACCCGCGGCACCAGGTCGGTCCGTCGGCGGACGGCGTCGGCCAACGCTGACAGCCGGGCCGGCTGGTCGGCGGGCGGGATGGGGAGGGATCGGTCGACAGTCATTTCCGGCTGTTTGCGCGCTGTTTGCGCGCTGCTGCACGTGGCCGCCTCGGTGGCCGCGAACCGGCCCGCGCGACGGTGCGGGTGGGACAGGCGCGGGTGGTGTGGGGCACCCCGTCAATGCTTCAACGCCCGGATGGAGTACCGACACCGGGATGCCGGTCACGTCCGTCCGGGCGTCCAGCCGACACGAGCCCTTGCGAGCCGTGCCTGCCGGCAGATGAAGCGCCCGAAGCGACCGGAGAGCGTCGGTCCTTGATGTGATCGCAAACCTGGCGCCGGCATGGCCTTGAGGTGATCGCAGCCGGCCGGGCGAAGCGGGCTTGAGGCAATCGCCTCCGCTCCGAGCCTCCATTGGCCCCTTCGGGCACAACCGACGATACCCTCTGCCGCAGGCACGTCCAAGTCGCTTTTCCACGATGTGCATGCCACTCGAGACCGGCGCGTCCACGAGTTTTCCTCCCCTGTGGATGAGCTGTGGACAGCCGACGCCATCGGTACCGGCCATTGCGGGCGATGCGGCACCGGCCACGGGACGTCAGCCCCCCAGGGCGAACATCTCGATCTTCGGCAGCCGGTCGGTCGCCTCGCTTCGCAGCTCCGAGTAGCGGTCGACACGAGCCAACCACACGTCACGGATCCTGGCCGCGAGCTGGGCGTCACTCTCACCGGCCCGAAGGGGCGTCTTGAGATCGGTGCCGGAAACCGCGAACAGGCACGTGTACAGGTGACCATCGGCCGAGAGGCGTGCCCGGGTGCAGTCGGCACAGAACGGGCGCGTCACCGATGCGATGATCCCGATCTCGCCTGAGCCGTCCCGGTACCGGAAGCGACCTGCGACCTCGCCCCGATAGTCGGGTGCGACCGGCTCAAGCGGCAGCACCGCGTCGATCGTCGCCAGAACGTCGGACGCAGACACGACATCGTCGAGGCGCCAGCCATTGGAGTGGCCCACGTCCATGTACTCGATGAACCGCAGGATCAGCCCCTCGTCGCGCGCCCAGCGAGCGAGCGGCAGGACCGAGGTCTCGTTCATCCCGCGACGAACGACCGTGTTGACCTTGATCGGCGCAAGGCCCGCGTCGCGCGCAGCCGCAATCCCCTCGAGAACCCGCGATACCGGAAAGTCCACGCCGTTCATGGCGCCGAACACCGCATCATCGAGCGAGTCGAGGCTCACGGTGATCCGCTGCAGGCCCGCGTCGGCCAAAGGCCTGGCCAGTGCCCTCAGCGCGGACCCGTTGGTGGTCAGCGTGAGGTCGATCGGGTCGCCGTCGGGCGTCCGGAGCTCGGACAGGTAGCCGATCAACACCGGCAGGTCGCGCCGAACCAGGGGCTCTCCCCCGGTCACCCGGAGCTTCCGGGCACCGAGCTCGACAGCGATCCCCGCCAGCCTGGCGATCTCCTCGAACGACAGCACGAGCGAGCGGGGCAGGAACGCGAAGTCGCGACCGAACACCTCGGCCGGCATGCAGTACGGGCAGCGGAAGTTGCAGCGGTCGGTGACCGAGATACGCAGGTCGCGCAACGGGCGTTCCAGGCGGTCGAGCAGATCGAGCTGCGGTCCAGGCTCCGCTGGCTCGGGACGGCGTGCGGGTGTTCGGTCGGGGTACGGCTCCACGACGCCATGGTACGGGGCCTCGATGCCGCCCGCTGGTGAGCGATTCCGGTGCGCGCCGGTACCACCGGGACCGACCGCTGGTACCTCTAGCGACTGCACCGCAACCCACCCTGCCGCCTACTGTGGCATTCCAACAAGGCCCCAGCTCGTGGGAGGACCTCCTCGCTCATGGCGTCAACCGAAACCCGATCCGGCTTCCGGCTCCCCTGGAGCTCTGACCGCGCGCACGACGACGCGGAAACGGAACCGACGACCGTACCGGCGCCGGAGGCAACCGACCCCAACCCCGCAGTGACCGATGTCACCTGGCCCGAGACCGACGTGAACACCCGCCCGACCATCGACAACCTCGACTCCGACGCCCTTGGGGCCGAGCACGAGGCCGGTCCGACCGCCGAGGAGCCCCTGATGCCCGACACCAATCTCGTGACCTCGGCGCCCGCCGTAACGCCCAGGAAGCCATCGAAGCTGATGTCCGACCTGTCGGCCGCAATCCGCGCAACGGCCGAGGCGGCGCGAGACCAGCTGCTGGCGCAGGCAGAGGCCGACGCTCGCCAGGCCAAGGAGACGATCCGCGAGCAGTCCGCCGAAGGCGCTGTCGCACTGCGCCAGCGGTCCGACGAGGACGTCTCGGGCATCCGCGACTGGTCGAAGGCCGAGATCGCACGGATCCGCGAAGAGACTGACCAGAAGATCTCCCACCGAAAGGCGACGCTCGAAGAAGAGCTGAGCGAGCACGCCGCGAGCGTCGAGCGCAGCGTCGGCGATGTCGACGCCGAGGTCGCGCGTCACCAGGAGGCGATGGACGCCTACCTCGAGCGGTTGCGCAGCGAGGAGGATCCGGCCCGTCTGGCGACCCTCGCCGAGACGATGCCCGAGGCACCGTCGTTCGATGCCTGGCTCGGGACCGACGCCGCCGACGCCGAGGCTGAGGCCAAGATGGCGGCAGACGAGGAGCCCGAGGCGACGATCGAGCCCGAGACGGTCGCCGAAGACGTGGAGCCCGAGGCGACGATCGAGCCCGAGACGGTCGCCGAAGACGTGGAGCCCGAGGCGACGATCGAGCCCGAGACGGTCGCCGAAGACGGATCAACCGCCTGGACCGCGGAAAGCGACATCATCGGCCAGGCCCCCGAGGCCGACGTGGCCGAGGGTCACATCGATCGAGAACCCGAGATCACGGCTGGCGAGCCGGAGGTCGAGCCGACGGCCGAGACCGCGGGCGACGACGCCGAGGCCATGCCCGAAGAGACCGTCGACGGGGATCAGTCCGAGGCACCCGCGCGCCCGACGTTTGCCGGGGCGTGGGGCGACTCCGACGGCGACTGGACGACCCCGGCTCCGGCCGCGGAGACTGATGACGTCGAGCCCGGCGCCCGGTGGGCCGCGGGTGAGGTCCCAGAAGGCTTCCCGGCCGGCGATGAGGCCGGTGATCCCGTCGATCGTGGTGCGATCATGGCGGCACTGGAGGCGGCGGCCGAGGCGGTCGTGGCCGCCGACTCCGCGGCCGACTCCGCGGACCACGCCGAGGCAGCTGCCGGCGTCGCCGAGACAGCGGCCGAGCTGTTCCGCGGCCGGCAAGAGTCCAACGACGGCGAGCAGGTCGACCCTGGCTCCGAGACGGGCCCGATCGCCGCTGACGACGAGTCGGAATTGTTCGCCGGTCGGCTGGCAAGCCTGCTTCCCGGTCGCGGCGCGAGCGGCGACGTCGACGGGGAGCCGCAGACATCTCAGATCATCGCGAGCGGGCTGATCTCCGTGGCCAGCATCGCAAGCTTCAAGCGCCATCTCAGCCGCGTGCCCGGTGTCCAGGCCGTCTCGGTTGCGTCCGGGCCGGATGGAGAGTTCGTGTTCAACGTCACCCATGGCCCGGACGTCGCGTTCCGGGACGTCCTCCCCGCCCTTCCCGGGTTCGCGGCCCGCGTGACGAGCGATGAGGACGGTATCGTCCGTGTCGCGGCCCAGGATCCCGAGACGGGGTCTTGATGATGACCGCACAGACGTCCCGACCCTCGATCCTCATCATGCTCCCGGCCGAGGAGCGTGAGCCGGTCGGCACCGAGCTCCGCAAGGCCGACTTCGAGCCGGTCTTCGTTACAAATCCTGACGAGGTGCGGGCGACGCTCGGCGCGCGGCGGGACATCGCGATCGCGATCATCGATGTCGAGACGGATCCAGACGCCGGGTCGGATGCGTGGTCGCTCCTCCACGAGGGCGGCCGGAACATTCCGGCGCTGCTCGTGCTTGGCACCGCCATGCTCGACCAGCTCGACCCGGACGCAGCCGGGCACCAGGACGACGAATACCTGACACGACCGTACTCTGCCGAGTCGATTCGCTGGCGTGCAGAGGCCATGTGCATTCGATCGGTCTCAATCGATGATGGCAGCGGCCCGGTCCTCCAGGGGGATCTCGATCACAACGACTGGTCGAGGCCCGGCCAGGTGCTGGCGATCTTCAGCCCCAAGGGCGGAGTGGGCAAGACGCTGGTCGCGACGAACCTTGCGGCGTCCCTGGCAAGTCGAGGTCAGCGGGTCCTGCTGATCGACGGCGACACGGTCACCGGGCACGTGGCGGCCTCGTTGGGCATGGACGCCGTCGCGACCGTGATCGACGCCTGGCGTGACGAGCTCGAGGGCGGCCCCGTGGTCACCTTCGACGAGCTTGCGTCCGTGCACAGCTCCGGCCTGAAGATCCTGCCGCTCGCTGCCAACCCGATCGGCACCGAGCTGCTGGAGCCGGGCCGAGTCGCATCCGCGATCAACGTCGCCAAGCGGCAGGTGGACTTCGTGATCATCGACCTCCACCCGTCCTACAGCGCACTCAACCGGTCGATCCTGGATCGGGCGGACCGGGTCCTGGTCCCGGTGACGCCGGACATGCCGGCGATCGCCGCAACGGTGAAGCTGCGCGACGTCGCCGAGGAGCTCGGGATGCGGGATCGCCTCGCGATGATCGCGAACCGTGCCAACAGTGGCATCAAGGTCGAAGACCTTGAGCGCGCGGTGTCAATTCCGTTGTTCGGCCAGGTGCGATCCGGCGGCCTGCTGGTCGTTCGCTGCGCCAACGAGGGCCGGACGCTCCAGGAGCTGGCACCGAAGGACAAGATCACCGTCGACTTCGATGTCGTGGTCGACCGCCTCCTGGGTACCGAGGAAGCCAGCCCAGCTCGAACGTCGATGCGGCTGTTCGGGCGCACGATCCCGACCCTCGCCTGAGCGGGAGTCGCATCTCGGGACCTCCGCGGATGACGGTCGTCAGCGGGAGCGGTCCTGCCAGCTGATGCCTCCCAGCGGCGACCCGGGCAGCTTCTGGTGCGGCTCCCCGGTCCGTCGGTCGACCTGGGTGACGCCGCGGAGGTAGAAGCGGTTCACCAGGATCACCTCGACCTCGGGGTCGCTGACCTCGACATCGCCAAGACTGGCAACGGCGCCCACGACCGGAACGAACATGTCCGACGAACGGTCGAGCAGCCGCTCGGGCTCGGAGCCCGGGTGGAGGTAGACCGTGCCGATCACCCGGAATGGCGGCGCCTCGAGCGCCACGTCATAGGCGACCTTGTGCACCTTGAGCGCCGTGCGCTCCGGATCGGTCAGCGGTGGCAGGCTGTCATCGCCCGCGGTGACCAGGATCAGGTCGTAGGGGTCGACGCTCCGCAGCCCGGGCGCATCCTCGAGTGGTGCCGCGGCGTCCGGGGGTCCCCAGCTGACGCCCGTGATCGCGATCGCCTCACGACGGTTGAGGGCATCGGACAGACGCCCCGAGATGTCCATCTGACCGCGCAGGCGCCACTCCTCGGTGAGCGCGATGAATGGCACTCCCCGAGGCTGGCCGGCCTGGAGCGCGGCATTGGGCGTCGCGCTGCCCGATGCACCGTCGCCCTCGGCAGCATCCCGCGGCTTGCGCCGCTTCAGGAACCCGAACGGCACGCGGTCAGCCCTCCTCGGCCTTGCCTGAGTTATCGCGGATGGTGTCGACCACCGTCGTGTCCGCGAGCGTGGTCACGTCGCCCAGCTGCCGCCCTTCGGCAATGTCCCGCAGCAGCCGGCGCATGATCTTGCCCGATCGGGTCTTGGGCAGGTCGGGCACGAACATCAGGTACTTCGGCCGTGCGATCGGGCCGATCACGGTCGCGACATGCGCACGAAGCTCTGTGCCGAGCGCGTCCGAGGGCTCCTGGCCGGACTTGAGGATCACGAACGCGAAGATCGCCTGGCCGCTGATCGCGTCGACCTTGCCCACGACGGCCGCCTCCGCGACCGAGCGGTGGTCGACGAGGGCGGATTCGACCTCGGTGGTGCTGATCCGGTGGCCAGCAACGTTCATCACGTCGTCCACGCGCCCGAGCAGCCAGAGATACCCGTCCTCGTCGCGCTTGGCCCCGTCGCCCGCGAAGTACATCCCCTCGAACCGGCTCCAGTAGGTCTGGCGGTAGCGCTCGGGATCGCCGTAGATACCGCGCAACATCCCCGGCCACGGCTTGCGCAGAACGAGGTAGCCACCCGAGCCCCTGGGCACGGGGTTCCCGTCGGCGTCGACCACCTCGGCGTCGATGCCGGGCAGCGGGAAGGTCGCCGACCCGGGCTTGGTCGTCGTCACTCCCGGCAGAGCGCTGATCATGATCTGGCCCGTCTCCGTCTGCCACCACGTGTCCACGACGGGAGCGCGGGAGCTGCCGATCACCTCCTGGTACCAGCGCCAGGCCTCCGGGTTGATCGGCTCACCGACCGAGCCCAGCACACGCAGGCTGGACAGGTCGTGCGAGCGCGGGATCTGCTCGCCCTGCTTCATGAACGCGCGGATGGCGGTCGGCGCGCAGTACAGGATGCTGACCTTGTAGTCCTCGACGATCTGCCACCAGCGGTCCCAGCTTGGCGTGTCGGGTGCGCCCTCGTACATGACACCCGTGATCGCGTTGGCCAGGGGACCGTAGACGATATAGCTGTGACCGGTGACCCAGCCGATGTCGGCGGCGCACCAGTACACGTCGTCCGGTTTGACGTCGAACACCGCCCAGTGCGTGAACGCGGCACCCAGCAGGTAGCCTGCGGTGGTGTGCAGGATCCCCTTGGGCTTGGCCGTCGTGCCCGACGTGTACAGCAGGTAGAGCATGTGCTCGCTGTCCACCGGGACGGGCGGGCAGACGTCCGACTGGCGATCCACGACCTCGTGCCACCAGAGATCGCGTTCCGGGGTCATCGCCCCACCGTCACCGAAACGGTCGACGACGATCACGTGCTCGATCGAGGTCGCCATCGCGACGGCATCATCGGCGTGCTGCTTGAGCCCGACCCGCTTGCCGCGCCGCCAGCCGCCTGTGGCCGTGATCAGGACCTTCGCGCCGCTGTCATCGATGCGCCCGGCCAGGGCCTCGGCCGAGAAGCCGCCGAAGACCACGGTGTGGGGCGCTCCGATCCGCGCGCAGGCGAGCATCGCGATCGCCAGCTCGGGGATCATGGGCATGTAGATCGCCACCCGGTCGCCCTTCTGGACGCCCAGCTCGAGCAGCGCGTTGGCTGCCTTCGAGGTTTCACGCTGGAGGTCCGAGAAGGTCAGCGTGCGGGTGTCGCCCGGCTCCCCGATCCAGTGATAGGCAACCTTGTCACCCAGGCCGTTCTCGACGTGGCGATCAACGCAGTTGTAGGTGATGTTGAGCTCGCCGCCCACGAACCACCGGGCGAACGGCAGATCCCATTCGAGCGTCGTCTCGAACGGCTTGTCCCAGCTGATCCGCTCGCGCGCCTGGCGCTCCCAGAACCCGACGTAGTCCGCGGCCGCCTCGTCGTACAACGCCTGGGTGGCGTTGGCCTGTGCGGCGAACGCCGGGTCCGGAGGAAACGTCCGCGTCTCCGCGAGGAGATTCTCGATCTCGGGTCCGCCCGGCGTTTGGGGATCGACGCTCACGGGTCCCTCCGACTGCGACACTGGTCCGCTCATTCTACGCGTCGGCACCGGCCGGTCGTCCCGGGCGGGATCCGCTCAGGGAAGCCTGGTCGTCGGGTCCTCGGAGACGCCTGAATCGTCGGCAGGAGCTGCCGCGGGCACGTCACTCGGAGCGTCGGCAGGGGCTGCCGCGGAGCCATCGACGGGGCCAGGCGGACCGCCCTCGCTGCGGGCGATCACCACGCGATGCGGGAACGGAATCTCGATGCCGGCCTCGTCGAACGCGATCAGAAGGCGTCGCCGGAGCTCGCCCGCGACAGCCCACTGCTCGGAGGGCTTGACCATGCCCGTGATCTTGATCGTGACCCCCGAGTCGTCGAGCGAGTCGATGCGCAGCACCGCCGGCGCCTCGATCACCCGGCCGACCCAGTCGGGGTCCTCGAGCATCGCGCGCCCGACCTCGTTCACGACCTCGATCGCGAGGCCCATGTCGGTGCCGTACGCCACCTGGACGTTCTCGTTGACCCGCGCCCAGGTGCGAGTCAGATTGGATGCCACGGTGATCTCGCCATTGGGCACCGTGTACACGACACCACTCAGGTTCCGGAGGGTCGTTCGTCGCAGGCTGAGGTCCTCGACGACACCGGTGACCCCGGCGATGGTCACCACATCGCCCTTGCCGAACTGGTTCTCGACCAGGATCAGGGCGCCCGTGAACAGGTCGCGGACCAGGCTCTGCGCGCCGAACCCGACGGCGATCCCGACGATGCCCAGGCCGGCGATCGCGGGACCGATGTCGAAGTCAAGCTCACCCAGGATCATGACCAGCGAGATCGCCGCGATGAACACCTGGATCGAGCGCGTCGCGAACGTGTCCAGGGTCTCGACCCGCTTCGCGATCTCGGCGGCGCCCAGCTCAGCGGTCGTGTCCTCGATCTGCTGGCGCTCGAAGATCGTCGTGATCACCCGTCGAACGGCCTGGTGCGCGAGCCGCATCAGGATCAGGGCGATGGCAACGATGACGACGATTGGGAGCACCGGATCGCCGAGCAGCTCGAGAATCCGCTGGCCGAGGTCGGTTGCGTCGTTCATCCCACCAAGCCTAGTCGAGACCGTCTGCATCGTGCGAGCCGGTCTCCCCGGGTTGCCGGACGGCGGCGGCCGGGCTGCGGCGATGAAGAGGGCTCAGGCAGGCGTGCCACCCAGTCGGACGGAGATCGCCGCGGCGGCTTCACGGGCATGCTGGACGAGCTCCGGAACCCGCGCCGGAGCGACCCGGAACGACGGCCCCCACACATCCACGGCCGCCACCACTGCTCCACGCGCGTCGTGAACCGGCGCGGCGATCGCGTTCATCGTCGGCTCGAACTCGCCGAACGCGGTGGCAAACCCGCGACGCCGGACTCGTGCCAGCTCCTCGAGCAGTGGCTCCAGGCGGGTGATGGTTCGGTCGGTGAACGGCTCCAGCCCGCGCCGAACGAGGCGCATGACCTCGCGCTCGGGCAACGAGGCGAGGAGCACCTTGCCTGATGCGGCGCAGTGGAGCGGGACGCATCGCCCGGTCCAGTCCCCCATCGCCACCAGGTTGGGACCATCGGCCTGGGCGACGGTCAGCAGCGCGTCGCCGTCGAGCACGCCCAGGCCCGTCGTCTCGCGTGTTGCCCTGGCCAGCCGGTCGAGCTCGGGCATCGCGATGGAGCGCAGGTCCAGCGTCTGCTCGGCACGCTCGGCGAGCCGGATCACGACCAGGCCCAACCGGTACTTGCCGTTCTCCTCGTCCTGCTCGACCAACCCCCGCTTCTCGAGGGTGGCCAGCAGCCGGGATGCCGTGGACTTGTGCAGTCCGAGACGGCGGGCAAGCTCGGTCACGCCCGCCTCCCCAACGCTGTCGCCCAGCGCCAGCAACAGGGCAGCAGCCCGATCCACCGATCGGACGGCATTCCCGTCGAACGTCATGGCTCGATGTCCTCCTCGAAACCCCGGTTCGTCTGGCGTGATGATGGTCCGACCGCCTACCCCCGAGCGCGCGCCTCCAGCGCCGCATCGAGCGAGTCACCGAAGATCGACAGGACGCGGTCAACGGTGTCGCCCTGGCCATGGGCCTCGCACATGAACCACGGCTCACGGCTGTCAGGCTCCGGCATCGCTCCGCGGGCGTGCATGCCCACGGCGATCGCGTCGTACAGCTCGTGGTCGGTGGCGGCCCAGTCGCGATACTCGCTCGCGACGGTCTCAGTGAACATGATGCCGAACATCGATGGGTGTCCGGTGAGCTGATAGGCAAGGCCCTTGGCGTCGAGCCGCTCCCGGATCCCTGCCTGGATCCTCTCGCCGGTCTTGCGAATGGTGTCCAGCGCGTCCGTGTCCCGGAGGATCTCAAGGGTCTTGACCGCGGCCGAAGCCGCGACCCGGTTGCCGGCGTAGGTACCGCCGTGGCTGACCTTGTCGGGCAGGACGGACATGATCTCGTCGCGGCCCGCGAAGGCGGCAGCGGGGTAGCCGTTGCCCATCGCCTTGGCGTAGGTGGCGATGTCCGGCGTGATCCCGAAGTACTCTGCCGCCCCTCCCTTCGAGAAGCGGAAGCCCGTCTTCACCTCGTCGAAGATGAGCAGGATCCCGTATTCCTCGGTCAGCGCGCGCATGGCCTGGTGGAAGCCTGGCTTGGGCATGATTCCCTGGGCATTTCCAAGCACCGGCTCGACGATGATCGCCGCGATGTCCTCGCCCTGCTGCTCGAACAGATGTCGCAGCTGGTCGATGTTGTTATAGCGGGCCGGCACGATGGTGTTCGCCACCGCCTCGGGAATGCCCCGGCCCCAGGCCAGCCCAACCGGGTTGTCCGCGTCGCCCAGCGTGCTCATGTCGTTGGGCAGAACGCTGATCAGCGCGTAGTCGTGGACCCCGTGGTACTGGCCTTCGAACTTCACGATCTTGTTGCGGCCGGTGTACGCGCGAGCGACGCGCATCGCGTGCATCGTCGCCTCGGTCCCCGATACCGTCATCCGGGCCTTGCCGACCCACGGGTTGAGCTCCTTGAGGAGCTCCATGGCACGTATCTCGTCCTCGCTGGTCAGCGAGAAGCTGACACCCAGGCGCATCCGCTCGTTGACGTAGTCGTCGACGCGCTCGTCGTTGTGGCCCAGGACCACCGGGCCGTAGCCCATGCGCAGGTCAACGTAGCGATTGCCGTCGATGTCCCAGACATCGCCGCCCTTGCCGCGATCGACGTAGATCGTGGCGTCACCCCACGCCCGGAAGTTGGAGTTGGTGCCACCGGGCAGCGTCTGCAGCGCACGCTGGTACATCTCCGTCTGCCGGGCGCGTGCCAGCTGGGGGGACCGGGTGGTCGATTCGGCGGTCATGGTGCCTCCATGCTCGGGTGCTGATGCGGCCGGCCGACGCCGCCTCCATCGCGGCTGCCTTCGTGCGCGCTTGCCGCTTCGCCAGCGGCTGCTTTGTTGTCGGCCGATGCCACTCGGTCGGCGGCCCGCTCGGTCGGCGATCCGACGGTTCCGGGCCGACGGTTCCGGGCCGACTGGAGTCAGCAGCGGCGCCCGTGTTGCGGACAGTGGAACAGGGCCGATCGTGCCATACGCGATCGCGACCCGTCAATACGAATATCGTTCCTGATCGGCTCCAGGCCTGCGAATACCGAACCGTGTTCCGGAAGCTGAGTGAGCGGATCGCGCACTATTCGGCGCTCGCGACGATCTTGGGCCGGCTCGACTCCGGCCCACCCCTGGGCCTAGAGCTCGTCGCCGCCCTCGCTGGGTCGCCGCCGGCCGTCGTTTCGGCCATTCAGTCATATGACGGGTGGTTGGCGCAGGGATGGGCATCGACACGGTGTTCTGGCGCAAGAATCGACCCGATTCATGGCACCGCGATGCGCTCAGGACGTATCAGCGGCCGGCGGTCGCTCCCGATCCGGGGGCGATCAGTCGTCTCATGACTATCTGGCGCTTGATGACGGTCTGGGTGGCGTGGCCTTGACTGCGGAGCCGTCGCCAGGCTACTGGTTCACGTCCGGTCGACGCCCGTGCCTCGTTGACCGGTCGGGCGATGCACGCGCAGGCCGAAGCTCAGCCCCCGAACAAGGCGAGCTGATCGCCCGTACGCTCGATCGCGGGGTCAAGCCCGAGCAGCGGCTCGAGATCCGTCAGCGCCACCTCCTCGCGACCCGACCACTCGCGCAGGTGATCGGCCTTGAGCAGGTGCCAACCGTCCTCTTCGAGCGCCGTCCGGAGCAACGGGGATCGCTCCAGCTTGTGACGCACGAGCTCCACGCGCTCGGGGAGCACGACGAGGAATCGCACCAGCCGCTCGTCCTGGGGCAACCGCGCATGTCGTCGAAGGACCGGCTCTCCGAGCATCGCCGTCCACTCAACCTCCCAGAGGAAGGCTGCCCGACCGCGGACGTACCAGATGACGTCCACCTCTTCGAGGTCGTCCGAGTGAATCCGGCCGAGGTACGGTGGGCCCGCCCGCTCCCGCTCGTCGAGGAGCTGGACCAGGTGATGGCGGCCAACCTTCCGCGCCTGCTGGCGAGCGCCGATCCAGGCGGCGAATCCGAGACGGTGCCCGAGGTCGACAAGGCGGGCAATCAGCTCACCGTGCTCGATGCTCCGTCGCGTGAGATTGTCCGCCGTGACCAGCCGGTCCGGGGTGCTCGCCAGGCTCCGATAGCTGGCGAGACATGCGCTGATGAGCGCTTCGTCGGGTAGGTCGGGACCCGTGAACATGCCTGCGAGGCGCCCGACGAAGTCGGTCTCCGAGAGCGGTCCTCCGGTCGAAAGCAGGCTGTAGACCGCCCATTCGACGCGGTCCGCGAGGGGGACGGCTGCCGTCTCCCGGTCCGCACGATCACCCAGCCACCATCGGTCGCCGAGCCGCACGAGGCGACGCCCGTCGGCCGCCGCGAGCGCCTCGGTCACCAGCGACAGCAGGCGATCGACGTGGTCACGGTCGAGATCGAGCGTGGGCTGGTGGACTCCTGGGCGTTCCGGGCGTTGCTCCGGCTGGGAGCCCGTTGGGCGCTCCGGCCCTGTCGCTGGTCGCAGTGCTCGATCCCGATCCGCCTCACGCTCGAGCCGTTCACCTTCCTCACCCTCCGGGCGCTCACCCGACGCGCGAATCGGGTGCTCCCCCGGCTCGCCAGTCGGCTGCTGCGCGTTCGGTTCGGCCGATCCATCGCCGGGGCCCGACCCCATCGGGCCGGCCGCGTCGCCGGCTCCCTCACCAGGCCCCTCCGGCGGCCCCTCGGTGGCAGCCGAGGGTCGAACCAGCCGACGCAGGTGCCCGGCCCGGTCGAGACCCACCAGGATCTCGCCCAGCAGGCCCTCGAACCCGACGGGTTCCCCGCGCAGACGAAGCACGTCCACTGCCGCGTCCACCACGGCGCGCGCTGCGTCGTCTGCCGAGAAGGGAGCGTTGGCCATGCGCTCCGGTGGCGAGAACAGCCGACCCGATGGCGCGACGTCCGGGTCACCCGCGCCACCGACCATCGGCGGCAGCGCGACATTCGCGCGTGTCCTGGGCCCGCCGGGAACCGCCCCGGAACCGGGCGGCACAAACTCGACGACGCCGCCCGACTCGCGGCCCGGCTCGGCGAGCCGGGCCGCGGCGATCCGGTAGTCCGCGCTCACGCCGCCGATCGCGCTCGCGACCAGCGCCTCCGGCCGATCCCCCTCCAGCATCAACGTCACCCGGGCGTCGCGATCAAGCGCGGGGGCGATCGCTCGCAGCGACCGCGTGATGGTCGCCGCCTGCCAGCCCCACGAGGGCCGGATCGCGGGGCCAAACAGTGCCTCGAGTGGCAGGGTGGCGGCGGCATCACGACCCAGCACCCACCCCGTCGAGTAGTACGCCCACGCGAGGCGCTCCGCGGCGGGACGAACCGGCGGAACGCCCACCACCAGCTTCACGCGTGGCCGGATCGGGCTGCCGGCCAGGTGCTCGACCTCGAGGCCGAGCGCGGCGAGCGCAGCCGGCGTTCCCTGCTTGAGGACCGCCGTGCCGGAGCCCTCCACGAGGCTCCGCAGGTCATCGCCCAGGCGAGCCGGGACGGGCCCCCAGGCGCCGCTCTCGAGTCGCTGGACGAACCCCCGAACCACGCGCACGCCTTCCTCGAACGCAGTCCATGGGTTGCGCTCACGCCACCGGGTGTTGGCCGGCAGGCGGACATGGCCGCCGGTGATGCGCAGCATCGACGTGCGGCCCGGTGACGTCGCCAGTCGACTGGCGGGTGCCAGGGCATGCAGCATCGCCAGGCGCAGCGCCGCCGAGATCGGGGCCGCACGAAGGTCGTCCTCAATGCGCTCGAGGATCGAGGCCAGCGCGACGAGCTGGCGCGGCGTGTGGAGATCGAGCAGCTCGTCCGGCAGGGCCTCTCCGCCTTCGAGCACCGGAAAGCGCTCGAGAAGCTGCTCGCGGACGCTCACCCCCTCCTGGTCCAGCGCTCGGGCGATGTCCTGGTCGTCGAGCTCTGCCTGGCGTTGCTCACTGCCACCCAGCTGGTCGCGGCAGATCCGGCAGCGGTAATGCTTGAGGATGGGTCGTGGCGTCCGTTCCGGCGCGTCCTCAGCATCATCTCGAGTCGAGCTGTCCGTGTCGGATGGCTCCTCGACGACCCAGGTCAGCTCGTCGACGACGATCGGCCTGGCACACGTGGTGCAGCGGCTCGCATAGCGGTCGGTGATCGACGCCTTGAGGCTGGAGTCGCGGCGCGCCGAGGCGGCCAGCGCCTGGACGGCTGCGTCAAGATGGCGCAGGTCAGGGGGGCGCAGGACGATCTCGGCCAGCAGCCGGTCCAGCGGCGTCGACTCCAGGCTGACGCCCTTGCGCTGCTGGTCGATCGCCGCGCGAGCCACCCATCCGCCGCGCCCAAAGGGGTCGAGGACGATATCGCCCGGAACCGACCCGGACTCGATCCTGGCCGCGACCAGGGACGGGGGCGGCGGCGGCGTGAAGCGCTCGAACGCGGGCAGGCTGAAGCCCGGTTCCGTGCGCAGCAGCAATCCTTGCCCGGCCATCGCCGGGATTGTGGCAGACCCGGCGCCAGAGGAGGGTCGCGTCGTGCCGAGGACCCTAGGACTCGTCGAGGTCGTCCGTCTCCTCTTCGAACGCCTCGTCGGTGGTCTCGTCCGGCGGCAGGACCCGCTCGAGGTTCTCGATCTCCTCGTCCTCGACGTCGTCCTCGAGCTCCTCCTCGAGCTCTTCGTCCTCGCGCAGCAGCGTGCCCTTGGTGTACGGGCGCAGGTCGGTTGACTTGACCGCGGTCGGGAAGCTCACCTTGCCGTAGTTGCGAGGATCCTGGAAGGTCTCGCGGATGATCAGGCGCACGTCCTTGTCGCCCAGCGAGGTGACGCCGGCGAGGTACTTGTTGCCTTCGGCGATCAGCTTGAGGAGGCGTGCCGCGACGCGGGGCTCAACGACCCCGATGCGGACGTCGTTGCTGATCGCGATCAGGCGGTTCCCCTCCGGGACCAGCTCGACGAGGTCGCCCGGGTTGACCTGCGCAAGCTCCGCGGAGCGCGCCAGGTTGGTGAGATGGGCGAAGCCGGTCTTGCCGGTCTCCTCAACAAAGATGTTGACGGGCGCCTTCGACCCCGGGTTGGCCGGGACGGTCCGCTCGCCTGCGTCGACCAGCAGGACCTTGAGGCGCTCGATGTTGCGCTCGGCGATCCGGTTGGTCGGGTCGAGCGCGAGCGCCTTCTGATAGTGCTCGCGCGCGTCGCCCAGCTCTCCCAGCTCCCACAGAGCCTTGGCCAGCCGGTTCTCGGCCTCGGAGTCCGTCCCAAGCTCGAGCAGCTTCCGGTTGGTCTCTGCCGCCTCGGCCCACTGCGCGTCGCTCGCCTGCGAGACGGCCTGCTCAGCAAGCTGGCGCCGCATGCGGGTCTGGCTCGCTGGCGACTGGGCGGCGGCGTCGATCTCGGGGAAGGTCACGGAGCGATTGTCCTTTCCATCGGCTCGCATCGAGCCTGCGGGTGGGCACGCGGGCCTGCGAGCGGGCCTGCGAGCGGGCCTGCAGGTCAGCAGGCGGGCGGTGACGCGGCGTCGATCGCGGGCACGACGTTCTAGCATCCCAGCCCGCGGGCGTCAAACGGAACCTACCCCGGCACTCGCTGGTTCCAGAGCACGACCACGATCCCAAGCGCGACCAGGAGCAGCGTCTCCCACAGGAAGCGGGGGTCGCGCCGACGGGCCGGGGCGGTCCCATGGAGAGCGTCCCAGAGGTAGAACACCAGAGTCAGCACCGCGGGACCCACCAGACGTGGCAGGTCGATCGCGCGGATCGCGCCGGCCGCCACCGCCACCACGATCGCGTACGTCACGGCCGACCGCACCGCCACCAGTGTGGTCCCGTATCGGAACACCGCTACGCGGTAGCCGAGCGCGAGCGCGACCAACGCGTCGTCGACCACGAGCGCCAGCAGCCAGGTGAGCGACGGCGGACCGACACCGGTGCTGGCCGTCGCGCCCACCGCCTCCGCCATGCCGCCGGGCACCAACGTCGCGATCCCGGTGAACGCGATGAACGCGGTCACCACCGCGATCAGCAGCACCCGCGAGCGGTCAGACCGCGAGACGCCCGTCGCCTGTGACGCGAGACGCATCTCGAGCGCCAGCGCACGATCGAGGAGCACGGCGAACGCCAGCAGCGCCGGCAGGAGCCCGAGGCCCACAGGGACGAGATGGATCGCGGCCGCGGCTCCACCCGTGAGCACCGCCGGCACGAGCAGCGCTTCCAGCGGGCGGCTGCCCGGACGCGTGCCGCCGACCACGCCCATGCCCGCAAGCAGCATGACCACCGGCAGCATCCCGGCGACGAGGAACGCGCCGCCGGACGGGACGAGCCTGCCCATGGCCACCAGCACCACCGCAATCAGGACGAGCTCGCGGCGAGCGAAGGCGTGCAGCTGATCGTCTGGGTCCATTGCTGGCGATGGTACGTCGCGCCGCGGGTCCGTCGCCGCGAGCGGCATCGATCCGGTCATCCCGGTCACACCCTGGATGGCTTGCCCGCCGCCCAGGCGACCAGGTCGTCACGGGGGCGCGTGTTGACAACGTGGTGCGGTTCCACCCAGGCGCGGCGTGCCTGGTCCACGCCCCAGCGCACGTAGTCGAGCTCGGCTGTGCGGTGGCCATCGGAGTCGATCGACAGGAGGCAGCCGGTCTCGACCGCCCGACGCGCCCGCTCGGGAGCCAGGTCCAGGCGGTGGGGCGAGCCGTTGATCTCCAGGGCCGTGCCGGTCGCTGCCGCCGCCTCGAACACCACGTCCCAATCGAGATCGAGATCGTCGCGGGCCTGGATCATGCGCCCCGACGGGTGGGCGATCACGTCCACATGCGGGCTGTGGATCGCGTTGAGTGTTCGTCGCGTGAGCTCCGCGCGGGACTGGCGACGCGCGACGTGGACCGACGCGACCACGACGTCGAACCGGGCGAGGAGGTCGTCCTCATAGTCCAGCGTGCCGTCTGCCCGGACCTCGAGCTCACAGCCGTGCAGCAGGCGAAAGCCATCCGGACCGGCACCGGGCGGGAGATCGCCTGCCGCCTCGTCTGCCGCATAGCGCGCGTTGAGGTCAGCGATGATCGCGCGCTGCTGTTCCACGCGATCCGGCTCCAGTCCGTGGGCGATCGCCAGGCTCTGGGAATGATCCGTGAGCACCTGATACGCGTACCCTCGACGCCGGGCCGCCTCGGCCATGACCTCGATCGGGTGCACCCCATCGCTCCATTCCGAGTGGCTGTGGAGGTCCCCTCTGAGATCCTCCGGCTCGATCAGCGCCGGCAGCGATCCAGCACGAGCAGCCTCGATCTCGCCTCGGTCCTCGCGGAGCTCCGGTGGGATCCAGGCCAGGTCAAGGAACGCATAGGCCTCCGCCTCATCGGCGAACGTCCGAAGCTCCGCTGCGTCCCCGGCGAGCGGCTCGCCGTCCTCACCCAGCCGAAGAAACCCCTTCTCGGACAGGCTCCAGCCTCGGTCACGCGCGAGGCCGCGCAGACGCACGTTATGGTCCGCCGAGCCAGTGAAATGAATGAGATACGTGCCGGCGGCACCCGGCGGCATCACCATCAGGTCCACCTGCGGTCCGCGCAGCAGCCGCACGCTGGCCTTCGCATCGCCCGCCCCGATCACCCCGTCAACCATGCCCAGGCCCGTGAACCGCTCGACCGCCGCCTTCGGCTGGTCCGTCTCGATGAGCAGGTCGAGGTCGCCGATCGTCTCCCGGCGGCGGCGCAGCGATCCCGCCTGCACGATGCGCTGGGCACCCGGCGCACCCTCGAGCTGGGTGACGACGTCATCGGACAACGCCTGTGCGCGATCGAGGAGCAGGCGCTTCGGGCGCGTCTCCAGCTGCGCGATCCCCGCGAGGATCCGCTGCTCGGTCGACGCAGAGACCCCCTTCAGCTCTCGCAGCCGGCCGGTTTCGGCAGCGAGTCGCAGATCGTCGAGAGTCTCGATGCCCAGCTCCTCGTGCACCAACCGGACCGTCTTGGGTCCCACGCCCGGGATCCGGAGCAGCTCGACGAGGCTGGCGGGGATCTCGGCGCGTAACCGGTCATAGACCGCCATGTGCCCGCTCGTGGCCAGCTCCACGATCTTGTCGCTGATCGCCTGCCCAACGCCCGGGATCGGTCGCCGGTCCCCCGCCGCGTAGGCCGTCGCGACGTCGAACGGTGCCCGGGCGATGGCATCGGCCGCGCGATGGTAGGCCACGGTCTTGAACACGAGCTCGCCCTTGACCTCGAGGATGTCCCCGATCTCGTGGAAGATCCGGGCGAGCTCACCATTTGTCAGGGGAGCGCCGTCATCAGGAGAGGTGCCGACATCACCGGACATGGCGCCATGGTAGGAGAGCCGGTGGTCGGGGAGGTGCAGCCTAGGCCGCGACCACCCGGTCGCGCCCACCGCGCTTGGCCCGATAGAGGGCGCGATCGGCGGCGTCGATCAGCTCGTCCAGCGGCTCCGTCGGCGAGTCGGCGACCGACACCCCCACCGATACCGTCACCCCGGGCACGCCCAGCCTGTGCAGGTCCAGGCTCGCCACCGCGTCCCGCACGCGTCGCCCGACCTCGACCGCCACCTCCGGTGACGGGTTCTTGAGCAGCACCGCGAACTCCTCGCCGCCGAACCTCGCCGGCACATCCTCCTCACGGACCGCTGAACCGATGGCCTGTGCCACCTCGCGTAGAACATGATCCCCGACCGCATGCCCGAACGTATCGTTGAGCCTCTTGAATTGATCGATGTCGATCATCAGGACGCCGACGCGATCCTCGGCTCGTCGGCGCCGGGACAGCACCGTCACGTACTCGTCGAAGTAGCGACGATTGGGCAGCCCGGTGAGGGCGTCAGTGCTCGCACGCGTCTCGGCATCACGCAGCGTGTACACGCGGGCCAGCGCCGCCGAAGCCTCGACCGATGCGGCCTCGAGGATGCGCCGGGCGCTTGCCGGCCACGGCGCCGCTGTCCGGCGCGAGACGACAACCGCGCCCTCGACCTTCCCGTCAACCCGGAGCGGCGCGGCGATCACGTTCCGCAGGCCATAGACGTCGCGCAGGCGCAGGGCGATCCGGTTCGCGATCCGCTGCTCGGCTCCCTCGCGCGACGGGGTGGCGTGCGTGATCCGACGGGACCCGCCTCCGGAGGGCGCTGTCGCAACCCACGACCCGGGGCTCCGTTCGACGCCAGAAGCCACGGGCGGCACGATGACGGTCGTCCGGGACAGCGATGCCATCGTGGCCGTCGGAGCCTCGTAGGTGAGCCGATCGACCGGTGCGTGAGCCGCGCCCACCAGACGCTCGGTCATGACGCCCAGCGGCACCATCTCGGGGTCAGCGGCAGGATCGGGCTCGATCGGCACCGCGGTCAGCCGTCGGCCGCGCGACGCCGCAATGGCGCTGCTGGCCAGCAGCGCGTCCTCGGCCGGGTCTTCGAGCTCGCTCACGGGGAGCGTCGTCCGCGACGTCGGTGCGCCCGGCCGTGTGGGTGACAGGATCGCCTCCAGCACCCGGGCGTCGGGACGCCGCCGGACAACCGCCACGTGATCGGCTCCGGTCGCCGCGCCGAGCTCCTCGACGATCGCCGCGACGATCGCATCGGGCGACACTGACCGCGCGAGCGCACGCAGGATGCGGGCGAATGATTCGGCCTCGGTGCGTCTTGTGCCCTCGCTGTCCACCACGGCTTCTCGCTCGCGCACCGCCGCCAGGCCAACAAGGGCCACCAGCGCCAGCACAAGCAGGTCGACCGGCCGCGGGTCGACGACGAGCCGCAGCAGCTCGATCGTCCCGAGGGCGGCGAACGTCGCCACGAAGGGGCGTCGCGACAGGCGACGCAGGCCGCTGCGCCGCCACAGGTCGCTCAGATCTCGACCGCTGCGTCTCACCCTGGGCGCAAGCATGGCGGTCGGCGAGCCGCCGGACAAGATCATCGGCCAGTACTGTCGACGCCATGGTGCTGGTACTTCCGTACTGGCACGTTCCGCACCTTACCCGACCGTAGCGGCCTCCAGCTCCTGCGCCGGCACGACCGCCGTCATCGGCCCGATCTGGTTGCCGCCATCGCTCTTGGCCACGTACAGGCGTGCGTCCGCGACCGCGATCAGATCCGTGGCCGAGCGCCCGTCGGCCGGGTACGTGGCCACGCCGATCGACGCGCCAACCGGGATCGGCTGCCGACCCTCCGCCGCGAACGGCGTCTTGCTGAAGGCCTGCAGCAACCGCCGCGTCGCGCGCTCGGCGCCCCCGGACGACGTGTCCGGCAGGATCAGGGCAAACTCGTCGCCCCCGTAGCGGGCCGGGACATCGGACGTGCGCAGCACGGACCGGATCAGGTCAGCGACGTGGACCAGGACACGATCACCGTACTGGTGTCCGAACGAGTCGTTCACGAGCTTGAAGTCGTCCAGGTCGAGCATCACGACGCTGACCGGGAGATGCGTGCGCGTGGCGCGCACCACCTCCTCCGCCAGCCGCTCCTGCAGGTACCGGTGGTTGAAGAACCCGGTCAGCGGGTCGCGATCGGCCAGGCTCCGTGCCGTCTGATACAGGCGCGCGTTCTCGAGCGCCATCGCCGCCTCATGGGCCATCGTGCGCGCGAGGGTGATCCGGCCCGGGTCGGACGAGGGTCGGACCTTGGACGTCAGCTCGATCAGCCCGATCACACGGTCGTTGACCACCAGTGGGAGCATCACCAACCCCCGCATCCGCTCCTGTCGGAGCAGCCTGGCCTCCGCCTCATCCGCGTCGTCGCCGTCGGCGTCAACAACCTCGATCTGGCCGTTCTCGAGCACCCGCCGCGTCAAGGGATAGTCGCCCAGCGGGTAGTAGTCGTCCAGCTCAGAGCGGGTTGAGGCCGGATAGCAGCCGAGCGTTCGCAGTCGGTCGTTGGTCTGGTCCCACTCGCTGATCTGCGCCTCGTCGGCACCCACCGCACGGGCCAGGTGCTCGGCCATCAGATCGGCCACCTGGTTCGGGTCGAGCGAGCGCGACAGGGCGCTGCTCATGTCCAGCAGCTGGCGCAGCTCCGCCGCCAGGCGTGTCGCCTCGGTCATCAGTCCGGTCTCGGCAAACGCGCTCGCGGCCTGGTCAGCGAGGATCGTCAGCAGGCGCAGCGTGTCCTTGTCGAACTGGTACAGGCCCAGCTTCGAGAGCGTGATCACGCCGATCAGCTGCTCGTCGTGGAGCATCGGCACGGCCAGCATCGATTCGTCGACCTCGTCCGTGCCCGGGATCGTCACGGAACGGGGATCCGAGATCGCGTCGTCGATCAGGGCCGGCGACCGGTGCTGCGCAACCCAGCCGGTCACGCCCTCACCGACCTTGGTGCGCAGGATGTCGAGGTCAACCTGCTCGTACGCGCCGACCCGCCCCTCGAAGGCGACCGGCACCAGGGCGTCGGGCGCCTCGAGCACATATACGCGCGCGTTGTGATAGTCGATCACGCGGCGAGTCTCCTCGACCACGGCGCGTCCGACCTCCTCGCGGGTCAGGCTCGCGCTCATCCGCCGAGCCGTGTGCTGGAGCACCGCCAGCTGCGCCTCCCGCCGGTTCTCCGAGGCGCGGGCGCGACCCACCAGCGAGCCCGTGATCAGCACGGTGCCGCCGACCGTGAGGTCGACGACGACCAACACCTCCTGGATCGACTGAGGCCCGCCGAAGAGGACCCAGGTCGCCAGGCCGATCGCGAGGAAGACAAGACCGCCGGCGAACACGACGGCGTGCAGGCGGATCGCTGACGCGATCGCCGGCCGGGCGGCGAGATGTCGGACCGTGCGGGTGGGCCTGTGCACGGGCTCGATGCTGCCATCAGAGGTGCGCGGGAGCACCCAATCGAAGGTACTGGACGGCAGGGCAGAACGGCACTCCCAGCGGCGGGCGGCGAGCGTCCGCAATTCCCGAGCGGGGGCCGCGGCGGCGGGCGGTGCCCGTCGTCCGCGGACGGCTCCAGGAGGGGCATTGGTGGGACTCGGTGTTGAACGCGGCCGTGGCCCTGAACGCGGCGCGCCGGTCCTCAGGCGGCCGCCTTGTAGGTCACCCTCGTTCCCTTCTCCACGACCTGGATGAAGATCCGACCGCGAACCAGCGGGATCTCGTTGCCCGACGCGTCGAAGAAGCGCGTGAGACCCGATGCAGACTCCTTGCGCCACGTTCCCTTGATCACGTGCCCGTCGTGGAACACCAGGGCCTTGCCCTTGCCGATGTGGTCAAGGAGGGGCCGATGGTGATGCGGCTCGGACTCCGGATCGACGGACAGGCCCATGAACAGGACCACGACGTTCCGCGCGGTCACCCGCTTGCCGCCGGCGGCATCGAACTGGGCCTTGCCGGCGACCGACCGCAGGTACGAGTTCGAGGCCTTGTCGTAGGTGTAGCTCGTGGTGCCGCGGTTGTACGGGATCCGGATCGAGCCCTTGGCCGGGCGATCCGTGGCGGGCAGGTCGTCAGTGAACGGACGCACCTCGACGCTGGTTGGAATCGTGGCCGGGGCGCCGTGCTTCACGGCCATCTTGCGGACATTGGCGCTCGATGTGATGGCGTCATGTGGCGCCGGACGCTTGCCGTCACGACGGAACGCGGCACGGCTGCCGAACAGGGCGTCCACGTTGTAGATGGTCTTGCCGTTGATCTTGGGCAGGTAGGCGAGCGTCTTGGCGTCGCCCCCGTAGTGCGCGAATGCGGCCCGATACTCGGACGCCCAGTTCACGAAGTACGGGCGGCCGCTGCGGACGGCCTCCACGCGCTTCGCCTGCTGCTCCTGGTACACGAACATGTACCGGTCCTCGCCCCCATCGGCCGGTGCCTGGTACACGATCGAGGCCGTGTTGTAGCCGTACTGCGGCCGAGCCTGCACGCTGTCGTCGACCATGACAGCGACGGCGAGGCGGTCGCGCGCGCTCGGGTTCGCAAGGACACCATCGAGGGCCGCGTAGTCAGCGTCGGGTCCGAGAATGGCGCCGGCCGAGTTCTCTGATGGAGCTGGGGATGGTGTGGACCACGGCACGATCGACGTGGTCGGGGGGGTGGTCACCATCGGCGACGGCACTGCGACCGCCGTGGGATGGGTAGGCTCGGGGGTTGGTGTCGGCTGGGAAGGTGAGCACGCGACCAGCGCGCTCGCCACCGTAATTAGGGCAACCCACCGTGCGATCACCCACATGGCCGCTGCCTCCCGTGACTCACAGTTCCCATCTCGGCAAACCAAGGGACGCTGTACCCCCACGGTAATCCATTCCCCGCACAGCCCACACGGCGCTCTCCGATCGCGCGATCCCCTACCCTTATGCTTGCAGATGAAAGTCCGGCGCATGCAGTGGGTCACCGCGGCCCTAACCGTCGTCGCGTCGATGACCCTGCTGGCTGCCATCGCGCTACCAGGGATCGGTCGTCTCAGCCTGTGGCTCGACGAGGCGGTCAGCGTGTACTCGGCACGAACGCCGTGGTGGCCAGTCCTCGACGCCCTTCAGACCGACGCCGTTCGCTACAGCAGTGGCTACTACGTGCTCCTGTCCCTTTGGACGACCATCGGCGACAGCGAAACGCGACTGCGAGCTCTGTCGGTCGTGTTCGCCCTCGCGGCGATACCCCTGGTCTATCTGCTTGCCCAGCGGCTGTTCTCTCAACGCGCCGGGATCATCGCGTCGGCACTCTTCGCCGTGAATGCACTCGTCCTCGAATATGCACGCGAGGCGCGCGGATACACGCTCCTTGCCCTCGTGTCAGTTGTCTCGGTGCTGTTGTTCGTGATAGCCGTCCATAGGAGATCCCGGCTCGTCTGGGGAGCCTGGGTTCTCGCAACGACATTCGGCGTGTACGTTCACTGGTTTGCCGGCTACGTCGCGGTTGCCGAGGTTGTATCGATTGCCTTCCTGCCAGCTTCGGGAGCCGTCATGCGCCAACTGGTGCCAGCCCTGTTCGGCGTGGCCGTCCTCTGCACGCCCCTCGGCTTGATCATGCTGGGCTCCGGGGCCCCAGGCACGGGATGGATCGCCGCACCAACCGCAGATGCCCTGCCGGCGATGTTGGTCGCGATCGCCGGCGGTGCCGCGCTGACCGCAGCTGGCTATGTCGTTGCCGTGCTCTTCGGGGTGATCCGATCGGTCATGAACCCGGCACCGAGCCATTGGCCGGTCGCCCTGATGGTGCTGTGGATCCTAGTGCCGCTGGCTGGAAGCTATTTCGTCTCGTTCATGGTCCCCATGTTCATATCTCGCTATCTGATCGTTGTCGTCCCGGCGCTGGCGATCTTGGCAGCGGTCGGACTTGCCTACCTTCGCACAACGCTTATGGTCCCCACGTTTGCGGTGTTGGTTCTCGGATCCACCCTCTCGACTGCGTTCACGTTGGACTCGATCCACCATGAGGACTGGCGATCGGCAGCGGCAACCGTCCTAGCGGCAACTCGCCCCGGTGACGAAATCGTCCTCTACTCGTCCGCGGTGCGACAGCCCTTTGAGTACTACGTCGAGCGGACTGGCAGAACGCCGCCGGATCCCGTCTTTCCGCCTGGCCCATGGGACGAAGGGAGACCCCTTTGCAGGCAGAACAGATATCTCTGCCGCATCGGCGGTCGAGGCAGCGCTGCCAAGTAGGCTTTGGCTAGTCTTCTCCCATGCGCCAGCATCTGCCGAGCGGCAGCGCCTCGAGGATGCGGTTGAGGCCCACTACAGTCCCGTCAGGGAGTATCACTTCGACGTCTGGGTGACGATCGAGTTGTACAAGAGAAGGCCGGTGGGGCACGATAAGCGAGCCGCGCCCACGATCCGCCACTCGCCCCGCAGTTGCCCTGAACTCTTCGTTGCGGGCTCTGCTGGCCGCCCCGCGCGACGACCATGAGACGCTGGTGCGGGTCAAGATGCGGAGGCCACTCCGCCAGTCACCAGGCGATCCAACCCAGCCTCGAGAGATAAGCCCGGGCGCCAGCCGTAGTCGCGCTGGATGAGGTCAATGCGCAGACACGAGTCCCTGACATCGCCAACCCGCGGCGGCTCGTACGTGACTCTGGTGGCAGGGCCAAGCCTCGCCTCAAGGCGCCTCAGCACGTCGAGCACCTCGCAGGATTCTCCTGTTGCCACATTCCACGTGCCGTTCAGACTCCCGTCAGCCAGCCGCACAATGGCCGACGCGACATCATCGACATAGACCAGGTGGCGGCGCTCGTGCCCGTCCCCGTAGATCGTGATGCCCTGGCGGGCGGTGAGAGCGCTTGCGAAGATCGCGACGACACCACCCTCAAGGTCAGCTCGCTGGCCAGGTCCATAGACGTTCGACAGACGGGCGACCGCGAACGAAGCCGCTGAAGATGCCACGATCGCCTCGGCACGCAGCTTGTTCCTGCCGTAGGGGCTCTTCGGGGCCGGTGAACTGGATTCGGTTGCCCCGTCCGTTTCCCCGTCGACCGCCCCACCACTCGACAGGAAGACGACGCGGCGGGCGCCCGCACGGGCAGCGCCAATCACGACGTGCTTCGTGCCAGCAACGTTGATCCTCTCGTCCAGATCCGGGTCCTCCATCGACCTCGCGACGCTGACCTGTGCCGCACCATGGATCACAATGTCCGGTCGGACATCCTCGATCACGCCGATGACACGCGTATCTGCGACATCGATGACATGGAGCTCTACACCGGCGGGCAACGAGTCCGCTCGACCAGTGGAGAGGTCATCGATGACATGGACCGTCTCCCCCTGGGACACCAGCAGGGAGGCAAGGTGCGAGCCAATGAACCCCGCCCCGCCGGTCAGTACGACCTTCACTCGAGCATCGACCACTGGATGACGGTGTCGTCGGAAATGTCCGCACGTGCGCGTCCGTCCGATGACCTCATCGAAGAACCTCGGGCTGATCCCGTGCGCGGGTCGCTTCGCCCGTCAGATCCTCCGCCACTATCGTTGCCTCCCACCGGAGTATCGGGCGAGCCGCTACCAAGCTCCGACGGGCATGCTGCCGAGCTGGGGCCTCGCTCGGGAGAGCGGCCTTGTCAAACGACCCGATGACACCGAACAGGTCGGTAAGCCCTCCGTCTCAATAGCTCTTCAAGATCCGCCAGGTTCATCGCGTGATAGTGATCGTTTCCCGGGGAGGCTCTTGTCGTGAGTGAAGTGCTTCTCGAGGATCGTCGCGCCAAGCAGAACCGCGGTTGTCAGAACGCTCATCTCGGGATCCGGAAGGGTGTGGTCTGAATAGCCGATGCACGCCTCAGGAAAGCGCAACACGCAAATCACAAATCATGCCGAGGTTGGCGGAATAGCGGTCCGTTGGGTAGTTGAGCACGCAGTGCATCAGCGCGAAGGAGTTGCCGCTTTGCCTGCATCCGTCGCCTACCGCTTCGGCAGATCTCCCACAGGTCCGACGCCCCGGTCGACAACAGGACCGGCTTGTTGAAGCTGCAGACATGTCGGATGAATGGAAGATTGGTGAGGTCCGCCGATGCGATCTTGAAAGCACCCACGAGTTCGCTGAGAAATGTTGCCGACTCAGTGTCGAAGGGCGTCGACATGAAACTCGATACCGGCTCTATCACAGTAAGACCGGAAGCTCTTCTTCTAACTCTGCCCTTCCAGAACTTGTCGTACTTAGAGAACCAGATCGTGCTGACTGCGTGGTGGACTCCTTCTCCACAGATCCCAGTATGCCGGGCTTTCCCGAACCGCGATCGTGTCTGCTCGATATGTCTGGAACTTGATCGCCGTCCGCGCCACCTTCCGCTGCTTCGTCGATGAGTCGTCTTGGCGAGCTCCATCGAACCTTCATGATTGACGCCGGCCTCTGCGATTACAAACGGACGCTGGATGGGAATGAAATCGCTCTCGCGTGAGGCAATGATTTCAGCCAGACTCATGGCGGGCTGATCGTCCCTTCGATGAGGCGCACGACTCGGGTGGTCCCGCGCGGAGGTCACTGACCAGCATTCGCCGCTGCATCTCGCGACGGTTCGAG
>CAVTIO010000010.1:0-294897 GCA_963734935.1 uncultured Chloroflexia bacterium | reverse complement strand
GCAGCGGGGCAGGTCACGTCGAGCAGCTCCGCGATCTTCGGGATCGTGAAGACCGGGCTCTACGAAGACGTGGTCGACAATCCGGACAAGTAACGGCTGGACGCAGCCGGGGTTCGAAGTCACCGCACCCCGCCACTCGACCTGGAGGTCCTGGAGGCGCTTCGCTCGGGTCGTTGCGTCTCGGGAACTGCTCGACCACTCCACGAAGGAAGAGGACAGCACCCAGTCGCGCCATGCGCCAGTGCTGCTCACTGCGAGGAGATGAGCGTAGTAAGAATCGGGCTGCGCGCTCGAAGAAGGCACTGAGGTATAGGAAGGGGTAGCGGCGTGAGCCCCCAACTACCGAGAAGGAGCGACATAAGCAGACGTCCGATCCTGCCGTTGCCATCGATGAAGGGGTGGATCATCTCGAACTGGCAATGGATGAAGGCCAGGCGAAGCAGCGGCGGATAGGGGTCGTCGTCCGCGTGCAGGCTACGCCCTCAAAGGCCGAGAGGAGGTCATCCGACTCGTCCGCTGGCGGTGGCACGTAGCTAGCTTGATTGAGGAGGCATCCGGGCCTGCCAATCCGAGTTTCGACTCCGCCGAAGCTCACCCGGATCGCGCTCTTGGCCGCGAACGCCGGGCATCAGATGTTCGTGCCACCTCCCTGATTCAGCCGTTTGCTCACTGGGGAGGGTCTCTCTGTTCGGGCGAGCCCGTAGTACAGAGCGTCGATGTAGTTGACGACCTCTCCGCACATCACTAGGGACCTGCCGCCTCGGCGAGGGCCTGTTCTTGGCTTCAAACTGGTAGACATCCGTGATGGTGCGCCTCGGTGCCCTCGATCTTGCTTGAGAGCACCGGCCTCCTTTCGAACGAACGGGGCCCATCAGGAGGTCCGGGTTGGGCAGCGTCCTCCCAGCCCGGCGAGTTCTCCGATCGCGCGGTCAGCCTCAGACAGCCGAGCGATGACCTCGATGTCCATCTCGAGTTCCGGCGGGAGCGGCGATGGTACGAAAGCCTCGTACGCACTCTCTCCGAGCCCAACTCGAACGATCTTGCCGGCCGCATTCTCGCTCACGGTCGGATTGACAGCTACCATCACTTCTCCAGTCGAGACTTATAGTCTCGATCTAAAAGCTATAAGTGTTACGCGAGAATGTCAAGTTGACCTTCATTAGCTCGACCGACAGCTGATCGTTGTCGGTCGTCCACGTCGGCGGCGTTGGATGACGTGCTCCTCGACCGTAGCGGCGTCCAGCGTCGTAAATCAGCATCCTCGCCACCGAAGGCGACCCCATCCAGAGCGGGCGAGAGTCCTGGCTCCCTGACCTTGCAGCAACCGCCCGGATCCCTCAGTCCGGCACGGTGCTCCCGCCAGGCGCGATGGAGACGAGGCATGTCCCGATCCACCGACCGTGCCGCGGCACGTCAGTTGCCGCGCGGCCTGCGCACCTGTCCTGACTGCGGCGAGGTCCGCGGCACGACCCCCCGAGGCAGCGTGTCCGCCTGCTACTGCTTGGGGCTCGTATGCAACCGCTGTGGCGGCCGGGAGAGGCGCCCGATCACCGACTACTACGACCCGGCTGACCGGCGCTGGTGGCACGTGCCCTACTTCAACCTCATGCGCACCGCTGCCAGCTCGCACCTGGCGAGGCACCGACGGCAAGGGCTGGACGACGCTCGAGCCCGACCCGGACGTCCGGCTTACCAGGAGGCGACGACCGCTGGCGCTGTCGATGCTCGAGGAGGGTGATGTGCGACCTGGTCGAGGGCGACCGATCTGACCTCGCTGGCCCTACGGTGCCTGCCGGAGTTCGCCCTTACCCGAACACTGAGGGGTGGTCCGGGATCCACTCGACGATGCCGGCGTCCCGAAGGATCACGGCCACGACGTGGGCGGTACCTCGATCCAGGCACCCCTTCAGGTAGGCATCGAGAGTCCCGGGCTCGCTATCGACATTGTTGCCGCCACCAGCGCGGACCCAGCCCCGTTCACGCGCGAGGAACGACACGATCCCTTCGATGCAATCCCAGCGGATCCGTGTCCACGCTCGATTGGCCCCGAGCAGCAGGACGATGCCCTCGCTGTCGACCCGATGAACTCAAACGGGCGCCCAGGCCGATCGTTCGGAGGATCGAGGGAGCCCGGAGATTTGCTCGAATGGCTTGCTGGATCGGCCCCACAACTGGTCCCCTGCTGGTCGCCGCGACCTCGACCGCCACCCGAGAGTATGGGCGCCCATTGCCGCTGTTCGGCCGCTTGACCTGTCAGCGCTCGAACTCGCGACAGTAGACGCAGCACCGGTAGGTGCGTCGGCTCGACGTAAGTGTCTTGAGACCTGCGCGCCCATGACGCGGGCATTCCAGCCACCCGGCGCAAGTGAGTCAGCGGGGTCCGGAGGCGTTTGCCGGTAATGCCGTTGGCAGTCGCCGACGTGGCAGCGGTTCGTGTAGGTCCACGTGTCGCTCTCGTAGCTCTCATAGGTGAGGTCGAGCGACAACGCGGTCGTGCCGTGCTCCGGACAGACCCAGCTCCGGGCCGCCGCCCGGTCCGCATCCCGTTTGGCCTCCCGCTGTCGGGCGGCTTCTTGTCGGGCAGCCGAGGTCCGCCTCCCGAGTCGCCTTCTCGTCCGACGTCTCGGGTATCCGTAGGCGCGGCGAACCTCGACCGGCGCGTGCGCGAGGAACTCCTCGCGCGTCACGAGATGCTTCTTCTCGTAGGCATCGAGGGCCAACTGCCAGTACTGCGGTATGCGCCAAATCACGCCGCGCACGATCCAGTCACGCAGCGTCTCTGGGTCATCAATGTTGATGTGGATGAGGCCCTCGTGACCCAGGACTCTCTCCCGACTTCGTGGCCGGCTAGTTGCGACAGGCCCACCCTTCGGGCCTAGTTCAATGGCCGGTGACCGGTCATCTGGCAGTGGAGTGGAACCGAACCAATCCCGTCGCCTTAGGTCGGCCAGACCACTCGTGTCCACGTTCCCTGATCCTTTCGCCGCTCTTGCGGCTGACCATGTGGCTGGACGCATCGCCGTCGGCGTCTCGTCCGCGCCGGGCGCTCCAGCGCCTCTGGGTCGGGCGGGCCGCCGGCAGCCGGAGGCCGACGAGGTCGCCGTCAGGGAGCGGGACCGCGGCGCCACACGTCAGGCACAGCCCGTCGTCGGGCCGGCGCCCGATGGCGCCCCTGCCATCGTCATGGGCTCGTGGATCGCACCCGTCGGGACGAGGTTCGTGGTGAAGTCACACTTCGGGTAGCTCGAGCATCCGTAGAACGCGTTGCCCGTCCGGCGGGCACGGCGGGCGACGAGGTGGCCGTCACCGTTCCAGGGCACGTCACCTCGAACGGCAGCTGGTCCGGGGGTGGCGGCCCGTCGCGCCGGATGTAGGTGCACTCGGGATAGCGTAAGCAGCCGACGAACGCGCCGAACCGGCCGCGCTTCGTGGTCAGCGTCCCCTCACCGCACTGCGGGGAGACCTCGCCCTCGCCCTCGAGGTGGGGCTGCTCCTCGCCGGGCAGCGGGCGGGTCTCGTTGTGCTCGGAGTAGGTCTCGGATACCAGCCCATCGGCTGGTCGACTGAAGGCGTCCCCTGTGGCACGTCCTCCGTCGCGCCGATCATGCACCCTCCGATGGCGGCGCGGTGTGGGCCATCGTGCCCTT
This sequence comes from uncultured Chloroflexia bacterium, assembly GCA_963734935.1. Classification (GTDB taxonomy): domain Bacteria; phylum Chloroflexota; class Limnocylindria; order Limnocylindrales; family CSP1-4; genus CAIXZV01. The sequence continues at coordinate 291,250 of CAVTIO010000010.1, read as the reverse complement.
CGGGCTTCAGGCATCCAACCACGGCGTACCCATCGACCCGATGCCGCCGGGCACGCGTCGACGGAACTCGCAGCTTTCCCCTTCGAGGTGCGACATGGTTCCCCCTTCATCCAGCCCCCCGACGGAGTCCATTTTGGGCACGCGAAGCCGACTAGCTTGGCCGTGTGGTTGCCTCTATCATGGTCACGGCGACAAGGTCCGCTATGAACCGACGGGACTAGGACCCTGGCGGGGTGTGTTGGTCGAGCTGCCGGAGGTGAGACCCAGGGCAGGCGGTCAGGCGGGGCGGTCCGGCCGCTGTCATCGCTCGAGCTACATGTTCGAGATGAGCTCTTCGTTTGCCCAGGCGATGGCTTCCTCGACGGTCGGAAGCACATCAAGCCCAGCGGACGCCTCCGCGTAGATCGTGTTCCAGCCCTCGTAGGCCACGACCGTTGGCTTCCAGGCTTGGGCCTTCCGTGACGCGAACAATCGGCTCGCCGTGATGCCCGCTGCCGATAGGTCGGGGTGTTCCTCGCGGACGAGGACCTGGAGGTCCACGAGATCGTGCGCGGCTGATTGCCCTCCCATCGCCACTCCAGGTGCAGGCGTGAAGCTTTTGGGCAATCTGGTGGTCGATCGGGAGGAGCGGGGATCCGCGCCGGCTGCGGCAAACCCACCGCCTCAAACATGTCGAGGATGTCGGGCGCGATCCTCCGGTCCGGGGCGACGGTACTGCCGACCTCGTCCGGCCCCAGCTCGAAGTCGATCGTGATCCATGTGCTGCTCTTGTACGCCAGGGCAACCCGGAACGGTTTCATGACGTATTCGGGCGGGACCGCTGGCGGTACGCGCGGCTCGCGGCCCGCCCGGATCGTCCCCGTGAAGCCGTGCCAGCCGGTCCTGAGGTTCTGGTTGAGGGCGTCGAGGTATGCCTCGACGTCGGTTCCCGACTCGCGCGCCGCGTCAAGATCCCGGCTGAACCGGGTCTGAGCGTCGCCCATGCGAACCTTCAGGGCGGTGCCGCCCTTGATCACGCCCGGCGGCAGTAGCTGGCCAACGACAACGTTCCCGACGAGCCGTTCGATCCCCTTGGGCTTGCGCGCCGTTTCTCGGCAGTAGTTCCGCAGCCTCGCTTGGAGCTGTCTCAGGTGGCGAGGTTCGTCCGTCATGCCGTTGCCCCCAATCGATCGAGGACGAACCCTCTCTCTGCGCGCCGAACCAGCCCGCGGTCGGCGGCCTCGTTGGCCGCGTCGATCAGCCGCTCGCGCATCACGATGCCGATGCAGTCGGTCAGCGCGCGGGCCACGGTCGTGCAAGGGATCCCCTCGTAGACCGTTCGATCGGTCTCGGGGACGTTCGTCGGCCATACGGCTTGCACCGTCGGAGGTAGCGACTTCTGCGCCCGCCTTGTCGTACCGACGCGAAGACGGGCCGGGTTCACGAAGGCAAGATCATGGAGCGCGAGGACAGCGTCCGCCATGAGGAACGCCTCGTCTCCGACGAGCAGCACGGCCTCCATGTACCCGTCGCGCGAGGTGGCGGGAATATCGTCGAACCGGTAGACGCCGTGTCCGATGTGCGTGAGTCCGCCGCGGCGGACGACCATGTGGAGGCCCACTCGCGGGATCGCCATCTGTGCCGCATCGCGAGTCGTGATGTACCCGTACTGCTCGAGGGCTCGCTCGTGCAATCGCCGGCGATAGGTCGCGGGGACGTCCGTCACCGATGAAACCTCCTGTGGCAAAACACTAACGAAATCGTATATGTATTGCCACGGCAATGACAATAGGACTCACCAATGACAATGGGACGCACAAGGGGCAGGGGGAAAGCTCGACTGGTTACGGCATCGGATCGAGGGGCTGGTCAGCCACTGATTCACGGGTGGGTCGAGTGGTCTCGGATGGACCGCGGGTCGCACGAACTCCAGTCGCATGGAGTGGCGCTTGAGCGGGGCGGACCGCATTGCGTACCAGCGAATGACATTGGGTCAAGTCCCAGCGCGTGGTGTAACAGCGCCTCGTCCTCGCGTCCTGCCTCAGCTTGCCAGGAGGAGCGTCTGGCCCACCTCCTTCAGTTCGGGACCGGCGTCGATCGAGCGCCATCGACTCGGGCCGGAAGTAGCGCCGGCCGTCCTGCCACTCGTCGTCCTGCTCGGCGAGGACCATGCCGACCAGCCGCATGACAGGCTCGCCCGGTTCGGGAAGATGCCGACGACCGCGGTCCGACGCTTGATCTCCTTGTTCAGCCGCTCCAGGGGGTTGGTGCTGCGGATCCGGCGGCGGTGGGGCTCGGGGAAGTGAAGTGCGCGAGCAGGTCGGCCTCGGCATCGGCGAGCAGCTCGGCGACCGCCGGGAGCGCGGGCTCGAGGCTGTCGATGACCCGGTCGAGCTGCGCCCGGGCCGATGCCTCGTCGGGCTGCTCGAAGACCATGCGGATCGCGCGTGGCGACCATGCTCCGCGCCGACGCGCGGGCACGAGGTCCTGGGCGTTGCGGGTGAAGTGGACCCGGCACCGCTGCCAGCGCCGCGCCCAGGAACTGCTCCCGGACCGCCTTCACCAGCCCCGGCGTGGTCGTCGCTGATGACGAGGCGGACGCCCGTGAGGCCGCGCGCGACGAGCGAGCGGATGAACGCGCGGCCAGGCGAGCCCTCGTCGTTGCCCGCGGAAAGCTCGAGCCCGAGCACCCGGCGCTCGCCGGTGAGCGCGACCCCCGTCGCGACCAGCAGCGGCCATCGACACGACCCGCCCGCCCTCGCGCACCTTCAGGTACGTGGCGTCCAGCCAGACGTACGGGTACGCCTCGCCCGCGAGCGAGCGGGCCCGGAAGGCCTCCACCTCGGCGTCGAGCGCCGCGCAGATCCGGCTGACCTCGCTGCGGCTGATGCCCTCGATGCCCAGGGCCCGGACGAGGTCGTCCACCCGGCGGGTGCTGACGCCCCGCGACGTACGCCTCCTGGACGACCGCGAGCAGGGCCCGCTCGGCCCGCCGGCGCGGCTCGAGGAGGCTTGGGAAGTAGCTGCCGTCGCGGACCCGCGGGACGGCGAGCTCGATCGTGCCCACCCGCGTGTCCCAGCGGCGGTCCCGGTACCCGTTGCGGTGGGTCAGGCGGCGCTCCGGGTCGCGCTCGCCCTTGGCGACCCCGGTGACCTCGGTCACCTCGGCCTCCATCAGCGCCTGGGCGAGCATCCGGACGCCCTCACGCAGGACGTCGATGTCGCCCTCCGGCGCTCGCCTTGCGGAGCATTTCGAGCAGGGCCATGCTGTCGTCGGCCATCGTGGTGTTCCTCCTGTCGTCGGTTTCTCACTTCCAACGACGCGAGGATGACGCGGTGGCCGTCTTCGTTCACGGCCTACCCGCTGTTACACCAAGTGTGGGGACACGACCACGGCCGCGGTCGGGGCGGCAATACATGGCGCGAATTCCCGAGGTGCGCTACCCGAATTTGAAGCGGACGTTGCGGATCACCCACTCGACCCCGAGAAGCCCCCCGACAATGACGGTCGCTGCGAACGCAGAACCCAGTGCTACCTGCCACAGGGGCTGATAGACAACGGTGTCTGGACAGGTCCTGTCCGGCTGGGGCGCCGCGCAGGCGACCAGGATCAGGCCATTGCCGCAGAACAGGTCCGGCGGCTGCCCCGCAACCGGCACGCAGTTCGGATTTACCTCGTAGGTCGCATTCACGATTACAGTTGGATGCAGGTACGCGCTGGCCGCCGCGGCCGCAAAGGCCGCGATCCAGAGGAGCGCCACCACCCACCGTCTTGTGATCGTAATGACAACCCGTGGACTGCGTCCTGACATGCCCCCGTCCTCGCCTCCGAGCAATTGCCGGCCATGCCCGACCGGTCCCTTACGACTAAAGTACTGTCCTCAACCCGCAGGCGACCGGCCCACCGACACGGCAGCCCTGAGAGCGGTGTCTACCCTCACACGTCAGCTCAGACGTCATCCCCCGGGCTCAGCCGCTTCTGTGCGGCCAGCGAGCGTTCCGTGGCCGTGCTCGCGGCATAGCGCTCGAGCATGGCGTTCGAGCGCCAGCCACCGGCCATCTTGAGGTCGTTCGTGCTCATGCCCTTCACCTGCGCCGCATGCGCCCAGGTGTGGCGGAGCTGATGGGGATGGACCTTGACGCCGATCATCTCGCCACGGCGCGCCACCATCTGGCCGATCGCCGCTTTCGGTGAACCGACCCTTGCGCGACTAGCCACAGCCACGGCTGGTGGGCTCTGGATGGCTTCGCCGCAGCCGGAGGTAGCGGTCGAGGGCCTTGGCCGAGCGGGCGCCGATGTTCACCAACCGCATGCGGCCGCCCTTGCCCATGACGCGCAGGACCTGCTGGTCGATGTCGACGTCGTTGTGCTCGGGGTCGTCGGGCAGGTAGCGGAGGTTGGAGAGCTCGGCGAGGCGCAGGCCCGTGGAGTAGAAGATGCGCAGGATGGCCGCATCACGCACGTCGTCGAAGCTCTTCGTCTTCTCGGCCGTGCCGATGAGGGCGATCGACGCGTCTCGAACGGCAGCACCGGCACCGGTTGCTCGGCGACCTTGGGGGGCTTCATCTTGGCCATCGGCGAGACCTCGATGATCTCCTCCTCGAGGCACCAGCGATAGAAGGCCTGGAGGCCCCGGTAGCGGTTGTTGGCTGTGGCGGGCTTCCAGCGCGCGAGCAGCTCGATCATCCAGGCTTCGACGTGCTCGCGCTTGATGTGGCGCACGTCGGTCGGCATCCCCTGGGCTTCGAGGAAGTCCGAGAACTGGGCGACGGCCTCTCGATACGCCTCCACGGTCTTCTCAGACTTGCGCTCGGCCCGCAGGGAGCGCAGGAACGCTGGCAAGTTGACGGCCAGGGTGTCTGGCGCTGTAATAGCGAACGTGGTGACTTCCGAAGGCGCCACTAGAGTCTCCGACTGCAGATCTCAGCAATCTCAGTTATACGCTCTAGAAGCGCTGTAGGTCAAGCCATCGCAAGGCAGACGCTCTATTTGAACGTATGCCGAGCGGGAGTAACTCAGTTGGCAGAGTGTCTGCTTCCCAAGCAGAATGTCGCGGGTTCGAATCCCGTCTCCCGCTCCACTTTCCCAACGTCGCTCGGGTGAACCACGCCTGTTCGTGATGCTCGAACCAGGGCGACCCAGCCGGGCGGCCACAGGGCAGACGCCCAGGCCACTCCCTCGACACGCCCCAGCAGGGCCATCGCACCATTCGAACGTATTCGTGCCCAAGCCCAGAGATCGACGCCAGGATTTCCGGTCCCGCGCACCGGTCGGACGGAGGGCGCCACCTCGATCTCAGCCGGGCGCGCACTCGAACCGCACAACCGTCCCGTCCGGGACCTCGGTCGGACCGTCGCAGGCGCAGGTCTCGCCGTCGAACGTGACCTTGACGCTCAGCCCCGGTGTCGTCGATGTCGGCGCGGTGTCGCCACCGGGCCGGCTGTCTCGGCCGTCGTTGCCGATGGCTGTCAAGGGAGCGCCTTGGGACGGATCCGCTCCCTGATCAGCTGTGCCAGACGTCGGGGATCGGAGACCCATCCGTCCGCCCCGAGGCGCTGGGCCGTCGCCTGGTCGGGCACCGCAAAGCCGCCGGCCACGATCGTGACCCCAGGGTCAGTCCGGCGCGCGACGGCGACCAGCCTCGCAGCGCCCGGCAGGCGCGTGGCGTTGACGACGCTGATGACCACCGCGATCAAGTCATCACAGTCGGCCATCGCGGCTTTGAGCGACGCAGGCGGCGTGTCGGGACCCAGGTTGAGGACCTCGAAGCCCGCCTGGGCCAGGATGTCGCTGATCATCGCGACGCCGAGCCCGTGCCGCTCCCCGACCGGCATCGCGACGAGGACGGTCCCGCGGTGCCGGCCACGTCGACGGAATCGTGGCCCTATGCGACCGATGATCGAGGTCGCCACACCGCTGGCGAGGTGCTCATCGGCGATGCCGATCTCTCCCCGCCCCCAGGCGTCGCCGATCCGGTGCAGCGCTGGTCCGAGGAGCTCCACGTAAACGTCCTGGGGCTCGACGCCCGAGGCCATGGCTGCTTCCACGACCTGCCACGAGCCGGCGCTGTCTCCAGCCAGCATCCGTTGCTGGAGGCGCGCAACCCAGGGGGCACGGCGTCTCGCCAACGACGCGGGTGTCGACGGCGGCGTGGTCCGGGTCGGACCACCGGCCCTATTGGCACCAGCGCGCTGACCGGCGAGGTCCGCGGGGTCGATCCGCCAGGAGCCGCCGACCTTCTGGGCCGGCAGCATCCCGAGCCGAACGCGACGGTAGACCGTCATGTAGTGCACCCCGAGGCGGTCCGCCGCCTCGTGGAGGGTCAGCAGGTCATCGCCCGGGGCCTTCGCTCGCGCGGCCATCAGCTGCCCACCATGGGTTCATCGTGCCACGGTGCGCGGCCCGACATCAGCCTGCCAGCGTGCCCGCGAAGACTTGCCAGGCGAGAGCCGATTTCGCAACCAGGCTGAGGACGAAGTAGGTGGCCTCGCCGAAGGTGTACGAGCGCCAGCGGCCGATCCGCCGGTACTGGAGCCACATGTTGAGGGCGAAGATGTTGAAGAAGATGAACAGCGACACGAAGATCGCGTAGACAAAGGCGGGCGGCTCGGCGGCGCTGCCCGGCGACACGAGATAGACGCCGACGGCGAGCCACGGGGCGATTCCGACGATGCAACCCAGCCAGAACGGCCACAGGGAGCCGCCCGGCCCCTCGTAGCGTTCCTGGACGGCGCCGAAGAAGATCATCGCCGCATTGGCTGCGAAGATGCCGATCAGGGCGGCGATATCGCTGATGCCTGTGAGCATCGCGATGAGCACGATCATGATCGACGACGAGAGGGAATACTCCGCCCAGCGGAAGTAGTTGTGCTGCGCGTCCAGCCCCGCGATGTAGCGGCCGAAGACGCCGGGTGCCGACAGGAGCCAGTGGAATCCGGCCGAAAGGAAGAGGAACAGCGCGACGCCCCACGCGACGGAGACGTCAAAGAGCGTGGTCGGGGCGCCGGCCGGCGTGCCAGGCGGGCCTTCGATGAAGCTGGCCGTGACCGGCAGCACGAAGGCGGTGGCAAGGGCCAGGACAGCGACGGCCTGGATCGCGTGCACGAGTCCGAGACCGATGTTCCAGCGGCGCAGGGAGATGGCCTTGGAGTTGGAGATCGGGGTTCCGGCTTCGGTCAACGCTGGGCTGCTGGCAGTCATCGGAGGTGACCTTTCGTGATTTGAGGGATGGCGTCCGGCGGACCGGGCCATCCCTCAGTAGGCGGGGTCAGCGTGCGGTCAGCTGGCCGGTGGCAGGATGACCTGATCGATGACGTGGATGACGCCGTTCGATGCCACGATGTCGGTCGCAGTGACCTGGGCGGTGTCGTTGAGGTAGACCGTGCCGTCCTTGACGACGATCGCGATGGGCGAGCCCTCCGCCGAGTCGGCAGAGGTCAGGTTGACGACCTCCGCGGCCTTCACGTCACCCGGAACGACGTGGTACAGAAGGATCTGCTTGAGCGCTTCGGGATCAGCCAGGAGGCTGTCGAGCGTGCCCTCCGGCAGAGCCGCGAAGGCGTCGTCGGTCGGCGCAAAGACGGTGTAGGGGCCCTCGCCCTGCAGGGTCTCGACGAGACCCGCGGCCTTGGCGGCGGCAAGCAGCGTCGTGAACGTGCCGGCGCTGTCCGCCGTGGCGACGATGTCTCCGAGCTCAGGGCTCGGCGAAGGGGCTGGCGTGGCCGGGCTCGGCGACGGCGACGCGGCGGTGCTGCACGCGGCGACGACGATAGCGAGCGTGGTCACGGCGAGGATCACGGAGCGCTTCATTGGTTGGCTTTCCTTTCCTCCGTCCTCATTGGGACGGGTCGTTGCGGTTGATGCTGCAGCATTATTTAGTACTAAATGATCCTTGTCAAGTCCACACCTCAGCAGCACGAGATCGCCAAAGCGGCCGAGCGGTCATACTCATTGTCGTGACGATCGCCCTTCCCCCTCCCGTTTCCGGCGACCCGTTCGACATCGAGACTGCGGCCGGTCGCGTCGCGGGCTACCAGCTGGGTGAAGGGCGGACGGTCGTCCTCCTGCACAGCTTCAACGCGGCAGGATCGGGCGTGGAGCTCGCATCTCTCGCGGCGCGACTGGCCGAGCACCGGCGGGTCGTGCTGGTCGACTGGCTCGGCTTCGGCACCTCGGATCGTCCCGACGCGCCCTACGGCTCGGCGCTCTACGGCGCGCAGCTCGAGAGCATCCGGTTGGCCGCCCTCGGACCGGACGAGACCTCGGTCGACGTCGTCGCACTCTCGCTGCCGGGGCAGTACGTGGTCGTCGCGGCAGCGGACCATCCGGAGAGGTTCGGTCGCATCGTCCTCATCAGCCCCACGGGCTTCGGCCGCTTCAAGGGCAGCGCCGGTCGGACGTCCCGGATCGTCCACCGGTCGCTGCGCCTGACCAGGATCGGCCGGCTGCTGTTCGCGGTCCTCGCCCGGCGCCGGGTGATCCGCTGGTTCCTCCGCCAGACGTTCGCGGATCCGGAGGCGGTCCCGCGGGCGTACGAGCGGTACTGCTGGCTGACCTGCCAGCAGCCGGGCGCCTTCCGCGCGCCGCTGGCGTTCGTCTCGGGCCTGCTCAACGATGCCGCGGCCGAGGACGCATACCGGCGGCTCGCGAACCCCACGCTCCTCGTGTTCGGGGACCATCCGCGCTTCACTGACGCGGCCGCGGCTGACGCCCTCGTCAGGGCGAACGTGCACCTCGAGAACGCCACGATCGAGCGGGCCGGCGATCTCCCCCAGATGGAGCGCCCGGACGAGACGGCCGCGATCGTCGAGGGCTTCCTGCGCGACGGGCCCGGCTGATCACCCGGCCCGACGGTACTCCGGAGGCTCCGGGATCCCGATCACGAGGTCCCGGTCCGCCGGTTCACGACGTCGGAGATCCGGTCACGAGCCGCCGTCGCGTGGGGCCTCCGGCCGTGATGGCAGAATCGCACCCGGCAGGCGCCCGCGACCGCGGGCGGGCATCGAGCGAGGTGCGTGTGTGTCCGGACCCGGGGTAGCCGCAACGCGCGACGAGGCGAGGGCGCTCGTGCTCCTGTTCGCTCGGCGCCTGCTGGCCGAGCACCTCGTGAGCTATACGGCCGGCAACATCAGCGCGCGCATCAGCGCTGAGCCGGACCTCGTGGCGGTCACCCCGGCGAGCCTCGCGTACGACACGATGCGGGCCGAGGACATCGTGATCGTGGCGCTGGACGGATCGGTGGTTGCGGGCGACCGGCGGCCAACCTCCGAGCTGCCCCTGCACACGCTCGCATATGCCGGTCGCCCCGACGTGTGGGGGATCGTCCACACGCACAGCCGCGCCGCGATGGCGATGGCGGCGATGGGCTGGGACCTGCCCCCGATCCTCCACGGGCTGGTGGCAGCCTGCGGCGGGGGCATCGTCAGCGCGCCGTATGCGCGAGGAGGGACGGCCGAAGTGGCCACGCTCACCGCGCCCGCCCTCCGGGACCGGAGCGCGTGCCTGCTGCGGAACCACGGCGTGCTCGCGATCGGACCCACCGTTGAGCACGCTTACAACGCCGCGAGCACGGTCGAGGGCGTGGCCGACGCCTACCTGCGCGCGCGCGCGCTCGGACCCGTGCCGGAGGTTCCGGCCGACGACGTGGAGCGGATCCGGCACGAGCAGTGGGCCCCGGCGTGGGACACCGCGGGCGGAGACCGCACCCATGGCGGATGACCGGTCGGGGTCGCCGGCGCTCCGGCCCATCGAGTGGACCGGGAATGCCATCCGGGTCATCGACCAGACGTGCCTGCCCGGCGAGCTCGTCCACCGCACGCTCGCAGACGTCGATGGCGTGGTGGACGCGATCGGGCGCCTCGTCGTCCGCGGAGCACCACAGCTTGGCGCCGTCGGGGCGCTCGGCGTCGTGGTCGCCATGGATGAGTCGTTTCGGCTCGGCTGGAGCGGTCCCCGGTTGGCGGCCGCGATCGGGCGCATTCGCGATGCACGGCCAACCGCCGTCAACCTGGCGTGGGGAGTGGACCGGGCGGAGCGGCTTGTCGTGCTGGGTCGTGATGCGGTCCTGGCCGAAGCCCTCGCGATTTGCGCGGAGGACGCGGCGGCCAACCGCGCGATGGGCCGGCTCGGGGCCGACTGGATCCTGGCACGCTGCCCTGAGGAGAGGCTCGATCGGGGTCTCAACGCCCTGACCCACTGCAACACCGGGGCGCTGGCCACGACCGAGTGGGGGACGGCGCTGGGCGTGGTTCGCGAGCTGCACCGGCGCGGCCAAATCGCGCTCGTCTACGCCGACGAGACCCGGCCGCTTCTTCAGGGTGCGCGGCTCACATCCTGGGAGCTCACGTATGACGGGATCCCACATGTTGTCCAGGCGGACGGCGCGGCGGCATCAGCGATCCTGGGCGGCATCGTCGACGTTGCGCTGATCGGCGCGGACCGGATTGCCGCCAACGGCGACACGGCCAACAAGATCGGCAGCGTCGGGGTGGCGCTTGCGTGCCACGAGGCGGGCATCCCGTTCGTGGTCGTCGCTCCCTGGTCGACGGTTGACCTCGCGACCGCGAACGGCGATGCCATCCAGGTCGAGATGCGCGGCGACGATGAGGTGCTGGCCTGGGGCGGCATTCGGGTCGCGCCGGCCGGGGCACGGGCGCACAATCCCGCCTTCGACGTGACGCCGGCGCGGCTGATCAGCGCGATCGTCACGGAGCGTGGGGTCGTGGAGCCGGCGTCCGGCCAGACGCCGTTGGAGCTCCGCGAGGGCGGCGGTTCCACGGGCTGACGACATTGCCCCGCCGGCGGTGGCTGTCCAGGCAGCCCACGGTTCGGCGTCGGCTCAGCGCGCCAGCTCCACCTCTCCGCCGGCGAGGGCTCCGACGACACGCGCAGCGGCGTGCGCCATCTGACCCAGGAGGTCGGCGTCGACGTTGTCGATCGTGTCGCACGCGAGGTGGTAGCAGGCGTCGTAGGGTGTGCCCGCCGAACCACCCTGATCGATGGCCTGCGCCTCGGACTTGGGCTCGTTGGCGCCCGAGAAGAGCCCGCCGACGGGAACGCCCGCCTGGTCGAAGCGATAGCCGTCGCTGGAAGCGTTGAGATCCACCGTCTCCGAGGTCAACCCCTCGGACTTGAACGCCTCCGTGAACAGTCGCTCGAGGGTCGCGGCCGCTGTGTTGCCCGGGTCGGCGGCGTACACCTGGCGGACTCCGTTCGGCGAGCCGAGCATGTCGAAGTTGAGGTACGCCGCGATGGAGCTCAGGCCGGAGTCGCCCAAGCCATCGACATAGTGGACCGAGCCCCACAGCCCGATCTCCTCGCCGGTCCAGAACGCGACGCGCACCTTCCAGGTCGGCTCACCGCCGGTCAGCGCCGCCAGCCGCCGGGCGATCTCGAGGATCGTCATGGTCCCAGAGCCATTGTCGTTGACCCCGGGTCCATCGATCACCGAATCAAGGTGCCCACCGATCATCAGGACGTGATCGGGATCCCCACCCGGGGTCTCGCCGATCACGGACTCGCTGCTGAGCATGCTCGTGGTGGTCGATATCCGGAGGTGGACTCGGTCACCCGATGCCGCCGCATCGGCCAGCGCGAGGCCCGCCTCGCCGGTCGCGGCGATCACGGGAATGTCCAGGCCCGCAGGGTCGAGGAGCGTCGGCCGGCGGACCTCGCCCGGACCCCATCCAGGGTAGGCGACGATGAGCGCCGCCGCGCCCGCGGCCTGGGCCTGATCGACGATCGTGCGTGTCCAGCACGGTCCCGGTTGGACGAGCACGATGGCGCCCTCCGGGACGTTCGCCCAGCCGGCGGTCTCGCAGGCGGTGCCGTTGCGATCACCGGGCCGGGCTTCCCGATCAAAGTCGAGCGCAAACACCGATGCGATCACCTCGCCCGGCGGCGACAGCAGCATCGCCTTGAAGTCGCGCGAGCCCCGCAGGATCGGCGCGGCCGTGCCCGCGATCTCGAGGACCCCGGGGGCGTCCTGCGAGAACAGTGGCAGCAGGAGCGAGTCGAGGGTGACCTGGTACCCGGCCCGACGGAGCTCGTCGGCCACCCAGGTCGCCGCGGCCGCGTGCCCGTCGCCGCCGGCCACCCGTACGCCGTCATGCGCATCGGCGATGGCACCGAGATGGTCGAGGTCGGCGAGGATTGCGCCGGGGTCGACGGCGTCGCTGAGCATCACAGCGAGCGGCTGCTCGCTCGGTGGCGGCGACGGGCTCGTCGCCAGAGGCGTCGGGCTGACGGTCGGCGCAGCGCAGCCGGAGAGCAGGAGTCCGACGAGGGCGAAGGCGATCAGCCTGCGGCCCTGTCCGGGAGCCGACGAAGCACGGCACAGGAGACGGTGGCGCATGTCCATCGATGTCAGTGTCGGTGGCGTCGCCCGTCCCCGGCAAGAGCAAGAGGTTGCTGTTGACGCGGGGGTGAGGCTACCGCTCGCCTTCGCGATCGTCCGCTGCTTCGGCCGACCCATCGAGGAGCTGTTCCAGGACCAGGACCAGGACCAGGTGGCTCGTGCCGGCCGTCGAGCTCATCCTCGGCCTGCTGATCGCGGGATCCCTGCTCGGTCAGAGCGCGAGCCCGGCACAGGTGGCGATCTCATTCGGGGTCGTCCTGGGCTATGCGATCGTGCTCGTGGTGCTCCAGTCGCGGTCCGCCGTCGCGAGCCTGCTCTCCGGGATGCCACGCGACGAGCGCTGGGACACCATCAACCTGCGGGCGCTATCGCTCGCGTCGCAGGTGCTCGCGGTGGCACTGGTCGCCGCGTTCCTCGTCACGCAGCTCCACGGCGGCTGAGGCGATTCCGTATGCGTTGATGGGCGGGCTGTTCGCGATCGCCTGCCTGGGCGGCGTTGCCTGGTACCGCGCGTGGTCGTAAGTGCGCTGGGCGACGACCCCGGTCATGGTTGAGACTACCTGCCGGACGTCGCAAGATGTGCTGATCGCAACGCCGGGATCCGCATCGCACAGCTGACGAGGAAGCCATGCCTGCCCATGTATTGGTCGCCTACGCGAGCAAGCTGGGCTCGACGGCCGAGATCGCCGAGACGATCGCCCAGGTCCTCCGCGACGCCGGCTACCACGCGGCGGCGTTGCCCGCCCGCGAGATCACGAGTCTCGACAGCTGGGACGCGGTCGTGCTGGGCAGCGCGCTCTACTCGGCGTACTGGCAGCGGGACGCTCGCCGGTTCGTCGATCGCTTTCGCGAGGAGCTCAAGGCCCGCCCCTTGTGGCTGTTCAGCGGCGGGCCCCTCGACCGCCGCCTCGCCCGAGCCGATCAGCCGATCACGCCGGACGGGGCGCAGCTGACCGCGGGTCTCGATGCCCGAGCTCACCGCACGTTCGGCGGCCGGCTCGTGCCCGACGCGGATGTCCCGCCGCAGGTGCTGCAGACCCACCGGTTCGGCGACTTCCGTGACTGGCAGAAGATCGTCGACTACGGCTATCGGATCGGTCAGGAGCTCGACCGCATGTCCTTCCCTCGGTCGGATTGACGCGCGCGCACCCACGGCGTCTCCGTTGCGTAGCCTCTCGTGCCGATCAGGGCAAGACGCGGTCGAACCAGCGGGTGATTCGCGTCGTCCGACCGCCGAGCGGGCAGGCCTTGACGCGATGGGATGTCTCTGACTAAAGTCAGAGAAATGACCGAGGCGGAGGTTCAGGGGGTTCGCCGCTTCAACCGGGAGGTTGCCGAGCGGATTGGCGCGCTCACGGATCAGTTCCTCGGTCGCGCCCGACCCATGGGCGAGTCGAGGGTCCTCTGGGAGATCGGCCCCGAGGGCACAGAGGTGCGGGCCCTGCGGACGCGACTGTCCCTCGACTCCGGTTATGCGAGTCGGGTCCTGCGCGCCCTCGAGCGACAGGATCTTGTTGTGGTCGGCCCGAGCCCGGACGATCGACGGGTCCGCCGCGTCCGGCTGACGGACGCGGGACTCGCCGAGCGAGCGGAGCTCGATCGACGTTCAGACGACGTCGCGGCGAGGATCCTCGAACCCCTTCACGCCAGCCAACGTGCACGACTCATCGCCGCCATGTCGGAGGTCGAGCAGCTCCTCCGAGCATCCGCGGTGCGCTTCGCCATCGAGGATCCGGGCTCAGCGGATGCTCGGTGGTGCCTCGAGCAGTACTTCTCCGAGCTCAACGCGCGCTTCGACGGCGGCTTCGATGCCTCGATCAGCATCTCCGCCGACGCGCACGAGCTGACGCATCCGGCGGGCGCGCTGGTCCTCGCCCGCGTCCAGGCGCGACCGGTCGGCTGCGGCGCGATCAAGCTCCACCCCGGTGCCCCGGCCGAGCTGAAGCGTATGTGGGTGGCACCGGATGCCCGGGGCATCGGGCTCGGGCGTCGGATCCTGGGGGAGCTGGAGCGGCTGGCGCGGGACGGAGGTGCAGAGATCGTCCGGCTCGAGACGAACCGCTCCCTGAGCGAGGCGATCGCCCTCTATCGCGGGAGCGGCTTCCGCGAGGTCGCGGCGTTCAACGACGAGCCGTATGCCGATCACTGGTTCGAGAAGCGCCTCCCATAGCCGGGTCGCGGGTTCGACGCCCGTCTCGACGCATCTCTCGAGGCCGCGGTCCGTGGCTCCCCGGGTGGTCCATGGGCGAGGGAACCGGCACCGAACCCCGCGCGTCATCAGGATGTCGCCACGCGCGGTGAGCGGCAGCATATCCACGCCCATCCACCGCCCGTCGGAGGCCTGCATGCGATACCTCTTCCTGTCGGTCGTTGCGCTGATCGCAGCAGCGTGCACGTCCGCCGGCGGCGGCCCGAGCCCCTCGCCCGCCCCGAGCGTCTCGCCGGCGCCGTCAGCGACGCCCGCGGCTGCAGATCCAGACACCCTCCTGTTCCGGGTCGAGTCGGTCGGCGGGTTCGTGGCACCCAACTCCGAGCTGACCCGGACGCCGTTCCAGAGCATCTACGCCGACGGGCGCGTGTTCGAGCAGGGCATGGTGTCGGAGATCTACCCGGGCCCGCTCGTGCCCCCGATCCTCGAGTCGCGGCTGACGCCCGACGGGCTGGCCATTGTCCAACAGTCGATCGACGCGGCGGACCTGGCCGATGCGAACTACCCGCCGCACGGGATCGCCGACGCGCCGGACACGCAGGTCACGGCCCTGACCGGCGGCAAGGTCGTCACCCTGACCATCGGCGTGGCGTCGCCGGATGCCTCCCTCACACCCGAGGAGGCCACGATGCGCGCGAGCGTTGGGGCCCTCATCTCGCAGCTCGCCAACCTGCCGGCGCTCGTCGGCGACCAGAACCTCAGCGCAGCTCAGCCCTACACACCCGACGCCATGCGGCTCGTGCTCACGGTCGGACTGAAGCCCGACGATGGGATGGACGCGGCGCCACTCGTGTGGCCGCTGGACACGCCGATTGCGACCTTCGGCGCACCGACCTCATTCGGCGACGCGCGCTGCGGTGCGGTCGACGGCGCCGACGGTGAATCGCTGTGGGCCGTGGTCTCGAACGCAAAGCAGAACCAGTACTTCGAGGAGGCCGGCGTCGTCTACCTCCCGGCTGCCCGGCCGCTCTTCCCGGACGAGCCGGTGAGCTGTGACAACGGGACCGGCTAGGACCGGTGCGGCGTCATTCGGCGCGGCAAGGCCCCGAGCGGGAGATGGCCGATCAGACCTCGAGGGCGTAGACCGTCACCGGGTCGGTTACGCCCTTGAGCGTCAGGGACCCGAGCGGTCGGGCCACCACGCCCCCCTTGTTCCGGACATTCTCGTAAACGACGCTCGAAACGCCGATCTCGCCGGGTCCCATCTCGGCCTGGATGCGCGCGGCGATGTTGACGCCATCGCCGTGGACGTCGCCGCTGCTCTGGATCACCTCGCCGAGATGAATGCCGATCCGGACCTGGAAGCGACCGTCCGCGACCACGTCATGCTGCACCTCCCGGGCCGCAGCGAGCGCGTCGGAGGCGGCGTCGAAGGCCGCGAGCATGCCGTCGCCGAGCTTCTTGACCAGGCTGCCGCGATGGCGGCCGATCGCAGCGCGATGGATGCGCTCGTCTGCCTCCACGATCTGCATCGTGCCCGCCTCGTCACGGCCCATGAGCGAGGTGTAGCCGACGATGTCGGAGAACAGGATCGCCGCCAGGCGACGCTGGCCGACGGGTGACCCCGCCGTCCGGATCGACTCGTCGAGGAAGTGACGCTTGCCGTTGAGGGCGTTCAGGTACTCGTCGCGCGAGAGGATGTTCTCGTCGAGCTGGAAATCGGTGCGTAGGAGATTGTCGAGGAACGCGGTCAGCCGATCCTCGCTCGCCGCGACGTACTCCCGGAGGAACCGGCTGTCGATGTTGATGCAGATTGCGCCCACCAGGCCGTAGTCGGGCCGGAAGATCGGGATCGTCGTGCACTTGAACTGGCGGGCGCCGATGTTCAGCTCGTAGTTGACCTTGTCCTCCCCACGCTGGCGACGCGTCTTGAGGTCGAGCACGAGGTTCGTTGCCCCGCTGCCGACCGACCGGCCGGTCACGACCGCGTTCTCGATCGCGACCAGCGACCTCGATGGGTTGACGAGGTTGTGGAGGAGGATCTCGATCCCGGTACCGGGGAAGGATCTCCCGATCTGTTTGACGATCCGCCGGTAGTTCTCGAGATAGGCGTCGTTGTTGCTGACCACCCCGTCGCCGTCATAGACCTCGTAGAGCGCCCCATATCGCTCGAGCCGGTCAGTCGGGAAGGTGTCGCGGACGAAGTTCTGCTCGCCGATCACGATCAGCTCGCCGGCAGCCCGCGGGTTTCGCTCGTCAAGGAAGTGCGCGACGGCACGGTCGAAGGCGTCGGGATCGAACGCGACGTGGCCGCTCTCATCCTCCCCGAACGGATAGAAGTCGTACTCCTCGAGCCGACGCAGGGGCGCGTTGGCGGCGCCGCGGTCGGCTGTCGCGGCGGTTCCTCCTGCGCCGCGAGCACGCCCGAGCATGAAGCCGGCGGCAGCTACCGCAACGGCCGCGACGATGACGCCGATCACGGCGATGGGATCCATCCGCCTCCTTGCTGTCTCCGCGCACCATACAACGCGACGGAGCTGACGCGATCGGCGGTCGCCATCGCGGAGGGCTGCCATCCTTGGCACGTCGCCCGGATGGGACGCGAGCCACGACCAGGAGGACAACCTGATGGACCCGATCGATCGGTCAGCCACCCCGGGCTTCCCGGAAGGTGGCGTCGAGATGACCCACATCCTGGTGGTCAGCGACATCGAGCGCGCCCGCACATGGTGGGTGTCCGTCCTCGGAGCTGAGCCGTACCGCGAGTACGGCGGGACTTCGGCCGTGCTCCGGCTCGGTGGCAGCTGGCTGCTCCTGGTGACCGGCGGAGGACCGACGCCAGATAAGCCCGACGTGACATTCGCCGCCCCGGCTGAGCCCACGCGTGTCAGCCACGCGATGACGATCCGGGTAGCCAACTGCGACGCCGTCTACCGGACGCTGCTCGACCGCGGTGCGTCGTTCCTGACGCCACCGGTGGTGAATGGCCTTGAGACACGGTGCTTCACCCGTGACCCGGACGGCCATCTCGTCGAGCTCAGCCAGTACGGGTGATTGTCGTTCGCAGCCGGAGCGTTGGCATCAGGGCGTACGCTTCTCGGGAACCGAGTCGGCAGCGTCTCCAGCGCGCAGTCGTCGTGCGCCCTGCCGGCTCGACGGAGGAAGGCCATGGCCGAGCACCCGAACGAGAAGGTCGTTCGCGAGATGAACGAGGCGATGAGCAACGGCGACATGGAGGGCGCGGCGAGCCGGGTGGCCGACGATGTCGTGTGGCACGAGATCGGGCGTGCCGAGCCACGTCGCGGCAAGGCCGAGCTGGCCGCGTCGATGGGCTTCTTCACCGACTACAACATCAAGTGGGAGCTGCACGACCTCCTCGCAAGCGACGATCACGTCGTGGGTCTGGGGACGGCGACGGCAACCCACGGCGGCCGCTCCCTGACGTATCGCGTGGCGGAGATCTACCACATCCGAGGTGGCCAGGTCTCCGAGCGCTGGGCGTTCTCGGACGATACCCAGGCGATCGCCGACTTCTTCGCCTGATCACCTCGGGGCCCGCATCGCCGAGCGGGCCCAGCCACGCTCACTCGATGATGGTCAGGGGCTGGAGTCTGGACAACGGTCTGTCCGGACTGGGCGGGGCCAGCTCCGGCTCCGGGCCACGGTCCGCCTGTCGGGCGGCGAGCTCCGCATCGACCAGCTCGACCAGCCTCGGAAGGCTCGAGTGGAGCGCATCCCCGTACGCTGTACCAACCTGTGCGGCGAGCGCGAGGTCCCGCTTCGACTTCGGCGGTCCGAAGCGCGTGTGGATCACGGTCCCCGAGGTCACGGGGTCGAACTCGATGGTATGCGGCAGCTTGAGCGGGCCGGCGGGCGTGTCGATGATCGTCCGGTCGGTGACGTAGTCGCACGCTGATCCCAACGGTCGCGAAAACCTGCCCCCGCTGCACCAGCAGCGCTGATCGGCGCTCACCCGGCTGCCGGGACGGAGCGACCCAGCTCCAGAGCGGTGCGGCTGCCCTCGGACAGCACGGTCCGATCCCTGCCGTCCGCCTTCGCCTGGTACATCGCGGCATCTGCATCCGCGAGCAGATCATCGAGGGTGGCGCCCTGCGCAGACCGGAACGCGACGCCGATCGAGACCGATGTCCTGGTGGGCTGACCGCCAAGGTCGAACGGTTCTGCCAGGGCATCGTTCGCCCGCGCGGCCACGGCGAGCGCCGCGTCGATGGAGGAAACGTCCTCGAGGAGCAGCGCAAACTCGTCACCGCCGAGCCGGGCCACGGTATCCGTTGCGCGTGAGACCGTCCGCAGTCGTTCGCCCACGAGAGTCAGCAGCCGGTCGCCCCGCGCATGACCGAGCGTGTCGTTGACCGCCTTGAACCCATCGAGGTCCATGAACAGGACGGCGACGCCTGTCCCGTCCTTCCGAGCCTGGCGGGCGATGGCGTGCTCCGCACGATCGTCGAACAGGCTCCGGTTCGCGAGGCCAGTGAGCGGGTCGTGGAGCGACCGGTGGCGTAGCTCCTGGTAGAGCCGCCCATTCTCGATCGCCATGGCGGCCTCGAACGTCAGAGTCCGGGCGAGCGCGAGCCGGCGCACGTCGATCGAGTGGGCCCTGGCGCTCGTCAGCTCGGCGATCCCGACCGACCGCTCCTGGGCAGTGAGGGGCAGGAGCAGCATGGCCCTTCGACCGAGGCCGCCAAGGCGGTCACGTTCGAGCGGATCCGCCCGCTCGTCGGATACGTCGATTGCGAGCGGCTCTTGATCGTTGGCGACGTGCGCGAGCAACGGTCGCTGCGCGATCGACCCGGGAGCCGTCTCCAGCGAACGCTCGGCCGGATGGGAGCCGAACGGGGCAAACCGCGCAGTCTCCGGGGCCAGTGCGTAGATGACGCAGTCGTCGAACCCGGTCGCCTCGGCGAGGTGCCGCGCGACAAGACCGCCGAGCAACCCGGGATCGGTCGTCTCGGCGAGGTCGGATGACAGCTGGAACAGCCGGTGGAACTCGCGACCGGAGGCCTTGAGGAGCTCCGCCGACCGGTAGAGAACGATGAAGACGACCCCGATCACCACGCTGAGTGCCACCACCTCCACGACCGTCTCGACCATGGCCGGGGCAGATGAGTCGTCGGGGAAGAGATGCAAGAGCACCGAGCCAAGGGCCGCTGCCCACGCAAGGCCCATGACCAGGCGAAGCCTCCGACGCTCGAGATACGGCAGAGCGGCAGCGATGGGCACCAGGTAGGCCGGCGCCAGGGCAAGCGCGAGGAACGGCTGGAACAACACCACCACGAAGATCCAGGCGACGAGCACGATCGCCACCCGATTCACGATCGCCTCGACATCGCCGTGTTCGACCGCGCGGCGGGGTCCCGCCGCAACCCATGCGCCGAACAAGCCTCCCACGATCACCGGGGCGAACCACCGGGGGCTGCCGATGGCGATGGCCGCGGGGCCATCGATCAGCATGGTGACAACGGCCGTGGCGATCAGGAGGTCGAAGAACCGCCGAACCTCGACTCGCTGAGTCGCTTCATATGGGCTCGCCGCTGCGGCTCTTGCGTCCCCGCGCCGTCGCGCCGGGCTCATCTCGCCCCGGTCGGCTCGCAGCCCCGGCCCGCTGCTCCGATCCTCGCTCATCGACCTCCCGATGGCGCTGCTCGAGGATGGCCGACCTGGTGGACGGCGTGGTCACGACGGGCAAACACATCCACTGTCAGGGTGAACGGCCAGCCGGCTCGCGTCATGACGGATTGTCATCCCGATCATGGGAGTGACTCCGGCGAGCGCCGGCGGGGCGGGGCCAGCACCCTCTGGGGCGAATTGCCTCTCGAGCGTCGCGCTGCTCGGTTCACTGCGGGGCGACACGCCGCGTGTGATCAGGAGTCGGAGCCGAGCCGCTCCGGTGCGCACGCAAGCACGTCCTTGCGTGCGAAGACGCCCAGGAAGCGAACGCCGCAGAGGAACAACGCCAAACCGAGCCCGCTGTAGAAGAAAGCGATCATCCAGTCCGGCATCAGGTGCGAGAAGCGGAGCGCCATGCCGCCGCACATCATCATCGCCATCACCGCCCACGACGTGCGGTTGAAGAACTGCCAGAAGGGGAGCCGGTCCTCCTCGCGCGAGCGGATCCGGGCCGCGTGCCTGCGCACGAGCCGGGAGAAGACAAGGTAGTAGAAGGCGAGGAAGACCGCGACGGCGAGTGGCACGAGAAGTAGGTGCTCCGGTGCCAGCTGGAACTCCAGGGGCAGTCCGATCATGATCACCATCGCGCCCGCAGCACACCAGACCAATCCGGCGATGAGCATCAGCTGGTTCTTCGGAATGCGGACCACGCGCACGGTTCGAAGACTCCTGGCTCACGGGACGTCAGCGACTGGACCCGCCCGGCGCGCCGGCCGTGACTGCCCGAAGCTGTGCCGCCCGTGGCCGCCTCGCCTCACCTGAACACCCTGATCGATCGGGTGTCGCGATTGTACCCATCGGCCGCTGGTCCCCGACCGACACCACGGGCGGTCGGCGCGGCCACGACACGACCTTGTGGTGACTCGCGCGTCGCCGCGGCGATCAGGCGCGGCCCAGGCGCTCCACCACGGGACCCATCGCCTCGAGCGACGCGATCGTCGTGGGCCAGAGCATGCATTCGACCTGTGTCACGCCGACGTCGGCGAAGGCGCGGATCGCGTCGGCGACCTGGTCCGCCGAGCCGCGGACCGGCACGCCCAGGCCCGCCGCCTCCGAGCCGGTCGCCTCTGTCGGCTCCACGAAGATCCCCGCCGACCGCCCGATCGTGGCCGGATCGCGACCGATCGCCTCGCACGCCGCCTCGAGCTGCTGGATGCGCGGCACGAACTCGGCGGGCTCGCTGCGCTCCTGGGCGTAGTAGCTCCAGATGTCCGCGTGGCGAGCGGCCAGGGCGATCGTCCGTGGTCCGCCGGCACCGAGCATCAGGGGGATGGCGCCGGAGCGCGGCCCTCGTGGCCGCGACTCGAGGTCCCTGGCCTGGTGGTATGGGCCGTCATGGTCCGCGCGTCCGGTCCGGAGCATGGGCATGATGATCTCGAGCGAATCCTCGAACCGGCTGACAACATGGTCGAGCGGGAGGCCGAAGGTCTTCGCTTCGGAGTCACCGCTGCCGGCGCCCAGGCCGAACACGAATCGCCCATCTGAGATCTCGTCGAGCGTCTCGACGCCGCGGACCGTGATCCCGGGGTTGCGCTGGTTCGCGGACAGCACCCACGTCCCGACCTCGATCCCTTCGGTAGCCTCCGCCACGGCGCCGGTCATCGCGACGCACTCCCACCAGCCGCGCGGTCCCGGCCAGTCCGGCACCCGCCACAGGAGCTCGTCGGGCACCCAGACCGTGCCGAAGCCGATGGTTTCCGCCAGCCTGGCCATCGTGCGGAGCTCGTCCCACCGGTGGGGCCGCCCGGTCTCCGGGTCCTCGTACAGCGGGAGCACAAGCCCCAGCTTGAAGTCGCGCATAGGGCATCGCCTCCCGATCACCGGTGCCAGCGCGGGACCGGACATCGACCGCCGCGCGACGCTGGATCGATCGTTGCACGCCCGTCCACCCCTGGCCCGATGGATGGAGCAGATCCCGCCTACGGGTGCGGCGGCCTACCGGGCGCTCGGCCGCCGCACCTTCGTGGGTTGGCCGTCGGCATCGAATGGGTGATGGAAGTCGAACGCGGCAGGCGTTGGCCCTTCGGTATGCAACCGCTGCTGACGCGCGTGGGCATCGGCCCACGTCGGGACCTCGTCATCCGCGATCCACCACGCGAGGTACCTCGGCCAGCTCGGCGGCTGGAACCAGAACCGCCTCCGCTTGAATGCCTCGAGATGCGGGCCGCTGTAGGCGAATGCATAGACCGACTCCAGATCCCGCCAGATCGTGAACGTCGACGCTTCCGAGTCGAGGGCGGCGCCCGCATCGCCGGTGTAGAAGGGAGAGTGAAGGACGGGGCTGCCGGGAGCTCGATCTGGCTCGTCCACGTAGGCGATGAACCCCGGGCTCGCTTCGGCCGCGGCGAACGTCGCGGGTAGCCGCGCCTCGAACTCGGCAACGACCGGGTCACCCCCCGGCGCGAGCATGTTGCCGAACGTGAAGAATGCAATCCGCACCACACGGCCTCCCACCAAGAAGGGTACGGGTCGGGTTCAATCGGCCCGGGTGCTTCGGCCTCAATCAGGTGGCCCGCATCTGGTTGTTCCTGCGCTCGTGCGTCACCTCGGCGAGCCCGAGCGCCTCGAGCAGCGGGGGAAGGTAGACGCCGACGCGACCGCGGAGCCCCTTCTTGAGGCCATACCACCCGCCGACCGGGTTGTCCGGCGATCGACCCCACGCCTCCACGGTTCCAGCCGCCGCCTCCTTCTGTTCGTCGGCGCCGCCGAGCGGGACCCAGTCGCCCTGCTCGCGAAGCCAGGCGGCGAGGTCCTCGACGATCCGCAGCTGATACCGCAGCTGAGTCGCGCCAACCTGGCAGATGAGCGCGGCAGGATCGGTCGTCTCGTCGCGCCACATCTCGTAGGTGGACGTCCCGGGCGGGGTCGTCAGCCGCCAGGGGTCATCCTTGGTGCCGCTGCCGCTCATCGCGCCTCCTCCGAGTGCTCCGGGTGCTCCGGGTGCTCCGGGTGCTCCGCACAGCAGGGTGACACCCTACTCCAGCCACTCGACCCCGTACTGACGCGCGAGCTCGCCGGCGAGCGCCTCGTCCAGCGATCCATCGCGCCTTGCCTGGGTCACGGCATCGAACCACCGATCGAGGCCCGCGGGGACGGCGATGAACAGGTACCGCGACGACTGGCTGGACGGGTTTCTGATCTTGTGGGGGATGCCCCTGGGCAGACGCGCCAGGCCACCCGTGTCGAGGACGTGCGATCTGCCCTCGATCAGGATCTCGAGGGCACCTTCGACCACGAAGCCGATCTCGTCCTCGCGAGCGTGAACGTGGAGGCGGTTGCCCATCCCCGGCTCGAACGTGGACTCGAACAGGTAGCACGTCCCATCCGTCTGGTCTGCGGTGAGCTTGTGGGTGACGGCCATGTCCTCCAGCACGGTCCCGGCGCCCGGCGGCACGAAGATGGGTCGCATGTGAACAGGATCCATGACGGCCTCCATGCTGATCGAGGCGACGCGCGTCTGCGCCGGGCGGTCGACCCGTTGGCGATGCGTGGCTTCGCGTCCATCGCCGACGCTCCGCCGACTACCCTATGGCCCGTTGACGCGAATGACCAGACGGAGGCGGCCGAGCGCAGCGTCGTCGCCAGCCGCAGCCACCCGGTCCGAGCCTGGGGTTGTGCGATCAGCGGATCGCGCATATCGTGGCCGCATCGCCACCCCTTGTGGTGATGCCTCGTGTGGTCGACCCTTCTCGAACTTGACCGTGCGTCTGCTCTCTGCGTTCGGGAAGAGAAGGGGGTCACTGTGACCACCGGAACCATCAAGAAAGTCGTGTCCGATCGCGGCTTCGGCTTCATCGTCGCCGAGGACGGGAAGGAATACTTCTTCCACCGCGACAGCCTCCAGCCCTCGCTCACGTTCGATCGCCTGACTGGCGGCGAGCGCGTCTCGTTCGAGGTCGAGCAGGGGCCGAAGGGTCCGCGCGCGAACCAGGTCAGCGCGGCATAGTCCGGCGCCGACATCGGTCTCGGGGCAGCGCCGACGCGCGCGGTCCTGAGACCGAGGTGACCATCCGCCGAGCAGCGAAGGGAGCCCAGATGATGACTGCCCTCGACCACCTCGCGCGATGACCATCGGCGTGTCGCGCCCCCGGCAACGAGCGGCCCTGTGACGCGCAAGCGTCGCGTCTTCCACCCGCCGTCACGCAGCTCGAAGGGTCCCCCGCCGGCAAACCGCGTGCCGGTCAATCCACCCACGGTCGCCACGATCAATCTTGATGCCGGCCGCTGGCGGTCGGATCTGAGCGTGGGCATGAAGGTGACGATCGCCGGATCCGGCGCGGATGCCGGTGAGGTGGCGGTGATCGAGCGCCTCGTGTCGGGCGTGATCCCGGCGGCGGTCGTTCGCACCGCGTCCGGGCGAAGTCGCCACGTACGCATGGTCGACCTCGAGCCGTCACGAACACCTGATCGGCAGACCGAGCAGGCCTGAGGCTGGCCAGCGCCCCTGAGGGCTATCCAGCGAGGACCGCCAGGTCCGGTCAGTGCCAACCCAGATCGCAACAACAAGCCCCGCCCGGCTGATGCCAGGCGGGGCTTGAAATGTTGAGGATCGCCCTATGCTCCGGCGACCGACAGTTGCGCGGCGAAATACATTTCCGGCATGTCGCAGGCGACGTGATAGCCGCCGACCGTGTAGTCAACGCCGTCCTTGCCCTGCTTCACGCTCTCGATCGTGTAGAGCATGGCGCCGGTTCCGTGGACATAGGCGAACGTCGACTCATACGCCCAGTCGGGGGCTTCGTACACGGTGGAGGTGCCATCTTCGGGGGCGTCTTCGAGCGTAGTCCCCGGCTTAACCGCGTAGACGATGAGGTATGACGAAGCCGCAACCGCCTGGTCGGGGAAGTACTGGAATCGGAGCACCGTGCCATCGGGGATGATCGACGGTCCGATGTAGTTGCAGTCCGTGCCGTCGAACGTGACCGTGACGCCAAGCGCGGCCGCGGTCGGGGACGGCGACGCCACTGGCTCGGGCGTCGACGGGGCCACCGTGGGTTGGGGTGTCGGCTCGGGGGTGGGTGCCGGCGTCGCGGCTCCCGTGCACCCAACCAGTGAGATTGTCAGCAGACCTGCGATGAGGTACCTGGTGCGCATCATTGGGCCCCACCTTCCGGCTCGCCGTCCGGCCCATCTGGCCGGTTCGGTGCCACCACGATGCGTGCTGTCGATGAGCGCCCGATCAGCGACGGTCGAGCGGGCGATGAGCGGCCCGGCGGAAGCCGCGTGGCGGATCACGGTTGTGCTCCGAGTCGAACCCGCTCCAGCAGGTCCAGCTCGCTGGCGATGGTGATGTCAGAGGCGCCCGCAGGCGTGTCGGCAATTCGAAGCGCCGACTCCGGGAGGGCAATCACGCCGAGCTCCCTCGTCATCTGATCGGAGGCGTCCGCGCGGAAGACCCCTGCCGCGAGCGCGGAGGTCACGAGGTTCGACAGGACGCGCTCATCGGGCGGCCGGTCCACCGGCACAGCGGGGACCGTGAGCGGAACGAGACCGCTCCCCTCGTCGTGTGCGACCAACCTGGATGCGAACTCCGCGCCGAGCAGATGGCGGACGAGATCCCGGACCTCGGGGCGATCCCGGAGGACCACGAGCGTGTACACGCGCCCACGCAGGTCATTCGACCCTTGCCCAGCGATCGGGAACCGGACTGGGGTGAGGTCGTCCCGAATATCGTCCTTCCACGTGGCCTGCTCCCACGCGGACCGCTGGTCGGCGGCCGCGTGGACCAGCCAGCACCGGGGGAGCTCTTCGGAGCCCATCTGGAGCGCGGCCAATGTCGCGGGCGTCGTGACCGCCGTCTCGGGGCCGCCCAGGACTGCGCCATCCTCGTGGATCATGGCGTGATACTGGCGCAGCGCCGCCTCGAGCCACAGAGCGAAGGCCCGGCCGCCCGACGGCCATCGGTCGAAGGTTCGCCCCCCGATGTGACCGAGGACGAGATCCTCGAGGAGATCAGCACCGCCGGACCCATCGCCCGCTCCACCGAACCCACCGGCCAACCCGAGGCACCACGGCGTGTGCCCGTCCTCGATCATCTGGGCCACGAGCTGCTCCAGCTCACCCCACGAGGTTGGCGGTTCGTACCCGACAGCCGCGAACGCCCTGGCCGGGTACCACAGCACGCCAGACGCCGTGGCCGCGAAGGGCGCTCCAACGAGGCGGGCCGCGCCGTCGTCCGCTCCATCCTGCGACCCGACCTGGCCCAGGTCAGCCAGCGGTCGTGACCCGATGGTCGCGACGGAGGCAGGCGACAGAAGGTCGTCGAGGCCGATCAGTGACCCCGCCCGGTCGAGATACGCGACATCACCGGGGCGCACGAGGATGGCCACGTCCGCCTCCTCGACGGCCCGACCCACGTCGACGGTGCCGTCGTCGGTCACGATGGAGATGGCCGGGCCCCCGGCGGCATAGTCGGTCAAGGCCCCGGCGAGGTCCGCCGGCAGCTGCGAGACGACTCGAACGCTCGTGCGGACGGTGCCTTCGTCCGCCAGCCCCTCCATCGATACCAGCCCAGTGGCGGTGAGAACCGCGAGACCGCCGTGGCCCCAACTGCCGTCGCCAACCAGACAGATCGGCTGGTGCAGGTAGGTCTGGCATTCCTCGTCGGTGAGCGGGCGGCCAGCGGCAGCTTCGGCAAGGTCGATGAGCTCGGCGGCCGGCAGCAGGTAGACGCCACGGGCACCGCCGGGAGGCGGGGCGAGCCGCACGGCGACAGGGGCCTCGTCGCGGGGGTACGGGATCCGTGCCTCCTGGATGGCCCAGTGGAGCGCATCGAGCGCCTCCTCCGTGATCCACCCCCGGTCGGCCGTCGCCCGCGCTGCCTGCGCGGCCAATAGCAGGGCGAGCGGCGGGTCGGCCTCAAGCCGCCCGTTCGCAGCGACCGCCAGCTCGCGCGCCGTGGCGATCGCCTGTGCCTCGCGAGCCCCTTCCGCCTGGCGCCAGACCGCTGCCAGCAACCCGGAGGCTCCAAGGGCCGCCACAAGCAGGACGACCACCAGCGCCCTGAGCCACGTCGACGCCCGCCGCTCGAGGCGGCGCTCCTGTTCGCGCCGTTCGTGCTCGGTGGCCTCGGCCCGTTGGCGCTCCGCCAGGCTCGCCTCGAGCAGGTCGCGCTCGAGCGCATCGAGCCGGATGTCGGTGGTGGCGCTCCAGGCCGCGAACAGCTCCAGACGGCTGCCGGCCAGGAGGAATCCCGGGTCCCGGCCCGCGGCGGCCCATTCGGTGGCCGTGGCGTTCAGGCGGGCCTCCATCCAGAGGGCCTCCTCCGCCTCCCGGATCCACCCTGCGAGTCGCGGCCAGTGTGTGAGCAGGGCCTCGTGTGCCGGCTCGACGGTCGCCCGGCCGGTCCGCGGATCACGGTCGAAGGCCAGCAGTCGCCAGCGCCCAAACGCCTCGAGCACGGCATCGACGCGCTCCGGCATCGGCTCGATCGATCGCAGGTCATCGACGACCACCCGGCGGGCAGCGACGGTTCGGCCCTCGCCGACAGCGGCCATGCGGAGGAACAGCTGGCGGGCGAGGTCGCGCGACACCTCGTCGAGCGAGTTGAACACGGTCTCCGCCCGACGGCCGACAGCGCCCGCAACTCCGCCGATCGCCGCGTACGACTCACGGGAGAGACGGTGTCCGTCGGCTCGCTCGAACAGCTCGGTCAGGGCGAACTGGAGGAGCGGAAGCTCTCCGGGTCGGTCAATGACGTCCCCTTCCAGGTCGGCCACCAGCCCTGGCTCGAGCTCGACACCCACCGCGGCAGCCGGCCGAACGATGGCTCGCTCGAGCTCGTCACGGTTCAGCGGCGTCACCACCTCGATACCGTCGCGGACGAGCGCTCCGAGCTCGGCGCTGAGCAAGGGCCGATCGAACCAGTCGGCCCGCAGTGACGAGACGACGGCCAGGTCTTGCGCCGGCCCGCTCAGCGCGGCGGCGATGCCACGCAGGAACCTGGCTGGTTCGGCCGGGTCCGTCGCGAGCGCAAACAGCTCCTCGAGCTGGTCGATGACGAGGAGCAACGGGCGCGAGTCGGCAGCGGCCACGCCCGCGATCACGCCGGCGATGTCGACCGGTTCAGGGTCCGTCCCAGCGCGGAGCCCCTCGGTGTCCGCGCCGACCTCGCTCAGCGAGCGCAGGAGGGCCTCCTCCGGACGGCTTCCCGGAAGCATGCTGGCGACTCGCCACGCAGGGCGACCGGCAGCGGGTCGGCGGAGCAGAGGCAGGAGACCGGCGCGGATGGCGCTCGACTTTCCGCTCCCGCTTGGCCCGACGAGCAGCAACAGACCGCCTGCCCGTGACACGGCCTCGAGGCGCTCGAGGAGGCGCGCCGCGAACAGCTCGCGCCCGAAGAAGTCACCGGCGTCGGCTTCACTGAAGGGGCGCAGGCCCTTGTACGGATTGCGGGGTCGAGAGAGGGCCCCGCTGACGGCGAGGGCCGCATCCTGGCGGAGGATCGCCAGCTCGAGGGCCTGGAGCTCGGGGGACGGGTCGATGCCCAGCTCGTCGGTGAGAATGCGCCGTCCCTCCCCGTACACGCGCAGCGCATCGGCCTGGCGGCCGGCGCCGTAGAGGGCGCGCATGAGCTGAGCTCGCAGGTGCTCGCGCAGGGGCTCCTCGGCGATGAGCAATTCGAGCTCACCCGCGATCTCACCGCCCCGGCCAAGGGCAAGGTCCGCTTCAAACCGATCCTCGAGCGCGCGCAGCCGACACTCGCGGAGGCGGGCGATCTCCGGCTGCAGGAACGCGAGGTCGGCGAGATCCTCGAACGCCTCGCCGTGCCACAGCTCCAGTGCGGCGCGCAGTCGGACCGCTGCCTGCGCAGGGACGCCTTCGAGGAGCTTGTGCCCTTCGCCCGCCAGCCGCTCGAAGCGAGCGGCGTCGAGCGCGTCAGGCTCGATCCGGAGCGCGTAACCACCTGTCTCGGTGGTGATCGGCCCGCGGCCGTTGTTGGCCCCGGGCCTGTCGCCGCGCTCTGGCTCAAGCGTCGACCGGAGCCGCGAGACATGGAACGCGACGCTGCCGGCGCCGCTGTCGGGTGGCGAGTCGCCCCAGAGCGCATCAAGGATCCGCTCGGTCGAGACCGGCCGCCCCGCATGGACGAGCAAGAGCGCGAACAGGGCGCGCTGACGCCGGGACGCGATCGTGACGACCCGGCTCCCCTCAACGATCTCGAGAGGGCCGAGGACCCGGATCTCCATCGGAGGGGCTCTCGCTGCGTGCTCCGGCGA
Organism: uncultured Chloroflexia bacterium; assembly: GCA_963734935.1. Classification (GTDB taxonomy): domain Bacteria; phylum Chloroflexota; class Limnocylindria; order Limnocylindrales; family CSP1-4; genus CAIXZV01. The sequence goes on along the minus strand of CAVTIO010000010.1, from coordinate 261,860 downwards.
CGTCCATTCGCGAGCCTAGGGCTCGGTTGGCGGTGTGACTACGGCCGTCCGGCCTGTTGGGCCGGCTCGGGGCATGGCTCACCTGTGCCCGGCGACAGCTCGACAGGACCGGGAACGTCCGGCCGACGGGCCGCACGGCACCCACCTGACGGGACGGGGCTCCGAGGCCCGGTGCCGAGTCGCACGTCCTGCTGCGTTCGGTGCTAGTGTCGAGCTGCCGGACAGCCGCGGGGGATGTCGCCCGGTGACGGGCACCGTTGGGCGAGCTGCCTCATGTCGAACTGCGAGCATTACGATCCCGAGACGCGAGTCGAGCCGTCGACCCTTGCATGCGCCGATTGCGTCGAGATCGGCGGCAGCTGGGTCCATCTCCGGCAGTGCCTCACCTGCGGGCGCACCGGCTGCTGTGACCAGAGCCCCAACCGGCATGCCACGGCCCACTTCCACGAGACGGGACACCCGATGATCCGTTCGGTCGAGCCAGGCGAGGGCTGGCGATGGTGCTACGCCGACGACCGCTTCTACGAGGCTGAGCCTGCGGCGTCCGACATCGGCCCCGCCGCCTGACCCGCCGGCATCAGCACCCCGCCACCCACCCAGAGAGGCGCCCCATGAGCGAGAGTGTCACCCCCGGCCCGCGCGGTCCGCTGGCCAGCGTGCTGGAGGTCCGGCGCGGTCCCGACGACGCACACGCGGGCGGCCTGGAGCATCGGGAGGCGCTGATCTACACGCTTGGCAAGGCGGCCGAGCTCGAGCACCTTGTGATGCTCCAGTACCTGTTCGCGGCGTTCTCCCTCAAGCAGAAGGTCGAGGAGGGTCTGACGCCGGAGACGCTCCCGTCGGTCCAGCGCTGGCGCAAGACGCTGCTCCAGATCGGCGCGCAGGAGATGCTCCACCTGTCACTCGTCCAGAACCTGCTGACGGCGGTCGGCGCCGCGCCGCGCCTCGCTCGGCCCAACTTCCCGATGCCCGCCTACGCATATCCGGCCGGCGTCCGGATCGAGCTGGTGCCATTCGGCGAGTCGGCGCTTCGCCACTTCGCGTTCCTCGAACGTCCCGACGGGATGGACGTCGATGACGGCGAGGGGTTCGAGGCGATCGCACAGGCGGTGCCGCTGCCCCACGACGAGCCCGACGGAATCGTCCCGCAGCTCCAGGAGTTCGACACGATCGGTCAGCTCTACCGATCCATCCAGTCCGGCCTTGAGCACCTCGAGGCCCGCCTCGGTCCCGATCGGCTGTTCGTCGGCCCGCCGAGCGCACAGGCAACCGAGGAGCACTTCCACTGGCCCGAGCTGGTGGCGGTGACCGATCTTGCCTCCGCGATGCAGGCGATCGACACGATCGTCGAGCAGGGGGAGGGCGCGCGCGGCGAGTGGCGCGACGCTCACTTCGGACGCCTCCTCGGGATCCTCGACGAATACCTCGCGCTCAAGCGGGTGGATCCGTCCTTCGAGCCGGCCCGCCCGGTCGTGGCAGCCAACGTGCGCCCCCAGTCCACCGGTGTCGTGGTACCGCTGATCACGGATCCGGGCACCACGCGTGCGATGGATCTGCTCAACGTGAGCTACGAGGTCCTGCTCCAGCTCCTGTCCCGGTACTTCGCGCCCACCGACGAGACCCCCGAGCAGCTCGAGGTCCTGGCCGACGTGTCGGTTGGGCTGATGTACTCGGCGATCAAGCCGCTGGGCGCCGTCGTCACCACGCTGCCGGTCGGCCCCGAGCTGCCGGGCGTCACCGCGGGCCCCGGGTTCGAGCTGTTCTACTCGGTGGACTACTTCCTGCCCCACCGGGAGGCGGCGTGGGTCCTGATGGAGGAACGGCTACGTGACGCCGCCGCCTTCGCCCGACGATGCGGCCAGCTGTGCACGCCGGCGCTGATGGAGCCGCTGGCGAAGGTGGCCAAGGCGCTCGAACGGTACGCCGACCAGCTGGAGGCGGCCGGGTAGATCCGGCAGCGGCGAGCCGCCGCGTCGATCCGGCCAGCGGCGACTTTCCGGGTGTAACGCCAGGAAACGCGTCGGCCCGGTATACTCCTGCCCTTCGTGCTCGATGGGTGTTCCGGTCCGCGCCCACGGTTCTCAGCCGTCCGACCCCGAACCACCCACCGCCCTGACCGGGCCCCGCCAGCTGGCGGGAGGGCCCCCAGGGAGCCACCCCTCCGTGTCATTTGATGTTCTCGGGCTGACGCCCGAGCTGATCCGTGCTGTCGCGGACGAGGGCTACACGCAGCCCACCCCGATCCAGCACCAGGCAATCCCGATCGTTCTCACCGGCCGCGACCTCCTCGCCACCGCCCAGACTGGCACCGGCAAGACAGCTGCGTTCGTGCTGCCGATGCTCCAGCGGCTGCATTCAACCGCCGACCACTCGCCCCGCGACGACCGATCCCAGCGTCATCGCCGCCCGATCCGCGCCCTCGTCCTCGCGCCGACGCGCGAGCTCGCGCTCCAGGTCGAGGCGAGCGTCCGGACCTACGGCGCCCGACACCCGATCCGCTCCGTGGCGATCTACGGCGGCGTGGGCTTCGAGCCGCAGGTGCGTGCAATCCGGGCCGGCGCCCAGATCGTGGTCGCGACACCCGGCCGGCTGCTCGACCACGTCGGGCAGCGCACGATCGACCTCTCGCAGGTCGAGATCCTGGTGCTCGACGAGGCCGACCGGATGCTCGACATGGGCTTCGTTCGCGATATCCGTCGGATCATCGCGCTGCTACCCCCGCGCCGGCAGAACCTCATGTTCTCGGCCACGTTCTCGGACGAGATCCGGATGCTGGCCGCGGACTTCCTCGATCAGCCCGCGTCCGTCGACGTGGCGCCCAAGGGAACGGCGGCCGAGCTCGTCGAGCAGGTCGCGATCCCCGTTGACCGCGCACGGAAGCGGGAGCTCCTCACGCACCTGGTCCAGTCGGGCCGCATCGAGCAGGCGCTCGTGTTCACCCGCACCAAGCACGGCGCCAACCGGCTCGCGGACCTCCTCGTCCGTGATGGGATCTCTGCCGCCGCGATCCACGGCAACAAGAGCCAGGGCCAGCGCATTCGAGCCCTCGACGACTTCAAGCGGGGCCGGACGGCGATCCTCGTGGCGACCGACATTGCCGCCCGGGGCATCGACATCGACGCCCTCCCCCACGTCATCAACTACGAGATGCCGCTGGTCGCGGAGGACTACGTCCACCGGATCGGCCGGACAGGACGGGCAGGGATCGGCGGCCAGTCAATGTCGCTGGTCTCCGCCGAGGAGAGCCCGCTGCTCGACAATGTCGAGCGGCATCTGCGCCGCCCCATCGAGACCGAGGTCGTCCCGGGCTTCGAGCCGACCCGGACCATGCGGGCAGAACCGGTCCGGCGATCGGCCACGGGAGCTCGCCAGCCGCTCGGCGGCCGCGGCTACCCGCCGCACCGATCGACCACGACCCACGATCGAACGGGGTCGGGGCGAAATCGACGGCCAGGCGGTGTGCCGGTCGGCAACCGCCCGCCCGAGCCGGCTCGCCACTCCGCCAACGCTCGCGCGGGGATCGCCGATCCGCGACCGCCGGTCGCGCTTCCCGGAGAGCGGCTCGCGCGCTCGGCAGGTGGACACGGAGCCGATCAGCCTGTGACGCACGCGGATCATCGGGCTCCTCATGGACAGGATCCGTGGGCCCACGCTCCGAAGCGGGCGAGGAACAGGCAGCGCTCCCGGCGGAGAGCGTCCTAGGGCGGCGACCCATCACCGGCCGCCAGCGGTCACCGCTCGGCCACGAGCTCAGCGCGCAGCCATGCCCTCGTCGCCCGGGTTGCTGAGATCCACGATGCGGCCCTCGACTCGTCCCGCGTCCGGATACGTCTCTTCGTGGACGAGGCCGACATCGGACAGCCCGAGGGAGGTCGCCGCAGGGTTGGTCAGGAACAGGTACGGTCGGATGCCGATCCGCTCGCGGACGGTGTTCTTGAGCAACAGGTGTGCGAGCGTCACCGCCGGGCCCAGCAGGTCGCTGCCGGATCCAACCGCCTGGCGCACCGATTGACCCCGATGGAGAACGATCTTGAGATCGAGATGCGCGACCGTGGGACAGGCCGTGCACAGGTGGTCGCTCGATGGGATGGCCCGCGTGCGGGCATCGGCGAACGCGCGGTACATCGCCCGGAGGTCCCGCAGGACCCGGTCTCCCTGCCGGTCGAGCGTCGCCACCGGGGCGGCGGCGAAGACCGCATCGCCCTCGAGCTTGATGACCGCGAAGTCGGACTCCACACCCTCGCTGACCACGCCGAGGAGCGCGCCGAGGACGGAGTACGCCGCGGGGATACCCGCGCTGAAGTCGACCCCGTGCTCGCGCTCGACGCCGGCCATGAACCCCGTGTAGCCGGAGATGTCGGCGAGCAGCAGGTATCGCTCGCCCGCCGCCGGATCCGTCGCCTGTTGACCCGATCGCACTGCTTGGTCCATGCGTCGAGTATGCCCGGGTGCGACGCATCGCAACGGCGTTCCTGCGCAGCGGCGTCATAATCCGCAGCATGGTGGGTGATTCGACGATCGTTGCGTCAGATACTCCGACCCGGCCGGCCGACGGAGGCGCGCTCGACCCGCTGGTCGGACCGCAGTGCTCGCTCGCGGTCCAGCTCCGAAGGGCGACCGGCGCGGTCATCGGCCGCAACGCGGAGCTGGACGCCATTTCCCGGGAGCTGGGTGAGGCCACCGCCCGCCTCGCCGCGGTGACCCTCGAGGGCGAGCCCGGCATCGGCAAGACACGCCTGCTGCTCGCCACCGCTGAGCTCGCGGCCACGCGCGGGTTCGCGTGTGTCGCGATCACCGCCGACGAGGAGATCCGCGGCCCGTTCCTCGTCGCGCGCAGCCTGTTCGCGTCGAGCACGATCCTGGACATGGCCGCGGGGACGCAAGCGGAGGCTGCGGTCAGGCGGGTGTCGGAGGCCATCACCGGTGGTGACGAGCGCGGGTTCGAGACCCTGTCGCCGGATGCGAAGGTGCTCCGCGCATTTGACCTCGCTGGCGTGGCGGTCTCGTCGCTCGCCAGCGTCCGCCCGATTGCGTTGCTGATCGATGACGTGCAGTGGGCCGACGACGACACCCTTCGCCTGCTCCGGTACGTCGTCCGAAGTGACGCCGAGCGCCCGATCTTCCTGTTCGTAACGATCCGACCGGACGAGTTCGCGGCTGTGACGGAGGCCGTGAACCTCGTCGCCGACATGGAGCGGATGGGCCTCGTCCGCCGGCTGCGGCTCGGACGGTTCAGCTCGGTCGAGACAGCCGAGCTCCTGAAGCGGGTGCTCGGTGGTCCGGTCGAGGCCGCATCCGCAGCTTCGATGCATGCGCAGTCGGAGGGGGTGCCCTTCATCGTCGAGGAGCTTGCACGGACATACCGTGAGGCAGGGACCCTCCAGCAGATCGACGGGGTGTGGCGGCTCGGCCGCAACGCGACCCGGCTCGTTCCCTCCGCGGTCCGCACGCTCATCGACCGCCGGTCGGCGCGACTGCCCCCTCGAACCCGGAGCGCCCTCGGGGACGCCGCGATCCTTGGCCGCAGCTTCAGCCTGCGAGACCTGCGGGCGATCCGGGCGCGCATCGGAGGCGGTGAGATCGCGCCGGACGGTGCGTCGTCCGGCGCTGCGACGATGGCGCAGGCGCCCGAGCCCGGAGAGGCGTCGAGCCCGGCCGACGGTGCCGATCCGTTGGCCGACGACCTCGCACCGGCCGTCGGGGCGGGCCTCCTGCTGGCGCAGGCGCAGGGCGAGCCGGCGGACTACACGTTTGCGCACGAGCAGGTCCGCCAGTTTGCCGCGAACCAGCTGTCGGCGGCCCGACGCCGGCACGTCCATGCGTCGGTCGTGGACCTGCTGCTCGAGGGCGGGGATCCGGCTCCCGCCGGCCTGCCGATGCTCACCCAGCACGCGCTGGCGGCCGGCGACACCGCCCGTGCGGCGCGCTTCTCGATCGAGGCGGCGACGGCAGCGCTCGCCTCCAATGCGCCCGAGGAGGCACTCCGGCTCGTCGAGCAGGCACTTCCCGTCGTGTCGTCACCGGCCGACCGGCGAGTGCTCCTTGCGACCCGCGACGACGCGTACGCGGCCCTCCGGCGGACGGGCGATCGGCTTGAGGGCCTGACCGAGCTCGCTGCCCTGGCCGAGGCGATGCGCGATCCGGAGATGGAGCTCGACGTCCAGCTTCGGCGTGCCTCGGCGCTCCGGATGAGCCACGACGAAGAGGCTGCGGCGGAGCTGGCCCGTCGCGTTCGAGCGCGCGCCGCCGAACGAGGCGACGCGGCCATGGAGCTACGGGCGACCCTCGAGCTCGGCCAGGCCATCCTGCGCAGCCCGCTCGGCGAGTCGTTCGGGGGCGCTGCTATCGAGGTCGACCTCGACGCCGCGGAGGAAGCGTACCGTCGAGCGGTCGAGCTCGCCGAGCAGGTCCACGATGACCGCAGCCTGGCCGCCGCCCTGCGTGAGATCGGGACGATCAACTTCGCCAAGGGACGCGGGTGGTTCTCGGCCGAGGTGGTGTCCGGACGCGCGAACGAGCTGCTCGCGAAGCTGACTGCGGGTGCCGATCCCGAGGAGCTCATCCTGGCCACACCGGCGGGGCCGCTGCTCACCGAGACAGGGCAGGTTCTCGAACGGGCGCTGGGCATCTTCGAGCGCATCGGCGACCGCACCGGCGTCATGTCCACCGTGATCGCGATGGCCTATGCGCGATACGGGATGGCGCTCCACTTCTCGTCCTCGGCGCGGCACCTCGAGGAGATCCGGCGAGTCACCAGCCGCCTGTCCGAGGTCGTCACCGAGAGCGAGCGTGCCCGTCTCGACCTCCAGATGCTGTTCGGGGTCCACGTGTTCTCGCGAGCCAAGGTCGTCCCGGACCTGGCGCTGTCCCGCGGCGAGGAAGCGCACCGTGAGGCAAAGCTCCAAGGGGACAGGGCGATCGAGTTCCTCACCGCCGGTGGCGTTGCGATGAGCCTGTTGGAGCTGGACGACATCGTGGGTGCCGAGGCGTGGCTCGACACCGCCGCTGGCGTCGCCTCGATGGCCCCGTCGCGACCCCGCGCCCAGCAGCTCGAGACGTGGCGCGGGATCGCCCGGGCGCGGGCCGGAGACGCCGAGGGCATGCGCCGCCATCTCGAGCACGCCGTCGCGATCGCGACGGAGGGCGGGCGGGCGTCCGCTCGATGTGAGGCCCTCGCCCGGCTGGCGCTCGAAGCGGCGCGTCTCATACAGCCGTCGGCCCTCGATCTGTCGGCAACCGCCGGAGCCGGCGAGCCCGACGGCCCCCTGCTGGAGCTCGCGGAGCGATCAGCGGCGCAGGTCAAGGAGCTTCTTCCGCTTCTACCGGGACATGCCCCCTGGGGCGCGCAGGCTGACGCCGCGCTGGCCACGGTCGCCCTTGCCCGCGGCGATACCCCGGCCGCCGCCGTGGCCGGCGGAGCGGCGCTCCAGGCCCTCCAGGCGGCGTTCCACGAGGACGCCAGCCTCGACATCATGATCCCGGCGGCGCGTGCGGTGTTCGCCGGGGGCCCGCCGGAGGTTCAGGGATTCATCCGTGCCTACCTGCGGTCGACGCTGTCGAAGATCGCACAGGGTACGGTCGACGAGGAGATCCGCGTTCGATGGCTTACCGGTCCTGTCGGACGCGAGCTGGTCGAGCTCGCTGGGCCGATGGCGCCAACCTCCGACGCGGAGGCCGCCGGCGAGGGCGAGCCGCAACCAGCCGAGCCGAGCCTGGAGCAGGGCGACCGCCTCCTGCTGCAACTCCTGACCGAGGGCCGGACGAACGCCGAGATCGCCGCCGAGCTCCACCTCCAGGAGGACGATGTCGCCCGCCGGCTGGCGCACTTGCAGGCCCGGCTGGGCGCCTCGAGCCGCGCCGAGGCGACCTCGTTGGCGTTCCGGGGGCTCGCGGCCGTGGGGTCGCGCTGATGGCCCTCCGGGCGCGAGTCGACCGCCACAAGTGCGTCGGCGCTGGCAACTGCATCACGATCGCCCCGACGGCCTTCGACTGGCTCGCCGGGGACTACGGCAAGAGCGACGTGGTCGGACCCGACAGCGTCGATGAGGAGGTCCTCCGCGCCGCCGCCTTCGCGTGTCCAACCGCCGCGATCATTCTCGAGGACGTCACGGAGCTCCTGCCCTGGCAGCTGCGGGGCAAGACCGGTCCTGCCCGACGGGTGCTCAAGACGTTCATGTTCACGGACATCGTGGGCTCGACGAGCCTCGTCGAGGCTCTCGGCGACGATGCCTGGGAGACCATGCTCCGCTGGCACAACACGGCGCTTCGGGAGGTGTTCACGGCACACGGTGGCGAGGAGATCTCCACGACCGGGGACGGCTTCTTCGTCAGCTTCGACTCGCCGGATGTGGCCGTGGCCGCCGCGATCGCGATCCAGCGACGGCTCGCGGAGCATCGCTCGACGCAGGGCTTTGCGCCGCAGGTCCGCATCGGACTCCACGCGTCCGATGCCACGCAGGTTGGCGGCGACTTCCACGGCAAGGGCGTCCATGAGGCGGCCCGCATCGCCGCGCTCGGTGGTGCGGGCGATATCGTCGCGAGCGCCACGACGGTCGGCGAGTCGCATCGCACATCCGGTCTTCGAAACGCGACCCTGAAGGGCCTGTCTGGGCCGATGGAGGTCGTCAACGTCGACTGGCGCTGAGGGACTGCGTCGCTGCCGTGCCGGGCAGGTCCATCGCGCAAGAACGCGTGGCCGCCCCAGGCTGTTCTCGCTCCCGCCGACGGAGCTTCGTCCACGTCGCGACCGCAGCGCAGACGCGTCAGCGCCGACACGTCAGCCCGCAGCGGCCGCGGCAGGCTCGGCTACCGCCGTGTCCTCTGATGCCGCCCCGACGCCGCCAACCCGGGACGGCAGGTCCCTGGTCGTGGCGAGCGACGCGAGCGCCAGCAGCGCGACCACCAATAGCGCCGCCTTGAGCGACTGGAGCTGCGCCTCCTCGTAGTCTGCCACCAGCGCCTGCGTGGTCGCCTCATCGAGCCCCGCCCGCTGCGCAGCCGATTCGATGTCGGTCGAGGCCACGAAGTCCAGGCCCGACTCGACGGCCACGCCCACCTGGGTCGAGATCTCGGTGGCGATCCGCGGGTCCGTCTCGACCTTGGTCACGAACGTCGTGGTCAGCCCCGCGAGAACGATCGCGCCGATGAGCGCGACGCCCAGCGACGAACCGAGCTGCTGCCCCGTGTACTGCAGCCCGCCCGCCTCGCCGCGGCCGGAGGCATCGACCGACGACTGGACGATGTTGCCCAGCTGCGACGCGATGAGGCCCATGCCGGCCCCGAGCACACCCATCGAAACGGCGAACGCGAGGTCCGCGAGGTCGGGGCGGATCGTCGCCAGCAGGGCCAGTGTGGCAATGCCGACCGTCGCCAGCCCAGCCCTCGTGATCGCTCGCGGATCGTAGCGACCGGACAGCCGCGAGCCGACCCCTGCGGCGATGAACATCGCGACCGAGGTGGGCAGCATCTTGATGCCGGTCTCGAGCGCGTCAAGCCCGAGCACGAGCTGCAGGTAGAGCGGGATCACGAAGAACACGCCCATGAGAATCAGGTTCTGGGCGAACAGGCCCAGCAGCCCGGCCCGGAGCGGCGGGATCCGGGTCAGCGAGAGGTGCACGAGCGGGTCGCGCCCACCGGCCTCGCGGTGGCGCTGCCAGACGACAAACCCCCACAACAGGACGCCGCCGGCGGCGATCACGAAGGGTGTGAGGCTGAGCCCGAACGGCTCGACCGGCGAGCTCTTGGGCTGCAGCACACCCCAGGTGCTGGACTGGAGCACACCGAGCACCACCAGGCCGAGACCCGCGGCGGACAGAACCGTCCCGACCGCATCGAGATTGGGCTTGGGCCCGCTGCGCAGGGCATCACCGACGCGTCCCACCATGGCCAGGATCCCGATGACGATCACGACCTCGCCCACGAACACGATTCGCCAGGTCAGCTCCGTCGTTGCCCACCCGCCGACGATGGGGCCGATGGCGATGCCGGCGCCCGCGACACCGCCGATGACCGCGTAGGCGCGCTTGCGTTCCGCGCCCTCGAAGTTGCCGGCGATCAGCGCCGCCATCGCGGGCAGCACGAGTGAGGCGCCGATACCCTCCAGGATCGACCAGCCGAGGGTCAGCACCACCACCGACGGCGCGATCGCGGTGACCGCCGAGCCGGAGGCGTAGATGACGAGGCCGATGATGAACGCCCGGCGGCGCCCGATGATGTCGCCGATCTTGCCGCCGGTGAGCATGAACATCGCCATCACCAGGCAGTACAGGGTGATGACGGCCTGGATGGTCGTGACGGTGGTGTCGAACTCCTCGACGAGCTTGCTGATCGACACGTTCATCACGGACTGGTCGAGGACCATGATGAACTGGGCTCCCGCGAGCGCGATCAGGGCCCCTCGACGGTTCATCCGAACTCCATCGGCGCTGCAGTCACCGGTCCGCTTGCTGGCTCGACCATTGCCCTGCACGATACGCGTCCCGAGGCTGGGACGCGGGTCGACGACGGCACATGGGGGCCATTCGCCCCTTCCGCGGGCCCCGACGGCGGACGAGGCTCCGACCATGCGCCATCGATCCATCGCCCTCGCCGGGCTGGCGGCGGCCGTTGCCGGGCTGGCAGCGGCCGTTGCCGGGCTGTTCGCCGGACGACGCCATCGGCGGCCTGGATCCGGGACGGGCCGCAGTGCCGTTTCGCCGTCGAGCACCCGGGCCCTCGCGATCGCTCGGGACGTGTTCTGCCTCGGGCCGACGGGCCGCACGCAGACGAACGTCTACTTCGTCCGCTCCGGCACGACGTGGGTGCTCGTGGACGCCGGCTGGGCCGGCGACGCCGCGCTGATCGAGGCCACGGCTCGCTCGCTGATCGGGCCCGGCGCTGCCCCTGCGGCCATCGTCCTGACCCACGTCCACCCTGACCATGCCGGGTCGGCGCGCGCGCTCGCCGAAGCCTGGCGCTGTCCGATCCTGCTGCATCCGGGTGAGGTCGCGATCGCCAACGGCGACTTCGCGTCGATGGAGCGGTTCGCCGGGCCGCTCGATCGCTGGGTGGTGCTGCCGGCGATGCGAGCGATCGGCGAGCGTCGGAGAACAGCCCTGCTCGCCCGCGGGAGCCTGGCCGGTGTGCTCCGCGAGCTGGAGCCCGATGGCACGATCCCCGGTCTCGACGGCTGGCGGTGGCTGGCAACGCCGGGGCACGCGCCGGGACATGTCGCGCTCGTCCGCACGATCGACCGCGTCGTCCTCACCGGCGACGCACTCGTGACCCTCCGTGTCAATGACCTCGGGGGGATCCTGCTCGGGCGGCAGGGCCTCTCTGCGCCGCCCCGGTACACGACCTGGGACCCCGGTGCAGCCGCCGCCTCGATCGCCACGATCGCGGCAGTCGAACCGACGGTCATCGGAAGCGGCCATGGCCGGCCCATGGCGGGACCGGGCACGGTCGCAGCGGTGCGAGCGTTCGCTGAGCGGGCGGCGGCCAGCCGGACTGCGACGAGACCCGAGGTCCACGCATGACCGAGCCCCCGAGCGCGCGGCTTCCGCCGCGCTGGTTCGTCCGCACGGCGTGGGCAGTCCATCGTGCCCTGTACCGCGTCACCAGGGGGAAGATGGGACTCCGGCGGCCCACCGCCGACCAGTGGGGCATGATGCGGCTCCGGACAGTCGGCCGGCGCTCGGGCGTCGAGCGGGCCGCAATCCTCGGCTACTTCGAGGACGGGCCGAACCTGGTGACGATGGCGATGAACGGCTGGGGCGAGCCCGAGCCGGCCTGGTGGCTCAACCTCCAGGCAAGGCCCGAGGCCGTGGTCGAGCTGACGGACGGGCCCCGGCCGGTCCGCGGCCGGGCGGCCATCGGCGAGGATCGGGCCCGGCTGTGGGCCAGGTGGGCCCACTACGATCGGGAGCTCGAGGCGTACGCGGCCCGGCGACCGCACGAGACCGCGGTCGTGATCCTCGAGCCGCGGATCGCGGCCGAAGGAAGCAACGCCTCCGCGTCATGACCGCCGACGGTCGCGAGGCCGAGGTCACCGGCCCGGTGGCCAGCCGCGGACGTAGGCCTGCTGGTCGGGCAGGGCAAGGGCACCGGGCCGCGCCCGCTGCACCCGCTCGATCGCGGTCGACGCGTCCAGGCCCGCCTCGCGCAGCAGACAGGCGGCCGTCATCCCCGCCCGATCGAACCCACCGCGACAGGCAACGGCGACGCAGCGTCCACCCTGGACCTCCCGGAGGGTGCTCGCGACGGTGGCCCGGAAGCGCGTGCCGTCGCGTGGCACGAGCGGGTCGCGGATCGGGTGCCTGACGACGTCGATGCCCCGGTCGCGGAGCACGCCCTCGATTCCGGTGACCCGGCAGCGCGCAAGCTCGCGGTCCTCGACGAGCAGGAGCAGGAGGTCGACGCCCAGCTCGCGCAGCCGACGTGCGTCGGTGTCGAGGTCGCGCCAGTGCGCCCCGGTGTGGTACGCCACGTAGCGCCGTCCCGGCAGCGGGGTGATGCCGATGCTGCCGGCATTGGCGCCGTTGAGCCCGGCGACGTCAACGTGGTGGACGTCCAGCGGTGCCGAGGTCGAGGTCTGCCAGGCCCGGCCGTCCCGGCCCGGAACGTCGGTCTCGATGAGCTGGTCCACGATGCGCCTCGCCCGCACCGGCTCCGGAACCGATCGACGCCGGGCCAGGGGGATCCCCGAGCTCCCCCAGTACGTTCCCGCGAGGCCACCCGCGATGGCGACGGCGGCGGGGCGGCCGTCGAGGCACGAGATTCGCGCCATGACGTCGACGTAGTCGCTGGCCGGCTCGAACGCCCGCCAGGCCGCGTCGAAGGTGGAGCCCGGATCGGCATGGATCGCGTCGCAGGCGGCCTCGAGACGAACCGCGTCCGCGTGCCGGCGGGCGTGGGCGAGCGCGGACCGCCGATCGCGTTCCCCGGCCAGGAACGCCCGGACGACGAGCGCATATACGACCGCACCAGCTGCGACGTCCGGGTCGACGGTCGGGAGCACCGCCGTCGCGGCCGTCGCCACAACCTCGGCCGCTTCCCTGCGGAGCACGAGGGCAGTCGCCAGCCCGAGCTCGGGCGACCCGGCCGCCGGGACCACGGGGCGCGCACGCGACAGACCACGCTCGAGGTCGTCGAGCAGGGTGCCGCCGCCGCGATCGGACGCAGGCGTACCCGCCAGGAGCTGGCCGTAGACGGCGCCCTCGAGTCGGTCTGGCAGGACCATCGGCCCGCGCCCGGTCAGGCCGCGGATCGCGTCGCCGAACACCCGGCGCCACGGAACCCGCGAGGCGCGCTGACGGAGGACGTCCGACTGCGTCGGTGCGGCCGGACGCGTCACGTCGAGGCCGACGACAGGCCGGCTCGGATCGGTCAGACCTGCTTCGGCAGCTGGCCGAAGAGACCGGCGACGCGGCGCATGAAGCGATGACCGCCATCCGAGGTCGCGCCGTACATCAGCGGACAGCCGCCGGCGATGCACGTGATGCCGTTCGCGCGGCAGTCCTCGTGCGCCTCCTTGGAGACGCTGCCGCCACCGAACGAGCGGTGCATCCAGACCCGGTTGATCCCCAGCTCCTTGCACTCGGCGACGACGGACGGGGCGACCGCCGGCGTGGTGGCGATCACGACGCCGTCGACACCGCCCGGAATGGCGGCCAGGTTCCGGTAGCACGGGTCGCCTTCGACCGTGTCCGCGTTCGGGTTGACCGCGAACACCTCGTAGCCGCGCTCCTTCAGCCGGCGGTAGACCGTGTTGCCGCCGTGCCCACCCTTGGCATCACGCGACACGCCGGCGACGGCGATGCGCTTGTGGTCCAGGAAGTCGTTGATCGCGGCATCGACCGTGGGCATCGTTGAGCACTCCTCGTGGGCGTGAACCGACTCGCGGATCCGGGCGGCCGGCGATCACGCGGTCCGAGAGTCAGGCCATCCTGGGCCTCGCGGACAGGGCCGTTCCTCCCCAGCGCGGCGGTCCAACGCCACAATCGCCCGCGCAGGGCCCGCTCTTGACGGGAGCCTGGCGGCTATCTCGTGGCTCGGAGCCCGGGGTCGGACACAGCGCCGGTGCTGGAGCTGCGCGTCGGCTCAGGATGGGCGGGCGACGCCAGCCTCGGACTCCACGGCCCCCGGCGCTGCCGGCGCGGGTGCTGGCCCGGCAGCCCCCGCGAGCGCGTCGAACCGCTCGAGCAGGACCGTCGCCTCCAGGTCGACGAGGATCTCGCGCCCCTCTGCGAGCAGCGACCGAACCGCTGGTTCCTCGGGTCCGAGGAACGTCAGCATGTCGAAAGTCGCCAGCGCGACGCTGAACCGGCAGCCCAGCTCGCGGAGCCCGGACACCGAGGATCGGAACAGCTGGGCAGCCTCCTGGCGCCGGCCCTCGACCGCGAGGAGGCTGGCCTCGAGCGTCGCCCGCTGCAGGCCGGAGGAGCCATCTGCTCCTTCGAGCCGGTCGAGCAGCTGGCGCACCTCCTCGAGCCGACCCGCCTCGAGGAGGGCGGCGCCGGATCGGTCGTACGCGAACGCCGGGAGGTCCAGGGCCAGCCGGGGCGCCACGAGATCCGCTGCTCCCTCGATCTGCCCTGCCGCCCAGGCCACGTCCGCCAGATAGCTGAGCACGCTGGCCTCGGTCTGCGCATCGTGCTCCCGCCGCGCCTCATCGAGGAGCGACTTCGCCTTCTGGATGTCGGCAGTCCCCCGCCACGGGCCCGCGAGGCCCTGGCAGAAGTCGATCCATGAGCGGCCCTCACGATCCGGGTCGTCCTCGAGCATCTCGGTCGTCCACTCGACGACCTGGTCCATGTCACCTGTCTGCAGGGCCGCACCGACGGCGTTGCCCATGAGGTAGCCGTCGAAGGCCCGATAGCCCAGCCGATGGGCCAGCTCCAACCCCTCCCGCACACGCTCGAGAGCGGCCCGTGGATCCGTGCTCGTCAGGAACGAGGCGAGGTTGTTGGTGGCGCGGAGGGCCGCCTGGTGGACCCCATGGGACCGGGCATCGAGCAGCGCACCCTGCAGCAGCGCCGCGCCCTCCCGGCTGCGCCCGCCCATTCCCAGCGCCGTGCCCTTCGTCGTCAGCGCCTGCGCGGTCACCTCGTCGAGCCGCAGCGGCCCGGCCAGGCGGAGCGCGCGGTCACACCACGCGATGGAGTCGTCGTACTGCTGCTGGCGGAATCGGAGCCTGCCCAGGGCCTCCGCGAAGATCGCAGCCGATTCGCCCCTGGCCCGATCGGTCCTCGCGCCAGCCTCGATGACCGCATCCACGAGCGCCTGACCCTCGGCCTCAATCGCGGCCGCCCGCTCCTCCCCCTCCGCGATCCGGCCCGCCGCCTGGTAGGCGAGCATCAGCCAGGCCGTCGCACGAATGACGCCGACGCGGTCGCCAGCTTCCTGGAACACCCCAATCGCCTCGTCGAGGGCAGCCGCACCCTCGTCGATCCGCGAGGCCTCGGTCGCGATCCAGCCCATCCGCTCCAGGATCCGACCACGCTCGACGGGCTCGCGGCTGACGTCGGCGGCCTGGCGCAGCGCGTCGATCGCCTGGGCGAGGGCCCCCAGCCGCTCCGCCCGATCGGCGGTCGCCATCAGTGCGATCCTGGCCTGGTTTCCGACCGCTTCGCCCTCGGGACCGTCCGGCGCCGCGCGGTAGGCAGCCAGGAAGTGCGTGGCAACGGCGCCCGCCAGCTCCTCGTCCACGAGCGTCTCGAAGTACCGGGCGGCGGCGAGGTGCCGCGTCCGACGGTCGCGCCTCGAAAGGGTCGAGTACGCGACCTCCCGCACCAGCCCCTGGACGAAGGCATGCTGCCCGCGCGTGGGGGCGCGTGGATCCGTCTCGATCGTCAGCACCTCGCGCCGGACCAGTGAGGCGAGCCGCGGCGCGAGCTCCTCGGCTGACTCGCCGGTCATCGCCGACAACGCTTCGATGCTGAATGACTGGCCGAGGACCGCGGCGTCCTGGAGGAGCGAGCGGTCGGCTGGAGAGAGGCCATCGAGGCGCGCGGCGACGAGCGCGTGGAGCGTGGGCGGGACCTCGAGCTCGGTGATCGCGCCCGCGGCCACCAACCTGCCGTCCTTTTCGACCAGCCTGCCGGACGCCTGGAGCATTCGCACCGTCTCGACCGCGTACAGCGGGATGCCGTCGGCGCGCTCCACCACTCGCCGGACAACCGGATCCGGGAGCCCCGGCACCAGCCCGCCGAGAAGCTCGCGGATGGAGCCGTCGGTGAGGGGCTCGAGGCGCATCGAGATCGCGCCTCGGCGGTCGGACCCCCAGCCCGGCCGCCGCTCGAGCAGCTCGGGCCGAGCGAGGGTGAGGACAAAGATCGGGCTGGTTCGCGCCCAATCGAGCAGGTGCTCGAGGAAGTCGAGCAGCCCATCGTCGGACCACTGCAGGTCCTCGATCACGAGTGCCACCGTGCCAGTTGCCGCGAGTCGCTCGAAGAACGTCCGCCAGGCCGCGAACAGCTCCTCGTGGCCACCGGTCACGGGCTCCCCCACCCCGAGCAGGGTGTTGAGCCGCGGCTCGATCCAGGCACGCTCGCTCGGGTCGGGCACGTGCTGGGCCACCATGACCGCGACCGCGCTGCGAGTGGTCTCGGGGTCATCACCCTCGGCCAGGCCGGCCCGGCTGCGGATCATCTCGCTGAGCGCCCAGAACGTGACCCCGTCGCCGTACGAGGGCGCGCGGCCACGATGCCAGTAGACCCTCTCCACCACGCCGTCGAGGTACTTCTCGAGCTCCCAGGCGAGACGCGTCTTGCCGATGCCCGCCTGGCCGACGAGCGAGATCAGCCGCGCCCGTTGCTCGCGACCGGTCGCGTGGAACTGCTCCTTGAGGAATTGGAGCTCCTCGGCCCGGCCGACGAACGGTGGCTCGAGCGCGTCGGGCCGATGGGCGCCACCGCGCTCGGCGAGGACGCGAACGGCGCGCCACGCGGGCACCGGCGACTCCTTGCCCTTGAAGGTCTGAGCACCGGCCGACTCGTAGCCGATCGCGGACTCGGTCGCGAGCCTCGTGACCGCGCCGACCAGCACGGTCCCGGGCGCGGCGGCCGATTGGAGCCGTGATGCCGTGTTGACCATGTCGCCGGTGACCATGCCCTGGCCCTCGGCTCCCATGCCCACCGCTGCGCTGCCCGTCAGCACTCCCGCCCGGAGCCGGAGATCGATCCCCACCTCGCGCCCGATTGCCGGGACCATGTCCACGAGGTCGAGCGCCGATCGGACGGCCCGCTCCGCGTCATCCTCGTGCGCGACCGGGGCTCCCCACATCGCCATCACCGCGTCGCCGATGAACTTCTCGACCGTGCCGCCATAGCGGCCGATGATCTCGCTCGTGCGCTCGAAGTAGCGATCCTGGATCTCGCGCACGGTCTCGGGGTCACGGGTGGACGACAGCGCCGTGAAGCCGACGAGGTCAGCAAACAGGACGCTGACCATCCGGCGCTCGGTCGTGGTTGTCGGGTCCGAGGGCGCTGCGGGGACGGCTCCTGGGGGGCTGGTCGCCGGCGCTCCCGGCGACGCGATCGGGTCGGCGGGTGGCGCCAGCCGCGTGCCGCAGCCGCCGCAGAACTTGGCAGCGGGCGGGTTGACCGTGCCACACGAGGGGCAGCCGCCCAACGGCGTGCCGCATTCGAGGCAGAAGCGGCTTTCGGCTGAGTTGAGGGTGCCGCAGCTGGGACAGGTCACGGTGCCCGCAGATTACCGCACGGGGCAGCACGACTACCGGTGCTTTGACAGGGCCGGTCCGGGTGATCGACTCGTCAGCGGGGTCGCGCGCCCGCGGTGGGAGCCGGGCTGACCGGCTTGCCGCCTACGAACTTGCGCAGGCTGGCGCGCCACATCGCGCGCCCATGGAACGAGACATCGGGTCCGATCGCGGCCAGCCCGCCGTACCAGACGAGCGTCTTGAGCAGCGGGGTCACCTGCGAGCCGTACTCCTCCATGCACTCCGTCGGCCGGACGCCGGGCCAGGAGTAGCACGACACGACGGTCCGCCGGTGCCTGGTGGGTATGCCGGCCGGGAGGCGGTCCCAGGCGGGATCGTCGGGGTCGAACACCCACTGGTCAAGGTTGCCCTGCGGGATGCCCTCGATGCCTTTCACCACCGGCGGGTCGTCGTCGAGCAGGTAGGGATCGACCGAGAGGTCGCAGATGACGGCGTGCTCGGGCAGCCACCGCAGCCAAAGGTTGGGGAACAGGGGCCTGGTGGTGTCACGTCGTGCCGTCGCGTCGACCAGAATGTCGGTTCTCGCAAAGCGATGGTGGAAGTACGCCTCGTCGCCTGCGAGGTTCTGCTCGGCGACGACGACCTCGACCCCCGGCAGCCCGTCGCGCATGAACCGCCGATTGCGCTCGTCATCACCGGCCTTGGCGGCCCACTCGATGGCGTGCTTGCCAACGCCGCCGGCGCCGAGGATGGTGACCGAGACCGGCTCGCGATCCGCGGACAGCAGCCTCGGCCAGCGCTGCTCCAGCGCGTCGAACGCGGAGGCCAGGCCATTGCGCGCAACGTCGCGCAGGTTCTGGACGAGGCGACGGCCATCGTCGCCGGTGACCATGTCCAGGGCGACCGCCTCGATGCGCAGCTTCTCCAGGAGCTCCACCCGTTCCGGGCGGGTCGTGAAGTGGAGCATCGAGACGAGGATCGCGCCGGGGCGGAGCAGCTCGTAGCGCCCCTCGGGGGCGCGCAGGATGACGACCACCTCCTGCTCGTAGGCCCTCGCCTCGTCGACGACGTGGACGTTGGGCGATGCCGCGAGGTATGCCTCGTCATCGATGCCCATCGCGGCGCCATATCCCGCCTCGATGTAGACGTCCACACCCATCTCCGCGATCAACCCGACCAGGCTGGGCAGGAACGCCCGCCGCTCGCCGGGCTCGTTGTACATGCGGGGGAAGCCGAAGGTCAGGTGGTGTTCGGTGATCATGTGCGCCCCCTGCTTCTTCGGGCAGACCGGTCACGCCACCGGGCACACGGGCCGCAGCCCTCGCGTCGCTGCCACGGAGGCGTCTCCAACAGCATGGCACTGGCGCGGCGCCCGCGCGCGGGCCGGACGTCGTGAGCTTGATCTTCCAATGTCGGTGCCCGTGGACACCATCAAGTCGCGCGGCGGCGTTGCGATGTGTGGTCCGGTCGGATCGTTGACAGTTCATGGGCCCCTGCCGGAGGTCTAGGATCGACCAAACGCCAGCTCATGGCGCCAGCGTCCCGTCCTGCTCTCGGAGGTCTGCCTCATGCGGCGGCAGCCACGAGCCAACGAGGCGATCACGGATCCCGAGGGCAGCGCCTGGTACGACAACCAGGGCTACGAGAACGGTGACAGTGCGCCTGGAACTTCGGTCCGCCAGCGGCCCGTCGGGTGCCATGTACAACCAGGTGATCAACGGCAACCACTACTACCTGCAGCGGGAGTGGAGCAACGTCAGCTCCGGCTGCGTGCTGACCGGCGTCTAGGTCAGCCGCCGCGCCGCAACACGAGGCCCGCGCTGCCGAACCGGTAGCGCGGGCCTTCCCCTGCCCGGGCCGTGCTCCGGCCGCATGGCACCATGGTCCGCATGGGACGACCTCGCGATCCGGAAGAGATGGCTCCACGAGGCATCTCGCCGACGCCGCACGCGATCCCGCGGACCGAGGTCCACCACCTGCGGGCGACCGGGATCGACCAGGAGTACCGGATCTCGGTAGCCCTGCCGCGTGGCTACGCACGCGGCAACCATGGGTATCCCGTGCTCATCGTCCTCGACGCGGACATCGGGTTCGGGACCGTGGTCGAGGGCCATCGACTGATGTCGCTCGACGACGGGCTGGAGGCCATCCTGATCGTGGGTGTCGGCTATCCCGTGAATGACCTGCGGGAAACGCTCCTCGTGCGCACGCGCGATCTGACGCCCACCACGGATCCGGGCAAGCTCGCCGAGCTCATGGCCCAGGGGCACGGCGATGACGCGGGGTCGTTCGTCGGCGGCGCGGATCGCTTCCTGGACTTCATTCGACTGGAGCTGCTCCCGTTCCTCGGCGCGCGGTACCCCGTGGACACCACCGATCTTGGGATCGCCGGCTCCTCGTTCGGCGCGCTGTTCGGCGCCTGGTCCCTGTTCCGACATCCCGGCGTGTTCGGCCGGTACCTCCTGGCCAGCCCCTCGCTGTGGTGGGATGAAGGGGTCATCTTCCGGTACGAACGAAGTCGCTGGTCGGCCTCGCATGAGCTCGAGGCACGCGTCTTCCTGTCGGTGGGTGGGCGCGAGGCAGCGGGGATGGTGGCGTCGTTCAGGCGCCTGGTGGCGACCCTCCGTCGACGACGCTACGGCGGCCTGCGCTGGACCGCGAAGGTGTTCCGGGACGAGACGCACCGTTCGGTTGTCGGCGGTGCGATGTGGCACGGACTGCGTGAGCTCTACCCGGGATCCGCCCCGCCCGATTGAGCCGACCGCCTAACCGCGGTCAACCAGAGCGCGGGCCTCGGTGAGATCACTCGTCCCATCGCCCTCGGTGAACGTCCCGAGTGCGGCCTCGAGCTCCGCCCGGAGCGAGGCGCGCGCGTCGGCCGATGCAATGCGGGCCAGCCGGGTCAGCGCGCGCAGCTCCGACATGCGACACCCCACGGCACGAGCGGTTGCCAGGGCCGTTCGCCAGGAGCCCGAGGCCGAGCCACCAGCGGGATCGTCGGCCCCTCGGCGCCCGGCCGCCTCGATCAGGTCGCCCTCGAGCAGCGCCATCTCCGGGAACAGCACGTTCGGCGCCTCCGGCCCACCGGCCATCGTCATCGCGGTGCGGATCGGCTCGAGGCCCTCAGCGGGCCGGCCAACCCGCCCGTGCGAGCGGGCCGAAACGTACAGCAGCATCGGCAGGAACACCGGCGGCGAGATGATCTCGCGGTAGGCATCCAGCCCCTGCGTGACGCGTGCAAGTGCCGCCGCTCCCCCGCCGGTTCCCGCCTCCGCGGCCCCGAGCAGGACCGAGCCGATCGCGGACCAGATCCGGAAGTCGTAGTCGTCGGCGATCTCGAGCAGTCGCGTCGCCCGCTCGAGCACGATCTCATCCTCGTTCCGCCACAGATGCAGCAACCCGGAGTGGAATGTGGCGAAGGCCGATGTCCACGGATGGTGCAGCCGGCCCGCAAGCTCGATCCCCGCGTTGGCGCGGTCGACGGCCTGATCGGGGCTGCCGCTCAGCCAGAGGCAGAAGCCCGACGTGGTCAGGCAGGCAACCCGCGGCTCGTTGCCCAGCCGCACGCCAACAGCTCGCGGCGGCCCCGCCTCGAACAGCTCGATCGCCTCGTTGAGCCGGGCCAGCCCGCTGTGCAGGTCGCCCGTGAAGACGTCCGCGGTGGCGAGAACCAGCATGGCGTCGATCCGCATGTTGACGTCGTGTTCGGCGTCCGCGATCGCCAGCAGCCGAGCCCCGATATCGAGCCCTTTCGCGAAGTCGGCACGCAGCAGGTGGAGGCTGGCCACGCCGCGCAGGAGGGCGAACGTATCGCGCCGCTCGCGCTCGGGGCCGGCTCGTTCGAGCGCGCGCACGAACGCCTGCTCGACCTCGGGCGTGTAGCCCCGGGTGGCCATCAGGGCGCGCGCGAGGCTCATCCGCAGCGAGGTCTCCTGGCTTGCGATCTCGGGTGTCGCGTCTCGTTCCTCGACCACGGCGAGGAGGTCGGTCGTCAGCTCCACCGTGTCCCGATACCAGCCGCGCGCCTCGTTGAGGATCAGCAGGCTGTCGGCCAGCCGGTTCAGCTGCTCCAGATCCCGATCGTCGACCCAGAACCGCCAGGCGATCCGCAGGTTGCCCGCCTCGTGTGCCAAGGCATCGACCACGCGGTCACGACCCGGCCCACCGAGGTCGCGGCGAAGCCGCTCCGCAAGCGCCGCGTAGTAGGCGGCGTGCGCCTGGTACACGGTCAGGGTATCGGCCCGGTCGCGGAGCTGCTCGGTGGCGTACTCGCGGATCGTCTCCAGCATGACGAAGCGTGGCTCACCGTCGGGAATCTCCACCTGCCGGACGAGACCCTGCTCGAGCAGCGCTCCGAGCCCGTCGATGACGTCCACCGACCTGCCGCTCATCTCGATGACCGGCGCGACCACGGACTCGACCGCATCGAGCTCGGCACCGTCGAAGATGGCCAGGGCCTCGAGCATCCGCTGCTCGCCCGGCTCCAGCAGCTGGAAGCTCCAATCGATCGTGGCGCGCAGCGTCTGCTGCCGCTCGGGCACGTCGCGCGCGGAGCTGCGCAGGAGGTCGAGACGACCGCCGAGCCGGTCGCGCAGCGCCTCCGGTGAGAACAACCGCAGGCGAGCTGCGGCCAGCTCGATCGCCAGCGGCAGCCCATCCAGACGGCGGCAGATCTCCGCGATGGCGTCCGCGTTGTCGTCGGTCAGATCGAACTCCGACCGCACGGTCCGCGCCCGATCCAGGAACAGCTCGACGGCATCGAACTGCCGCAGCTCGTCCAGCGCCGGCTTCCGACGCACCCTGGGCGGAACAACCATCGGCGGCACGGCCAAGATCTGCTCCGAGCGCACGTGGAGCGGCTCACGACTGGTGACCAGCAGCCTGAGCTCGGGACAGCGAGCCAGGAGCTCGGTCGTCACGCCCGCCGCCGCGGTCACCTGCTCGAAGTTGTCGAGCACGAGCAGCACCTGGCGCGACCGGAGCCTCTCGGACACGTCGTCGATGAGCGACCGCCCCGGGCTCTCGCGAACGCCGATCACCCGGCCCAATGCGACGAGCACGGCGTCGATGTCGCGTGCCGCCGACAGATCAATGAACGAGACGCCGTCCCGGAACCGGACCGCGACCTCGGCCGCGACATGGATGGCGAGGCTCGTCTTGCCCGTTCCACCCGGTCCGGTCAGGGTCAGCAGCCGCGCCGTCGGGTCATCGAGCCGCTGCCGCAGCTCGGCGACCTCGATACGCCGGCCGACGAACGTCCCAGCTTGAGCCGGCAGGCCGCCCGCCATGTGATCGAGGGTGACAAGTGGCGGAAATGCCTGCTCGAGATCAGGGTGGACCAGCTGGAACACGCGCTCGGGACGACCGAGATCCTTGAGCCGGTACTCCCCGAGGTCCCGGAGCGTGGCGTCGTCGGTGAGGTGCTCACCAGCAAGCGCGGCGGCGGCCGCCGAGAGCAGGACCTGGCCGCCATGCCCCGCCGCCATGAGCCTGGCGGTGCGATTGACCGAAGGCCCGAAGTAGTCGTCACCGCGACGCTCGGCCTGGCCCGCATGCAGGCCCATCCGGACCCGGAGCGGACCGGTCTCACCCCACGGCTCGGCGGCCAGGGCGCGCTGCGCCTCGAGGCAGGCGCGGACTGCGGCCGGGACCTCCGGGAAGACCGCCATGAGCCCGTCACCGGTCGTCTTGACGATCTTGCCACCCGCGCCCGGGATGGCCGCCTGCAGGATGGCGTCGTGACGAGCGAGCGCCCGGCCCATCGCCTCCGGCATCTGCTCCCAGAGCCGGGTGCTGCCCGCGATGTCCGTGAACAGGAACGCGAGCGTTCCGGTCATGGTCTCGTCGAGCGCGGTGGCGTGCACGTCATGACCATAGACGGGTTTGCCCGGTAGCGTCCCGGGGGCTCGGCTCAGCGCAGCCGGTCGCGCAGCAGGTAGCGCGGCACCTGGTTGATCAGCGGCTCGCCGGCCGCGAACCGGCGGATCTGATCGCCGGCCAGCCGGATAGCCCGCTCTTCCGCCGCGGGCGAGTCGCCGGCGATATGCGGCGTGACCAGCGCATTGGGCAACGCCCACAGCGGATGGCCCGCCGGCAAGGGCTCGGGATCGGTCACGTCAAGGGCGGCCCACAGCCGGCCATCGCCCAGCTCGGCAACCAGCGCGTCGGTATCCACCGTTCGCCCTCGACCGGCATTGACGACGAGCGCGCCGTCGGGGAGCAACCCCAGCCGTCGAGCATCGAGGAAGCCTGCCGTCTCGCGGGTCAGCGGCAGCAGGTCGACCAGGATCTGCGCCGTGGGCAGCAGCTCGTCAAGCTCGTCCATGCCGGCAACACCGTCCCGTGCCGACCGTGCGACGCCGACGATCTCGACGCCGAACGGGTCCAACCGGGCAGCGACGGTCGAGCCGATCGACCCGAACCCGAGGATCACGACCCGCTGCCCCGCCAGCTCCCGGGGCATGAGCTCGATCCACGCGCCACGGCCCTGCGCGTCACGCGCGGAGGCGAACCCACGCTGCACGGCAAGGATCGCCCCGACCACCCACTCGGCCAGCGGCACGTCATACACGCCGCGGGCATTGCACACCGTGATCCGCTCGGACACCCGGCCGGCGAGCCAATCCACGCCGGCGCTCAACGTCTGGATCACCTGCAGCCGACCGAGCGACTGCACCGACTCCAGCAGCGGCCGCCGCAGCCAGCGGGTCGGTACGGCGAGCTCGACGCGGGCCAGGTCGGGCGGCGGGCCATCCCTCGGCGCCAGCAGAACCTCGACATTGCTCGGCAGGTCGCCCAGATGGCGCAGCCCGGGGATGTCGGGCAGGCATACGACAACCGTGTTCATGGGCGACATCGGCTCGTCATCACGTCAATCTACCGCCCGGCCCGGATCCGCTGCCGTTCGGCTCTCCCAATCCCTAAAGGGACGACAGCCTGCGATGACCGCTCGTGGGGCGCGTCTGCCACAGAAATAAAGGGTCGGCTGCCCGCGATATCGGGTACCCGCTGGATGTGCCGCAGGGGTCCTCGCTCGTAGCTTCTGTTCAGCGTCCTCGAGCCACGAGGGGGATCAATCGGAGATCAGAGATGCTGAACCTGGACCCGAACCTGTACCTGCGAATGATGGAGCAGGACCGCGAGCGTGCCATGGCGCAGCGAGCGCTGGAGCGCGCGGCCCGCGGCAACCAGAAGGCGGCGGCGGATGCACGAGGCGGCATCAGCCTCTTCGCCGACGCGCTGCGGCGGGCGGGAAACACCCTGAGCCACCTCTCCTTCGGTCGCTCCGAGCCGACCTCGAACGCCACGGGAGCCTGACACCCACGAACACCCCCTACCCAGGGCCCTGCCCGCGCACCGGGGGGAGCGCGAGCAGGGCCCCATCACGTGATCACCGCCGTATCATTCGGGAGGCATGACACGCCGCCTTTCCAGCCCGGTGTTCGTCGGCCGGGGGAGCGAGCTGAGGGCGATCCTCTCCACGGCCGAAGGTGCCGCGTCCGAGCGAGCGTCGCTGGTGCTGATCTCGGGCGAGGCCGGGGTCGGCAAGAGCCGCCTCACCGCCGAGGCCGCTGCCGCGCTCCGTGCGGACGGCTGGCTGGTGCTCGAGGGCGGCGCGGGCGTCCTCGGTGACGAGGACCTCCCCTTCGGGCCGGTCGTGGAGGCGCTTCGCAGCCTTGCCCGGACGGTCGACCGCGACCGCATCGCTGCCGCGGCCGACACGAGCCTTGCCGACCTGGCGATCCTCGCCCCCGAGCTCGCCGGCATCACCGGCGAGGCGCCGACGCTCCACGGTCCCGCGGACTGGCTTCGCGTCCGAATCTTCGAGGGCGTCCTGCATCTGCTCCGTCG
The DNA here is from genome assembly GCA_963734935.1 of uncultured Chloroflexia bacterium. GTDB lineage: Bacteria > Chloroflexota > Limnocylindria > Limnocylindrales > CSP1-4 > CAIXZV01. Next base: position 236,353 of record CAVTIO010000010.1, on the reverse strand, counting down.
CCTGGGCGACGACGCGCCGGTCCTGCTGGTCGTCGAGGACATCAACTTCGCCGACCGCTCGACCCGCGACCTGCTGGCCTTCCTGGCTCGCAACATGCGCGACGAGCGCCTGCTCGTGATCGCGACCTTCCGGGCCGACGACGTGGGGCTGCGCCACCCGCTCGCACCCTGGCTGGCCGAGGTCGAGCGGCTGCAACAGGTTGAGCGCATCGAGCTCGCGCAATTCGGCCGGGACGAGCTGGTCGAGCTGCTCACCGCCATCGTCGGCGCCCAACCATCGCCGAGCCTCGTCGATTCCGTCGCTGGCCGATCGGACGGGAACGCCTTCTTCGCCGAGGAGCTCGCTGCAGCATCCGAGGAGGGTGGGCGTTTGGACCGCCTGCCTGAAACGCTGCGCGACGTCCTGCGGGTGCGCCTGTCGGGACGGTCGGCGCCGGCCGTCCGCGTGATCGAGATCGCCTCTGTCGCCGGCCGCCAGGTGGGCCACGACGAGCTTGCCGAGGTGTGCGGCCTGTCATCGTTGGAGCTCACGGGCGCCCTGCGCGAGGTGGTCGGCGCGCAGATTCTGACCCCCGGAGGGGACGACGGCGAGCAGTACCGGTTCCGGCACGCGCTGGTGCAGGAAGCGGCATATGCCCAGCTGCTGCCGTCCGAACGGCGGCGGACCCACGCGGCGTATGCCCGCGCCATCGAGGCTCAACCGGCCGGGGGCGGCGCGGCCGGTGCGAGCCGCCTGGCCGAGCTCGCCTACCACTGGCGAGCGGCACGAGATCCGGGCCGTGCGCTCGGACCCACGATCGCGGCAGGCGACGCCTCCCGGAGCGTCTATGCGTTCGCGGAGGCGATGCGGCAGTACGAGCATGCGATCGAGCTGTGGGGCCAGGTGGCGGCCTCCGAGCGACCCCAGGACCGCGACCTCGCCGACCTCTGCGGGGCGGCGAGCGCGGCGGCAACCGCGGTCGGTGACGGCTCCCGCGCGGTCGACCTCGCCCGACGCGCACTTACGCTGGTCGACGCGGGCGACCATGGGGGTGCGGCTGCTGAACGGCGTGCGCGCGCGAGAGAACGGCTCGGTGTTGCCTCCCAACTGGCTGGGGACACTGCGATGTCGATCCGCCTGCTGGAGGAGGCGGTGGCGCTGGTCGAGGACGCACCACCGTCGGGAGACCATGCCGAGATCGTCGTCAACCTCGCCGCCAACCTCATGCTGGCCGGTCGGTCCAGCGAGTCCGCGCCGATCGCCCAGCGGGCCATCGACCTCGCGCGACGGGCGAAAGCCCCGGCCGTCGAGGCGCGGGCCGTCGAAGTGCTCGGGATCGACCGGGCCTGGCTGGGCGACATCGGCGGCGGCATCGAGCTCCTTCGCCAGGCGCTCGCCATCGCGAGCGCGGCCGGTGAACCGACCGAGGTTGCCCGGTGCCATGCGGACCTGGGCGCCGTCCTCGAGATGGGCGGCTTCGTCGAGGAGGCGCTCGACGTGTCGCTCGCTGGCACGGCACTCACCCGTCCCTACGGGCGCGAGTTCGCGTTCGGCATCTTCCTGGCCAACAACGCCGCCGCGATGCTGATCGAGCTTGGCCGCTACCGCGAGGCGGCCGAGCTGCTCGAGGCGCACGCGACCCACGTGCTTCCCGGGACCACCACCTTCCACCTTCACGCCACCCTGGCCCACGTTGCGGTCCGAACCGGCGACCTCGCCGCCGCGCGACAGCATCTCGGCATCGCCGAGGTGGCTGCCAGGAACGTTGAGGACGCCCAGTATGTGATCGACCTGGCCACCTTTGGCACGGAGATCGCCCTCTGGGATCGCGATCCAGCCGCCGCGCTGACGGTGGCGCGAAGGGGCCTTGGCCGTCTCGTTGACATCGACGACGCGATCCTCCTCGGGCAGCTCGCCCTCCCGGCGACGCATGCGGCCGCGGACCTCGCCGCACGGTCGCGCGCGGCACGCGACGAGGCGGGCCTCGAGTCCGCCATCACGGCCGCGCGCGAGATCATCGACCGCTACCGCCAGGCGATCGACCGCATGCCCGAGCCCGATGCCCTCGCCGGCATGGAGGTCGCCTGGCGGATGGCCATCTGCGAGGCGGAGCTTGCGCGCGGCCTGGGCGAGGACGACCCGGGCCGCTGGCTGGCGATCCGAACCGCCGTCGCCGCCCGGCCGGCACCATTCCGCGAGGCCTACGTGCTGTGGCGAGCCGCCGAGGCCGCGGCCGTCCTCGATGGGCCGGGCGCCGCGGCGGAGCACCTCCGTGCCGCACACGCCATCGCATCTTCGATCGGTGCGCGACCGTTGCAGGCCTCGATCGAGGATCTCGGTCGCCGGTTGCGGGTGGACCTCACCGTGGACGCGCCCGGTTCAGCCGCGGATGCACCCAATGGTGGCGTGGACCTGGCCGCGGGTCCGGCCGACCCGTTCGGGCTCACATCGCGCGAGCGCGAGGTGCTGGTCCGGGTCGCGCAAGGCGACACCAACCGCCAGATCGCGGAGACGCTGTTCATCAGCGAGAGCACCGCGGGCGTCCATGTCTCAAACATCCTGGGCAAGGTGGGCGTCCGCTCCAGGACGGAGGCGGCCGCGATCGCGGTCAGGCTGGGCCTCGACCAGGCCCCCGATTAGCGCGGCGGCATCGCCTCAAACGTCCGCTCGACGTCGTCCAGAAGCCGGATCGTCGCGTCGGTGACCACGTCGAGGTAGCGCTCTCCGAACTCGGGGGTGGCCTCGCGCGCGTCTCCCCAGGTGCCGGAGACCGTGGCCCGATGCACCGAGCCCGGCGCGGAGAAGAAGAAGGCGGTGTGCACGGCCGCCCCACCGGTGACCTCGGGGAAGGGCGGGAACTCCACGTTGGCCAGATCCATGTCAACGAGATCAGCGTTGATCGCCAGGACCGCGGCCGTCTCGCCCTTGTTGGCGTGCAGCCCGTTCGACGGATCGAAATACTCGGCGGCCTCCTCGCCGGTCATGCCGTCCCAGTAGTTGAGCGGGAACGCCCGCACACCGTCGGGCATGCGATCCGCGGCATTCGCGCACGCGTAGGCGATGGCGTAGGTGTTGTCGTAGTGGCCGTTGAGGAACACGATCCGGGTGAAGCCGATCGCGGCAAGCGAGGCACACAGGTCCTCGATCACGGCCATGAACGTGGGGATCCGCAGCTGGACCACGCCCGTGAACCCGGTGTGCGGGTACGACAGGCCGTAGTTGACCGTGGGCGCCACGAGCGCGCCCACGCGCTGGGCGACCCGTCGCGCGACCTCGGTGGGGATCAGGGCATCGGTCCCGAGCGGGCCATGCGGTCCGTGCTGCTCGGTGGAGCCGATGGGCACGATGACGGTCTGGTGATCGCGCAGGAATGCCTCCACCTCGAGCGTCGTCATCTCGCCCAGGAACACGGTGTCGGGCTTCACGGTCCGCCTCCTTGCGGTGTCATCCGATGGTGGTGGTGAGCTCTCCGATCCCCTCGATCCAGACTGCCACCTCGTCACCGGCCTCGAGGTGGCGATCCGGTCCGGGCGGGGTCGCGAGCCTGGCCGGCGTCCCGGTCGCGATGAGGTCTCCCGGCTGGAGCTCGATGTGGCGGCTGAGGTACGCGATGACCTTTGCGATCGGGAACCGCATGTCCGCGGTGGTGCCGTCCTGGATCGGTTCGCCATTGATGGTGCACCGGAGGCGCAGGCTGGCAGCATCGAGCTCGTCGGGTGTGACCAGCCACGGCCCGGTCGGGCAGAACCCGGGCATCGACTTGCCCAGCAGCCACTGGTCACCATCGAGCCACGGATCGCGCGACGAGACGTCGTTGATACACGTGTAGGCGAACACGTGACGCATGGCCTCGCGCGGCGCAACCCGCCACGCAGGCGTGCCGATCACGACGCCCAGCTCCACCTCCGGGTCGACGTTGGCGGTCAGCGCCTGGTCCCAGGTCAGGACCTCGCCCCCGGCGGCCACCGAGGTGGCGGCCTTGCCGTAGATGAGTGGCTGATCGGGCGCTTCGTCAGCCGGCATGGCCGGATCGTGGTAGTTGAGTCCGACGGTGTAGATCGCGCCCGGGTCGGGAATGGGGGGCCCGAGGCGCACGTCAGCGAGCGGCTGCCATGCCGTCGACGGTTGGCGATCCGCCCAGGCATGGACGGCGTCGAGCGCCCCGGGTCCCCCGGCGGCGAGCTCGCGCATGGTGCCCATGCCGGGCGGGAGGTCCTCGCCGGCCGGGCCCGTGACCAGCGGCAGCACGCGTTCGCGGTCGAGAACGGCGGTGCAGTACCCGCCACCCGTCAGGATCGTCGCGAGGCGCATCGGTCAGGCTCGCGCAGTCGGGTCGGCCAGCAGCGGCGCGACGGCGGTCCGCATCACATCGGCCATGTCACCCACGCCCGTCCATCGCTCGAAGGCGGCGGCCGCCTGCGCGATCAGCATCTCCGAGCCGTTGGCCGCGCGCAGGCCCCGGGACCGCGCGGCCCTGAGCAGCGGCGTCTCGAGCGGCACGTACACGAGGTCGAACACGGTCGCCCACTCGGACAGCGCATCCACCGGGATCGTCATCCCCGGGTCCACCATGCCCACGGTGGTGGCGTTGACCGCGAGGTCCGCCGACCCCAGCGCCTTGACGAACGACGCGTCGTCGAGCGCCGTGGCGTGCAGGGACGTGTGGCTGACGCCATCGAGCTGCGCCGCGAGCGCCTCGGCCGTGGCGAGCGACCGGTTGCCGACGGTGACCCGCGACGCACCGGCCCGCAGGCACGCATACACGACCGCGCGCGCAGCCCCGCCGGCGCCTGCCACCACGACCTCGCCGCCCCTGATCGGAAAGCCCATCGCCAGCTCCGCACCGGCCCGGAACCCGGGGGCGTCGGTGTTGATGCCGACCAGTCGCCCGTCGTCGGTGCGGACCACGTTGTTGACCGCCCCGATCGCCTTCGCGTCGGCCTCGACCTCGTCGCACAGGCCGGCAACGACGGGCTTGTAGGGCGCGGTCACGCCGAGACCCAGCCAGTCGGGGCCGCGTGCCTCGCGAACGGCCGCATCGACCTCGTCCGGGTCCAGCTCGCGGAGCACGTATCGCGCGTCGATCCCGGCCGCGTCGAAGGCGGCATCGTGCATGACCTGCGAGTGCCGCCGCGTGAGCGGCTTGCCGAGCAGAGCGACGTGGCGGGTCATCGGGACCAGGCGCGCGGCGGGCGACGAACGGGGCCGGCGGTCGGCGGGAACGTCACGTTGGGGATGATCTCGTCAACCCACTGCCGCAGCTGGGCTGGATCCGGGGTCATCGTGTGAAGGAAGAAGTACTCGACCCCGGCGTCCACCCGCGCCTGGAGCGAGGCGATGATCTCGTCCGGCGTGCCGAACAGGTAGACGGTCTCGAGATACTTCGGCCCGCGCTCATTGCTCATCACCTTCAGGAACGCGCGGTGCTGCTCCTCACGGGCCTTCTCCGGGTCGTTGGTCAGGACCAGATGGAGGAAGTTCTCGTGCGTGACGAGCGTGTCCCTCGGGTCCCGGCCGGCCGCCTGCATGGCCGCCTGCAGCTCGGTCCAGTCCCGAGCGATGTCCGGTGGCGGGCAGGTGGGCCGGGCGATCCAGCCATCGGATCGGACGGTGCGCGCCTTCACCGACTCCACGAACCGGGGCACGTCCGGAGATTTCGGATCTGCCAGCTGGGATCCGCCACCGATCCAGAGGAGCGGCCGCTGTGTTGTTCGCGGCTCGATGAACATCTCGTCGACCGAGTAGTAACGCCCGTGGTAGGTGACCGTCTCGCCTTCGAGCAGCGGCATCATGATGTCGAGCATCTCGTCGGTCCGTCGGCCGCGCTCGGACTTCTTCACCCCGACCGCCTCGTACTCCGCGTCGTTCCAGCCCACGCCCGCGCCGAGAATGACCCGGTTGTCCGAGAGGAACTGCATGGTGGCCAGCTCCTTGGCCAGGATCACCGGGTTGCGCAGCGGCATGATCAGGATCGACGTCCCGAGGCGCACGCGCTCCGTCGCGCCGGCCGCCACGGCCAGGCTCGTCAGCGGCTCCAGCCAGTTGACGGAGTAGAAACGGCGGGCCGCCAGCAGGTGGTCGGTGATGAACAAGGAGTCGAAGCCCAGCTCCTCGACCTCGCGCGCAAACGCTTTGATGCCGTGAGCTCGATTCGGACCATCACCCTCCCAGATGTACGAGGGCAGGAAGACGCCGAATTGGCCTACGTTGCTCATGGGATGGGCTCCTTTGCCTGCAGCGGCATCATCGGCCGCGATACTCGGGCTCTCGCTTGGCCAGGAACGCGGACGCCCCTTCGGCCAGGTCATCGGTGTCGAAGATCCGCTCAGACGCGTCGAGCTCGGCCCGGAGTCCAGCGTCGATCGGAAGGTCGAGCGCGGCATCGACCAGCCGCTTGGCCTCGCGGACGGCCAGTGGCCCGCGGAGCGCGATCTCCTCGCCGATGGCCTCGGCGGCGGCAAGCGCCTGACCGCCTGGCACGACGCGATTGACGAGGCCGATGTGCTCCGCCTCGGTGGCGTCGAGGATGCGGCCCGTCAGGATGAGCTCCTTCGCCCGCCCAACGCCGATGATGCGCGGCAGGCGCTGCGTGCCGCCGGCCCCGGGCGTGACCGCGAGCCGCACCTCGGGCAGACCGAGCCTTGCGCGCTCGGATGCAACACGCATGTCGCACGCGAGCGCCAGCTCGAGGCCGCCTCCCAGCGCGTTGCCCTCGATGGCCGCGATGGTTGGCATCGGCAGCGTGGCCAGGCGGGCGACGATGTGCTCCTCGAATGCGAGTCGCGGCCGGGCCGCATCTCCCCGCTGTGCGTCGAACTCGCCGACGTGCGATCCGGCCGAGAAGGCCCGCTCGCCGCGACCGGTCATGACCACAGCACGGATGTCGCCTGCCGGCGCCGCCTCGAGAACCGCCAGCGCGGCGTCGAGCTCGGTCAGCAGCTCGCGGGTGATCAGGTTGAGGGGTGGGTTCACCAGCTCGAGATGGGCAACCCGGCCGAGCCGGAGATCGATCAGGGACTCGGTCATCGGTTCCTCCCCGCGTGTACCGCGAAGTCCGCCGCGAGGCCCATGGGGCCGGCGACGTACAGCCGCGGATCCATCGTCCGGAGCCCCTCGGCGACCCGCGGCTGGAAGCCCATCTGATCCAGCACGTCGCGCTCGAGGTCGATCCCCGGCGCGACCTCGACCAGGACCAGGCCGTCGTCGGCAAGCTCGAGCACCGCGCGGTCGGTGATGAACCGCACCTGCTGTCCTCGCTCACGGGCCAGCCGGCCGCTGAACGAGATCTCTCGCACCTGGGGCACGAACTTGCGCAGGCTGCCCTCGCGGATCACGCGAATCCCACCGTCGATCGAGAGCTCCAGCCCCTGCGCGGTAAGCGTGCCCACGAAGTTGATCCGGGGCGTGCGGGCGCTGATGTTGGGGAAACCTCCGGGTCCCCGGACCCGGCCCTCGAACGCGTGGACGTTGACGTTGCCCTCGGCATCGACCTCGGCGAACGACAGGCTCGCGATATCCAGCCCGCCGCCGTCGTAGAAGTCGAACATGTATGGCTGGTCGATCATCGCCTGGTAGTTGAACCCGGCCCCACCCTCGTTGCCCGCGACCGGGACGCCGCCGAAGATCCCCTGCTCCACGGTCAGCACGAGCTGGTCCGTGATGCCCTCCTCCCACGCGACCCGTCCGATCAGCTGGCTGATGCCAAAGCCGAGGTTGCAGATCGCGCCTGGTGGGAACTCGAGCAGCGAGCGGCGGGCGATGACCTTGCGGACGTCGAGCGGGAGCGGCGGCTCGTCGGTTGCCGGCCGGCGAAGCGCGCCAGCGTAGTACGGCGAGTCCCGGGTGATGTACGTCTGCCATTGGTCGGGGTCCACGTAGACGTGATCCACGAGCGCCGCGGGCACCTTGACGTCACGCTGCGGCAGGCTGCCGCGGCGTGCCAGCTGGCGTACCTGCGCGATCACGATGCCGCCGCTGTTACGGGCAGCCATCGCCATCGCGAGCATCTCGCCCTGGACGGCCTCCCCTTCCATCGTGAGGTTGCCGTCCTCGTCGGCGGTGGTGCCGCGGATGACCGCCACATCGATGGGGAACGCGTGGAACAGCAACCACTCCCGGCCGCGGAGCGAGACGACCTCCACCAGGTCCTCGGTCGTGCACGTGTTCTGCCTGCCACCGGTCTGTCGCGGATCGACGTACGTGCCCAGGCCGACGTGGGTCACCAGCCCCGGGCGCCCGGCGGCGATCTCGCGCATCAGCTCCGACAGCACGCCCTGTGGAAAGGAGTAGGCCTCGATCTCGTTGGCCTCGACCAGCGCGCCCAGCTGCGGCTCGTTGCCGATGTTGCTGCCGATCGTCCGGCGCTGGAGCCCGGGCAGCCCAAGCTGGCTGAACCCGCGGTCGGCGAAATCGCCGATGCCCACGACCCGAACGGTGGTCAGGTCGCACGGGTGGCCGGTCTCCGCGTACACCGCCGCCAGCTCGTCGATGAAGCGCTGTGGGAGCGCGTGTCCCGCGCCCGAGCCGCCGATGACAACTGTCGTCCCGTCGCGCACCAGCCCGACCGCGTCGCGGACCGGGATGACCTTGCTCGTGGAGCTATCAGTCCCGCGCTCGGTCATGGCATGTACCCCCCGCCGTTGGGGTTGAGCGTCTGGCCCAGGAACAGCGACGACTCGTCCGACAGCAGGAAGACAGCAGCCTCAGCCACCTCTCCAGGTCGCCCGAACCGCCCGATGGGCATGCCGGCCAGCCGCCTCCTGCCCTCCTCGCTCGCGGCAAGGTCGGTCGTCATCTCCGTCTCGATCATGCCGGGCGCGACGGCGTTGACCCGGATCCCGCGGGGTCCGAACTCGGCGGCCAGCGACCGGGTGAGGCCGATGAGACCGGCCTTCGCGGCGCTGTAGGCGGCGGTCTCGGCGATCCCCATCTGGGCCAGGCGGGACGCGATGTTGACGATCGATCCCGAGCCACGCTCGAGCATCGACGGCAGCGCGGCCCGCGACGTGTGGAACGCCGCCGACAGGTCGGTGGCGATCACCGCGTCCCAGGTGGATGGCTCGACCTCCAGGAACGGCCCGACCTGGGTCAACCCGGCGTTGTTGACCAGGCCGTCAAGGCGCCCGAACGTGCCCAGAACCGCGGACACGAGATCCCCGGCGGCGGGCCCGTCGGACACGTCGGCCCCGAACAGCGCGCCATCAGAGCCCGCTGCCCGGACCCGTTCCAGCGTGCGAGCGGCACCGTCCGCCGAGCGGTGGTAGTGAACGGCCACCCGAGCACCTTCCTCCGCCGCACGGGCGGCGATCTCGGCTCCGATCCCACGGCTGCTGCCGGTGACCAGGACCACGCGGCCCGAGAGCCGGTCGCCCATCAGGCAACCCCCGCAGGCAGCAGACCGGCGATGGAGAGCGCGCCGCGAATGGCGCCCCGGACATCCTCGGCGACCGGCTGCAGCGGGGGCCGCATGACCGTGGACTCGATAACGCCGAGCTCTTGCAGCGCGATCTTGGTGCGCGCACGGTAGTCACGGACCGGCGGCCCGTACACCACCTCCTCGAGCGGGAGGATCCGCTCCCAGATGGCGCGAGCCTCGGTCCAACGCTCCTCGCGGGTGAGCCGGACCATCTCGACCTGGAGGTCGGTGGCCAGCGTCCCGAACCCGATCAGCGCACCCTCGGCGCCCATCACGAACGACTCGAAGATGAAGTTGTCGTCACCCGTGAGGAGGTCGATCGGGCGCTCCAGGCGCTCGATCAGGCGTCTCGTCTGCAGGTACAGACGCGCGTCGAACGACGCCTCCTTGAGCGCGACCACCGCGTCGATGGCCGCGATCCTGGCCAGCGTCTCCTCCGAGAAGATCACGCCGCCCAGCGCCGGCTGAAGCTGGAACGCGATCATCGGGAGCCCACAACCGCTGGCGATCGCCTCGTGGTACGCGACCGGGATGGCCGGATCGAGCGGCGTTCCCTGGTAGGCCGGGATCGGGAACACCAGCAGCGCCGATGCTCCCGCGTCCTTTGCCCGGTTCGCCTCGTCCACGGCCTGGGCCGTGAACTGGGCAGAGAGCCCGGCCACGACCGGCACGTCGCCGGCCTCCTCGACCGCGACCCGCAGCACGCGCGCTCGCTCGTCGGGCCACAGGTGTGGCCCCTCGCCCGTGTCGGCGTTGATCGCCAGTGCGACCGGACCCTGTGGCAACAGCCACTGGAGATACCGGCGGTAGGCCGCCTCGTCGAAGCGGCCGTCCTCGTCGAGCGTGACGACGCACGCCGGAATGATCCCGCGCAGATTGATGGTCACGCTTCGCCTCACTGCTGGTAATCGTTGGTGAAGAACTGGTCGGGCTCGATCGTGTCGGTGATGATCCCGGCGTCCGCGAGCACCTGCTGGGTGGCGTCCCACTTGTCCGCAGTCTGTGCAAGGAAGGTGGTGCCGGTGTAATCCCAGACGCCGTCGAGCAGCTGGGCCATGCCGTCGGCCTTGTCCTTGGTCTCGGGCGCCGCCGCGTACAGCGCGTCGAGCGCGGCCTGCGGGTCGGCCTGTGCCGCTTCGAGACCCTGCTTCACGCCGGACACGAAGCACCGCACCTCGTCCGGGTGCTCGGCGATGAACGTGTCGTTGGACGCGATCGCGAGACCGTAGATGTCCTGACCGAAGTCTTTGAACGGCAGCACGTTGAGGTTCTCGTCAACGTTCGGATCGATGTTGGCCGCTTCGTTGCCGAAGAAGGTGATGAAGTCCACCTGCCCGGCCTTGAGCTGGGCGATGCCGGGCGCGGGAACGGTCACCTCGCGGTAGTCGCTGTCCGCGATTCCCTGCTCCTTGAACAGCGCCTTGAGCAAGAGGTACGGGGATCCGCCAGGCACTGCGCCGAAGGTCTTGCCCTTCACGTCCTCGAGCGTGGTGATCCCCTTTTCCTTGAACGACACGATCGACGCCGGGTTGCTCTGGTAGAGGACGCCGAGCGAGGTGACCGGCAGGCCCTTGGTGCGCGACGCGGCAATGGACACCGCGTCAGTCAGGCCGAAGTCCTGCGAGCCGTTCGCGACCAGTTGGGCGGTGTCGCCCGAGCCCTTGCCGGCGGCCATCGTCACGTTGAGACCGCAGGACTCCCAGAAGCCCTGCTGCTGGGCGAGAAAGAACGGCGCGTGGTTGCCCGCGATCACCCAGTTGAGCCGGAACGTGACATCGGTCATGGCCATAGGCGTTGCCGATTCGGGAGCCATCGATGCCGCTTCGGTCGGCGCCGCCGTGGCTGGGGCCTCGGTGGGCGCCGTGGTTGCGGTGCTCCCGCCGCAGGCGGCGAGGGCCACAACCGCGGCAAGCGTGGCGACGAGGTGGAGGTGACGTGAACGCTGATGCATCGTGTTCTCCTTCGTGACTCGGGCCTCTCCTTGAAAACGACGCGGGCATCTCCTTCCGCCCGTGCTAGCTGCCAATGGCGACCTCCTGAGCGTTGTGCCACGGAAGCAGCAGCCGCTCCGCGAGATCCACCAGAACGAACAGAACGACCCCCAGAACGATCAGCATGAACAGGGACGCGAACAGCAGCGTCGAGTCGAGCAGCGTGTTCGCATAGGTGAGCAGGTAGCCGAGTCCACTGTCTGCACCGACCCATTCACCCACGACCGCGCCCACGACCGCGAGGGTGATTCCCACCTTGAGTCCGCTGAAGATGTGGGGAAGCGCGTGCGGGAACCGCACGCGCAGGAAGATCTGCGTTGCTGACGCGTTGACGGAGCGCAGCAGGTCGAGCAGGTTGCGGTCGACGGATGCGAATCCCTCGGCGGCAGTCACGGTGACCGGGAAGAACACCATGAGCGCCGTGACGGCGATCTTGGGCCAGATATCGAAGCCGAGCCACAGGACGAGCAGCGGCGCGATCGCGATCTTGGGAACTGCCTGCGAGGCCACGATCAGCGGATACAGGGTGCTCCGGACGACGGTCGAGTATGCGATGGGGATGGCGAGCGCGATGCCCAGCACGACACCGATGACGAACCCGATCAGGACCTCGGAGGTGGTCACCAGGGTCGCGTCCCAGATGATGTCCCACGACTCCGCGAGTCGCTGGGCGATGGCCGTAGGCGCCGGCAGGATGTAGACGGGCACGCTGCCCGCCACGGCGACGGCCTCCCAGATGACCAGGATCAACAGCAGAAACGCGACCGGCAGGATCCGCTGCAGGCCGCGCCGGACTCGGTGATCCTCCGCTTCCGGGCGCACCGGAGCGACGGTCGCGGTCGCGGTCGCGGCATGGACATCGGCCCGCTCACCCATCGGCAACCTCGTGGTCCACCACGATGTGGGACCTCAGCTCGCGCTCGTAGCCACCGAACGCCACGCTGTCGCGCACGCTCGGATCGCGCGGTCGCGGGAGATCGATCAGGACGTCTGCGACGACCCGACCAGGTCGCGCGGACATCACCACCACGCGATCGGACAGCAGCGCCGCCTCACGGATCGAATGGGTCACGAACACGACGGTTCGACTACCGTCGAGGATCTTGAGCAGCTCCTCGCCCATCCGATCGCGGGTAATCGCGTCCAGCGCCGCGAACGGCTCGTCCATGAGCAGGATCTCGGGCTCGAGCGCCAACGCGCGAGCCAGCGCCACTCGCTGCTTCATGCCACCCGACAGCTGCGATGGGTAGTAGTGCTCGAAGCCGCGCAGCCCCACCATCTGCAGGAGGTCACGCACCCGCTCCCGCCCGTCGCCCTGGCCGGTGACGTCGAGCAACAGCGTCGCGTTGTCGAGGACGTTGCGCCACGGGAGCAAGGTGGCGTCCTGGAACACGAACCCGAACTTCCGCTGGCGCACAGCCGATGCGACGGGCTGACCATCGATGGCGAGCGTTCCGCCGCTGGGGCCGATCAGGCCGCCGATCATCTTGAGCAGCGTGGTCTTGCCGCACCCGGAGGGGCCGAGCAGCGAGATGAACTGGCCGCGCGGGATCTCGAGATCCACCGACGCGAGCGCCTCCTGACGACCGCCCTTCGCCGTTGGATACGACTTGGCCACGTCGTGCGCGGCGATCTGGGCGCGCGTGGCCGGCGCACCCGGGTCGAGAGTGGCCATGGGCGGCGGTCCGTTCACGGCGTCGCAGTCTCCTCGAGGGTGGGGAGACCGCTGGGCGCGACCCCCTGCATCGGAGCAGACGTGGGCGACGGCAGCGCGAATGGGGTGACGGGAGGGGCGGCTGTCGAATCACGCAGCACGACCTCGGTCGGCGTCCGCATACGGTGGCCATCGTGACCCGACAGCACCCGATCGGCATACGCGAACCCCAGGCGGCCCAGCTCTCGCAGCGGCAGCCGGACAGTCGACAGTGATGGCGCGGTCATCGACGCCATCGAGATGTCGTCGAAGCCGGCCACGGAGACCTGGTCCGGCACGGTGATCCCACGTGTCTGCAACCGCTGAAGCGCGCCCAGCGCGAGCTGGTCGTTGGCCGCGCACATGGCGGTGAACGGCACCTCGCCCGCCAACAGCGCATCCACGGCCAGCGCACCGCCCTCACGGTCGAACGAGGTGTGGACGATCAGTCGCTCGTCCGCCTCGATTCCGGCCGCCTGCAGGCCGGTCAGATAGCCGGCCAGCCGGTCGCGGGCGACGTACAGGGAGCGCGGACCGGCCAGGAACGCGATCCGGCGATGCCCGAGCTCCACGAGCGCAGCGATGAGTGAGGCGACGCCGCCCTCGTTGTCGACCTGGATCTCGGGCTCACCCAGCGCGTGCGGCGAGAGATGAACGACGGCTGCGCCCTGCTCGCGCATCGCGGCAAGGTGCTTGGGCAGCTCCTCGTTGAGGCCCGGGTCGTCGAGACCGCTGCCCGCGAAGATGATCGCGGCGGCGCGCATCGAACGCAGCAGCCGGACGTACTCTCGCTCGCGCTCCGGGTCCCGCTCCGAGCTGCACGTGATGACCAGGAACCCTGCCGGCGACGCCGCATCCTCGACACCCCGCACGATCTCCGCGAAGTACGGGTCGGTGATGTCGTGGACGATCACCCCGACCACCGGGACGCGGCTCTTGATCAGGCCTCGGGCAAGCGCGTTGGGCACATAGTCAAGCGTTCGGGCCGCATCGAGCACACGTTCGCGGGCGCCCGCGCTGACCGGGTAGTCGGCGTCCGACATGACGCGCGACGCGGTCGCGATGGACACGCCTGCCAGCCGCGCGACCTCGGTGATCGATGCCACGTCCGGGCGACTCAGTACGGGAAGTCGAATGACTTGGGCTCGTCGCGGACGGTCACCCACTGCCACTCGGTGAACTCGTCCCAGTTGGCCTCGCCACCGAACCGGCCGCCGTTCCCCGACAGGCCCATCCCACCGAACGGGATCACTGCCTCGTCGTTCACGGTCTGGTCGTTGACGTGGACCATCCCCGAGCGCATCCGCTGCGCCAGCGCGAGCCCGCGCGAGATCGAGCGCGAGTAGACGGCGCCGGCCAGGCCGTAGTCGCTGTCGTTGGCCAGGGCCAGCGCCTCCTCGTCGGTGTCGAAGACGATGACCGGCGCGACCGGACCGAACGTCTCGTCGGTCCAGACCGGGAGATCCGTGGTGACGTCGGCGAGGACGGTGGGCCGGTAGAACAGGCCCTCGTAGGTTCCACCGACGGCCAGCCGAGCGCCGCCGGCGACCGAGCGCTGCACGATGCCGTCCACGCGCGCGAGCTGGCGTTCGTTGACGATCGGCCCGAGATCGACCTCCTCGCGGAACGGATCACCCAGCCGCAGCCGACCGGCCTTCTCCACGAGCGCGTCGGTGTAGGCGGCGGCGACGCTCCGGTGGACGATGTGGCGACCGGTCGCGAAACAGACCTGGCCCTGGAACTGGAACGAGGCATAGGCACCGGCCGATGCCGCCGCGTCGAGGTCCGCGTCGTCGAGGACCACCAGCGCGTTGTTGCCGCCAAGCTCCAGCGAGACCTTCTTGAGCAGCTCGCCGGCGAGGGCGCCCACCCGCCGGCCGGCGGCGGTCGAGCCGGTGAACGACACCCGGGTGATGTTGGGATCGGTGACGATCGCCTCGCCTGTCTCGGCACCGCCGACCACGACCTGGAGCAGGCCCTCGGGCAGGCCGGCCTCGCGGAACACGGTGAGGAACATCGCACCGCCGCAGACCGGCGTCTGCGGGTCCGGCTTGAGGACCACGGCATTGCCGAGCGCCAGCGCAGGCGCCACCACGCGCATGCCCAGCACGCTCGGTGAGTTCCAGGGTGTGATCGCGCCGATCACCCCTGCCGGCACACGACGCACCATCGACAGCCGGCCGGGCGACACGCTCGGTACGAGCTTTCCGTAGGGCTGCGACGGCATGGTCGACGCGTTGAGCAGCTCGGCGATGGCGAAGTTCTGCTCGTGGTGCATCTTGTTGTAGACGGCACCGGTCTCGCGCTGTGTCCAGGCGCCGAGCTCGTCGCGGTGCGCCTGGTAGATGTCGGCCGCCCGCCGCAGGATGGCGGCTCGCTCCACGTAGCTCACCTCGGCCCACGCCACCTGGGCCTCCGCGGCTGCCGCCGCGGCCCGGGCGACGTCCTCGGGCGTGGAGCGGTTGAGCGTCAGGAGGTGGCGGCCCGTGGCGGGCTCAAGAACCTCGGCCGGCTCCCCGGTGCCGGGCTGCCAGTCAGCGAGGAACGGGTCGAGCCAGCTGGCGCTGGTGGTTTCGGCGGGTGCGGTCATCGGTGGCTCCCTGTTGCTGGCGCGCTGTCGGTGTGGGTCGGCCCGGTCGGTGATCGGTGCGTGATGGTCGGTCGGCTCAGTCCTCGGCCCGGCGGCCGGTCGCGGGATCCCTCCAGATCGGGCCGCGAGCCAGGACCTGGTCGCTGAGACCCTCCTCGATGAAGTCCGGCACCTTCCACGAGTAGAGCTGCTTTGCCTCCTGGCCCGGGTAGTTGAGCCGGGCTCGAACGTCGGCATCGGTGTAGTAGCCGCCCACCACCGTGAGCAGCAGCGCGGCATGGTGGTCCGGCTCGTCGCGCTCGAGCGTGGCGAGGCGCGCTGCCGGGTCGTCCCCCAGCTCCGCCCGCAGCGCGGCGCGCAGCGGCTCGACGAGGTCAGGGCGCGCCCGGAGCACGAACCGAAGCCGGACGTCACCCACGACGTCACCCGCCGACGGCATCCCATGCGCCTCGGGGATGAGGTGGGCGGCCAGCGCCGTGAACACCGCCCGCCGCCCGGCGTCGAGCGTGTCCAACGGATCCGGCGTGCCCGGTGCCGCGGTGGCCCCGTTCGGCGCGGGCTTCTCCGCGCCCGCTCCGCCGGCCCCGCTCATGCGGGCACCTGCTGGTTGAACCGGGTCTCGACCATGTGGTCGGCCGCCCGGAGCGCCAGGGCCGAGATCGTGGAGGTCGGGTTGACGCCGCCCGAGGTCACGAAGCAGCTCCCGTCGGCGATGTACAGGTTGGGCACGTCGTGCGCCCGATTCCAGCGATCGACGACCGACGTCCTCGGATCGTCGCCCATGCGCGCCGTCCCCAGGAGATGCCAGCCTGAATAGCGCATCAGCTGATCCACCTCCACCGTGTAGGCACCAGCCGCCATCAGCGACTCCGACGCCTTCTCGATGTGGAAGTCGAGCAGGCGACGCGAGTTCTCGGACACCCGGTAGTGGAGCTCGGGTGCCGGGATGCCGGACGAGTCCTTGACTGTCGTCGACAGCCTGATGTGGTTGGCCTCGTCAGGCAGGTCCTCGCCGAACAACCCCCAGTTCGCGCCGCGCCCGAGGTGCGACCGAACATGGAGGTGGTGCTCGGGCCCCCACACGAGCGACCCGGCGCGGCTGGGGAGCGCAGCGTTGATCGGGCCGAAGGTCGGGGCGAGGCCCCACTTCGCGCCGCGGACGAAGCCGCGCCGCTCGTCGGTCTCGTAGAACTCGAACGACTCGATCGAGCAGCCGAACTGTCCTTGCCAGCTCTCGAGGTCCTCCTCGAACAGCCCCCCGACGTTCGCGAACGGATGCATCATCAGCCGCTTCCCGACCAGTCCCGAGCTGTTGGCAAGACCGTCGCGATGCGCGGGCGAGGAGGACAGGAGCAGCAGGCGCGCCGTGCCGATCGCGTTCGCGGCCATCACGACCACCTTCGCCGGTTCGAACCGCTCGATCCCCTCGCGATCACGCCAGCTGGCTCCGGTCACCAGCCCCGCGGCGTTGGTCTCCAGCCGCTGAACGCGAGCCCCGGTCACCAGCCGCGCGCCCAGCCCGATCGCCTTTGGCCAGTGCGTGAGGTCCGTGGATGCCTTGGCGCCCTCACCGCAGCCCTGCTGGCAGGTTCCCCGCTGGACGCACGGGTGGCGACCGTCGTACTCGACCGACAGGATCGAGTTCGGCTCGGGCCACCAGTGCCAGCCAAGCTTGGTGTGGGCGCGGGCAACCTTCAGCCCGCCGGGACCCAGCGGCAACGGCGGCAGGGGCGGATCCTCGCCGCCCGCGGGATAGGCGGGGTCGCCGCCCATCCCCGAGACCCCGAACTGCCGGTCGGTGCGCTCGTAGTAGGGGCGCAGCTCCTCGTACGTGAGCGGCCAGTCATCGGCGATGCCATCGAGCGAGCGGACGCGGAAGTCCGACGGCAGCATTCGCGGCCAGGCGCCGGCGAAGATGAGCATCGAGCCACCCACGGCCGAGTACATCAGGGGCGAGATCTCCGCGTCGGTCTCGTCGATCGGGTAGTCCTGGGGCTGGCCACGCACGTTGGGGCTGGTCGCCCACTGCTTGCGCATCGTGAGCTCCCAGTCGAGCTCGGCGCCGCGGTACTCGGAGCGATCGTGCCAGTCGCCCTGCTCGAGGCACACCACCTTGAACCCGGCCTCGGCCAATCGCAGAGCGACGACGCCCCCGGTCGCGCCAGCGCCGATGATGAGAACATCTGCGGGTTCGGTGGCCACGGGTGCCTCCTTCCGGGCTCGGGAGCAGGGCGAGATCCACGCCTGGCGGCCGTCGCGACAGCGTCGGAATGCCCGGCATAGTAAACCTTCTCTATCGGATAGTAAACCTTGTCTGTCGCAGGTGATCGATGGCCTGCGGACGGCCGTCGCAAAGCATGGAGGTATCGCGGCTCATGACCTCGCAGGGGATCACCCGCGGCGTGTCGCCGCAGCCGATCGAGGCGCGGCTGGCCGCGGCTGGCCTGCCGCCGCTCCCCCGTCGATCCTGGCTCGAGATCGACCTCGACGCGCTGACCGGGAACGCTCGCGCGCTGCGGCGGCTGCTGCCCGGCGAGGGCGTGCTGGCCGTCGTGGTCAAGGCCGACGGATACGGCCACGGCAGCGTCGCGTCCGCCCGCGCCGCACTGGCCGGCGGCGCCGGCATGCTCGCGGTCGCGACCCTCGACGAGGCGCTCGTGCTCCGCGACGCCGGGATCGACGCGCCTGTGATCGTGTTGTACCCGGTACCACCCACCATGCTGGCGGTCGCCGCCGACGCGGACCTCGACGTGGTCGTTGCGGACCAGGCATCGCTGGATGCCGCCATCGACGCGCTGCGCGCGGGGATCCCGCTGCGCGTCCATCTGGGGATCGATTCCGGGATGAGTCGCGGCGGCCTGCGCCCTGAGGAGGTGGCGGCCGCGGCGCGCCACCTGCTGGACGGCCGGCTCGCCGCGCTGACCGGCACGTGGTCGCACCTCGCCACCCCGGAGAACCCCGCGTCGGTCGCCGCCCAGGTGGATCGCTTCGAGGCCGGGCTCGCTGGACTCACCGCCGAAGGGATCGACCCCGGGCTGCGGCACCTCAACGCGACCGGAGGCGTCGCCGGCGGCCATGCTCCGGCGTTCGACATGGTGCGCGTCGGGCTGGCCTTCTATGGCGTCCTGCCGCCGGAGCTGGAGGTTCCGGACAGCGCGTCAGCGGTGCTACACGAGCTCCGGCCCGCCCTCAGCCTGCACGCGAGAGCCACGCTGCTCACGACCATCGAAGGCGGGGCGCAGGTCGGCTACGCGGGCAGCTGGACCGCCCCACGGCGGTCGACCATCGCGACCATCGCGGTCGGCTACGCGGACGGCTGGGTCCGTGCCTACGCTCCGGGCAGCTGGGGCCTGGTCCGGGGCCAGCAGGTGCCCGTCATCGGCCGGGTGAGCAGCGACGCGCTCGCGCTCGACGTCACGGACGTGGCGGGATACGGGATCGACGACGAGATCCTGCTGCTCGGGTCGGAGCCCCCGGCCATGACGGTGCATGACCTGGCTGTGCTCCGGAGGTCGATCTCATGGGAGGTCCTCGACGACCTGTCACCGCGCCTCTCGCGCGTGTACATCAAGTCAGGCCGGCCGGTCGCCGTCCGCTACCTCGACGGCGAGACGCGGGACGCGGGGTCCACGTCGTGATCGGCGACGTCCGTCGCTAGACCGTCGTGGCGGCCGCAAGGGCCGCGCTCCTCGCGCTGCCGGCCGCGCCCAGCTGTACGCGGATCCCCATCTGCTCGAGCATGTGGGCCATCGGTCCGCCCATGTGCCCGGCGACGACCATCTCCACGCCCTGGTCCTTGAGGAAGCGCGCGACCCGCGCGTGGTGGCTCCCCTCGGGTCCGGCGTCGTGGAGCGTGTCCCAGCCCACGTCATGCTCGGTCATCGAGGCGATCTGGCCGCCCTCGATCCGGACCACGGCGACCCGTGGGGCGCGTCCCCAGCTGTGCCCCACCACGCCACCGGTCGAGACCGGGATACAGACCACCATTCCAAACCTCCTGTCGGTCGCGCCTCCGCGGCATGGCACCTACGACCCCCGATGATAGGGCGCCGGGCCCTTCGGCCCTCGTCGTGCCGGGCCCCGGATGAAACGATCACGGAGCGGCGCTTCGACCCGCGCGCCGTGCACCTCGAGCGAAAGGACACCGATGGCATTGACGACGCGCGCGCTGGGCAGCACCGGGATCGACATCACGACCGTCGGCTTCGGCGGCTGGGCCGCTGGTGGCGGCGACTGGGCCTACGGCTGGGGACCACAGGACGATGACGCCTCGATCGCAGCGATCAGGCACGCCGTCGGGTCCGGGGTGAACTGGATCGACACGGCGGCGATCTACGGGCTGGGTCACTCCGAGGAGGTCGTCGGGCGCGCGCTGCGAACGCTACCGGTCGCAGATCGTCCGTACGTGTTCACGAAAGGGGGCATGATCCCCGACCTCGACCGTCCGTACGACGAACCGGTACGCAACTGCCAGCCGGTGTCGATCCGGCGCGAGGTCGAGGCATCGCTCTCGCGTCTCGGAGTAGAACGGATCGATCTCTACCAGTTCCACTGGCCGGATGACAGCGGGACCCCGGTCGAGGAGTCATGGGGCGAGCTCGGTCGGCTCATCGACGAGGGCAAGCTCGCGCATGCCGGCGTGTGCAACTACAGCGTGGAGCTGCTCGAGCGCGCCGAGGCGGTACGCCACGTGGAGACGCTCCAGCCGCCGTTCTCGCTGATCCGCCGCGGGGCGGGCGCGGACGTCATCCCGTGGGCCGCTGAACACGGCACGGGCGTGATCGTCTACAGCCCGATGCAGGCCGGCATCCTCACCGATTCGTTCTCGACCGCGCGGGTGGCGTCGTTCGCCGAGCACGACTGGCGCCGACAGTCTGCGGACTTCCTCGAGCCGGCGCTGTCCCGCAACATCGCCCTGCGCGACGCCCTTCGCCCGCTGGCGCGCGAGCGGGGCACGTCGGTCTCGGCGATCGCCCTCGGCTGGGTGACCGCGTGGCCCGGCGTCACGGCCGCGATCGTCGGTGCGCGCAGCCCCGAGCAGGTGGACGGCTGGATCGAGGCTGGCCGCATCGAGCTGACGTCGGACGAGCTCGCGCTCATCGAGCGCGCCCTGGAGTCCACTGGCGCCGGCTCGGGCCCTACGCGGCCGGTCACGCCGGTCTCCGGCTAGACGAGACAGGCCGTCCGCTCGGCCAGCGCCACGGCGCCCGCGGCCCTGCGTGTTCACGACGTGCCCGCGGCCAGATTGGGTGTCCGCAGCCGCCGCAGCCGCCGCAGCCGATAAGGGGGGATAACCCCACCTCGAATTCGCCGGGTGGCCGGCTGGTTGGCGACCAGGCGCGCGCCTACGGTTGCTGCGTCGATCGCGACCGGCGCCGGACCCGCAGGGATCTGGCAGCGCGGCGCGCAAGCCCGGCAGGTCGCCGGGAGCGCACCGCCGATACCGGCCGGCCGACCGACGTGGAGGCGTGACCCGATGATCAATCGGAAGTTCCTGTACCTGGGGGTGTTCCTGGTCACGACCGGAGCGGTCGTGCTGGCAGCCCAGGCCGGTCTCATCACCGGCGATGGCTTCGCCCAAACGCTCTGGCTGTGGCCCGTCGCGCTGATCGCGATCGGCGTCGCTCTGCTCCTGCGCCGGACACGGATCGGGCTCGCGGGTGGCCTGATCGCCGCCGCGCTGCCCGGCCTGCTGCTGGGCGGTGCGGTCGTTGCCGCGCCCTCCGTCCGGTTCGACTGCCAGGTCAACGACCCGTCGAGCTACACCACGCGCTCGGGCAGCTTCCTCGGGCCATCGCACGTCTCGGTCAACCTGAGCTGCGGTGAGGTTGAGGTGAACGTGGCGCCAGGCACCGAGTGGCAGGTCCGGACCGGAGACACGGGTGGGCCTGCGCCGACGATCGGGGCGTCCGGCAACCGCCTGTCGCTCCGATCCGCGGACCGTTCGGGGCCCTTCGGGTTCCGCGGCGGCGACGTGTGGGAGATGTCCCTCCCCGGCGCCCAGGCACTTGACCTGAGCGCGACCGTCAACGCGGGCCACGGCCGGTTCGTGCTGGCAGGTGCCCAGCTTGGCGACGTCGACGTCCAGGTCAACGCTGGCGACGCCTGGGTGGACCTGGCCGGCGCGACCGCTCGTCGCCTCGACGTCATCGCCAACGCCGGCTCGGCAACCGTGGTCCTGCCCGATGCCGACGGTCTCAGCGTCGACATCGAGGCCAATGCGGGCAAGGTCACCGTGTGCGTACCGAATGACCTCGGCGTGCATCTCGTGCGCTCTGTCGCCGTCCTCGGCTCGACCGGGACCGGCGGCCTGACCCGCACGGGAGACGTCTGGCACAACCCGGCCAACCCATCACCAACCCACCACGCGAACGTGACCCTCGCGGCCAACGTTGGTAGCGTGGAGATCACGCCCGAGGGAGGCTGTAGATGAACCCCCGTCGTCTGTATCGCTGCCGGCATGACCGGTGGCTCGCCGGCGTCGCCGGCGGCATGGCCGAGTACTTCGAGATCGACCCGACGGTCGTCCGAGTTCTGTGGATCCTGTCCGCGTTCCTCGGCGGCTTCACGATCCTGCTGTACATCATCCTTGCGTTCGTGATGCCCCCTGAGCCGTTGCCGATGTCCACGATGCCCGGGTCCCCGGGCGAACCCGCCGGCACGTCCGAAGGAGCACCCGGTGCCGCGACACCGGGTGGATCGACGGTGGGGCCGGCTGACCAGGGCGCGTCGTCCACCGGCGCCGGCGGCATTCCCGGCTGGACGCCGCCAGAGGGCTGGGACAGCCGCGCCGGATGGCAGGGTGGCGCATGGGCGGGGCACCGGCACGAGACGGCACCAAACCGCGGCACCGGTCGGACCGGGTTCGCGCTCGGGGTCCTCCTGGTGGTGTTCGGGTCGATCGCGCTCCTCGGGTCCGTGATCCCGGCCTGGACAGCGATCGGCCTGGGCCCGGCGTTCATCCTGGCGCTCGGCGTCGCCCTGGTGGTGGCCGCTGCCCGGCGCCCGAGCACCGAGTCCTAGGCACCAGCCAGCCATGATCGGCGCACCGCTTCTCATCCTGGGCCTGCTCCTGATCCTGGCCGCCCTGGTGGGCAGCCGGATCGAGACCCGGCGGTGGGGAGCGGTGGCCGGATTCCTGCTGTCACCGTTCAACCCCGCCGCGTGGCGGGCAACCGGCTCGATCGCTCTCGGGTTCGGCATCGAGCTGGTCGGATTCATCACCGTCTTCACGATCTTCTCGACCGGGGCCTCGCTGCTGGTCGTCGGTGTCGGGTTCGTGTTGCTTGGCCTGGGCGTCGAGGCCAGCCGCCTGGTGGCACGGGCGGAGCGGTGGCGAATCTCACGTGCCGATCCCCGGCCCCTGACCGCCCACGCGTATCGGGCGTATGGATCGGGGCTGCGCGATCTGCTGATGGCGGTCTTCCTGGACATCAACCGCTGGCGGGACGTCATCTACGTGCTCGTCGCCTTCCCGCTCACGGTCCTCGAGCTGACCGCCTCGTTCGTTCTCTGGGTGGTCGCCATCGGCCTGCTGGCGCTTCCCCTGAGCTGGGCTGCGGGCCCGTTGGGCACGACGCTAACGCTGCCGGGGACCGCGCTGACCACGACCAGCAGCGCCGCCCTCGCGGTGGCCGCGGTGCTGGCTGGTCTCGCCATGGCCATGGTCGCGGCATCGGCCTCGCGCGGGCTGCTTGCCCTCCATCGGGCGGTGGTCGCCGGGCTGCTGTGCGTGAACGAGACAAGTCGACTGCAACAGCGCGTCGAGACGCTCGAGGGCAGCCGGCGCGCCGTGCTGGATGTCGAGGCGAGCGAGCTGCGGCGCATCGAGCGCGACCTCCACGATGGAGCGCAGCAGCGGCTGGTCGTCCTGACCATGGATCTTGGGCTGGCCGCCGAACGAATCGAGACCGATCCCACGGCCGCCCGGACCCTGGTGCTTGAGGCCCAGGACCAGGCTCGTCAGACACTGGCCGACCTGCGCAACCTGGTCCGCGGGATCGCGCCAGCGATCCTGCTCGATCGAGGACTTGTCCCCGCGCTCAGCGCGCTCGCCGGCCGGAGCCCGGTGTCCACCGTCGTCCTGAGCTCGATGTCAGGCGGCGAGCGGCTTCCCGATGCCGTGGAGCGAGCTGCCTACTTCGTCGTCGCCGAGGCGCTCGCCAACGTTGCCAAGCACGCACGCGCGACCAGGTGCGAGATCCGGTGCCGGCGCGACCCGGGGCAACTCGTGGTTGAGATCTGGGACGACGGCGACGGCGGGGCGCGTCTGGCCCCCACCGGCGGCCTGGCGGGTCTCGCCGGGCGCGTCGAGGCGCTCGACGGGCGGCTCGAGGTCGCCAGCCCAGAGGGCGGGCCGACGATCGTCCGCGCCATCATCCCCGTGGCCGACGGGGCCGCGATCACGACCCCCGCGGGCGACACCGGAGCGCGGTTGCCGTCGACAGAGGGCCCCGGCGCGGCGAGCGGCGCCATCCCCGGCTGGCGGCCACCCGACGGGAACGGTGGTCCAGGGCCCAGGTAGGCAGCCCGCCCGGTCGATCAGGAGCCGAGGTACGTCAGAACCGCCAGCACGCGGCGGTGATCGTTCTGCGAATCGGGCAGGTCGAGCTTGCCGAAGATGTTGCTGATGTGCTTCTCCGTCGCGCCCTCGGTGACGCCCAGCAGCGTGGCGATGCCCATGTTGGTCCGTCCCTCGGCCATGGCCGCGAGCACCTCGCGCTCACGCGGGGTCAACGAGTTGAGCCGGTCGTCCGCGTGGCGCGGCACCATGAGCTGAGCGACCACCTCCGGATCCAGAGCGGTCCCGCCGCGCGCGACCCGACGAAGCGCGTCCATGAACTCGCGCACGTCGGCGACGCGGTCCTTGAGGAGGTAGCCCACCCCGCCTCCGCGGTCGGCCAGGAGCTCGGTGGCGTACTGGCGTTCCACGTACTGGCTGAGCACAAGGACCGGGGCGCCAGGGACACGACGGCGAGCCTCGATCGCGGCCCGGAGCCCCTCGTCGCGCTGGCTGGGCGGCATCCGCACGTCGACCACCGAGACATCGGGCCGATGCTCCACGACTGCCTCGACCAGCGAGGGCCCGTCACCCACCTTGGCCACGACCTCGCCACCGGATTCCGAGATCAGCCTCGCAAGACCCTCACGGATGAGGGCGGAGTCCTCGGCAATGACGACCCGCAGGTGCTGAGCCTCCATCCCCCGATCCTAGGCCATCGGCGAGCGCCCCGGCGGCATACGATGTCGACGTGACGCACGAGTACGTGATCGGCCTGGGCGGGATCATCGCAGCCGAACCTGTTGGCGGCGAACCGGCGACCGCCATCGCGTGGGCAGCGGACCGGGTCCTCGCGGTGGGTCCCGACGAGGCCGTCAGCGCCATCTCGCGCGGTGACTCGATCTTCCTGGATCTCGCCGGGTGCACGGTGACGCCACTCCCCGAGGACCCGGCACGGGCCGTGCGGGTGCTGCAGGCGGCTGGCGTCGGGGCCCCCGGGGTGGCGACCCTCATCGAGACGCTGGCGGGGTCCGGGTTGCTCCCGGCGGGCGGGCAGCTCGAGCCGGGATCGCCCGCCGATCTCGCATGTTGGGCCGGCAACCCGATCCGCCTGCTGGCGACCGTGGTGGGGGGTGCGTTCACGGAGCACGACGAGCACCACGGCCCGTTCTATCCCGCGTAGGTCCGGATGGCGAGCAGCGCCGCCACGGCCAGCCCGCAGGTAGCGATCAGGAGGCGGAACGCGGGCGCCGGCAAGCGCCGCGCGATGGCCGGACCCACCAGCCCGCCAAGGAACAGCCCGGCGGCAAGCGGAACCACCATCGACCAGCGGACCGGGCCGAACAGGGCGAATCCGATGGCGGCAGCGCCATTGGCAGCGCCCGCGAGGACGGCCTTGGCCGCGTTCACGTGCGTCAGCGGCCGGTCGATGATCGCCCCCAGGGAGACGAGCGCGAGCACCCCGCCTGCGGCGCCGAAGTAGCCGATGTAGGTGGCAGTGCCGAAGTAGGCGGCAGCCGTGGCGGACGTGATCCCCCGCGGGTTGAAGCGGCCGTTCGCCTGCAACCGGGGCTGGACGAGGACCAGCAGCGAGGCGCCACCGATGAGCAACGGGGCCACCAGCTCGAACGCACGCGCGGGCAGCACCAGGAGCAGCAGGGCGCCGGTTGCCCCGCCGGCAGCGGCCACCACCGCGAGCCGGGCGAGCGTCGGTCGCTGGCCTCGAAGCTCGGGTCGGGCACCCATCATCGCCCCGAGGCTGTTTGCGGTCAGGGCGACCGTGTTGGTCACGTTGGCGCTCACCGGTGGCAGGCCCAGGGCCAGCAGCGTCGGGTAGGTCACCAGGGACGCCAGGCTGACCAGGACGCTGACGACGCCGCCCACGAAGCCGGTGGCGAGGAGCACGAGCGCCGTCGTCGGGTCGAGTCCCGCGATGGTCACCGGACGTGCTCGATCAGGCTGCCCACGATAGGGGCGGGGCGGTAGATCGAACGCACGCAGCCTCCCGAGACGACACCGGACGGATGTGCCCGGGCCCACGACCGCAGGATAGTCGGGCCAGCCGCCCTCGCGATGCGCCGGTTGGGCCGCGGTGGCAGCCGGCGGCACTCCTGGTCCAATCCCGGGCGGAGGCTGCGGACAGCTGAGACGAACCCGTCAGGGCATTGGCTGCTGACCAGGTGTTGGTCCGTCGAGCGCCGCCATGACGGCCGCGACGGCCGCGTCGGGCCCGCGCGTCGCATCAATCCGGAGGGCCTCCGTTGGCGCCTCGAGATCGGCCAGCTGGCTGGCCAGGAGCTCGGCGGGCATGAAATGGCCCGGCCGGTGGCGGAGCCGCGCCTCGAGCGTGACGCGGTCAACGTCAAGCAGCACCACCAGCGCCTGGTCGATCCCGTCGAGCAGGACGGTCCGGTACGACGCCTTGAGCGCGGAGCACGCCACCACCACCGGGCGGTCGTCGGGCGCATGCTCGAGCGCCACGTCGATGGCGGCCCGAACACGACGCAGCCAGGGCCAACGTGTCTCGTCGTCAAGCGGCGTGCCAGCACGCATACGAGCGATCTCGGCGTCGGAGTGGTAGTCGTCCGCCTCGATGAGCACGCCACCCAGCGCCGACGACAGCGCCCGCCCCACGGTCGACTTGCCCGACGCGGACACACCCATGACCAGGATCACGCGGGGGTTGCGTGGCTCGCGCGTCGCCGACACCGTCAACCCCCGGCAGAAAGCGAGCCGGCGCCAGCCCGCGAGCGAGACCACGCCCGGTACCCGCCCCAGCAGAGCACGGCGCCGGCCACGGGCACGGCACCAAGGATGAGCACGCGACCGTACCTGTCGGCAGCGGGATCATCGAACGACACCAGCCACAGGTAGACCAGGTACGCGACGTAGAACCCGAGCAGCAGCAGCCCCTCGCGCCGGTCCACCTGCAGCTTCGTGTACAGGATCGGCAGGCAGGCGGCTGCGGCCGCGACCATCAGCGGCAGGTCGACCGCGAGCAGGCTGGGCGATACCGCAAGTGGCTGCGGAGCCACGAGGGCGGTCGCACCGAGCACCATCAGGATGTTGAAGATGCAGCTCCCGACGACGTTGCCCACCGCGATATCGCGGTGGCCGCGCACGCCGGCGAGGACGGACGTCGCGATCTCGGGCAGCGATGTTCCGATTGCGACGACGGTGAGGCCCACCACGATCTCGGGAACCCCCAGGGCCGCCGCCATCGACGAGGCGCTGCCCACGATCCAGTCCGCGCCCAGGAGCAGCAGTCCGAGACCCACAACCGCGAGCGCCAGGTTCCTGGCCACCACCCGTCGGCCGCCGCCTCCTGGCGCCGCGTATTCCGCCGCAAACTCGGATCGGACCTGCGCCGACTCGCGCCGGCTCGAGCGCACCATGAACGCCGAGTAGATGATGATGCCGGCGAACAGCAGAGCCCCCTCGAGGCGATCGATCTGGCCCCCGAGCGCCATCAGCCACAGCACGCCCGACGCGGCGATCATCAGTGGCACCTCGCGGCGCACCACCCGCATCCGGGCGCTCACTGGGGTCACGAGCGCGGCCAGGCCGAGCACCAGCAGGACGTTGGCAATGTTGCTGCCGACGACGTTGCCGAGCGCGATGTCGGGCTCACCTGCGAGCGCGGACGACACTCCCACTGCGAGCTCCGGGGCGCTGGTCCCGAACGCGACGACGGTGAGTCCCACCACCAGCGGGCTGATCCCGAGGGCGGTTGCCAGTCGGCTGGCACCACGAACGAGGATCTCGGCGCCGACGACCAGCAGCACCAGCCCGGCAACGAACCTGACCACCGTGAGCGCGTCCACGGCTGCCATGCTACCGGCGCCTGGAGTGGGCGTTGCGGGACAACGCCCGGAGGGCAGGCGACCCCGCGCCGGGGCGAGGCGCAGGGGTCAGCCGAACCAGAGCTCGGCGTCGCCTCCGGACAACGTTCCGACGGGCTCGAGCGAGTGACGGCGAACCACGCCCGACCACGAGGGCAGCTCGACGCGGGCGTCGAGCTCCAGCCACCGGATCGCGACGGCAACGGCCGCCGGGTCGCGCGCAAGGCGCTGCGCGGCCACCGGGAACGTCCAGCCTGGACGACCCGCACCGTCGAGCAGGACGGCGGCAGCTCGGTCGATCGCCGACGGGGTGTGCGCTCCGGCCAGAGAGGTCCGGATCGCCTCGACCCCATCGGCAAACGACGCCGACCGCCAAAGGGGCGGCGGCTCGTCATCGCGCGCCACCAGCGAGCGCAGCACGGACGCCAGGCGCCCGGCCGGCGTCTCAAGAAGGTCGCGGCTGGTGGGTCCGTCGGTTCGATCCCTGGATACGACCATCGTCACCATGCCGCCATCATGCGGGCCGATCGTTACGACGCGGTTATCGGTTGGTGATCGATCCGACATCTTGCGTGGCGGGCGATCGTTGGGTCCGCCAGCCCCACTGAATGCGGGCGCGCCGGCCCTACCGGGCCCCGGTCGACGGCGGTGATGATGCGAACGATGCCAGACCGGCCGCGAGCGACCGACGCTCCAGCCAGGTCGAGCGCGAGTCGCGACCGACCGGCATCGATTCGGGAGGATCGACATGAACGTACTGGTCGCCTACGCGAGCCGCCACGGTGCCACCCGGGAGATCGCCGAACGGATCGCGGAGACCATTCGCGAGGCTGGCATCGAGGCGCGGGCGCGATCGGTTGAGAGCGTGTCTGACCTCGATGCCTACGACGCGTGCGTCGTTGGTGCCGCCGCCTACATGTTCCACTGGCTCAAGGAGGCCGCGGCCTTCGTCCGCCACCATCGATCGGCGCTGGCCTCGATGCCCGTATGGCTGTTCAGCAGCGGCCCGCTGGGCACCGAGCCGACGAACGAGAAGGGACAGGATCAGAAGCTGGCCGCCATCCCGCGCGAGCTTCCCGAGCTGGCCAACCTGATCCAGGCACGCGACTACCGGGTGTTCTTCGGTGCCTACACCCACGACCGCACGCCGATCGGGCTCGCCGAGCGGTTCATGACGGTCATGCCCGCGTCCCGCGACGCGCTGCCCGAGGGCGACTTCCGTGACTGGCCGGAGATCGAGTCATGGGCGCGCGAGATCGCCGAGGCCCTGACGCCGGTCAGCACGCGGTGACCGGCCTCGGCGTCAGTCGCCGAGAGCGCGTCGCCCTGACGGTGCATCGCGCTCTCGACCGCTATCTGTCGCCGCTGGGGGTGCTCGCCTACCGCCGGACCAGTGGCGGCATCACGCGACCGTGGCATGTCGATGCCCTGCTCCTGACCACGATCGGCAGGCGATCCGGGCGTCACCGGACCGTCGTGCTCCAGTACTTCCCGGACGGCGACGCCATGATGGTCGCGGCCGCCAACGACGGTGGCGACGCTCATCCGGGCTGGTACCACAACCTGCGCGGGAGGCCCGAGGCGTTGGTCGAGGTCATGGGGCGCCGGGTCCGGGTACGCGCGGAGGAGCTGCCGCCCGACGAGGCCATTCGCTGGTGGCAGCGGATCCTGGAGCGCGACCCCAGCTACGAACGGTACGCGCGCGCAACCAGTCGATCGTTCCCGATCGTCCGCCTGGTGCCCACGGGATAGGTCCCGAGCCCGGTCAGTCGGCTTCGGACAGCGCCGCGCTGAGGTCGTCGTCCGCCTCGTCCTCCACCTCGTCCTGATCCTCGAGCCCGGGCGAGCTGTCCTCGACGTCTCCGTGGAGCAGGGTTGCCAGCGCTGGTCGGGCGCTCGGGTTGGCGAAGATCGACAGCCGATCGCCGACCTCGATCATGAGATCGCCTCGCGGCACCAGCACGGCGTCGTTGCGCTCCACCGCGACCAGCACCACGTCACGCGGCCAGGGCACCCCGGCCACGCCCAGGCCCGCCAGCGGCGAACCCGTGCTGATCTCGGTCTCGATGATCACGCCGTCGGCACGCAGCCCTCGGACCTGGCGCACGTTGCCGTGCAACGCCGATCGGTAGGCGGTGATGGCGTCCTTGACCGAAAGCACCCCGGTGAGCCGTCCGCCGGAGGTCACTGGCGCCCAGTCGCGATGATGATCGGACAACGAGCCGAGTGCGTCGTCGAGGCCGTCGTCGGCGGCCAGGATCGGCTGCCGCACGATGAGCTTGCCGGGGATCGGCTGGTCGGGCTCCAGACCGCGGAGGGCGTCCAGGTCGATCACCCCAGCAACCGTCCCGTCCTTCGCGATCACCGGCGCACCCGGCACGTTCGAGCCCGCCATCTGATCACGCGCGGCACCCACGGGCTCCCCAGCTCGGATGACCACACGGGCCGACCGGGCCGCGTCGCCAACGGGAACGGCAGCCATGAGCGGCAGGGCGAAGCGGAACCGGTGGGCGGGCGAGTCGGCGCGGGTCGCGAGCTGGCTGCTGTAGATCGACTTCTGGCCGACGACGAACGTCGCCAGGCCGACGGCGACCATCGCCGGTGCCAGCATCGAGAGGTTGCCGGTCATCTCGGCGACCATGAGCATCACCGCGAGGGGGGCGTGTGCAACGCTGCCGAACAGGGCCATCATGGCCACGATCACGAACGGCGCGGGGTCCACGGGAATGGCCGGCGCAATCGGCTCGAGCAGCCGCCAGATGCCAGCCCCGAGCAGGCCGCCGATGACCATGCCCGGTCCGAAGATGCCGCCCGAGCCACCCGAGCCGATGGAGAGCGAGGTCGCGAGGATCTTGGCGAACGGGAGCGCGAGCACCATCCACAGCGGCAGACCCAGCAGCGCCTCGCGCGACAGGCCGACCTGGACGAACCCGTAGCCGGTCCCGAGGACGCCCGGGATGACGAGCCCGATGCAGCCAACGAGGAACCCCGCGATGGCCGGCTTGATCGCGCGGGGAACGTGCCATCCCCGGACCTGCTGCCAGCGACCGAACCGGTGGGTCAGGCCGTAGAAGCCGGTGATGTACAGCAGGCCCACCAGCCCGCACACGATGCCGATCAGCGCGTACCAGCCGAGCTCGGCAGGGTTGGAGAACCCGAACCGCGCCTGTGTCCCGAAGATCGGGCTGAAGCCATCGACGGCACCGAAGATCGTGTACGCAACGATCGTGCCGATGAACGACGGCACCAGCGCGTCCGACTCGACGTCGTCGCGATACAGGAGCTCGGCGCCCAGGATGGCGCCGCCCAACGGCGCACGGAAGATCGCGCCGATGCCGGCCGCGATACCGACCGCGACGGCGATTCGCGCATCCCTTGAGTCGAGGTCGAGGACGCGGCCGAGGAACGACCCGAACCCGGCGCTGATCTGCGCGGTCGGCCCCTCGCGACCGGCCGAGCCACCGGAGCCGATGGTCGCGGCAGACGCCACGAGCTTGATCAGCGGCACGCGCGCCCGGATCCCGCGTGGGTGGTGGTGGAAGGCAGCGATGGCGGCGTCGGTACCGTGCCCCTCGGCCTCGGGTGCCCATCGGAACACGATGATCCCGGAGATCAGCCCGCCCAGCGCCACCACGAACGGGAGTGCCCACGGGCGAACGGCATCGGTGACCGGTGCGCCGCCCTCGCCGGCAGGTGACGGGGGCGTGTAGCCGGCGAGCACGCCCAGGAACAGGTGGGTCGCGACGTCGAGCGCCCAGGTAAAGGCGATCGCGCCGAGACCACCGATGACACCGATCAGGGCGCCCAGGACGACCCACTTGCGGAGATAGCTGGCCGAGCGGATCCGCCGCCGGATACCGAGCAGCGTGTGCTCGACGGCAGGGTTGGAGGCGGCCATCAGGCGTACCGCTCGAACGAAGCGGCGAGTGAGTCGATCGCCGCGCCCGAGACGCGCGACCCTTGCGCGCCCGCGTGCTCGGCGATGTCCCGCAGGGCGGCCAGGCGGAAGGCGATGATCGCGTCACGGACATCGGCGCCGTGACCGGTCAGGGTCGCCCGCGTGGCTCGTCGGTCCGCCTCGTCGGGTGCCAGTGCGACGAGCCCGCGACGTTCGAGCCGCCGCAGCAGCCGGCTGGTTGCGGGCAGCGTCACGCCAACCCGGGCGGCAACCTCGCCCACCCGATGGCCACTGGGCGGGTCGCCCAGGATCAGTAGCGCCCGCCACTGCGAGAACGTGAGCTCGGCGTCGGGCGCGGCCTGCGCAAGCGCCTGGGTCGTGATGCCCACCGAGCCGATCACGATGCGCTCGAGCGCCGCAATCGCGACGCTCGGGACGCTCCGGGCGTCAGCGGGCGAGTCGGTGTCGGCGTCGGGCTCCCCGGCGTCGGCCGGTCCGCCGGCAGATTCGGTGTCCCCGCCGGCCCCGGTTGCCCGGGCAGCCTTCGCGCCGCGAGCGGTCGCTGGCGCGCCTTGAGCGGCGGTCGTGGTCTGGCGGGCAGCATGGTGCTGGGGCTGGGTTCCGGGACTCATGTGCAAAGCATAGCGGAAAGTTGCCAGGGGGCTAGTTTCGCGCCCTGTGACGGACCCACACCTCCTTGAGAGCGACCGCATACCCACGGCCGTTGCCATCTGACCTCACGCGCGTTGCCCGGATCCCCCACGCGCGTGGGATGCATTCATGGCACGCGTGTCACCCATTGCCTGCTGCCGTGTCTGGCCCCCGCCCTGAACTGGGACGACGATCACCCCACACCGAGTCGAACGCCCACCAACGCGGGACCGGTCGACCACGGACGAACGCCGGGAGGTTGGGAAATGCAGCTGTCACAGCTCACCGAGGATCTGGCACTGCTGCTGCCAATCGTGATCCTCGTTGAGGGAATCATCGGTATCGTCGCCTGGTTCTGGTACGGCTCGAAGGGGGGCCGCGGTGCACGCGTTGCCACCTGGCTGGCGCTCGTCACGCTCACGCTGTGGGTCGGATCGGCGGGCGCCTTCGTGCTGCTCCACCTCCTGTACTTCAACTTCGGCTCGGCGGCGACGATCGCCGGCGCGGTCGTGGTCACGGCGTTCATGCTCCTGATGCCGTTCGGCTGGGCAGCCGTCATCCGCCACCACGGGCCCGGCGATCCCGGAACCCAGGCGCACTGATCCAGCCAGATGAGGACACCGGTGCCCGCGACGAACGGCGCCCATGGTGGCAACGGGGCCACGGACCAGCTGTCGATCCTGCTGGCGTTCGTGGATTTCCCGATGCTCCAGGGCGCCTTCCGGTCGGTGATCGACCGCGAGCCCGACCTGCGCCTGGCCGCTGAGATCGAGGCGTGCGATCCGCTGGTGGCCCAGATCCGCACCATCGCGCCGGATGTCGTCGTCACCGAATGCGAACCGTTCGGTGGGGGCAGCTGCCCCGGCTTCGAGACGCTGGAGCAGATCCATGAAGCGTGTCCCGACACCCGGATCATCGCCCTCGATTGCCGGTGCGCTGCCGAGCAGTTCTCGGTCGCGCTCAAGGCTGGCGCGAACGGCTACCTGACGCGCGAGGCGACCGAGGACGACGTCCTGGCAGCGATCCGTGGCGTCGCCGCCGGCCACACCTACGTCAGCCCCACGATCGTCACCCGGATGATCGACACCTACGTGCGCCGGACCCCGGAAGCAGCGTTCGAGGACCCGTACGACACGCTGACGCCGCGTGAGCGCGAGATTCTGCTGCTGGCGGCCATGGGCCACACCACCCGCGACATCGCCCGCTCGCTCAAGCTGTCCGAGCAGACCGTCCATTCCCATCGCGCGAGCGTGATGGAGAAGCTGGGACTCCACGACCGCGTGGAGCTGCTCCGCTACTCCGTCCGCCGCGGGATCCTCAACGCGTCGACGCTGTGAGCGCGATCGATCGCCTGCACGCGCTGTGGGCCAGCGTCCGGCCGCGTACCCGCCGTGGTCGGATGCTGGCGGTGCTGTCGATTGTCGGCGGGTCGCTGCTGCTGTCGGTGGTCCTGTTCGCGGGCGCGGTGATGGCCTGGTCCCCGTACCTCGACTTCAGCCTGCACCGCGACGCCGATGCCCGATCCTGGGCGGCCCTCGACGTGTCGTTCGCCAGCTCGTCCACCTGCGGTCGATGCCACGAACCAGAGTCGACCCGACTCACCTCCGGAATCCACGCCTCCATCGGCTGCCAGAGCTGCCACGGTCCGCTGCAGGCCCACGTGGACGCCGGTGATGATGCGACCGCCAGCACGGTAGAGGTGGCGGTCCCCACCGACGAGGTGTGCGTCCGCTGCCACGTGTTCGCCGAAGGCCGACCGGATGCGCAGGCGCAGATCGTGCCCATCCAGCATTACGTCTCCCAGTGCCTGGCGTGCCATGACCCGCACACGGCCGTCGCCAACCGACCCCCGATCGTCCTCCATCCCCTGGACAACCTGCCGCCGTGCCTGACCTGTCACGGGCCCGACGGATTCAAGGCACGCAACCAGCGACACCCCGTGGTCGAGAGCGACGAGGCATGCCTCGATTGCCACGCGGCCGGCCGTGGACCCGCCACCGACGAGGGAACGCGATGAGCGACCCGACCCCCAACACCACTTCCGGTCCCGAGCCGGTTTCCGGTCCCGAGCCGGTTTCCGGTCCCGAGCCGGTTTCCGGTCCCGAGCCGGCGCCCTCCACCATGCCTGGTCCCGAGACGGCGCCCGATCCAACCGCCCTGGTGCCGCTCGAGGAGATCGCACCGGCCATCACCGAAGCGTCGCTGAGCCGCCGCGCGTTCCTGGGCTTCGGCCTCGTCGTCGCCGGCGGCCTCGCGGGCGCGGCCAGCCTGGCGCGCCTGGTGCCGGTGTTCGTGGATGACACCGACGCGGCGAGCCCGATCGTCCCAACCTACGACCCTGCCGACAAGGCCTGGACGTTCGTGGTTGACACCACCTCATGCATCGGTTGTGGACTGTGCGTCGTCGCGTGCAAGGAGGAGAACCACGTCGCCGAGGAGGCCGAGTACACGCGGACCTGGGTCGAGCGCCACGTGGTGACCGAGGACGGCGAGCTGTTCGTCGACTCGCCCGATGCCGGCATGAACGGCTTCCCCGCCCAGTCGACCGCCCCCGGCGCCGCCGGCAAGGCCGTTGACACCTCGTTCTTCGTCCCCCGCCTGTGCATGCAGTGCGAGAAGTCGCCGTGCACCGAGGTCTGCCCGGTTGGCGCCACGTACCGGACCGAGGACGGGGTGATCCTGGTCGACTCCCGCCGCTGCATCGGCTGCGGGTACTGCGTGGTGGCCTGCCCGTACGGCGCTCGCTACCTGACCCCGGCGGGCGGTGACAACCCGAACGACACGCCCGGCGTGGCCGACAAGTGCACCTGGTGCTACCACCGGATCAGCCAGGGCCAGCAGCCGGCATGCGTCGAGGTCTGCCCCGTCGGCGCCCGTCGCTTCGGCGACGCCAACGCGCCCGACAGCGAGATCGCGGCGCTCGTCCGCGAGCGCGTGCCGCAGCAGCTCCACCCTGAGTACGGCACCCAGCCTCGCGTGCTGTACCTCGGCCCGGCGATCAAGGAGGCGTGAGGATGCAGGCAACCGATCTCACCCTCACCCTTCACGGACACGCGGTCCCGATCGGGCCGCGCGCTGCCGGGCGTGCCGTGGCCCGTGAGGTGCGCGGGATGTCACTCGCCCTGCGCCTCTGGCTGGCCGGCCTGTCCGCCGTGATCGCGGTTGCTGCCGTGGCCGCGCTGATCGCCCTGCCGCCCGGCTGGGAGGTATTCGGCACCAGCCCCAGCTTCGAGTGGGGCCTGCTGATCGTCGGTTACGTGTTCTTCGCGATCATGACCAGCGGGCTGTGCCTCGCATCGTCGCTGGGCACGGTGTTCGGAATCGAACGCTTCCGACCGCTGGAGAAGCGCCACGCGATCCTTGCCGTGCTGAGCCTCACGACAGCGTTCGGGATCATCGCGCTCGACCTGCATTACCCGGTGCGGATGGTGTTCGGCGCGGTGCTCGTCCCGTCGCCAACGTCCCCGATGTGGTGGATGGGCGTGTTCTACGGGATCTACCTGGTCGTGCTTCTGGTCGAGGTCTGGAGCATGTTCTTCCATCACCCGAAGATCCACCAGTACGCATGCACGGCCGCGACATGCACGGCCGTGCTGGCGCCGGCGACGCTCGGGGCCGTCTTCGGGGTGCTGGCGGCCAAGGCCCTGTGGCACGGACCGTTCACGGTCCTGATGATGGTCGCGGCCGCGTACCTCGCGGGCACCGCTCTGCTGGGGATCGTGTTCTACCTCGTGGTGCGACTCGGACTCCAGGACCACGATCGGGCGCGGCAGCTGGCGATCCCGTCGATCCGGCTGCTGCTGACCATCGCGCTGATGATCGTCTCGCTGCTGCTGGCGCGCCAGGTCTTCGTGGGGCTGACAGACGACGCGGCAGGTCTCCGCGAGGCGACTGCCGCCCTGGTCACCGGCCCGCTCGCGGTCCCGTTCTGGGTGCTGCGGGTGATCACCGGCCTGGCCATCCCGCTGGTGCTCGTGCTGCTGCCGATGACCCGAACCCCGCTCGGCCTGTTTGCGGCGAGCCTGCTTGCCCTGGGCGGTGTGTTCGTGGATCGCCTCCTGTTCGTCACGGCGGGCCAGATCGCCCCGCTCACCGCGCATGCCGGCGCGGTCTCGAGCCCGTTCGTGGCATACGTGCCATCGCCCGTTGAGATCGCGATCATCGCCGGCGCGGTCGCGCTGTTCGCGCTGGTCTACACGCTGGCCGAGCGGTACCTCGACCTGAGCGAGGACGACGAGCACATCAACTGGCCCTGGCCCTGGCTGCGCCATCAGGAGCACGAGCCGCAGGTCGAGGCCGAGACGACGACGCCGGTCGGGCTCGCAGCCGCGACCGGACGCGTCGTGGCGGAGCCGATGGTGACCGCGTCCGTCGTGGCGGGGCCGATGGTGGCGGCGCCCGTCGTGACCGAGCCCGTCGTGAC
This sequence comes from uncultured Chloroflexia bacterium, assembly GCA_963734935.1. Taxonomy (GTDB): domain Bacteria; phylum Chloroflexota; class Limnocylindria; order Limnocylindrales; family CSP1-4; genus CAIXZV01. The sequence goes on along the minus strand of CAVTIO010000010.1, from coordinate 199,370 downwards.
CGAGCCCGTCGTGGCCGAGCCCGTCGTGGTCGAGCCGATCGCACCCGTGGAGCCGGCAATCCCCGCGCCCGGGACGCTGGAACCGGCGATGACTGCCAGGCCGGAGGCGAGGTCATGAAGCGCGCCGGGCTCGCGCGGTACGGCTACCCGGCTGCGATCGCGGCTCTTCTGGTCGCGATCATCGCCCTCGCCGTGTTCCTGCTCGCGGTTGCCCTGCCCGACGTCTCACAGCCTGTCGCCGAGCGATCCGAGCCGACGCTCGCCCCGTCGGTCGAGGCATCGACCACGCCGTTGTCACCGATGGCTGACTCCCCGGTCGGGATCCAGATGGCGGCCAACGCGGACTGCGCAGCGTGTCACGTGACGAAGAACGGGACGGTCGGTACCAAGGACATCCCGGAGATGGCCCATCCACTGTGGGGGTGGCGCGATTGCACCGCCTGCCACTCGACAGGCAGCCTCGTCTCCACGGCTCCAGGACACTCGGGTCTCCACAAGGACGACTGCCTCGTGTGCCACAAGGTGCCGTCGGCCGAGTCGGCGACCACCCACGCACCGCTGCGCCCCGAACACATGGGGAACACCCAGCCGTGCACGACCTGCCACGGGGTGGATGAGCACGCGCCGCTGCCGGACGCAATGAAGGGGCGCGGCGACAACTGCTGGATCTGCCACAACGGTTCGGAGTTCACGTACCTGTTCGAGAGTCCGAGCGCGCTCCCGAGCCCGCCGATGAACCCGGCCGCGCCGTCATCCGCAGGCCCCGGCTGACCCGTCGGGACCTTTGGCTCTACCGATGTCCCGGGCCTGTCCGGGAATCATGGAGCCGTGACCGAGACCGCTCCCGCCGAGCCACGGTACGGCATGCTCCGCGACGCGCTCGCGCTCGTGTTGGTCGCGGTTGCCTGTCCGGTGGCGCTGTTCGGCGGTTCGATGCTCGGCTGTGTCGGACAGGGCTTCGATCCGTCCTGTGCGCTCAACGCGATTGTCATCTCGCCCGTGCTGCTGCTTGCGGCGGGCGTGATCGCCGGGCTTGCCTCCCGTGGCTGGACAGGACTGCTGATCACATTCATTGGAACGGTGATCGGCATGTCCACGATCCTCGTGCTCTCGTTCGGCATCGGCGACCCGGTGCCGGTGGATCCGATCTCGGGCGTGATCGCGACCGTGTGGTTCTTCGCGCCGGTGGCGATCGGGTACGGCGCGGGTCGGCTGCTGTGGCGGCTGTTCGAGACGCGCAGCGCGGACGATCCAGGTAGTCCCCCCGACCAGGATCCCGGCTAGGCGCGCCCCCGCGCCAGGTCGATCAGACGCCCCAGCACCCGCTCGCCGTCGGCGCGCAAGCCGTTGTGCTGGTACTCGTTGGTGATCCATGCGCGCAGGCCGCGCACCGCGGTCGCTGTCTCTTCCGCGAAGGCCCGCTCCACGTACAGGTCATCCACGTAGATCGTGGCAGCGACCGGCACGTCGTTGTGGGCCAGCTGATCGCCGTCGTACAGGCGCGGCCACTGATGTTCGGCGATCAGGTCGGCGGCCTCGCGGTGCGGACGCAGCAGACCGTAGTCCTCCCACATCCACTGGAACACGTGCTCGGCGGTGAACAGCCCGCGCTCGGCAACCTCGTCCGGCAGCAGCCGTTGCGCCGACCAGCGCGTCGCAACGCCGTCTGCGTATGACGATTCGTGCAGCGTCGCGTACAGCGGGTTGCGCGTGAAGTCGACGCCGGTCTCGACATCGTGCACGAAGGCGCTCGATCCGAACGGCAGCTCGATGACGTGGTGCAGCAGCTCGAAGCCGGTGCTGGCACCCAGCCACAGGCCCAGCTGCCGGAACCGCCGGCCGGTCAGCCGGTCACCGGAAGGCAGCCGAACATCCTCCGCGTCGAGCCGCTCGAGGATCTCCCGCACCCGATCACGATCTCCCGGATAGCGTTCGAAGTAGCGCCAGTTGGCCTCGAGCAGGCGTCGGTAGGTGGCGCCGTAGACATCGTCGGCCGAGCGGCCGACGGGGGTCAGCCCGCCGGTGATGAACGCCTCGCGCAGGCCCTCGGGCGCGAACGACAGGTAGGTCAGCGTGGTGAAGCCCCCGAAGCTCTGGCCCAGCACGCTCCAGCGCTCGACGCCGAGCTCGCTCCGGATCGCCTCGGCGTCCCGCACGATCGAGTCGGCGCGGAAGTGCGTCAGGTACTCGGCCTGGGCGACGGGCGTGTCACCCGGGATGGTCGGGCCGATGGGCGACGATCGGCCGGTGCCGCGCTGGTCGAGCAGCAGCACGCGGTAGTCGCGCAGCGCACGCGCCAGCCACCCCGATGGCGGGCTGGTGGGGCGAGCCGCCTCATGGCCGGGGCCGCCCTGCAGGAACACGAGGTATGGCCGGTCAAGGCCATCGGGGTCGGCGACCTCGCGCGTGAACACCGTGATCCAACGGCCGTCGGAGCGAGCATGGTCGAGCGGGATGCGGTGCTCGCGCTCCGTCAGGATCGCTCCAGGTATGCGATACGTGACGCTCATGCATCAACGATAGCTGGTTCCGGGTCGCTCGCTGGTCGCAGGTCACCGAGGAGCGCGTGCGACACCCGCCGGTCGCGGGTCACGGTGGCGCGGTCCGCCGGATGACCCACGTCAGACGTGACCACCGGCCCTACTCGGTCCGGCCCGACGAAGGGACCCTGATGCCTTCCCGGCCCATGCCGGGGCCGCCGTCGCGTCCGCTTCGCCTCGTGTCGGCGACCGCCGCTCAAACGGAGGATCGCTGTGGCCGACCTGTCCACCGAGTTCACGGGCATCCACCTGGAGAACCCGTTCCTGCTGGCGTCCGCGCCGCCGACCGAGTCCGAGTCCAACATCATGCGTGCCTTCGAGGCGGGCTGGGGTGGGGTCGTGACCAAGACGATCGGGCTTCACCCGGTCACCAACGTCGCCGGGCCGCGGACGAAGTTCCTGCGCGTCGACGACGGCGGCACGCGGCTCTCGATGCAGAAGCGGGCCGGGTCGACGCTGATGGCGTCCTGGAACTGGGAGCTGATCTCCGACAAGCCGATGGACTGGTGGCTGCCGAAGCTCCGGTCGATCAAGGCGGCCTGGCCGAACCGGGTCCTGGTGGCCTCGATCATGGCCGGATCGGGCAACGACAAGGAGCTCGACAACTGGCAGACGCTGGTCGAGGGCGTCCAGGATGCCGGCGCGGACGCGATCGAGCTCAACTTCTCGTGCCCACACATGGATCGCATCGACATGGGCTCGAACGTGGGCAAGGACCCCGTGCTGTGCTCGGTTTCGACCCAGGCGGTCAAGGGCGTGGCACGCGTGCCGGTGTGGGTCAAGCTCACGCCCGCGACGGCCAACATCGTCGAGGAGGCAGAGGCGACGTTCCGCGGTGGAGCGGACGCCATCACCTCGTCCAACACGTTCCCATCGCTGCCGCCGTTCGATCCCGAGACCCTGGAGCCGGAGGTCAACGTCGACGGCCTCGTCTCAGCGGGCGGCCTGGGTGGTCCGGCGATCCTGCCGCTGTCGCTCGCGAAGATGGCCGAGATGACCACGGCGTTCCCGGATCGCGAGTTCTCGGGGATCGGCGGCGTCTCCACCTTCGAGCACGCCTTGAGCTACTTCATGCTCGGCTGCGGCACGGTCCAGGTCGCGACGGCGGCCATGCTCGACCATGCCATCGGACCGAACGTGATCCGGGGCCTGACGGACGGCCTTGCCCGGTTCCTCGATCGCAACGCCGAGCGCGGCTGGAGCCGCCTCGAGGACTTCCGTGGCGCCGGGCGTGGGCGGGTGGTTGCCCAGTCCGCGATCCGGCGACCCGAATCAGCCGACTACCACGGTGGGCACGCGGAGGAGGACGCCGAGGGCTACGCCCGGGACCTGACCAAGGTCTGAGCCCCCGGACAGCAGGCGGCCCCGGAGCGATGTCTCCGGGGCCGCCTGTCAGCTGACGCTGCCTAGCGCAGGAACGCGCTCCGCTCCCGCTTGACGAACTTGCCGTCGCCCGCCTGGCCCTTCCACTCGCCGTTCTCGACGAGAACCTTGCCGCGGGACATCACGACGTCGGAGCCACCCTGGACCTCGCGGCCCTCGTAGCAGCTGTAGTCGACGTCCATGTGGTGCGTGCTGGCGCTGAGCGTGTGTTTGCGGGTCGGGTCGTAGACGACGAGGTCCGCGTCGTAGCCCACGGCCACCGCGCCCTTCGACGTGAGCCCGAACAGCCTGGCCGCCGCCGTCGAGGTGATCTCGACGAACCGGTTTGGGGTGATCCGACCGCCGACGACGCCGCCGTCATGGATGAGGTCGAGGCGCTCCTCCACCCCCGGCAGGCCGTTCGGGATCTTGCGGAAGTCGCCCCGCCCGAGCTCCTTCTGGCCGTGGAAGTCGAACGGACAGTGATCGGTGCCGATCAGCGACAGGTCGCCCCTGACCAGGCCTTTCCAGAGCTCGTCCTGATGCCCTTCGCTCCGGTCGCGCATCGGCGGCGAGCACACGAACTTGGCGCCCTCGAACCCGTTGCCCAGGTCGTCGAGCGACAGGAACAGGTACTGGGGGCATGTCTCCGCGAACGCCGGCAGGCCCTCGTCCTGCGCCGACCGGAGCGCGTTGAGCGCCTCCTTCGCCGACATGTGGACGAAGTAGACGGGCGCCTTCGCCGCCTGGGCGAGCCGGATCACGCGGTTCGTCGCCTCGCCCTCGAAGATCGAGTAGCGGGCCAGCCCGTGTCCGATGGGGTCGGTGGTCCCCTCGTCGACGAGCTCCGCCGCCACGACGTCGATGACCGGCCCATTCTCCGCGTGCATCAGGATCAGGCCGCCGTTCCCGGCGGTCTGCTTGAGCGCCTTGAAGATGGCGTCATCACCGCTCAGGAACACGCCCGGATAGGCGGTGAACAGCTTGAACGTGGTGACGCCCTCGTCGACCAGCTCGTCCATCTCGGCCAGCAGGTCGTCGCGCATGTCGGACACGATCACGTGGAAGCCGTAGTCGATGCACGCCTTGCCGTCAGCCTTCTCGTGCCAGGTCGCGAGCCCGTCCCGGAACGACCCACCGCGGGGCTGGACGGCGAAGTCGATGATGGTCGTGGTGCCACCGAACGCGGCCGCCCGGGTGCCGGTCTCGAAGGTGTCCTTGGCGAACGTGCCGCCGAACGGCAGCTCCATGTGGGTGTGCGGGTCGATCCCGCCGGGGATCACCCACTTGCCCGTCGCGTCGATCGTGCGGTCAGCGGGGACGTCGAGCGTCTCGCCGATCATGGCGATCCGCTCACCATCCACGAGGACATCAGCCCTGGTGGTGGTGTCCGCGTTGACGATGGTGCCTCCCTTGAGCAGCGTGCGCATCGTTCCTCCTCGGTCTCCGCCCGCAGGCGGACCGTACCTGGGACGCGGCCGATATCTGATCACGGTCCCTTTCTAGGGCTTGACGAGATCACCGTACATCTCGGGCCGCCGGTCGCGGTAGAACTGCCACGTCTGGCGGACCTTGCTGATCATGTCCAGGTCGAGGTCACGGACGATGAGCTCCTCGTCGTGGGGGCTGCCCACGGCACCCACGAACTGGCCCCGCGGGTCGCAGAAGTAGCTCTGGCCGTAGAAGTCGTCGGGCCCGATGTCGGCCTCGATGCCCACCCGGTTGATGGTGCCCACGAAGTAGCCGTTGGCAAGGCTGTGGGACACCTGCTCCACCCGCCACAGGTACTCGCTCAAGCCCCGGCTGGTGGCACTCGGGATGAGCACGATCTCGGCGCCGTTGAGGCCCAGCGCCCGGGCGCCCTCGGGGAAGTGGCGGTCGTAGCAGATGTAGACGCCGATCTTGCCCACCGCTGTCTGGAACACCGGGTAGCCGAGGTTGCCCGGGCGGAAGTAGAACTTCTCCCAGAAGCCCTGGACATGGGGGATGTGGGTCTTGCGGTACTTGCCCAGGTACGTCCCGTCGGCGTCGATCACGGCCGCGGTGTTGTAGTAGATGCCGGTGGTCTGGGCATCCTCCTCGTACATCGGGACCACGAGCACCATGCCCGTCTCCTTCGCGAGGGCACACATGCGCGCGGTGGTGGGGCCGTCGGGGATGTACTCGGTGTAGCTGTAGTACTTGGTGTCCTGGACCTGGCAGAAGTAGGGCCCGTAGAACAGCTCCTGGAAGAGCATGAACTGGGCGCCCGCCTTGGCGGCCTCGTGCGCATAGCCCTCGTGCTTCTGGATCATCGACTCCTTGTCGCCGGTCCAGCTTGCCTGCAGGAGCGCGCCACGGACATTACGGGGCATGCGGGGATCCTCCCATCACGAGATCTGCGGCTCCAGGGGCGGCCGCCACCCAACTGTTCGATAGCCTCGCCTCGCTCCCCCGGGACCGGCATGGGCCGGAAGCCATGAAGGACTTGGGCTGCGCGGCCCTGTCGGCACAGGGCCCACGAACCCGACGCTGAGGCCATGTCGCGGCTATCCCGATGCTCTATCCTGCCCTGAAACCGCGACGCCACGTCGCCCGAGGACGCAGAACCCGCCCATGGTGAACGCGCGCCACCGGCTGACCCCCGCGCTCGCGACCCGTCCCGACCACAGGTCGGGCGAGCCGCCTGGGAGCCCGTCGCCCCGCGTGTCCGCCAGCCAGACGGCGGACGGGTTCCATTGATGCCCCGGTCCATCACGACCGCCCCATCGCCCGTCGATGCCCGGCAGCCCAGCCGGACGCGCCTGACGGGTCCGGTGGGTCCGCCCGTGTAGGACCGTCGCCAAGCCAGCGGCGCAAGACGCCGCCACGCACCCAAGTGGAGGAGGGTTCATGGCAGGGGTAGGAACAGACCAGATCGTCCGGCCCGACGGACGAGTGGAGCTCGACCCGGCGGTCGACCACGCGCTCGACGCGTCGGTGCTCCATAACGAGGACCTGGCACCGGTCCCGATCAACAGGCGGAACTGGACGACCTACAACTACCTGGCCCTGTGGGTCGGGATGTCGATCAACGTCCCGACCTGGCTGCTCGCGTCGGGCCTGATCGACCAGGGCATGGCCTGGTACCAGGCGCTCGCGATCATCTTCGCGGCGAACCTGATCGTGCTGGTGCCGATGCTGCTGATCAGTCACACGGGCACCAAGTACGGCATCCCGTACCCGGTGGTCGCACGCGCCTCGTTCGGCGTATTCGGCGCAAACCTGCCGGCCCTGATGCGAGCATTCGTCGCCTGCGGCTGGTTCGGCATCCAGACCTGGATCGGCGGCACCGCTGTGTTCGCCGTCATCTCCGCCCTGCTGGGCTCCGATTCGTGGTGGGCAACCGCCAGCCCGATCTCGATCGGCATCGGCGTCGCCGCCTCGCAGCCCTGGACGATGTGGCTCAGCTTCGCCATCTTCTGGCTGCTCAACATCGTGATCATCCTGTGGGGCATGGAGGCCATCCGCCGGTTCGAGAGCTTCGCCGCTCCGTTCCTGATCGTGGTCTTCATCGGCCTCATGGTCTGGATGATCGCCCAGGCCGGTGGCCTGGGACCGGTCGTCGAGGAGTCGGGCACGCTCGGCTGGGGATCCGACTTCTGGGCGATCGTCCCGATCTCCCTGATGGGCATGATCGCGTTCTGGTCCACCCTGTCGCTCAACATGCCGGACTTCACCCGGTTCGGCCGGAGCCAGAGCGAGCAGGCCGTCGGCCAGGCGCTGGGCCTGCCGACCACGATGACGCTGTTCCCGCTGGTGGGCGTGCTCACGACGTCTGCCACCGTGCTCGTCTACGGCGAGACGATCTGGGATCCGGTCGCGCTGGCCGGCAAGATGGACAACCCAATCATCCTGCTGATCATGCTGGTCACCCTGGCGCTCGCCACGCTGAGCACCAACGTCGCGGCCAACGTGGTCAGCCCGTCCTACGACTTCTCGAACGCCTGGCCGCGCCGGATCTCGTTCCGCACGGGCGGCATCATCACGGGCATCATCGGCGTCCTGATCATGCCCTGGAACCTGCTGGCCGACTCCAGCAGCTACATCTTCACCTGGCTGGGTACCTACGGCGGCGCGACCGGCCCGATCGCGGGCGTCCTGATCGCCGACTACTGGTGGATCCGGCGGCGCCAGCTGCGCCTGGCGGACCTGTACCGGGCAGATGGCGCGTACCGGTACGCCCGAGGCTGGAACTGGATCGCTGTCGTGTCGCTCCTGATTGGTGTCGTCATCGCCATCGGTGGGGCCTACACGCCCGCGGGCACGGACGGCCCCTTCCCGGCTGACGGCATCATCCCGTTCCTCAAGCCGTTCTACGACTACAGCTGGGCGATCGGGCTCCTCGTCGCCTTCGTGCTGTACGGGGTGCTGACGATGACGCTCGGACGGAGGCACATGGAAACACAAACGACCGAGGCGGCACAGCCGGCTACCCCGGCCGCGTGATCGGAGTGGCGATCGCGATCACCTGATCGCGGGGCGGCGACTCCCCAGCAAGACGCATCCGAGGCCCCTCCGCCGGAGGGGCCTCAACCATGCCCGGCACGCGCGACGCCCGGGGAATCTGCCGCAGAGCGGTCGGGCGGATCAGCAGATCCGGGGCAGCTGCTCCCCCACCAGCATGTCAACGATCCGCTCGCTGCCCACCAGCGTGCGCATGGTGACCATCCCCGGGTGGTCGGCGACCACCTCTCCGATCCGGGCTGCCTCGGCGCCCTCGGGGCGCGACCGCATGGCGGCCAGCACGGCATCAGCCGTGGCCGCCGGCACGATCGCGACCAGCTTGCCCTCGTTGGCGACATGGAGCGGATCGAGGCCGAGGAGCTCGCACGCGGCACGGACGGGACCCGGGATCGGGATCGCGGGCTCGTCGAGGATCATCCCCACCCCGGAAACCGACGCGATCTCATTGAGCGCGGACGAGAGGCCGCCGCGGGTCGGGTCGCGCAGGACGTGAACATCGGGCTCGACCGCCACGATCGCCGCGACCAGCCGGTTGAGCGCCTGGGTGTCGGATGCGATCTCGACCTCGAACTCGAGGCCCTCCCGGACGCTCATGATCGCAACACCATGCAGCCCGATCGGACCCGACACGATCACCGCGTCGCCGGGCTGCGCCCGGTCCGCGGACGGCGCGACGCCGTCGGGCACGAACCCGATGCCGCTGGTGTTGACGAACAGCCGATCCGCCGCCCCCCGGCCGACCACCTTGGTGTCGCCCGTCACGATGCGGGCGCCGGCTCGTCGGGTCGCCTCGGCCGCCGAGGCCGTGATCGCTCGCAGGTCCTCGAGCGGCAGCCCCTCCTCGATGACGTAGGCCAGGCTGATCGCGAGCGGCTGGGCGCCCATCATCGCGAGGTCGTTGAGCGTGCCGTTGACGGCGAGCTCGCCGATGTCACCGCCCGGGAAGCGGATCGGAGACACGACGAACGAGTCCGTGGTGAACGCGAGACGACCGCCCGATACCTCGACCACCGCGGCGTCGTTGAGCGGACCGCCGGGAGACGCGGTGCCCAGCGCAGGAGCGAGGATCTCCCGCATCAGGGCGTTCGACAGCTGACCGCCCGAGCCATGCCCCAGGATCACGCGCTGGTCCTCGGGAATGGGTGCCGGGCAGGCCATCGCGTCGGCGTCGAGAGCGGCGCGCGTCTCGTCGGTCGTGGTCATCGCGCCACCTCCTGCGCGGCACGGGCCTCCGGCAGGCCGGTCGCAACCGGCGCCAGCGGCTGCGCCGGGCTGAACCCGCCCGCCCCGGCGAGGCCGCGACCTGCCACGAAGAACGCAGCGCACGTGCCTTCCGAGCTGACCATCGGCGCGCCCAGCGGCCGCTGCGGCGAGCACAGCGTTCCGTACGCGGTGCAGTCGAGCGGCGTCCGCTCACCGGTAAGGATCGCCCCGGCGATGCAGGCCGCGTTCTCGTTGGTGGTGATGTCACCGACGTCGAAGCGACGCTCGGCGTCGAACCGCGCATACTCGGGCCGGAGCCGGTAACCGGACATCGGGATCTCGCCGACGCCGCGCCACTTGCGGGGACCGACCTCGAACACACGCAGCATCTGCTGCTGCGCGGCCGGCACGCCCTCGCGCGTCACCGCTCGCGTGTACTGGTTCTCGACCTCGAACCGGCCGTCCTCGAGCTGACGGATCGCCAACAGGATCCCCTCGAGCAGGTCGAGCGGCTCGAACCCGGTGACGATGATGGGAACCCGGTAGCGCGCCGCGATCGGCTCGTACTCGGTCCAACCCATGATCGCGCACACGTGGCCCGCGGCCAGGAACGCCTGGACCTGGTTGCTGGGCGAATTGAGCAGGGCGGTCATCGCGGGCGGGACGAGGACGTGCGACACGAGCACGCTGAAGTTGTCGACACCCCGCCGGGCGGCTTCCGCCACGGCCATCGCGTTGGCCGGCGCCGTCGTCTCGAAGCCCACCGCGAAGAACACGACCTGGCGACCGGGGTTGGCGACCGCGATCCTCACCGCGTCGAGCGGGCTGTAGACGATCCGCACGTCGGCGCCACGGGCCTTGAGCGCGAGCAGATCGGTGGTGGAGCCCGGCACGCGCAGCATGTCGCCATAGCTGGTGAAGATGACATCGGGGCGAGCTGCGATCGCGAGCGCCTTGTCCACCTGCTCGAGGGGTGTCACGCACACCGGGCAGCCGGGGCCATGGATCATCCGGACACCCTGCGGCAGCGCCTCGTCGATCCCCTGCTTGACGATCGTGTGGGTCTGGCCACCGCAGACCTCCATCAGCGTCCACGGGCGCGTGGTCACACGGTGGATCTCGGCCAGCAGCTTGCGGGCGAGCACCGGATCGCGGTATTCGTCGAGGTACTTCACGTGGCTGGCCCTCTCGACGTCGATCCCGCGCTGGAGGGCTCGAATCCGGGCACCTCCGGCCCGTCATCGCTCACGATCGCCGGCTCTGCCATGCCGGGGCCCATCGTCATCAGCTCCGGTTCCACGACCCCCATCCGATCGAGCATCTCGAGCGTCCGCAGCGCCTCGGCCTCGTCGACGTGCGAGATCGCGAACCCGACGTGGACGATCACATAGTCACCGACGCGCACCTCCGGAAGGTAGGCGAGGCAGGTGTCCTTGCGTACGCCGCCGAAGTCCACCCTGCCCATCGCGAGCCCCGCTTCGTCGCGGATCTCGGTGACCTTGCCCGGGATGCCCAGACACATGTCGTCAGCCCTCCAGATCGTGTCGGTCGCCGGCCGACCGCACGGTGGCCACGCCCGACGCCAGCCTGGCCGCGGCCACTGCCGCCTGGCCGTAGCTGACGCCACCGTCGTTGACCGGAACCTGCCGGTTGATGAACACCTCGAACCCGTCGCGCGTCAGCTGCTGGAGCAGGCGGCTCGCGAGCCGCCGGTTCTGGAACACGCCTCCCGACAGGCACACGGTCCGCAGGCCGGTCTCGGCGCGGGTGGTCCACAGCAGGTCTGTGGTCACGGCCGCGATCGTCTCCTGGAATGCGGCGGCCAGCGACGGGATCGACGCCCCCCGATCGCTCCCGACGCCGCCGAGGGCATCGAGGAGCGCACCGAGGGTTGGGCGCGGGTCGTAGACGAGCAGCCCGTCCCGTCGTCGGATCCGGTAGGGCAGCGGTCTCATGCGGCGCTCGCCCGCCGCAAGCTCGAGGTCGATGGCCGCCTGCGCCTCGTACTCGGCGACGTCCCGGATCCCGAGCAGCGAGGCGACGGCGTCGAACAGCCGGCCCGCCGACGAGGCCACCGGGGCATTGAGCCGTCGTGCGATCTGCTGCCGGACGAGCGAGACCTCGCGCGGATCGAGGCGTTCGACCAGGACCGGAGAGCGTGCCTCGAGATCCGCGAGCTGCCAGGGGTCGGTGCGGTCGTCGGGGAACGTCTCGACGCCGAACAGGTAGCCGAGAGCCATCCGGTATGGACGCTTCACGGCCAGAGCCCCACCCGGCAGCGGCGCCTGCGCGAAGCGGGCCAGGCGCCGGTACCCGCGCAGGTCGGCGAGCAGGATCTCACCACCCCACAGCGTGCCGTCATCGCCCATCCCCAGCCCGTCGTAGGCCACACCCAGGAACGGGCCGCTGATCCCGTGCTCGGCCGCGCACGATGCCACGTGCGCGTGATGGTGCTGGACGGCGATCCGGCGGTCCGGGGGGAACCGCTCGAGCGCGTACTTGGTCGAGAGGTACTCGCGATGCAGGTCGTGGGCCACGAACTCGGGCTCCAGCGCGAGCAGCCGCGTCAGGTGCGCGAGACCGTCCGTGAACGCCCGGTGGGTGGCCAGGTCCTCGAGATCGCCGTTGTGCGGCGCGACGTGCGCGCGTGATCCCCGGGCGAGCGTGAACGTGTGTTTGAGCTCGGCACCCACGGCCAGCAGCGGGCGAGGCGCACCCACGGGGAGCGTCAGCGGGTTGGGCGCATAGCCGCGGGCGCGACGCACGATCGACTCACGGCGGGCGATCACCCGCGTCACCGAATTGTCGTAGCGGGCGCGGATCTCGCGGTCGTGGAACAGAAAGCCGTCGGCGAGCCCGCTGAGCCTGATGCTCGCGTCGTCGTCGTCGGTGGCCAACGGCTCGTCGGTCAGGTTGCCGGAGGTCAGCACGATGGGCCGACCCACGGCCTCGAGCAGCAGGTGATGGAGCGGCGTGTACGGCAGCATCACGCCCAGGCGCCGATTGCCGGCCGCCACGGCCGGCGCCATCGTTGGTCGCCCCGAACGGCGCGCCTCGAGCAGCACGATGGGCCGCGCGGGCGAGGTCAGCAGCTCCCGCTCCAGGCGCCCGACCCGGCACAGGGCCTCAGCCGCGGGAAGGTCGCGGACCATGATCGCGAACGGCTTGGCCCATCGCCGCTTGCGATCCCTCAGCCCGGCCACCGCGCTGTCGTCGGTCGCGTCGCAGGCAAGGTGGTAGCCGCCGAGACCCTTGACCGCCACGATCGCCCCGTCGAGCAGCGCCGCCGCCGCCAGCCGGAGCGCGGCCTCTTCGGTCGCGACCGCCGCGGGTGCGTCGGTGGGCCGCCAGCTCAGCCGCGGGCCACAGGCGGGGCAGGCCACCGGCTCGGCGTGGAACCGCCGGTCGGCCGGGTCCCGGTACTCGACGTCACAGGCTGGGCACAGCGGAAACGGCCGCATCGTCGTCTGCGCCCGGTCATAGGGCAGGGCATCGATGATGGTGGCCCGAGGGCCACAGTTGGTGCAGTTGACGAACGGGTAGCGAAACCGGCGGTCGGCGGGATCGAACAGCTCGTCCAGGCAGTCGTCGCAGGTGGCGATGTCGGGCGGGAACAGGCGTTCCGAGACGTCGGCGTCGACGCTCTCCTCGATCACAAACGGCGTCGGCAGCGAGTCTCGGCCCGCATCGAGCACCACAGAGACAACCCGCTCGACGCTGGCCCGCGGCGGGGCGTCTGTCCGCAGCCGGCGGGCGAGGGCGCGCAGTGCCTCGGGCCGGCCACCAGCCTCGATCTCGACCCGTCCGGCAGCGTTCCGGACCCGCCCGGCGAGCCCGAGCTCGGTCGCCAGGCGCCAGACAAAGGGTCGGAACCCGACGCCCTGGACGACGCCCTCCACGACGATCGAGCGGGCAGAGAGGGTCGACCGCACGGGGCGGGTCGACCGCACGGGGCCGACGACCGGACGGCGTGCGTCCGGACGGACGATGGCAGCCATGGTCCAAGCCTCGGTCTCGGGCGCCGGTGCTCAATCTGCCGAACGGCCCCATTCGAGCGCTCGACTGACCGATCGCAACCGGCCATTGGCGCCCCCGGACGGGCAGTCTGCACTGCCTCGGCGTCATTGCCCCACTCCCCGACCGCGCCGCTGCACCCCGGGTCCACGGCGCTCAGGGAGCGGCGGGTGGCTACCCGGACGCGGGTGTTGTGGTCGGATCGGGGGGCGCAGTCGGGACAGGCGTGGGGGTCGGCGTCGCGGTCGATGTGGGGGCCGGCGTTGGCGTGGCGGTCGGGGTTGCCGTGGGCGCGGGTGTTGGAGTGGCAGTCGGTCTCGGGGTCGGCGTGGCGGTCGGGGTGGGGGTTGGTGTGGCGGTCGGGGTTGCCGTGGGCGCGGGTGTTGGAGTGGCAGTCGGTCTCGGTGTGGGCGTCGCGGTCGGTCTCGGGGTTGGTGTCGGCGTCGGGGTTGGTGTCGGCGTCGGGGCGGGCCCCTCGACGGGCGGTGCGCTCCGGATCGGAAGCACGATCACCCAGCGGTGGTACCACTCGGACGGTCCCCGGGTCGGCGTGACGGAGCTCCGGATCGTGCCGGGGGTCAGTGGATCGTCGTAGGGGCTGTCCGTCTCACGGTAGCGCTGGAAGCGAAGCCGGACGGGTCCGTACTTCAGCTGCCTCTTGCTCAGCCGGCGGTTGATCGCCTTGTCCTTGCGGAGCGGGTCGGACAGGTACACGTACTTGACGGTGAAGTGGTTCGAGACCCTCGGATCCTGGCCGGTGACCACGTATCCGGTCATCACCTGGGCGTGACCGCCGGCCCAGCCCAGGATCCCCACGGGCATGCCCCGCCGGGCGATCGCCTTGACCGCGGCCCGGACTGCCTTCATGCGCTTGGCGTAGCTGCGGTCGTCGTAGACGCGGCCAGCGGCATCGGCCATCGCATCCTTGCCCCAGCCGTAGGCGTTGAGCGCGTTGCGCCAGCCGTGGGCGTCTGAACCGGCGGAGGTCGAACGCAGCGTGTCGTTGGCGCGCTCGAACGCGAGGATCGAGGTCATGTCGCTCGTGTTGGCGAGGTCGCTGTCGCTCTTCGTCCGGGTGGGCGACCAGATGAAGCTGTCGCCGCCTGTGCCCCGGTAGGCAATCGTGTTGAGCATGATCATCACGGATGCCGCGGTACAGCCCGTGTAGTACGGATCCTGGTACAGGAACGCGCTGCGCACGAACAGGTTCCGGCTCCAGGTCGTGGTCGCGCTCGCAACCGGCACCGCGCCCAGGAGCACGACCGTGGCGAGCAGGGACGCGAGCACCGCGGCCGGTCGGCGACGAAACAGGCGTACACCAGCTCCGCCGATGGCGGGGTGGTCGTTGGCTGGCACGCGACGATCGTCGGTCAAGAGGTCTCCTCGCGTCTCCCCTCCCACATGACAACAGGCGATGCGAGGGCGAGGGTCCGGGCGCAGAAACCATCCCGCGGGGGCCGAGGTCGGTCAACCCTACGATCGGCCCACGTGCCGCCCGCGATAGGCACACGGCCGTCGCCCCCCTTGACCGCCGAAGTACCTACACTTCGAGCATGGCCCGCCCGAGCACCGCGCCCAGCGGCGACGCAGCTGCGCCCGACGCGTCGGTCATGACCGTCTCGGGCCGACGCATCGCGGCGACCCTGGGCGTGGTCGATGCCCACGACCACCTGTTCCTTGACTCACCCGCGCTCGCGGGCCAGGCGATCGACGACATCGACCGGGTCACCGACGAGGTTCACGAGGCCCGCGCGACGGGCATCTCGTGCATCGTCGAGATGACGCCCATCGGGCTCGGCCGCAACCCGGCTGCCATGCGTCGGGTCGCCGACGCCACCGATGTCGCCGTCATCGCCGCCACGGGCTATCACCGCGACGCCCACTACCCGGCCGGGCACTGGGTCCATGCGGCGACCGTCGAGACGCTCGCCGATCGGATCGTCACGGACCTCCAGCGCGGGATGCATCCCGCCGACTGGATCGACCCGTCGCTCGCGCTTGACCCGGCCCGAGCCGGTGCGATCAAGGGCGGCGCGTCGTACCACCGGATCACGCATGGCGAGCAGCGACGGCTGGAGGCCATCGCCGGCGCGGCCGCGGCCACCGGTGCCGCGGTGCTGGTCCACTCGGAGGTGGGCACCGCCGGCCACGACATCGTCGACCTGCTCGAGGCGGGGGGTGTCCGTCCTGATCGGGTCGCGCTGGCCCACCTCGACCGGAACCCGGACGCGGAGATCCACGCGGAGCTGGCGGCCCGCGGCGTGACCCTCGAGTACGACACGATCGGCCGCGCCAAGTACCACCCGGACAGCGTTGTCCTGGACCTGATCGAGGCGGTCGCCGCGGCCGGCCACCTGGGACGGATCGTGCTGGGGCTGGATCTCGGGATGCGCACCTACTTCCGGTCGTTTGACGGCGGTCCGGGACTGCGTTACCTGATGACCACCTTTGTGCCCCGCCTCCGGCGCCGGATGGGGAACGAGGCGGTCGACCGGATGCTGATCAGCAATCCGGCCCGCCTGTACGCGATCCCCGTCCTCCCGGGGACCCCGGGGTGACGCCGGTGCGCACGCCGACCGAGGGGAGCACGTCACCGACGTACGACGTCGTCGTGGTGGGCGCCGGCTCGGCAGGATCGTCGGCGGCGATCACGGCCTCGCGCCAGGGTGCCCGGACGCTGCTGGCCGACCGGCTCGCGTTCATGGGCGGCACCTCCACCGCGGTGCTCGACACGTTCTATGCCTTCTTCACGCCCGGCGATCGACCGCGGCGCGTCGTCGGCGGGCTGGGCTGGGAGGTCGCGAGCGCGCTCATGGACGCCGGGGTCGCGTTCGAGCGCCCGAACACATACGGCGCCGGGATGGGCGTCACCTACGATGCCGAGGCACTCAAGGTGCTCTGGGAGCAGCTGGCGACCGATGCCGGCGTGGAGCTGCTGCTGCACACCTGGGTCACCGGCGTGCGCAGCGAGGATGGGCGGCTGCGGGGGGTCCGCCTGTGGAACAAGGGCGGTGAGCGCTGGGTCACGGCCGCGGCGTTCGTGGATGCCTCAGGCGATGCCGACGTGGCAGCGTTCGCGGGCGTGCCCCACGATGCACCGACGGACGGCCCGGTGCAGTCGGCGTCCACGCTGTTCAAGGTGGCCAACGTCGACATCGAGCGGGCGGCGGCCGTGCCCAAGCGCGAGCTGTGGCAGCGGATGCGCGAGGCCGCCGAGAGCGGCGCCTATCGACTGCCGCGGATCGAGGGCTCGTGGCATCGCACCCCACACGAGGGCATCGCCCTGGTGCACATGACCCGGATCCCCAACGTCGATGCCACCGATCCCGCGCAGCTCACCGCGGCAGAGGTCGAGGGCCGGCGACAGGTGCGCGAGTACCACCGCTTCCTGCGCGATCGGGTACCCGGGTTCGAGCGGGCGGTGATCGTCGCCACCAGCCCCGCGATCGGGATCCGCGAGAGCCGCCGCGTGCATGGCGACTACCGGCTGACCCGGGACGACGTCCTGGGCGGCCGGCGCTTCGACGACGAGATCGCGCTCTGCGGCGCGCCGATCGAGGACCACCATGCGGGCGGCGACACGGACTGGCAATACGTCGGTCAGGGCGGCATCTACGGGCTCCCCTACCGGACGCTTCTCCCGCGCCGGATCGAGGGGCTGCTGGTGGCGGGCCGGTGCTTCTCGGCCACGCACGACGCCCACGCGTCGGCGCGTTCGATGGCGACCTGCATGGCGATGGGGCAGGCGGCCGGCACTGCGGCGGCGATGGCGGCGGCCGGCGACGTGACGCCACGCGGGATCGACGCAGCGGCGCTGCGCGCCCGGCTGGAGCGCGACGGGGCGCTGCTGGAGCCCGCGGACGACGAGGTGGTGGTGGCGTGAGCGGTCAACGAGTCGATGGCGACGAGCGTGGGAGAGGCCGGTTCGACGGGCGCACCGTGCTGGTCACCGGATCGACCGGCATAGCGGCGTCGGCGATCCGCGTCATCACCGACGAGGGCGGTCGAGTGTTCGCCATCTCGCGAACCGCCGGACATCTCGAGGCGCTGGCCGAGGAGCTGGCCGCGGCCGGGTGCGGCGACCGGTTCTCGTGGCACGCGGCGGATCTCCGCGACGAGACCGCCGTCGAGGCCGCGTTCGCGGCGGCGGCAGAGACCTCCGAGCGCCTGGACGCCGTGTACAGCGTGGCCGGGATCTCCGGGCGACGCGCTGGCGATGGGCCGCTGCACGAGGCGACGCTCGAGGGCTGGGAGGCCACCATGAGGGCGAACGCGACCAGCCAGTTCCTTGTGGCCAGGGCCGCCGTCCGCAGGATGCTGGGACAGGCGCCCGACGCGGGCTGGGGTCGTGGGGCGATCCTGCTCATGTCGAGCACGCTGGCAACACGACCGGCGGCAGCCCACTTCGCCACCCACGCCTACGCAGCCAGCAAGGGCGCGATCGAAGCCCTGGCGCGCGCGCTCGCCGCCTACTACGCGCCGCACGGCATCCGGGTCAACGCGATCGCCCCCGCGCTGGTCGCGACGCCCATGAGCCGGCGGGCCCAGGAGGACCCCGAGATCCTCGCCTACCTCGCGAGCAAGCAGCCGCTGGCGGGCGGCCCGATCGATGCCGACGCGCTGACCGGGACCGCCCTGCACCTGCTCAGCGACGAGGCACGCATGGTCACCGGGCAGGTGGTTGCAGTGGACGGCGGCTGGAGCGTGAGCGAGCCGGAGGGCTAGCTCCGGCGATCAGTCGGTGGCACGGCGCCCGGCGTCCGCCGGGTTCACGCCGGCCGCCCGAGGGTGCTGTGCGCGGGCGTCAGGCTGCGGCGTCGATCCACCCATGGCCGCGGGTCACGCGCCGCGGCTGGAGGTCGTCCGTCAGCTCGACCAGGTGCGCCAATCGCCCGACCGCGATCGCGCCCCGATCGGTCTCGCCCAGCAGCGTCGCGGGATTGGTCGACGCGGCGGCCACCGCCCGGTGGAGCGGGGTGCCCTCGCGAGCCAGGTTGCGCACCGCCGTGTCGAGCGCGATCACCGAGCCTGCCAGCGTCGACGACCCGACCAGCGTCGCGCGCCCGTCCCGGACCTCGACCTCGAGCCCTCCGATCGTGCAGCGGCCGTCACCGGTGCCGGCGATCGGGATCGCGTCGCTGACCAGGAGCAGGCGGCCGGACGGCTTGGTTCGCGTGATGATCGGCCACAGCGCCGGATGCACGTGATTGCCGTCGGCGATCAGCTCGACGTACGCCTCGTCGTCAGTGAGCGCCGCAACTGCCAGCCCGGGCACCCGGTGATCGACACCGGTCATGGCGTTGAACAGGTGGGTCGTCGTCGGGGCCCCGGCCGCATATCCCGCCCGAGCCTCGGCGAGCGTCGCCGCGGAGTGACCGAGTGATGCGGCGATCCCGAGCGAGGCCAGCCGGCGAACGAGGTCCAGGGCACCGGGCAGCTCGGGGGCGATCGTCATCACGCGCAACCCGACGATCAGCGGCTCGATGGCATCCACCAGCTGCGCGGGCGTCCGCAGCAGCGCCGGATCATGGGCGCCCTTGCGTGCGGGTGCCAGGAAGGGCCCTTCGAGGTTGAAGCCCAGGGGCTGGGCGCCGTCCGCGGGCGCGGTCGGGATCCAGCCGCGCACCCGGTCGGCGAACCGCGGCAGCTCCGCCTGCGACAAGGTTGGGGCGGTGGGCAGGAACGACGTCACGCCCCGGCGGAGCAGCGCGCGTGCCATGCCGGTCAGCGCGGTGCTGTCGTCGGTGGCCGAGTGACCGCCCCAGCCGTGGACGTGGACGTCGATGAACCCGGGGGCGATCAGTGCACCACCAGCAGCCGCGGGGTCACTTTCAACGGCGACGATCCGGCCATCCTCGATCTCGATCCGGCCCGGCGCCACCCCGTCGGCAAGCACCAACCGGCCGGTCACGGACTCAGTCATGGACGTACCCACCGGGAGGGGGGCTGGTCGGCGGGCGCGCTTCGATCATCGCCACGACCGTCAGGATATCGGCGGCGTCGCGCACGCGTTGTCCTCAGTACCCGACCGAGGGCATGTACGCGCCCTCCGGCTCCTGGTACAGCCCGATCGTCATCATGTTGAGCACGAAGAAGACCCGCAGGCCATGGTTCAGGCACCACCGGAACAGGTCGTTGTTCGCCAGCGGAACCAGGAAGCCCGGTGTGCCGAAGTCCTCGGCCTCGCAGATGAGCGCCCGGAGGTCGTCGTTGGTCTCGGCCACCGAGTATGCGAAGTAGCTGATCTTCGTCGTGTAGCCGGTGATCCGGCCCAGGCGCTCCACCACGCGGGCGTCGCCGGACTCGATCGCCTCTCGCAGCTCGCCGTCACGGGTGTGGCCGTGGATGCGGAGACACAGCGCGTTGCACGCGAACTCGTCATCGATCGTCGCCGGCCGCACCTCGTAGCCGGGCAGCGACTGGCGGATCGGCCGCCCGTGCATCGCAGCGAATGAGCCGCGCACCTCCATGCCCAGCTTCGCGTACAGGCTCAGCGAACGATTGTGGTAGGCGATCTGGAGCAACCGAACCCCCGGGGCGTGCCGCGCGTGGACCCGCGCGAGCGCCGCGTCCATCAACAACCGGCCGACATGATGATCCTGGGCTCCGGGGTCCACGCTGATCGGTCCGATCGCCGAGATCGTTCCCCGCTCGTCGAGGAAGTTGGAGCCCACGACGCGGCCGTCGAGCTCGGCCACGACGCCGTAGATGGCTGGGTGGTTGATCATCCCCCGGATGGGCACAGACGCAGCCTCGACCGTGGGGAAGTCGTGCGGGAAGCCGTGCTGGTCGGCGAGCGTGGCGAATGCCTCGTAGCAGATCCGGCCGGCCTCCTGCCAGTCGGCATCGACGGCCTCGCGGATCGTGACCCGACCCACGGACCGATCCGCGATCGCGCCGTCCTCGGCCCTGGGATCGGTCCCGTCGCGAACCAGCGTTTCCATCCCTGTCCTCCTAGCCTGCCGCGGCGGCGGTGACGGCGGTGCCCGACGCGTCGGCGGGGACGGCCGGTGACGAAGCGTCCCCGGCCCCGGCCACCTCGGGACCGCTCCCCTCGGGCGTGTAGTAGCGGCGGTACTCGCCCGGCGACATCGCGCAGGAGCGGTAGAACACCTTGTAGAACTGGTGCAGGTTGGTGTAGCTCACGGCCTGGGCGACGTCGGCCACGGACAGATCCGTGGACAACAGCAGGCGCTTCGCCTCGGCCACACGGACCTGGGTCACGTACTCCTTGAAGCTCACGCCCGTGACGTCCTTGAACACGTGGCGGACGCGTGACGGGCTGACGTGGACGAGGTCGGCAATGTCGTCGAGCGTCACGCTGTCTCGGCAGTGCCCGTTGACGTAGGCGAGCACTGGACGGATCTGCTCGCGCCGATCGGCAGCGGCTCGAGCCGCACCCACCGCCCGCGTCGAGCCCGTCCCGACCTGCGCCGCCGGCCGATGAAGGAGCGCCAGCGCCCGACGCAGGGTCGCATCCACCAGGTGCAGCTCCGACGGGTCGCGCCGCTGCCAGGTCGCGTGCAGCTCGTGCAGCAGCCGGGCGACGCCCTCGGCCCGTTCGCTCCCGCCGGGTATCCGCCGGGTCATGGCGTGGGTCTCGGCCCGGAACGGGGCGAGGTACCCCAGGTCGAGCTCGCGGCCGGCAGGCCCCGCGATCAGCTCGGGGCGGAACAGGACCAGCAGCATCCGCATTGCCGTGCCCTCGTCGGGCACCGCCGCATGGGGCTGCGTGTCGTCGATGAGGAAGATGTCGCCCCGGGTCGCGGGGACCGATTGCCGCCCGAACACGAACGAGCCCGATCCATCGAGCACCAGCGCGACCTCGAAGTAGTCGTGCCAGTGCATCGGGTCGCGGGCGCCGCACGCGACATGCTCGAGCACCGCGAGCGGGAAGCGTGGATCCATGTCCTGGGGCCAGACGTAGAGGGCCATGGCCTCGAACGGTGCCAGCCGGCAGCCGCATCGGACAGGGCCGCATGGACGCTATCGGACCCGTCTACCGGACCAGGCGACCGCTTCTGCCAGTCGATCGACCCGCTCTGGCATTGCCGCGCCGGTGCCACCGCGCGAGCATCGATGGGTCGAGATCTGCCCACGAGATCCGCCACCCAGGAGCGATCCGAGCATGGCCTTCCCCAACCTGTTCAGCCCCCTCCAGCTCGGCTCCATCGAGCTGCCCAACCGCATCGTCCACGTCCCGACGGACATCAGCTCGTCCCACGCGGACGGCGAGGTCAGCGAACGCGACATCCACCACCATGGCGAGATCGCCAAGGGTGGCACCGGGTTCGTCATCGTGGGCGCGACCACCCCGGACATGAAGACCGGCCGGCCGACAGTCACCTGTCTCGTCGCCGACGGTGACAACTACGTGCCGGGCCTCGCGCGCCTGGCCGATTCGATGCACCGCTACGGTGCCAAGTGCGCGGTCCAGCTCCAGCACCCCGGGCGGCAGTGCGCAATCCCCCGCTACAACACCCTGGGCGCCACCGACCGCGTGCTCAAGCTGCCCTGGTCGGCAGGACACGAGATCATCTACGAGAACGCCGAGGAGCAGGGCAAGGAGATCCGCGAGGCGTCGATCTCCGAGATCCTCGAGCTGGTCGACCTGTTCAGCGAGGCGGCCTGGCGCGTCAAGCAGGCCGGGTTCGACGCCGTCGAGCTCCATGCAGCGCACGGCTACCTGCTGTCGGAGTTCATGAGCCCGTACCTCAACATGCGCACCGACCGCTTCGGCGGCTCGTTCGAGAACCGGATGCGGTTCCCGCTCGCAGTGATCGACTCGATCAAGAAGAAGTGCGGCCGCAGCTACCCGATCCTGGTCCGCTACTCGTTCGAGGAGTGGTGCGAGGGCGGGCGCGGCCTGGAGGAGGGCCTGGAGACGGCCCGGGTCCTGGAGCAGGCCGGCGTCGCGGGCCTCGACCTGTCGCAGGGGATGCAGGAGAGCCCGGGCGCCGGGTTTGATCCGATGCACTACCCGCAGGGCTGGGCAACCTACGCGGCCGAGGCGACGAAGAAGGTCGTGAAGATCCCGGTGATCACATCGCACTCGCTCCGCGACCCGGAGTACTGCGAGCAGATCCTCGCCGAGGGCAAGACCGATCTCGTCGGCCTCGCGCGCCAGCTGCTGGCCGATCCGTACTGGCCGGTCAAGGCCCAATACGGCAAGGTCAAGTCGATCCGCAAGTGCATCTCGTGCCTCGGAGGCTGCTGGCAGGAGTCGCTGATGGCCAAGCACGAGATCCAGTGCTCGATCAACGCGGCCTGCGGCGACGAGACCTACGCCGACATGACGCACACGACCACGCCGGTCAAGGTCGCCGTCGTCGGCGGCGGTCCGGCGGGCATGGAGGCCGCCCGGATCGCGACCGAGCGCGGGCACCTGGTCACGCTTTACGAGCGGGGCGGTGAGCTCGGCGGCGCGATGCTCTACGTGTGCATGGTCCCGGGCAAGGAGAAGATGCGCTGGTACCTCGACTGGATCCGGGACCAGCTGCTGGATCTCAACGTCGACATCCGGCTCAACCATGCGCCGACGGTCGACGAGCTGCGCGGGTACGACCTCGTGCTCAACGCCACCGGCGCGAGCTCGTACGTGCCCGAGGTCGTGGGCGACACCTCGAAGGTCGTGCCGTTCGAGGAGTCGATGGCCTGCCCGAGGGTGTCCTGCGAGTGCCACCCGGGCGGCCGGAAGATGCACAAGCTCGGCAACCGCGTGCTGCTCTGGGGCGACCACTACGCAGCCACCGACACGGCAGCGTGGCTGGCCGACATCGGCCGCGAGGTCACGATCGTCACCGAGAACCGCGAGTTTGCCGCGGAGACCGAGGTGATCCACCTCTACGTGCTCCGCAAGCGGTTCGAGCAGGGCGATGCCGAGGTGCTCACGTCGCGTCCGTACAAGCACAAGGTCAAGGTCATCACGTCGACCACGGTGGCCGAGATCCGCGATGGATCGGTTGTGCTCCAGGACGCCGACTTCGGCCGCACCGAGCTCGAGGTCGACGACATCGTGACCTGCCACGTGCGACCCGAGACGCAGCTCTACGAGGAGCTGCGTGCCGCCGGGGTGCGGGTGATCAACGTCGGCGACTCGGTCCGGCCACGGAACCTGTACCACGCGGTCAAGGAAGGGTCGGCGTTCGGGCGGGACCTGGACGAGCACCTGCTGTTCAACCCCAACGGGACCATCCTCAACGAGCTCCCGCTGGACGTCCTGGCGCAGCTCACGCGGGAGGAGGGTCCCGCCTACACGACCAAGCGCATGGAGGAGCTGCTCAGCGCGAGCCGCTCGTAGGCTCAGCTCTCCCCTCGTCCCGGGCGGCCAGCTCACCCCCCAGCCGGTCGCCCGGGTCCCTCCCCTCGCGATGATGTCGCCGCATCGGGGCGTGCACGCGCTGGAGCCGGAACCGTCAGCCCGAGGCAGGGCCAGGATCGGGCGGCAGGCGGGATGCGCCGGGGCCCGTGACGTCGAAGCGGACGCTCAACGCGTAGCGACCCCCCGGGTAGCGCGATTCGGTCGCCTCGAGTGGGCGGCCATGCGGGTCCGAGATGACCCGCCGCTCGACCAGGAGCGGCGACCCTGCATCGATCCCGAGCAGCCGGACATCGTCGGTGGTCGCCGCCTCGGCGGTGATGGTCGCCTGGCCGGAGCGGAGGATGAGGCCGGCGCGGCCCAGTGCCTCGTGGAGTGACCCATGCTCCAGGTCGGCCGCCATGACCACGCCCGCCGTCCCGTGCACCAGGATCGCGGTCTCGATGGCGATCGGCTGGTCGTCGGCAAGCCGGAGCCGGCGGAGCAGCACGATCGGCTCGGTCGGTTGCAGGCCCAGTGAGCGTGCCTGTGCGGCCGTGGCCGGTCGGATCTCCCGGGCGAGGAGGCGCGAGCTTGGCGTCCGGCCATTGCGCTGCATCTCGTGCGAGAACGCCATCAGCCGGTCGGCATACCGGTGTGCCGGCGGCGAGACGGCGAACGTCCCGCGCCCGGGGACACGGCGCACGAGCCCGTCGTCGGCGAGCCGCTGCATCGCGTTGCGCGCCGTCATCCGGCTGACCCCGAACTCCCGGCACAGCTCCTCGTCGGACGGCAACCGCTCGCCGGGGCGCATGGCCGCGAGCCGGTCCCGCAAGGCCAGCTCGATCTGGCGGTAGTGCGGCAGCCAGGCGGTCGAGGTCACCGTCGGCCGCCGAGAGGTGAGAGGCTGGCCGCCTCCGCGCCGTGGACCGCGGCGCCGATCGCCCCGGCCCACGTCCCGAGCTCGGCGGGCAACAGATCGACCCGCTCCAGCGATGTCGTCATGACACGACGGGCGAGCTCGGCCCGGATCGGCGAGAACAGGAGGTCGCCCGCAGCCGCAACCCCGCCCCCGATCACGACCCGGTCGGGCGAGATGACGGTGATCATGTTTGCGATCCCGATCCCCAGGTAGCGGCCGATGTCGGCCAAGCCACGCAGCGCCAGGGTATCGCCCGCCTTCGCCGCCTGGACGGCCTCCTCCGCCGTCGCGGTCCCGCAGGCCGCGGCGATCTGATCGGCGCGGGCAAAGGCTTCGAGACAGCCACGGTTGCCGCAGCCGCACCACGGGCCGTCGGGGTCGATCGTCTGGTGGCCCAGCTCCCCGGCCGTGCCGTCGTGGCCCTGGTGCACGCGGCCGTCGATCGCGATCACACCGCCGACCCCGGTGCCGAGCGTGAGTCCGACCATGGACGACGCGCCTCGTCCGGCTCCGAGGCGCAGCTCGGCGAGCCCGAACGCGCGGGCGTCGTTGATCAGGTGGACCGGCACGCCAACGGCGCCGGCCACGGGTGCCGCCACCGGCTGTCCGTCCCATGGCCCGGGGACGTTGACCAGGAACCGCGTCGCGCCCTCCGACGGGTCGTAGAGACCGGGTACGCCGATCCCGACGCTGAGGACCGGGCCCCACTCGTCGATGGCGACCGCCGCCACCTCGCCGAGCTGCGCGACGACCGCGGCCGGGACGGCCGCGGGGTCCGGCCCGATCCGCGACGGGACCTGGTCCCGTGCGACGGACGTCCAGGCGTCGTTGTCGTGCGCCACGACGGCCCACTTGAGGTTCGTGGCCCCGAGGTCGAGGCCAAGATGGCGTGTCGCGTCTCCCTCGCTCACGGTCTCAGACCCCCGGGGACGCAGATCAGGATTCCGCCGTCACGCGGGTGTACGCGGCGGCGACGACCACGATGATCGAACCGAACACGATCTGGCGCCACGGCTCGGGCAGACCCATGATCGTGAGCAGAGCGGTCAGCACGGTGAGGATCAGGGCGCCCAGGATGGTGCCGCTGTAGGTGCCGCGACCGCCCAGGATCGAGGTGCCGCCGATGACCGCGGCCGCAACCGAGGGCAGCAGCTGCGACTGGACGAGGGTGACGCTGGCCGTGTTGCCCAGCCCTGAGTACAGCAGGCCCGCGATCGCCGCCAGGAGGGCCGAGATGACGTACAGCACGATCAGCACCTGCCACGAGCGAGCGCCGGACAGGCGCGCCGCGACCGGGTTGTCGCCGATGGCGAACAGCAGGCGGCCGTAGCCGGTCCGCCGCAGCCCCAGCAGGATCACCAGCGCCAAGGGAACGAACACGATCAGGCTGAACGGCACGATGCCCGCGAACAGCTCCACGCCAAGGGTCCGCAGCTCGGGCGGCACGCCGGATCCCGTCTGCACCATCTGGAGCTGCCACACGTTCGAGAAGCCATACACCACCAGGCCAATGCCGAGCGTCATGATCAGCGGGTGGACGCGGAACACCGCGACGCCGACGCCGCTGATGAGGCCCGCGATCGCGGCGACCGCGAGCGCGGCCAGGATCGCCAGGGGCACGCCTCCCAGTGGGCCCGACGAGCGTTGCGGTGACGAAGCCGGCCATCGACGCCACGTAGCCGACCGACAGGTCGATGCCGGCTGTGAGCATGGTCAGCGTCTGGCTGCCGGCGAGGATCGCGAGCGGGATCGCGGCCCGCACGATGACGCCCGCCCAGGACGGCTGCACCGTGCCCGGCTGGAAGAGCTCGACGGCGAGGACCAGGATCAGCAGCAGACCGGTCAGCGGCAGCAGCGGGTAGTCGCGCATGACATCGCGCGCTGTCGCCAACGGGGACCTCCGGAGCGGGGCCTCGACGGCGGCGCTCACCGCTGGCTCCGTCGGATCTGGATCCAGCTGCCGACCATCAGCACCCCGATCAGGATGAAGCCCTGCAGCACCAGGGCGTAGTTCGAGTTGACCCTGAGGAAGGTCATGTCGGTCCGGATCAGCTGCAGGATGAGGACGGCCACGATGGGGCCGAAGACTCCGCCGATGCCGCCGGCAAGGCTGACGCCGCCCAGGACCACGGCAGCGACGCTGATCAGGGTGTAGGTGGGCTCTGGGACGGGCGTGCCGATCCCGGTGCTTGCCGTCAGTGACAATCCGCCCATGGCAGCGAACAGGCCGCCGATGGTGTACGCGATCACCTTCGTTCGGCCCACCGGCACGCCGCTCCGGAATGCGGCCAGCCGCTGGCTGCCGACGGCGTAGATGGACAACCCGATGCGCGAGCGCGAGATCGGGATCCAGATCACGAACGACGATCACGAGGAGCACGAGCGCCGCCCTGGGCACCAGGTCGTGGCCGACCGAGCCGAGGACGAGATCCTTGAGCCACGTGGCCGCGCCGCCGCCCGGCGACGGCCGCACGAGCAGGGCGAAGCCCGCCCACACGAAGAACGTGGCCAGGGTCACGACGATGTCGGGCACGCGGGTCAGGACCACGAGCGTGCCGTTGATCGCGCCCAGCACCAGGCCGAGCAGGAGGACGCCGATGACGATGACGACCGCGAACTCCTCGCTCTGGCCCTTCATCGTTTCGGCCGCGACCACGCTGGTGAGCGCCATCATCGACGCGATCGAGAGGTCGATCCCGCCCGCGATGACGATGACCGCCTGCGCGACCGCGGCGAATGCCAGCGGCAGCACCGCGCTCGCCAGGCGCTGGATGCCGAGCGCGTCGTAGTTGGGCTGGATGAGCTTGGTGGCCAGGAGCAGGATCGCGAAGAACCCCAGCAGCCCGAGCGTCCAGCCGTTGCGCCGAGCGAGCCTGGCGGCGCGCTCGCGCGGCGTGGTGCTGAGGTCGCCGAGGGTGCCTGCCGAGACGCTCATGCGCCGGTCCTCGGCCGCGACGGCACGCCCGTTGGCCGATCCGCCCTCGGGTGGCAGGTTGTGGGCCGCGCGCAGCAGCGCTGGCTCGTCGGCCGTGGCGGCGTCGAGCTCCGCGACGACCTTGCCGCCGAAGATGACGATCGCGCGGTCGCACACCAGCTGGATCTCCTTGAGCTCGGAGGTGTAGAGCAGCACCGCGGCACCGGCCTCGGCCAGCTCGCGCAGCAGGACGTAGATCTGCTGCTTGGTCCGGATGTCGATGCCGCGTGTCGGGTCGAAGCACAGCATCGTCTGCACGCCGCCCGCCACCCAGCGCGCGATGGTGACCTTCTGCTGGTTGCCGCCCGACAGCCGTCGGACCTCGTTGCCGGCGCGGGCGTCGATCTGCAGCTTCTCGACCGCCCCGTCGACGGTCTGGCCCTCGGAACCGAGGTTGATCAGGCCCCAGGTTCGGAGCCGGGTCCTGAACGGCAGGGCGACATTCTCGCGCACCGAGCGCTGCATCAGCAGTGCCTCGGCGCGGTCTGCCGGGACGTAGACGAGACCGGCGCGGATGGCATCGGCCGGGTGGCGGAACGAGACCGGCTTGCCGTCGACCAGGAGCTCGCCGCCGGCGGGCCGGTCCGACCCGGCGAGGATGTCGAACAGCTCGTCCTGGCCCTGGTCATCGAGAGCGACGATCCCGAGCACCTCGCCCGGGTAACAGGTTGAACGTCGCGTCGTGCAGGCGGCGCGAGGCGGCGAGCGCGCGGGCCTCGAGGCGCGGGGTCGCGTCGCTGCGCGCTGGAAGCTGCTCCGCGATCCTCGAGCAGGTGTTCCGGCATCGGTTCGATCTCGCCCAGCATCAGCTCGACGATGCGCTCCTCCGAGCCCGGCTCGATGTCGACCACGCCGACGGTCGCGCCCTCGCGGAGGACCGTCGCTCGGTCGCACACCGCGGCGATCTCGATCATGCGGTGGGAGATGAAGATCACCGACCGGTCGCCGCCACGCTGGCGGCCGATCACCTCGAGCACCCGCTCGGTCAGGTTGGCCGGCAGAGCCGCGGTCATCTCGTCCATCAGGAGCACGTCGGGCTCGATCGCGAGCGCGCGCGCGAGGTCGATGATCCGCAGCGAGGCCAGTGGCAGCCTGCGCGCCAGGCGGCCGATGTCGAGGTCGCCGAGGCCCAGCTCGTTGACCCAGTGGCGGAACGGTTCCATCGGCGTGCGCGTCAGGCGCAGGTTGGCCCGGATGTCGAGGTCGGGAATGAGCGACGGCTCCTGGTACACGGACACCAGGCCGTTTCGTCGCGCCTCCGCCGGCGAGTGCGAGGTTCGCTCGCGCCCACGGACGACGATGCGACCGGCGTCCGGGTGCACCGCGCCGGTCAGGATCTTGACCAGCGTGCTCTTCCCGGCGCCGTTGGCGCCGAGCAGCGCGTGCACCTCGCCGGGGCGCACGGCCAGCGACGCCGAGGTGAGCGCAACGACCGCGCCGTAGGTCTTGGAGATCCCGGTCGCCTCGAGCAGGAGCTCGCTGTCGGTGGGGGTCATGGGCTCCCTGGATGTGCGTGGGGGGCGCCGGCGACGCCGACGTCCCCCACTTCATGGCTGGTGGCGCTAAGCGCCCGCGCAGGACGACGGGACCGTCATCGGATCGTAGTCGGTCCAGCCGGGGATGGACAGGCTGAGCGGCCAGAGCGGATCCATGCCGGGCACGGAGACCCATGCCTTGAGATCAGCCTTGCCCTGGTCGGTGGTGTTGTCCAGGATCTGCGGGTCGAGCAGGATCGTGTTGGGCTGAGACGCGTCCGCACTGGCCTCGGGGGTCTGCCCCGTCAGCAGGTCGTACGCGAGCTTGACGCCTGCGCCGCCGACGGAAGCCGTGTTGGTCACGGCCGCGCCGACGAGGCCCGGGTAGTTCTGGTCGTCAAGCAGCTGGTTGACGAACGCGCCGATGTCGGCATCCGCGATCGGCACGAACGGCTTGTTGGCGGCCTTGATCGCGTCGACGATCTGGGCGCCCATGCCGGAGGCCCAGATGCCGTCGATCTGGTCGTACTGGCCGCTGGAGATGAAGTCGTTGGCCAGGTTGGTCGTGGTGGCCGGATCCCAGCCCGTGAACACGCCGTTCTCGTCCGGGACGATCTTGATGTCCGGATAGTCCTTGAGGACGTTCTTGAACCCGATGTCGCGGTCGGAGTCGGCGGAGTTGCCGGCGAGCCCGCGGGTGTACCAGACGGTTCCCTGGCCGCCGAGCTGCTCGAACAGCCACTTGGCGCCGAGCTCGGCGTACTTGACCTGGTTGTTGTACAGGTTCCAGGTGTTCGGGATCGGTGACGTACGAGTCGACCGCCACCGTTGTGATGCCGGCGTCATGCGCCTCCTGCAGCGCAGGGTTGAGCGCGTCCGGATCGTTGGGGTTGAACACCAACGCGTTGACGCCCGACGAGATCAGGTCGCGCAGGTCGGACAGCTGTCCGGCCGCGTCCGTGTTGCGATGGATCACGGTGATATCGGAGATCTTGTCGGTGCCCAGCGCCGCAGCCTCGGCCTTTGCCGTGCAGACCTGCTCCTCGCGGAAGCCGTTGCCGACGCCGCCACCGTTCGAGTACCCGATCGCGAACGGACCCGCGTTGGCGGCCGGCGACTCGGGTGCCATGCTTTCGGGCGCCATGCTTTCGGGCGCCATGCTTTCGGGCGCCATGCTTTCGGGCGCCTGCGTGGCCGCGCTGCTACACGCGCCCACGACGATCGCCATCATGCCGATGGCGACCAGGCCGCGTGCCTTGTCCAGATGCTTCATGAGCAAGCTCTCCTCCTTGCGGCGGTCAATCGTCCCGCCGTGGGACATGATCCGCCATTTGCCAGCATGCATGTCGTTCGCTCGTCGCTTCGTCACCCACCTCCTCGCTGGTCGATCGCGCGGGCGAGCCGCCGCGCATGCTCTCGATAGGCGTCGTCGAACAGGGTCCGCGACCGCGACGGCCCGACCTCGCTGGATCGGGTCAGGACCGGGGGCATCAACCCCCGGGCCACGAGCAGCTCGGCCGTTCGGACCTTGATCGCGTTGACGATCGCTACGGCACCCACCGTCGATCCCGGCCCGACGGGCGTGTCCAGTCCTTCGACCGTGACCAGCGCGTCGGCGGTCGGGGTGCAGATGTCGATGACGAGATCAGCCTCGTCGAGCAGGCGGACGCCGGTCGTGGGCTCCGGCGGGGTGGCCATCGACTGGGCGATCGAGGTCACCGCGATGACGCGAAGGCCGCGGGCTTTCGCGCCGCGGGCCATCTCGACCGGGACCGCCGTCGCGCCGCTGGCCGAGAACACCATCATCACGTCGTGCGGCCCAAACCAGAAGTTGGACAGCACCACCTCGGCCAGGCCCGGCGTGCGCTCGATGAACATCGCCTGGCGCTGCCCGTTGGCACCCACGACCTGGGTGTGGAACGTCATCGAGAGCTCGACGATCGGGTTGAACCCCGGGTAGGAGCCGTAGCGCGGGAACATCTCCTCGACCGGGATGCGCGAGTGCCCCGTCCCGAACAGGTGGACAAGGCCGCCCGACGCGATGGCCTCCGCGCACCAGTCGCTGGCCTCCTCGATCGCCGCGCCCTGCGTCGATGCGACGCGCTCGAGGACCTCGATGGCCTCGGCAATCCAGGGCACGGTCCGCACCGCCGCGGTCACGCGGCACCTGCCAGCAGCGCGTCATCCGCACGGACCTGCTCCCAGCGGCCGCTGCGCATCGATCGGTAGGCGGCATCGAGCACGGCGTTGACGACGTACCCGTCGCGGAACGTCTCCTGGGGCTCATGACCAGCGGCAAACGCGCCGATCACGTCGGCCATCATCAGATCGTGGCCATGCACCCTGACCTCGTCGGGCACCGGAAACAGCCAGCCGGTCTCCGCGTCGGCCTTCTCGACCACGTAGCCCGCCGGCCGCTCGACGAACGCCTTGAGCGATCCCACGCTGATGTCGGTGATCAGCCGCCCGCCGTCACCATACGCCTCGAAGCGCCCCTCGAGCCCGCCCTTCGACGACCACGAGACGTCGATCGTCGCGGCGCGGTCATCGGCGAAGCGCATGATCATCATCGCGTTGTCCTCGCCGGTCGTCCGATCGCCATGGACCAGCGTCGCCCCCCAGGCGAAGACCTCGGCCACCGCAACGTCCTTGCCGAACAGGAACCGTGCGTACTCGGCGCCGTGGGACGCCATGTCGAGGAGGGCGCCGCCGCCGGCCAGCTCCGCGTTCCAGAAATGCGGCGCATGGGGTCCGGAGTGGCCCTCGCGTGCGCGAACCGTCGTCAGGCGGCCGATCGAGCCCGCCTCCACCATGTCGCGCATCCGGAGCAGATCGGGGTTGAAGATCACGTTCTCGAGGTAGGCGTTGAACACCCCCGCCTCGGTGACCGCGCGTAGCATGTCGGCCGCCTCGTCCCCGTTCCGCCCCAGGGGTTTGGTGCACGCGATCCCCTTGCCGGCGGCTGCCAGGGCGAGAACGGCCTCGCGATGGAGATGGTTCGGCACCGACACGACGACCAGGTCGACGTCGTCCGCCGCGCACAGCTCGTCGAGCGACGCCACCGGACGGCAGCCGAACCGGTCAGCGTAGGCATTGCGCCGGTTCTCGTCCGCGTCGCAGCCGACCGTCAGCCGCGCCTCGCGGACGTACCGCATGCCGAGGGCGTGGAACTCGCCGATGAACCCGCACCCGAGCATCCCCACCCTGACCTCGCGCGGCTCGGGCGGCCCGCCCGAAAGCACCGTCATCAGTAGGCGCTCCCGTCGTTCGCGGTGGTGGCGGCCGGGGCGCGGCCGTCCCGGCGTGCCCGGAAGTCCTCGACGATCGTCTGGGTGGCCGTTGCCCCGATCCGGGTGACGCCCAGGTCCATGACCGCCAGCAGCGCGTCGAGGGTCCGGACTCCGCCGGCCGCCTTGACCTGGACATGCGACGAGGTGTTGGCGCGCATCAGCCGCAGGTCCTCGTGAGTCGCGCCGGAGGGGGCGAACCCGGTGCTGGTCTTCACGAAGTCGGCTCCGGCCGCCTCGGTCAGATGACAGGCTCGGATCTTCTCAGCGTCGGTCAGGTAGGCGTTCTCGAAGATGACCTTGACGATGGCACCGGCCGCATGGGCGACCTCGACCACGGCCGCGATGTCGGCCTGGACGTCCTCGTCGCGCCCCGACTTGAGGGCCGCGATCTGGAGCACCATGTCCAGCTCCGTCGCGCCGTCGGCCAGCGCCTGCTGCGCCTCGAACACCTTGGTCGCGGTCCGATGGTTCCCGTGCGGGAAGCCGATCGTCGTTCCAACGGCCACGTCGGTGCCCGCGAGGAGGGCCACGGCGCGTCGCACGTCGGCCGGGCGAACACACACCGATGCCACGTCATACCGGGCCGCGAGCCGACAGCCGTTCTCGACGAACGCGTCGTCGAGCTCGGGCCGGAGCAGCGAATGATCGATCGTCTTCGCGATGTCGCGTTCGGTGAGATCTGCGATCGAGAGAGCCATGTCACTCCGAGATGAACGAGCTGTCAGGCGTCGTGCCGGTCATCGCAGTCGGGTCCGTCCTGCGCCAGGCGCTGGGGGCCCCGGGTAGCGATGCGGGTCCGGTCGACTGGCGAATCAGTAACGGTCGATAATCGATTACCGATGGTATGAATGGGTTACGGCCCCGTCAAGCATTTCCGGTCGGAATGTCGGCGTGATCCACGGGTTGGTTGAATGGGCGGGGCGAGCCGGTGCCGGGGGTACGGGTCGGCGCGTCATCGACAGTACGGACGCAGCACGTCGCGCGCGATGAGGAAGCCCTGCTTGACCTTCTCGTCGGTGCCCTCGAACCGCCGGTCCTCGTGCTCGATGATGCAGTCGCCCTCGAACCCCTGACGGTAGAGCTCGGAGAACACGACGCTCCAGTCCACCTCTCCCAGGCCGGGGATGCGCGGCACCTGCCAGCCGATGCCCATGGAGAAGATGCCGCGCTCGTACAGCCCATCGACGTCGATCATCAGGTCCTTGGCCTGGTAGTGAAGGACGTGGGGCCCGAACTCCTTGAGGAAGCGCCGCATGTCGATCATCTGGAGGACCAGGTGGGACGGGTCGAAGTTGAGCCCGATCGTGTCTCCCCACTGCTCCAGGATCCGTCGCCACATGACGGGCGTGGTGGCGATGTTGTGCCCGCCCGGCCACTCGTCGTAGCTGAAGATCATGGGGCAGTTCTCGAGCGTGACCTTCACGCCCTGATCCTTGGCGAACGCCA
Organism: uncultured Chloroflexia bacterium; assembly: GCA_963734935.1. Lineage (GTDB taxonomy): Bacteria > Chloroflexota > Limnocylindria > Limnocylindrales > CSP1-4 > CAIXZV01. The sequence goes on along the minus strand of CAVTIO010000010.1, from coordinate 165,362 downwards.
CGATGTCGGGCCAGACGCGGAGCGCCTCCTCCCAGTTCTGGTCCTGGTTCTTCGCCGCGTCGCCGCCCATGAACGTGTTCACCAACGGCACGCCCATCTTCCGGGCGCCGACCATGACCGCCTTGAGATGCTCGATCGCGGCCGCCCGGACCGCGGGGTCGGGGTGGAGCGGGTTCGGGTAGTAGCCCAGCCCGGAGATGGCGATGCCCTTGCCCGCGAGCTGATCCACGATCTCGGTCGCCTGGCCGTCGCTGAGGTTGACGACGTCGATGTGGCTGGTCCCGGCATAGCGGCGGGTCGCGCCGCCGGCGGCCGGCCAGCAGGCGATCTCGAGCACCTCGAACCCGACGCCGGCGGCCCAGTCGGCCACGTCCATCAACGGGGTCTCGGGGAAGGGGGCGGTCAGGAAGCCGAGCTTCATCGCGGCTGCACCTCTCGTGACACGGCTCAGGCCCGCTGGACCGTCGCCCAGGTGCCGGTCCGGGTGCTCTCGAGGACGGCGTCCCCGATCAGCATCTCCTCGTGGCCGGCAGCGAACGTGGCATAGCGGGGGTTGCTGGACGGGCGGCCCGCCAGGACGTCGTCGTAGACGGCGGTGAATACGGCACCGAAGGTGTCGGCGAAGCCCTCCACGTGCCCGCCGGGCAACCGCGCGGCCGCGGTGCCGGCGGCGTTCATGAGCGCCGGGTTCCGGAGCAGCAGCTCGTTGGGCCGATCCCGATGACCGATCCACAGCGAGTCCGGCTGCTCCGAATCCCAGGCAACGGCGGAGGAGGCGCCGTCAATGTGGTAGGTGAGGCTGTTCTTCCGTCCGGGGGACAGCTGGCTGATGTCCACGCTGCCGCGGGCACCTCCCTCGAAGCGCAGCAGGATGGACGCCGTGTCCTCGGTGCGGATCTCAACCGGGGTGGTGTCGGCCGCGCGGTCGGTGGAGAACGTGACCACCTCGCCGGCCGGTTTCTGACGGACCGGAATGAACGTGGTGAGATCGGCCATCACCGCCTCGATGTGCAGCCCCGTCAGGAAGCTCATCAGGTCGAGCCAGTGGCTGCCGAGGTCCCCGACGGCCCGCAGCACGCCACCCTGGTCCGCCTCGAGCCGCCAGTTCCAGTCCGTGTCGTACAGCAGCCAGTCCTGGAAGTACCGGCCGGTGACCATCCGGACATCGCCCAGCCCGCCGTCGCGAACGAGGCTGGCGACGTGCTGGTTGAGGGGGTACCAGCGAATGTTGAAGTTGACCGCGTTGACGAGGCCGCTCACCTCGGCCAGGGCCACCAGCTCCGCCGACTGCTCGCTGCTCATGGCCAACGGCTTCTCGCACACCACGTGCTTGCCCGCCGCCAGGATCTGCCTGACCTGCGGGTGATGCAGCTCGTTGGGGCTCGTCACGTGCACGACCTGGATGTCGTCCGTGAGCAGCTCCTCGAGCGAGCCGTACGCCTTCCCGATTCCCAGGTCGGCCGCCCGTCGCTGGCCCAGCTCCACGTTCGCCTCGAGCAGGCCCGCGATCCGCACGCCGATGCGTCGAAGCGCCTCGACATGAACGGTCCCGATGAACCCGCTCCCGATGACCGCGGAGCTGATCGCGCTGCGTCCCGCCATGTCGATCCGGCTGGCCTCCTCGATGCATGGCACGGTCCCCGTGCGGCGCTCGCGCCACGCTGCGCAACAGTCTATACAGCTAGACGGCTGAGCGGAACCCCGAATCGATCCGGTCGCCTCCACGATCCCTGGTTCTCGACCGACGTGTGGTCGATGCGAACGGAGATTACGGGTGACTCAGCCAGCTTGACCCTTTCGCGTGCTGACGATCGTACTTCGGCATGTCAACTGCAAAAGCGGCTGGACGTCACGATCGTGGCGGGCCATGATGCGCTTGATGCACACCCGATCACGTGGCTCCGACACCGCGACGGGCGGGCCTGAACCGGCGACGAGCGGCCCGGGTCCGGTGCCCGACGAGACCCTCGACGCCCTGGTCACCATCCTCGACGAGATCAGGCTCGGCCGGTCGACGTCGCGTGGTGAGCTCGCCGCGCGCACCGGGCTCAGCCGGGCGGTCGTCGCGCGACGCGTGGGCGAACTGATCGACCGCGGCCTGGTGACCGAGCGGGGCCGTGGCGCCAGCACCGGTGGCCGCCCGCCGCGTCAGCTTGCGTTTCGCGCCGACGCCGGTCACATCCTGGTGGCGGACCTCGGTGCGACGGGGATCGACGTGGCCGTGACCAGCCTCGACGGGCGCGTGCTCGGCCACATGGACGAGCCCGCGAACATCGCTGCCGGGCCGGAGGTGACCCTGGACCGCGTGGAGGCCCTGTTCGACCAGCTGCGGGCCGGCGTCCGCGGGCTGCCCGGTCGCACGTGGGGCATCGGCGTCGGCCTGCCTGGGCCGGTCGAGTTCCGGACCGGTCGCCCGATCTCGCCACCGATCATGCCGGGCTGGGACGGATTCCCCGTTCGGGAGCGCTTCGCCGACCGCTACCTGGCGCCCGTGTGGGTCGACAACGACGTCAACGTGCTCGCCCTCGGCGAATGGCGCGCGGGCATCGCCGTCGGCCACGACGACGTCGTGGTGATCAAGGTCGGGACCGGCATCGGTGCCGGGATCATCGCCGGGGGCCGGCTGCATCGGGGCGCCCGCGGGGCGGCCGGCGACGTCGGTCATGTCCAGGTCGTGGACGACCCATCGATCGTGTGCCGGTGCGGAAACGTCGGCTGCCTCGAGGCACTGGCGGGTGGCGCCGCGATCGCGCGCGACGGCGAGGCCGCGGCACGCGACGGACGGAGCGAGCGGCTTCGATCGATGCTCGATGAGCGCGGCCGAGTGACCGCGGCGGACATCGCCTGGGCGGCCGGCTTCGGCGACCCGGTGGCGGTTGCCCTGATCCAGAATGCCGGTCGGCGGGTGGGCGCGATGCTGGCGACCGCCGTCAACATGTTCAACCCGTCGCTGATCGTCGTCGCCGGTGGCGTGGCGCGAAGCGGCGACCTGCTCCTGGCCGCCATCCGAGAGACCGTCTACCGGCGCTCGCTCCCGCTGGCGACCCGCGACCTGCAGGTGCGCGCATCATCCCTCGGCAGCCTGGCCGGCGTGATCGGCGCATCGTCGATGGTGGTGGACCAGCTGTTCACACGCGAGACGCTCGCGCGGTGGGCGGAGGCCGGTACCCCCGCGGGGATCCCGGAGGTCGTCCTGGCGACCACCGGGTAGCGGAGAGCGGCCGCGCGGTCAGCCGGCAGCGACGACCCGCTCCGTGAAGTCTCCCGTGGCCGGGTCCTTGAGGATCATCTTCTGGCGCCCGTCGGGGAGCAGCTCGCGCTTGATCACCACGCTGCCCTCGAACAGCTCCGGCGTGGACGTGATGCGCGATGTCGAACCGCCTCGCCATTCGAACAGCTCGACCGGCTCCCATGCCCGGCTCCGCGCGGACCGGTACGCGGCATCCATCACCGCGTTGACCACGTATCCGTCGTAGAACGTCTCGCGCGGTGCCGTCCCATTGTCGAGCGCATCGAGCTGGTCGCGGAACATGTCCACGTAGCCCAGCTCGGCGGCCTCATCACCCACCGGAAACAGCCAGCCGGCGGCCGTCTCGGCCTTCTCGGCAACGTAGCCGCCCCCGCCACCTGCCGTGAACATCTCATAGCCCGTGCGCAGGAAATGGTTGAGCCAGATCGTGCCGTGGGTTCCGGCGACCTCGTCACGCAGGTCCATCCCGCCACGGAACGTCCAGCTCACCTCGAACTGGCCGGTCGCCCCCGACTCGAACCGGATCAGTGCAATCGCGTTGTCCTCGTCTTCGATGGGATGCACCAGCGTGTCGGTCGTGCACATCACCTCGACCGGCCGGTTGCCCTTGCCCATGAAGCTGCGGATGATCTCGACGCAGTGGCAGCCCATGTCGATGATTGCGCCGCCGCCGGTGAGTCGACCGTCCCAGAACCAGGCGCTGTGGGGCCCGGGGTGCGTCTCGCGCGAGCGGACCCAGGTCACGTCTCCCACCGCCCCCGCCTCGACAGAGCCGATCGCCTTGAGCGTCTTGGGCGTGTAGCACAGGTCTTCGAGATAGCCCGCGAAGACGCCCGCCTTCTCCACCGCCTCGAGCATCCGCCGTGCCTCGCCCGCATTGCGCCCCAGCGGCTTGGTGCACAGCACCGGCTTGCCCGCCGCGGCGATCGCCGTCACTGCCTCCTCGTGCAGGTGATTGGGCAGCGCGACCACCACGACGTCGGTGTCGGGGTGCCGGATCGCCGCCTCGAGATCGGTGGTGATCTCGGAGATGCCCCATCGCTCGCCGAACGCCTGGCCCCGCGCGTTGCTCCGCGAGTAGACGACCCGCACCCGATCACGGCCACGCTGCCCGTGGAGCGTGCTCGTATAGAAATCGCCGATGAAACCGGCACCGAGCATCGTGATCGAGTGGCCCTGCATGGCAGACCTCCGTGCGAACCGTGGACTGCCGGTGATTCTAGGTCTGCGGGCGGGCGCCGCGGGCTACCGGGCGACCCTGGCAGCCGAGCGACGCCTGCTGCCGAGCGACGCCTGCTGCCCGGTCGCGATGGCCAACTGGTCCCACAGAGTCGCCTGCGGCCGGGGAGATCAGGGGCCAGGCGGGTAGAGCAGGAGGCCCGGCCGGAGCGGTCGGGCCTCCCTGGTTCGCTGCGCGGATCGCGGCCGGCTCAGCGGCGAGCGAACATCGCGTCCTGGGCGTAGCCCTCGTGCGGCTCCCCCGTGTAGAAGTCCGTTTGCGGCGAGGTCACCCACCGGTTGAGGCCGGTCCACACGACGTTGATCGAGCCGTCGGTCCCGATCGCCATGCCCGTGTAATCACCGTCGAACACGTTGCAGTCCTTGCCGGGATCGGACGAGCCGGCCGGCCCGCAGATCTCCGGCCAGGCCGTCGTGTACTGGCCGGCCCAATGAGTCACCGATTGATCGGGATGATCGGCCGGACCCAGGGGCACGCTGCTGCCCGCTCCGTCGACCCACAGCACGTGCTCGACGGTGTCGGCGGGCGCGGGGGCCGTGTCCTGGTCGAATGCCACCGCGAGCGTCCCGTCCGGCTTGAAGGCCGCCCACGGGAACCATTGCGAGTTGTCGCTCGCGGCGACCGCGGTGCGTGGTCCCCAGGTGTCGCCGCCGTCAAGCGAGCGGGACATGTAGACGTTGACGGTCGCACCGGGTCCGGCGCCGCACGGGTCGTAGTCCGGTGCGCTGTGCGTCTCGAAGGCGCACCCGTCCGTCGCATTCGGGTTGGCGGTCCCCCGGTCCGCCCACACGACCGCGAGCTCGCTGGGATCGTCGGGGTTCACCGCCATGTTGCCGAACGAGGACCAGCGGATCTGGTGGCCCCAGATCGTCTGGCTGCCGATGACCGAGAACGGCATGTCGCTGTACCCGTCCTCGAGCTGGGCAACGGGCTCGGGGCTGCTGAATGTCTCCCCGCCGTCCGAGGAGCGGACGATCATGATCTGGTTGTCGAACTCGTACGGCTGCCCGTCCCACTCGGCCTCGTTCTGCTCGTTGAGGAAGTAGACGTACAACGTCCCGTTCCCGTCCGGGGCGACCACCGGGTTGGAGAACTGGTCCTCGTCGCACTGGCCGGCCGGGCCGGTCTCCTGATAGGTGCAGTAGGTCGGGTTCGAGCCCGAGATCTCCGCCGGATCGCTCCACGTCCGGCCACCGTTGTCGGAGTAGCTGAGGAAGATCGGCGAGTCCGTGTAGCTGCCGTGGAGACCGTTGCGGAACCGGGTTGCCGTCACGTACGTGCGGCCGTAGTACGGCGAGTCGGGGTCGTTGTCGACCGTGATGTATTCCTTGTCCCAGAACACGGCGTTGTTGGCGGGACCGATGCTGGCACCCTGCCCCTTCATGGCCACCACGGGCCTCTGCCAGGTCACGCCGCCATCGGTCGAGCGACTGACGGTCACGTTCCCCTGGCTCACCCAGAACCCCCCAAGGCCGGCGGTGTTCTCGAGCTGGGCCATCAGGGCCACGCCGTGCTTGCCATCGAAGGCGGGTGCCGGGTCACCGGCTCCGTTGCCGTTGCGCATCGGGACCTGGCCGTCGGTCCACGTTGCGCCGCCGTCGAACGAGGTGAAGAACCCGGTCGGCACGAGCGCCTGGCGGGCGCCCGTCGAGTTGTTGAAGCGGTAGAAGTAGTCGTTCGAGCCGGCGAGCAGGTGGTCCGGGTCGGCGGGGTCGACCGCGATCGCGATCTCGTTGTCGGGCGCCCAGTCCTGGCCGTACTGGGTCGTGTTGCAGCTCATGTCAACGGCAGCCACTGCCGGGTTGCCCGACGAGCTGCAGCGGAACCGCTCGATCTGGACCGTCGAGAACGCCCCGCCTCCGCCGACGATGTTGGTGGCGCCCGGATCCTTGGGGATCGGCCCCAGCTTCATCGCGATCAGGTCCGAGGTGCTGAACGGACGATCACCGGCCATGGCAGCGGGCGCGAGCACGCTCGCGCCGAGCAGCATCGCCGCCAGGATTGGTAGGAACCGACGCATCGGCTCGCCTCCCTCCATGCGCCCCGGGAGTGCAGCCCGGGAATTGACGCTGGGGAACGATGCCGGCGGCGACCTGGGATCGGCTGAAGGCAGATGTCGCCACGGGCAGGGCGCAACCCAAGCTTGTGTCCGTGACCCTACGCCGGCATCAACGGCAGGACAATGCCCTGCGGCGCGGAAGGGTGCCCGGGTGGTGCTCTCCCGCACCACGAAATCCCGGGGCTGCGGCGGTCAACCGCCGGCCGGCAACGTCAGCCAGAACGTGGTCCAGCCACCCTCGCTGACAACCCCGACCCGGCCGCCGGCCGACTCCACCAGCTGGCGCACGATCGCGAGGCCGATCCCGGCACCGCCGCGTTCGCGATCACGCGACTTCTCGACGCGGTAGAAGCGTTCCCAGATGAGCGGCAGGTCGTCGGGCGGGATGCCGGGGCCGGTGTTGGCGACCCGGATGTCGAGACCGTCCTCGGTCCGCACGGCGGAGACACGGACGTCGCCTCCCTCGGCGGTGTAGCGGACGGCATTCTGGAGGAGGTTGGCGAGCACCTGGGTCAGCTGGTCGGCACGGAGGCGCGCGTGGATCTCGGGGGCGACGTCGACCGTCAGTGCGATCGAGCGCCGGGCGAGGACGGGGGTCACGAGCTCGGCGGCATTGCGGACCAGGATGCTGACGTCCACGTCCTCGGGCACGCCAGGCTGCTCTCCGCTGCCGGCAAGCACGTCCAGCGACGCGGCGAGACGCGACAGGCGGTCCACCTCCTCGCGCAGCGAGTCGAACATGGCGGGATCGGACGGGAGAACGCCGTCTCGCAGCGCCTCGAGGTAGCCCTGGAGATTGGTGAGCGGCGTGCGGAGCTCGTGCGACGCGTTGACGATGAACTCGCGACGGATCGCCTCCTGCTCTGCGAGCCGGATCGCCATGGTGTTGTACGAGGCGGCGAGCGCGCGCAGCTCCTCGGGACCCTGCTCCGCCACGCGGGCGGTCAGGTCGCCGTCGGCGATGTGGGCGGCGGCCGAGGCGAGGTCCTCGATCGGTCGGGCGAGTCGTCGCGACAGGAACATGGCGAGCAGGATCGCGACGATGGCGGCCACCAGAGCGGCCAACGCGAACACGATCGCGACGCTGTCGTCGAACATCTCCCGCGCGTGCTCGGTGCTCGCGCCCGCGGCGACCATCAACGCCTCGAACGAGTCCTCTCCCACGCGCAGGACACCGATCGCAACGATCAGCAGCGCGATCCCGGCGACCGCGAGCGACGCGGCGAGGATCCGGCCCGAGATGCCGATCCGCGGCGACCTCATGCGACCCGCACTCTCGGGCTCACCGACGTGCCGCCGTCCGCTCGACCGGCTGCGCCGCACGGTATCCGGCTCCCCGAACCGTGGCCACGTAGCGCGGCTCGGCGGCATCGTCGCCCAGCTTCTCGCGCAGCCGGCGGACGTACTGGTCGATCGACCGGTCCAGCACGTCCCCCTCGCCCGAGCCGTGGATCGAATTGAGCAGCTGGTCACGCGTGAGGACGCGGCCGTCTGCGTCGAGCAACGCCGTCAGCAGTCGCAGCTCGAGCGTGCTCAGGACCACGCCCTGGCCGTCGACGGTCACGGTATGGCGGGCCGGATCGAGCGCGAGGTCGCCGATCACGAGGAGCGTGCCGTCCGGCACGAGCCCGTCCTTGCGCTCCGTGCGGCGCAGGATCGTCCGAACGCGGACCACCAGCTCGGCCGGGGAGAACGGCTTGGGCAGGTAATCGTCGGCACCCTCGGACAGGCCCAGGATTCGGTCCCCCACGGCGCCGCGCGCGCTCAGGATCAGGATCGGGACATCGCCCAGCTCGCGCGCGCGCCGGATCACGGCCAGGCCGTCCAGCTCCGGGATCATCAGATCGAGAACGACCAGGCGCGGCGCACGCTCCTCGATGAGCCGCAGCGCGGTCCGCCCGTCACCGGCGGTCACCACCGGGTACCGCTCGCGTTCGAGGTACGTGCGGACCAGGGTCACGATCTTGGGATCGTCATCCACCACCAGGATCGGAGCACTCTCAACCGCCGTCGCCATGAGGGTCATCATCGCCGCCTGAAGGCTGGCCGGCAATGGTGACGGGTTCGTGACCGGATGCTATCGGCATCGCGACCGGTCGTTTCTCGCCTGCCACGGAGCGACGGCGGCGAACAATCTGGCACCGGCGTCGCCTATCGGGACGCCGTCGGTCCGCGGGATCGTCAGTCGCCGCTGTTCTCGGCAGGCGACGGCGGCGTCCACGACTCCTCGACCTCAATCGGGATCGCGGACAGGGGCCGGGTCTTCGCGACTCGCTCACGGTTGACGAGCACCACGTCCATCCGAAGCGGATCGCCGCCGCGCCCTGCGACGCGGACCACGGCGTCCGTGACCGGCACGAAGCGGGACCAGCGGGTGAGCGCCGCCATGGGCTGGGCGCTGGGCGAGCGATGGATGTTGCCGGTGACGTTGAACGGACCCAGCTCCAGCTCGACCAGCTCCTGAATGGTCCGCAGCCGGCGAGACGGATCGCCCTGCCGCCCGTCGACCTCGACCAGGTGCAGCTCCCGCCGCGCGACCTCCAGCTCGTCGAGCGCCACCTCGTGCCCATCGTCGAGCGATTCCAGCGTGGCAGCGTGGAAGGTCAGCAGGTCACCCTGGTTGATCTGGTCGCTGAGCCGCCCCTCCTCGAGCTCGACCTCGCCGCGCACCCGGCAATCCCCTGCCCAGGCCACGAGCTGCTCGCGCATGCGCCCTCCTGGTCGCCCTGGACGGCGTCCGGCAACCGTCCGCGCGCAGCATACCCGCACGATGGGGGCCCTGGAAGCGGTGGTGGACCCGTGCGACGGTCTAGGGGCTGGGCAGCGCCGCGAGGGCCTGGGAGGCCAGGCCCTCGTCACTGGTCGTGACCACGATCACGTCGCCACCGCGCGTCAGCACGTAGTCCACGGCACCCCCGTCACCACGATCGACGCGCGTGACGTCGACACCTCCGACCTTTGCCGTGTCGGTCGTGATCCCGGCGCCCGACGCCGACAGCCACGAGCTGAGCACCAGGGCCTTGAGCGCGCTGACCTTCATGCCATCGACCGAGAACGCGGTGATCTCGAATTCGGTGCCACTGGTGTCGTCGTACCCGTACCCATCGGCGACCCGCAGGTCGACCGGATCCTTGCCCGCCGCGCGCAGCGCGGCGACGATCGCGCGGCTGTTCGGATCGTCGGCCAGGATGGCATCGCCGGTCTGGCTCGAGATCGAGAGATCGATGCCACCGATCGACGTCGGGATGAGCGCCTCGAGCTCGGGGGCGACGGGCGACTCGCTGGCCAGCGCCTCGTCCGAAGACGACGGTCCCGCGCTTTCGGAGACCGGCGGGATCGAGACGTCGAGCGTCCCGACCGGTGCCTGGCCACCGTCACCGCCCATCGCCAGGTCGAACGCCGACGCGACGGTCTCGACCTCACCTTGCGTTCCGCTCGCCCCAACCAGGTAGACCACGAGACTGCCGTTGCGCATCTGCAGCAGCGTCGCGCCGCTCTGATCGACGGCGATGAACGCCTGGTCGCCCAGGTCGTCGCGCGAGGTCACGGTCTCACCCGTGGCCGCCACGGCATCCCGCGAGCGGGTCACGGAGTCGGCGGCACCCTCCGCGAAGCACGTGACGGTCGCGTCGATCGTGGGCTGGCTGCTTCCGTCGGCGGAGACCGGGCCCAGGAAGCGCATGAACTTGCGGTCGGGATCGTACTGGCTCGCGCCGATCGTCCATCCGGACGGCAGGTCACCGGCGCCGGGCGTCGTATCCCAGGCGGCCGTCTGGCAGCTGTCGCTGCCCCGCCCGATCGCGCCCCAGACGACGAGCACGAGCGCGACGGCGGCCAGGACCACGCCACCGACCGCGATCCACCGGGTCGCCCGATCGCCGTCCGACGAGTCGCGCCCGCGCGACGAGCGGGGACGATCGTCCCCGCCGGGAGGCATGGCGCGCTGGCGACGCTGGGCGGACATCGCGCTAAGAATGCCCCCTGCGGCTGAGCGCTGCCTGAGATCTCCTCGACCCACGCGGATCCGACAGATAGGATGCCGGGGCCGATGAGCGACGAGACGACCCCTGCCGCGGGGACGGACATGATGCGACTGCGCCTGATCACGTGTGACATCCTTGCCCGCCCCGCCTACATGTGCGCCGCCCGGTCACCGCACATCGTCGACGTCACGATGCTGCCGCGGGGCCTCCACGCGCAGCCGCGCGACCTGCGGTCCCGGCTCCAGGCCGCAATCGACGCGACGCCGCCCGGGTACGACGCGATCGTCCTCGGCTACGGGCTGTGCGGCGGGGCGACCGCCGGGCTCCGGGCCGTCGACGTGCCGGTCGTGCTGCCTCGGGCTCACGACTGCATCACGCTGTTCCTCGGGGGCCGCGACCGATACCGAACCGAGACCGAGGGCGGCGAGCCCACCTACTGGTACGTGAACGACCAGCTGGAGCGCGGGCACGCGGCCGCCGCGGGTTCGGACGGGGCAGAGCCCGACGCCAGCGGGACGCGGACCGGGGCGAGCGCCGGGACAGACGCCGCGGCGAGCGCCGGACCGGACCCTGGTGCCGGCGCGGACACGGACGAGGACCTCGACACGCTGCACGCCGCGTACGTGAAGCGCTACGGGGAGGACAACGCCGACTACCTGATGGACGTCATGGGCGCGTGGCGCACCCGGTACCGGCGCGCGGCCTTCATCTCGATGGGGGTGGCCGACGAGAGCAGGGCCGAGGCAACCGCCCGCGAGCAGGCCGAGCGACGCGGTTGGCGGTTCGAGCGGATGGAGGGCAGCCTGATTCTCCTGCGCCGGCTGGTCGACGGCGACTGGAACGATGACGTGCTCGTGCTGGCACCCGGTGAGGCGCTGGCGATGAGCTACGACGACGACGTGGTGGCAGCCGTCGGACCGACAGACTGACCGACGACGCCCGGCTCAATCCCTGATCAGGTGTCGAGCGACAGCTCCCCTGCGCGAAACGCGGCGACGTACGCGCCGCCGAACGGGTCGTTGCCGAGCAGCAGGTCGGCGGCCAGGCGGTAGGGACGCGCGTCGCGGTCCGCGGCGAACACGCGCTCCAGGTCCGAGGCGACCGGGTCGATGATCCCGCCGTCGATGCCGGCGTCGACGGCAAGATCGATGAACACGTCGTTGAGCAGGCGACGCTCGGGCATCCCGTACGAGACGTTCGACAGCCCCCCGGTCAGGTGGATCGCGTCACCGTGCTCTGCGCGCAGCCGGCGTGCCGCCTCGAGGACGTGCCCCGGCGCGTCGGGATCGACCCCGACGGGCAGCACCAGCGGATCGACGTACAGGCGCTCGGTGGGGATGCCCTGCGCGACGGCCGCCTCGATCATGGCTGCCGCGTTCGCCACGCGTGCGGCGGCATCCGCGGGCATCCCGCTGCGCCCGCTGGCGGCGATGACCACGGCGCACTCGGCCGACGCGGCGAGCTCGAGCACCTCGGGATGCTCGAGCGAGGCCGAGTTGAGGAGCAGGCTCCCGGATGGTCGGTCGGCGGAGCCGACCCCGGCGGCCAGCACCGCGACGTCAGAGGAATCGATCGCGACGGGCACCCTCGCGCTGGCTTCGATCGTCGTCACCAGCCACGCCATGGCCCGCGTTCGCGTTCCGGAGTCGGCCGCGACCTCGTCGGCGTTGAGGTCCAGCCAGTCGGCGCCCCTCGCCTCCTGGCGACTCGCCAGCTCGCGCACGTATGCGGCCGCAAGATCCGCGTTCGCACCACCATCCAGCCCCCAGCGGATCGCGCTCGCGACGTGCTTGATCCGGCCCGCGGCGAGATCCCGTCCCGTGGCCAGGCTCGGGTGGACCGGCAGGACCCGGCGTGCACCGGTGGCATCCACGAACACGACGCCGACCGTGCCGTCGCCCAGCTCCGTCGCATGCCGCCCGGTCCGCTTGAGCACGCGCGTGGCGTGGATGTTCTCGCCGATCACCTGGAACGGCGCACCGTGCCGGTCCGGCCTCATGGCTCCACCTCTCGCCGGCGGGAGAAGTGATCGCGCCGCAGGAAGGTGTTCGACCATGCGCTCGTGCGGCGCAGCGCGCTGTCCTGGATCACGGGTGGACGGTCGAGCATGGATCCTTCCTCTCCATAGGGCTTGAGGCGTCGATAGGCTTCCGCCCACACGCACGGCTTGCCGGGCACCTCGCACCAACCGTCGTGCGAGCCGCCGCAGGGCCCGTTGCGCTGGTTCTTGGCGCACTGGCTCTCGGGACACAGGTAGGCGACGTCGGGCAGCGAACAGTCGCCGCAGTCGCGGCAGTCGAACAGCGGCACCTTGACGGCCTGTTCAAGCACGTGCAGCGGGCGTCCGACGTGCGCGCGTTCGATGCCCCGGTAGACGCGGGCCATCGTCTCGAAGCCCGGCGCGCCCGGCTCGAACACCCGCTCGTGGAGGCGTCGGTTGACCCGGTAGAACGGAGCCACGGTGCGCCGTGCGCGGCGCCGCGCCGCCGGATCGAGGGACGCCTCATACGCGCGGCTCGGCTGGTCGGTGTTGAGCCCGGCACCGTCCGACTCGAGGAGGTGGAACGAGCCCGGGATCGGGAACGAGACATCGGCCACCAGCTGCCGCCAATCGCCCTGCCCGAAGGCGTCCGCGTGCTCCAGGATCCGCCCGACCTCGCTTGCGTCGCGGTGTCCGGAGAGGTAGATGCCGCGGTAGCCCAGGCCGCGCGCGACAACCAGCTGCTTCGCCGCCAGCTCGAGGAAGAACGCACGCCCCTTGTCGGGTGAGGCGGCCCGGCGCTCGACGAGCGCGAGCAGGTCGTCGGTGACGACGCACCCGGGGATATGCCCGGCGTGGAACGCCCGGGCCATAGCCCGGTTGAGCACGGACGCGTTGGCGATCGCGGGAATCGCGAGGCCGTCCCGCCGCATCACGCGCAGCAGCTCATCCTGCTTGCGCGCGTCATAGCCCACCTGGCTGATCACGAACGAGGCTCCGCTGCGCACCTTGAGGCGCAGCTTCTGGTACTGCGGGATCACCTCTCGCTCGAACCGCTTCACGTTCGAGACGGCACAGCCCAGGAAGAACGATCGCGTGTCGGGGTCCGGCACGCCGCCCTCGGCCGCCCGCGCGACCACGGCCTCGCCCAGCTCCCGGAACAGCCCCAGCAGGCCGACCGAATCGATGTCGAACACGGGCTTCGACAGGCCCTCGTAGCCCTCGACCGGGTAGTCGCCGGTCACCGCCAGCACGGTCGACAAGCCGCGGCTCAGCAGGTCCCAGCCCAGGCTCTGGAGCGCGTTCCGGTTCCGGTCACGACAGGCGACGTGAACGATCACGTCGTGCCCGAGCGTGACGACCGGCTGCGCCGGCGTGCCCGGGCTCAGGCGCGGGTGACCGCCGGCGTTGTCGGTGATCGAGAGCGCCGTGATCCGCGGGTCCCCCGCCAGATCCACCGCCATCCGGAGCGATCGCTCGCCCCGGGAATCCTCGAGCTCCCCCGCCCAGGGCACCAGCTCGACGACCGTCGCGAAGTCCGGGGTCTCGGTGAGCGTGTGTCGGAAGGACATGGGTGGCAACCTCAGGCGGCGATTGGCTCGAACAGACAGCCGTCGGTGAACAGCTCGAAGAAGTCCGGGGTGGTCTCGAGCTCGGCGTGCTCAATCCGTGTGATGAGCCGCTCCAGGCTGGCGCGACGGCGGCGCGACAGGAGCAGCGCCCGGGCGCCGGCGATGGCCGCATTCCCGCTGCGCACGACACGATCCTCGGCGACCGGGACCAGCAGCCCGATCTCGATCGCGGACCCGACGTCCAGGGCGTTGGCAAAGCCCCCCGCGAGGTAGGTGTGCTCCAGGTCGCCAGCGCGCAGCCCGAGCCGTCGAAGCAGGACGCGCTGGCCGACCGCGGTGGCCGCCTTGGCCACCGACAGGTGGCCGACGTCGGCCCGGTTGAGCGCGATGTGCGGCGAGCGGACGATCGGGATCTCGCCCCAGTGGGCGGTGAACCTGCCGCGCGTGGTCATCCATCGGGCGCGGCGGAGCTCGGCCAGCAGGTCCACCAGACCCGAGCCACAGATCCCCTCGGGCGGGGTGCCGCCGATCGTCCGCACCGCGAACTGCTCGTCGAGGATCCGAACGCCCTCGATCGCACCCTCGGCACCGGGCATGCCGTAGCGGACACCGCCACCCTCGAACGCCGGTCCGGCGGGACCGGAGGCAGCAATCACGCGCCGGCCGTCCGATGCCAGCACCTCCGTGTTGGTCCCGATGTCCACGAGCAGGAACGAACCGTCGTGCTCGGTCGCCCCCACAGCCACCAGGTCAGCCGCCGCATCGGCGCCGACGTGGCTCGCGATCAGCGGACCGCCGATCACCCGGGCCTGTGGATGCGTCATCAACCCCAGCTCGTGGGCCCGGCGCACCACGACGGTGGATGCCGCGTCGCCGGCCCTGACCGCGGTCTCGGTGACCGACCGGTATGGCACCCGCCCGAGCGGCCCCACGTCCATCCCGAACGCCAGGTCGCGCATCGTCGGGTTGCCGACAAGGTAGACCTCGACGAGCTGGCGACGGTCGAATTCCAGCTCGGTGCGCAGCCGCCGAAGCTCGTGGTTGACCGCGCGGCGGAGCGCCTGGCGGAGCTCGCCCGGGTGGTCGGCGTCGTACGAGATCCGGGTCATGACGTCGCTGCCACCGAACCGCTGCGGGTTCTCGAAGGCGGCCACGGCCAGGACGTCCCCGCGCGCGAGATCCACGATCTCGAGGACGACCGTCGTGGTACCGACATCGAGCGCGACGCCCAGCAGCTGGCCGCGTACAGGCCCGAGGTCGGTGGCGTCGTCGGCCACCATGCGACCATCCACCACGGCCACCGCGGGATCGATCTCCGTCTCCGTGTTGTCGGGCGCCAGCTCGATCCGGAGCCGGCGTCGCAACACCGCGAGCTCGACGTCGGTTTCCGCACGCTCGACCCGAGCCTGGCAGGCGAGCCGGAAGCCCGGTGCCAGGAAGCGCTCCAGATCGCTCGGCGACGACAGCTGATCGGCACCCGCCCGGATCTCGACCACGCACTCGTGACAGCGACCGGTGCGCCGGCACGAGGCGGGTACGATCGCCGCCAGGTCGGCGGCGTCATCAAGCAGCAGGTGACCGGGCACGAGCGGACGGTGCTCGAGCCCATGGACGACGTCGGGCATCCGGTCCAGTGTCGCCGCTCGGACGCACCCAACGGATGGTCCGTCGGACCCGTGGCTGGGGACCTTCCGCCCTATCGCGGACCCGGATCGGACAGCGACGCTGGACAGGACCGATCCGCCTGGAGGGGCCACGTGGCTGTTCGCGCCCCAGGCCGGCGTCCTCACGCCGGCCGTTCGCCTCGCTCTGACCGGCTGCTGCCCGAGGCATGTGGACGCCTGGCGGCTGCCCGCGTCGGTGCCCGTCTCCAGGTCCACAAGCCACCGCCGTTGCCCGATGCGGTCGCGGCGGCGATCGACGAGATCCTGAAGCGAGCCTCCGCGAACTCCGGGCTGTCACCTCACTGACGTGCAGCCGGGCCGACCCCGGCCACCGCCTCGGCCGGTCCCCGTCAGCCGGCCGCCCCTCCCCTCGATCCCCCCTCTACCCCGGACCAAAGGAGCCCACCATGACCGACGAGCTGTTCCCCGCGATGCGCCAGGCGATCATCGACGGTGACCCGGCGAGGGCAACGCAGCTGGCCGAGGAGGCGCTGGCCGCCGGCGTCGCGCCCCTCGATGCCATCGAGGAGGGCTTCGTGCCCGGCCTGTCCTGGGTCGGCGAGCAGTTCGGTGCGGGCGAGCTGTTCCTGCCCGACATGATGCTGGCGGCCCGGGCGATGCAGCAGGCGGTCGCCGTCCTCGAGCCCGAGATGCAGCGCCAGTCGATGGCGCGTGCGGTCGCCGGTCGCGTGGTCATCGGCACCGTGCGAGGCGATATCCACGAGATCGGCAAGAACCTCGTGGGCATGATGCTGTCCACGTCGGGGTTCGAGGTCCACGACCTGGGCGTGGACGTCGCGCCCGAGCGGTTCGTCGAGGCGGCACGAGAGCACAACGCCGACATCGTCGGCGTGTCGGCGCTGCTGACCACGACCATGGCCGGTCAGCGGACGGTGGTCGAGGCGCTGGCGTCTGCCGGGCTCCGGCCCCGGGTCAAGGTGATGGTCGGCGGCGCGCCGGCGAGCCAGCAGTGGGCGACCGAGATCGGTGCCGACGGCTACAGCGAGGACGCGATCGGCGCGGTCGCCCTGGCCCGGCAGCTGCTGGGCGTGGGCGACGCGGCGACGGCCTGAGGGTTCGACGATGACGACCACAACCACCACCGCGTCCACCACCACGGGCACGACCGGGCTCGGAGCGAGCCACGGCCCCCGGCTCGAGATCCTGTCGCCGGCCGAGATCCGGCGCGTCCACGAGGCGACCCTCGAGGTCATCGAGCGGGTCGGCGTCCGGTTCCCCTCCCCCAGGGCGCTCGACATCTGGGCGGCCCACGGCGCGGCTGTCGACCGCGAGACGTCCGTCGTCCGGGTTCCGGGACCGGTCATCGAGCAAGCGCTCCGGACCGCGCCGCCCGTCTATCCGCTCGCGGCACGGGACCCCGGCCGCGATCTCCCGCTCGACGGACAGCACGTGTACCTCGGCACCGACGGCTGCGGGATCGAGGTGCTCGATCCGTGGTCGCTCGAGGTCCGCCGCTCGGCCCTCTCGGACGTGGCCGACATCGCGCGCGTCGCCGACGCGCTGGACCCGATCGCGTTTCACTGGGTGGCCGTGTCGGCCCAGGACCGACCGCCCGAGACCCGCGGGCTGGAGGAGCTGCTTGCCGTCTGGCGCAACTCCACCAAGCACGTCCAGAGCGAGAGCATCGTCACGCCCGGCGAGACCACGACCGCGGTCGAGATGGCGGCGGCGATCGTCGGTGGCCGGGACGCGCTCCGCGAGCGCCCGGTGCTGTCCCTGATGCAGTGCACGATCAGCCCCCTCGCCCACGATGGCGGGGCGATCGAGGCCGCGCTGATCTCGGCCAAGGCCGGCATCCCCGTCGGCTTCATGACCATGGCCTCCTGCGCGTTCAGCGGCCCGGCGACCGTGGGCGGCTCGCTCGTGGTCGGCAACGCCGAGGTGATCTCCGCGCTGGCGCTGATGCAGCTCGCCTACCCGGGCGCCCCCGTCTACTACGCGGCCGCCCAGACGGCGATGGACCTCCGCTCGGGCGCCTACACGGGTGGCGGCCCCGAGGACTTCCTGTTCGGGGCGGTGACCAACCAGCTGTCCGACTTCTACGACGTGCCCCTGTCGATGGGCGCCTATGCCACCGGGGCCAAGCGCAGCGACTGGCAGGCGGGACTCGAGAACGGCCTGTCGGCATTCATGGCCTCGGTCGTCGGCTCCGACATGCTCCTCGGCGCCGGGCTGCTCCACGGCAGCCGGATCTGGTCGTACGAGCAGCTGGTGCTCGATACCGAGATCGACGGGATCGTGAAGGCGATGCTGCGTGGGGTTCCGGTGGACGACGCCTCGCTCGCGCTGGACGTCATCGCCGAGGTGGGACCGGGCGGCGAGTACCTCACGGCGCCGCATACCCGCGCCACCATGCGCGACCTGTGGCAGGCGCGCTACCTCGACCGGCGGCCGTACAGCCAATGGGAGGCCGATCCGGACAAGCCGCACCGGGACGCGCTGGAGCGCGCCCGGACGCTTCTCCGCGACCACCGGCCCGAGCCGCTGGACCCGGTCCTGGACGCGGAGCTGGCGCGGATGGTCGCGGCCCACCTCCCGGCTGGGGAGGCCTGACGCATGCGACCGACCTTCCAGCTGCTCGACGCCGAGCTCGTCCGGCGTATCGTCGACGAGGCCCTTCAGCTGCTCGACCATCCCGGGATCAAGGTCGAGGAGCCAGAGGCGATCGGGATCCTGGTCGATGGCGGTGCCACCGCCGACGGCGAGCGGGTCCGGATCCCCGAGACGATGATCCAGCGCGCGCTCGACTCGGCCCATGTCGGGTTCGACCTGTTCGATCGCGCCGGCCGCCCGGCGGTCCGCTACGGCCAGGGATGCGTCCACTTCGATCCCGGCTCCTCGGGCGTCGCCGTGCTCGACCCCGAGACGCTCGACACCCGCCAGTCGCAGGCGGCCGACCTCGCCCGGCTCACCCGCGTGGCTGACGCCCTCCGCGCCTACGACGCGGTGTCCACCGCCGTCGTGTGCCACGACGTCCCGACCGAGATCGGCGACCTCTACCGGCTGTTCGTGGTGCTGCTCCACTCCTCGAAGCCGATCGTCACCGGCGCGTTCACGCCCCGCGGCTCGGGCGTGATGCTCGACCTGCTGGCGATCGACGCCGGTGGTCGCGACGCCCTTGCGGAACGTCCGCGCGCGGTGTTTGACGTGTGTCCATCACCCCCGCTGACCTGGTCGGAGTTCGCATGCCGCAACGTCATCGACCTCGGACGGGCCGGCGTGCCCGTGGAGCTGATCTCGATGCCGCTCGCCGGGGTTGCCGCGCCCGTCACGCTGGTGGGCGCCATCGTCCAGCACGCCGCCGAGTCGCTGGCCGGGATCGTGCTCCACCAGCTCGCGGCACCCGGCGCGCCCATCGTGTGGGGCGGCGCCCCGACCATCGTGGACATGCGCACGGGATCGACGCCGATGGGTGCGATCGAGACCGGCATGATCGACGCCGGATACGCTGCGGTCGGCCGCTCGCTCGGGCTGCCGACCCATGCCTACCTCGGCGCCACCGACGCCAAGGTGATCGACGCCCAGGCCGGGCTCGAGACGGGGATGACCGCGCTCGTCGGCGGTCTCGCCGGGATCGACATGATCTCGGGTGCCGGGATGCTCGACTTCCTGCTCGCCCAGAGCCCCGAGAAGCTGGTCATCGACGCCGAGGTGATCGGGATGGTGCAGCGACTGCTGCGCGGGATCGGGACACCGACCGAGACCCTGGCAACCGGGTTCTTTGAGGCGGCCGGACCGGAGGGGCGGTTCCTCGAGCTCCAGGAGACGCGGCGCCTGTTCCGCGACGAGCAGTTCCTGCCCTCGAAGGTGATCGACCGCCAGTCGCGGCGCGCGTGGCTCGACGCCGGTGGGCTGGATGCCTTCGCCCGTGCCCGTGAACGGGTGGACGAGCTGCTGGCGTCACACCCTCTGCCCGAGCTCGACCCGTCCGTGGCGACGGCGCTGGCCGCCCGCGTCACCGAGGCCGGGGCACCATTCGGGCTCGACGGCCTCCCGGGCGTGCCCGTCGCCGAGCCTGCGTGACGAGGATCACCATCCCGACCCACCGGCGGTGAGGGCCGGGCCATCGAAGCGGCACCGGCCTGGCTCCTGGCGACACCCGCCGACGTTGCCGTTGTCAGGCTTCGGCCTGGAGCCGACCTGGGACGTGCACGATGGCGCCATCGAGCAGCTCGTCGTCGGTCACGGCCCGCACCCAGTCCGCCGCTTCCCGGTTGGCGATGATCGTGCCGATGGCGTGCTCGGTGCGCCGTCCGCCCGACCAGTACTCGATCCAGGCGTCGGTCAGTGGCACCATCCCTGGTCGCTCGCGGAAGCTGGCCACGGGGTCGGCGCCGGGCGCAGCATGGAGGTGACCGCCGATCAGGTAGTTGCCACTCTGGATTGCCAGCGGATGGGTCCGGGTCCGTCGGCGGCGCGATTGGGCGCCCCGCGGTCCACTCGCGTGCACGGCCACGAGCTCGCGAACGTCGATCAGCGCGCGATCGACGACATGCGTGCGGCCGTCCTCGAGGCTCTCGATCTCCGCATCGCACAGATCGAGCTCCCGGTGCGCGTTCAACAGGTCGGTGAGCCGTTCGGCCCGCAGGTGCACCCATCCGAACAGGCGGTGCTCGTGCGCGTAGGCCTCGAACCGAACCAGCGGCGCCTCGCTCACGGCGTCGGGCTCGAACACCTCTTCCGGGGTCCGCTGCAGGATGAACCGCAGGCGGTTGCCGGGGGTACGCTGATCCATCGCGCTGCACGGTAGCCGTGGTCGTTGCCGGCCGACATCACCCGAAGGTCCCCGGAGTCACCTGGGACGGCGGGTGGCCTGGACGGAGGGGTGGCGTGGCGCGCGGCGGACGTCCCGGTTGTTCCTCCCCCTCCTGCGCAGCTCAGCCCGCGCCGGCTCCCGGCACGGGGCGAGTCCGCGGCCGCCCACCGGCCCGATACGTTGGCGAGCGGAGCTCGTGGCCGACTGCCCCCTCGATGAACGACGACGCGGCGATCACGCCCCCCAGGTCGACGCCATGCTCGATCCCGAGGCCGTCGAGGAAGTAGACCAGGTCCTCGGTCGCCAGGTTGCCGACCGCGCCGGGCCCCGCGAACGGGCAGCCGCCCAGGCCGCCGGCTGAGCTGTCGATGACACTGACCCCGCGCTCCAGTGCCGCGTACACGTTCGCCAGGGCCTGTCCGCGGGTGTCATGCGCGTGGAGGCCCATCCGGTCCACGTCCACCACCGGCAACACCGCGTCCAGCACCCGGTCGACATCGCCGGGGGTCGCGACACCGATGGTGTCGCCCAGGCTGATCTCGTCGCAGCCGAGCTCGAGGAGGCGACTGGCGACCTCGGCCGTTCTTGCCGGCGCCACAGGTCCCTCGTAGGGACAACCGAATGCGACCGACACGTAGCCGCGTGTGCGCATGCTGCGTGCCCTCGCGTCTCCGATGACCATCGCGGCATCAGCGAGGGCGGTCTCGACGGTGCGGTTGAGGTTGGCGCGGTTGAAGGCGTCCGTGGCGCCGATCACGACCGCGATCTCGTCGGCGCCGGCAGCGACGGCGCGCTCGAGGCCTCGCGGCGTCGGGACGAGGACCGGATAGCGGACGCCGGGGCGCCGCGTGATGGCCGGGAACAGCGCGTCGGCGTCGGCAAGCTGCGGGACCGCTCGTGGATGGACGAACGAGGTCGCCTCGATCACGGGAAGGCCGGCCGCCGCGAGTCGCCCGATGAACCCGAGCTTGACGTCGGTGGCGATCTCGGCCACCTCGTTCTGCAGGCCGTCGCGCGGACCCACCTCGACGATCGTGACGCGTGCGGGAAGGGTCATGTCAGGCTCCTTGGGCGCCATCGAGGTCGGGGGCGAGCGTGCCCTCGCGATTCGGCCGGGTGCCCTCGAGGTCCACGAGGGCTGCGCCACGACCAACCTGGTCGCCCACTGCCACGTGGATGTGCGACACGCGGCCCGGGCCGGCCGCCGCGATCACGTGCTCCATCTTCATCGCCTCGAGGACCACCAGCGGGGCATTGACCGCAACATGATCGCCCACCGCCACGAGCAGTCGCGCGACGCGGCCCGGCATCGGCGCCGTCCGGGCATCGGGCTCGTCCGCATCAGGCGCGAGGGCCTCGATCGCCGGCGGAGGCGCGAGCGTGATGCGATACCGTCGGCCGCCCCAGATCACGACGTCCACGGGGCGACCCGGACCGGCGGGACGGAGCCACGCCGGCGTTCCATCAACCTCGGTCGACCAGCCGCTCGCCCCGTCGCCGCCGAGGAGCCGGACCCGGAACGTCCGGTGCCCGACCTCGACTCGCGCCGTCGATCCGTGTTCGCCGGTCATGGTGTGCGCCTCGACCGTCCGTCCGCCGATACGCCAGCGGGTCGGCTCGGCAACGCGACCCACCCGCCACGGAACGGGGAGCCGCCACGGATCGATGATGCGCGCGGAGACGGGCGAGACGACTGGATCGGCGGCGACCGGCACGAGCGACCGGGCACCCGCCGCCGCGGCGATGACCTCGTCGGGAACCACGGCGAGCCGCTCGACGATCCGGTGCTCGCCGAGGAACCCCGTGTGAAGCCGGCCGGCTGCGAAGGCCGGCTCATCGAGCACCGCCGCGAGCAGCTCGACGTTCGTGGCAACGCCCTCGATCCAGGTCGCGTCAAGCGCATCGCGGAGCTGTGCGACGCAGGCGGCCCGGTCCGGGCCGTGCGCGATCACCTTGGCGACCAGCGAGTCGTAGTGGGGCGACACCACCCCGCCGGCGACGATCCCGGAGTCGACGCGAACCCCGGTCGGAAGGTCCAACGCCGTCACCACCCCGGTCGAGGGCAGGAACCCCGCCGCGGCGTCCTCGGCCACGATCCGGAGCTCCATCGCATGCCCGTCCAGCCGAACGGCCTCCTGCTCGAAACCGAGCGGCTCGCCCGCTGCCACGCGCAGCTGCTGCTCGACGAGATCGAGTCCCGTGACCGCCTCGGTCACGGGATGCTCCACCTGGAGCCGGGCGTTGACCTCGAGGAAGTAGAACGCGCCGGACTCGTCGAGCAGGAACTCGACGGTGCCGGCACTGCGGTAGCCGGCGGCTCGCGCCAGGCGGAGCGCCGCCGTGCCCATTGCCTCACGAATGCTGGCCGTCACGGCCGGCGACGGCGACTCCTCGATGAGCTTCTGGTGGCGGCGCTGGATGCTGCACTCGCGCTCGCCGAGATGCACCAGCGCCCCATGCGCGTCGCCCAGGATCTGGACCTCGACATGGCGCGGCCGCTCCACGTACCGCTCGAGCAGGAGGCGGTCATCACCGAACGCAGCGGCCGCCTCGCGCCGCGCGGCGCCAAGCGCCTCGCGCAGTTCGTGATCCGCGCGGACGATCCGCATCCCACGCCCGCCGCCGCCCGCGCTCGCCTTGACCAGCAGGGGGTAGCCGATCTCGGCCGCGCGCGCGACCAGCACGTCATCGGCCGTTTCCGCACCGTGGTACCCGGGGAGGACCGGCACCCCGTTCGCCTCCGCCAGTGCCTTGGCCGCCGCCTTGTCGCCCAGGGCCCGCATCGCCGCCGGCGGCGGTCCGATCCAGGTCATCCCGGCCGACTCGACCGCCTCCGCGAACGCCGCGTTCTCGGCCAGGAACCCGTACCCGGGGTGGATCGCGGCGGCTCCCGCCGCACGCGCGGCCTCGATGATCACGTCGCCGCGCAGGTAGCTATCGGCCGCAGGCCCGGCACCGATCCGCACCACTGCATCGGCTGCTGCCACGTGTGGCGACGCCCAGTCGGCATCCGAGCACACCGCCACCGTCCGCACGCCCAGGCGCTCGCAGGTGCGCATCACCCGCACCGCGATCTCGCCGCGATTCGCGACGAGCACCGAGGAAAACGGCGGGTCGCCGCTCATTCGGACCCCGCCGTTCGGGCGCCGATCATCCGGGTGCCGCCCGCTACATCCGGAACACGCCGAACGACGTGTCCGGGATCGGGGCGTTGAGTGCGGTTGAGAGCCCAAGACCCAGCACCATTCGGGTATCGACAGGGTCGATGATCCCGTCGTCCCACAGCCGGGCGGTCGAGTAGTACGGCGAGCCCTCGTGCTCATAGGAAGCGAGCGTTGGTGCGGTGAACGCCTCCCGCTCCTCGTGGGTCATGTCGCCGCCGTCCCGCGCCAGGGCGTCGAGCCGGACCTGGAGCAGGACACCGGCCGCCTGCTGGCCGCCCATCACGCTGATCCGTGCGTTGGGCCACATCCACAGCTGGCGCGGGCCGTACGCCCGGCCGCACATGCCATAGTTGCCGGCCCCGAACGACCCGCCGACGATCACCGTGAACTTCGGGACCCGGGCGTTGGCGACGGCCATCACCATCTTGGCCCCGTCACGGGCCAGGCCCCGGTTCTCGTACTCGCGGCCGACCATGAACCCGGTGATGTTCTGGAGGAACACGATCGGGATCCGGCGCATCGCGCACAGCTCGATGAAGTGGGCGCCCTTGAGCGAGCTCTCGCTGAACAGGATGCCGTTGTTGGCGACGATCCCCACCGGGTAGCCCATGATCCGGGCGAACCCGGTCACCAGCGTGGTGCCGTAGCGCGCCTTGAACTCATCCAGCTCCGAGCCGTCGACGATGCGCGCGATGACGTCGCGAATGTCGAACGAGGTGCGCAGGTCGGTCGGGACCAGGCCGTACAGCTCGGTCGGGTCGTAGAGCGGGTCGCGAGCCGGGAGGATGTCCCACGGTGGTCGCTTGTCGGTCGCCGGCACGTTGGCCAGGATCCGGCGGGCGATGGCCAGGGCATGTGGGTCATCGTCGGCGAAGTGATCGGCGACGCCCGAGATGCGCGTATGGACGTCTGCACCCCCCAGATCCTCGGCCGTGACCTCCTCGCCGGTGGCTGCCTTCACCAGCGGCGGGCCGCCGATGAAGATCGTGCCCGTGTCCCGGACGATCACGGTCTCGTCGCTCATCGCCGGCACGTATGCACCGCCCGCCGTGGACGAGCCCATGACGACCGCGATCTGAGCGATCCCCGCGGCCGACAGGTTGGCCTGGTTGTAGAAGATGCGCCCGAAGTGATCCCGGTCCGGGAACACCTCGGCCTGGAGCGGCAGGAACGCCCCGCCGCTGTCCACCAGGTACACGCACGGCAGCCGGTTCTCGGCGGCGATCTCCTGGAGCCGCAGGTGCTTCTTGACGGTCATCGGGAAGTAGGTGCCGCCCTTGACGGTCGCGTCGTTGGCGACGATCGCCACCTCGCGGCCGCCGACCACCCCGATCCCGGTCACGATGCCGGCCGATGGCGCGTCGCCGTCGTACATGTCCCATGCCGCGAGGGGCGAGAGCTCGAGGAACGGCGACCCCGGGTCAACCAGCAGGTCGATTCGCTCGCGTGCCAGCAGCTTGCCGCGTGAGCGGTGGCGAGCCACCGCCACATCCCCGCCACCAGCGCGGACCTGCGCGAGGCGATCACGAAGCTCGGCCACGAGGACGAGGTTGGCCTCACGGTTGGCATCGAAGGACGAGCTGCGCGGAAGATCGGGGATCACGGGCATCAGGTGAGTCTCACGCTCAGCGGCCCTGGAACCGCGGCTTGCGCTTCTCGGCGAACGCGGCGAACCCCTCACGCCGGTCGGCCGAGGTCAGCACGAGCTCGTACAACGCGTTCTCCGCCTCGAGCCCATCGGCCAGCGACAGGTGGGCGCCCCGGATCGCGGCCTTGGCCTGGCGAATGCCGAGCGGGGCGCCCTCGGCGATGGTGGCTGCCAGCTCCATCGCGGCGATCCGTGCGTCACCCGGCGGCACCACGCGCGCGACGATCCCCCAGCGCTCTGCCTCGCCGGCTGTCAGCCTGCGGCCCGTGAGGATCACATCCCGCGCCCGCGCCGGGCCCACCAGCCAGGTCAGCGTCCTCGTCGAGCCGCCGCCTGGGAAGATGCCGACCTTGACCTCGGGCAGGGCGAAGATCGCCTCGGACGAGGCGACGATCAGGTCGCACGCGAGCGCCAGCTCGAAACCACCGGCCATCGCGAACCCCTCGACCGCCGCGATCGTCGCCGTGGGCAGCTCGTGGAGCCGGCGAACGAGCGACACGATCCGGCCGCGCTGCGAACGGAGGGCAGTGTCGTCGAACCCCGCACGCTCCCTGAGGTCCATCCCGGTCGAGAAGGCGCGGTCACCGGCACCGGTGAGGATCACCGCCCGTGGGGGATCGGCCTCGAGCATGTCGAGCGCGTCGTGGAGCGCGGCCAGGAGCGCACTGTCGATCGCGTTGAGGACGCCCGGGCGGTTCAGGGCCAACAGGACGAAGTCGTCCTCCGGACCCACGCGCTCGATGCGCAGCACCTCGCCCTCGCTCATCGAGGCGACCCTACCGCATTCACCGGCCCGGGTCCACGCACCTCGGGGCCTACATCAACCCGGTGCGCCTGGTGCCGGAGCGCACCGCGGTGCCGGCGCGCACCGCGGTGCCGGCTACTGCCCCGGGGGCATCTCGGGCGCCAGCACGTCGAACGCCTCGGTCCGCTCCGCCACGGCATCGGCGCCCAGCCGGTTCGCCGGGAGTCCCATCGGCTGGTCCACCAGGGCCGACCAACCGGACCGCTCAAGCTGGTCGAGCGTCGCGTTGGCTGCACGCACCAGCGCGGTCAGGTGCTGGGCGCTCGGCCCACGCAGGGCTGGGGGCACCCTGGACGCCCATAGTCCCGCGGCGGTCGTGGCCGCGGCGCAGGTGGCGCCTGTCCGCTCGGTCGCGACCGCCGTTTCGTCGCCCGGGCGCCGGACGATCACCTGGGCCCCGGGAGCGTCGAGCACCGCGACGGCCATCACCGCATGCCAGCGAAGCGATGCGGCGTCGTCGAGGGCGGGCTCAAGGAATGCGAGCGGGTGATCCGGGAGGAGCGCCCGTCGGACCATCACCTCCGCCACCGCGCGTGCGGGCGCATCGGCCTCGTCCCCGGTCCACGGCGGGATCGCGTCCACGATGACGTCGCGCGGCGCCAGGCCGGTGTGGACGGCCATCGCCACCGCCAGGAGCTGGAGCACGAGCGCGCGCCCAGCCCGGGTGGCGGCATCGGACGGGATTCCAGCCTCCAGGTCCTGCGCGACAGCCAGCGGACCTGCCGGGATCACCACGCGCGTCCCGGCCCGCGCGAGCAGACGCTTGGCGAACACGTGGTCGGTCAGCGATCGGTCGGGATCGACGCGGCCGGCGATGATCTCGCCCATCGGGTCACCGATCACCAGGTCGACCCGCTCAAAGGCGGCGACCACCGCCTGATCGGGAGACGCAAGCGCGGCCGTGCGCGTCATCAGGCGGACGTAGCCGGAGCCGCGCGCGCCCGCCTCGTCGAGGTAACGGCGCAGCACGGCCAGCGCCCTCTGGGCGCCGCTGGGGATCGGCTGTCCGGACGGGTCGGGTGCGTCCAGGCCGCCGCGGGACGTGGGCGCGGCCCGCCAGCGCTCGACCGGCGATCCGAGCCGCGCCATGCGCTCCGCCAGCTCGCGGCCGGGCGGAACGTCGACGCGCACCAGCCCGGCGCCTGCGTCGATCGCCCGTCTCGCCTCGTCAAGCGCGTCCACGATCGCGGGCGATCCCAGGGCCATGCCGACCAGCGGTACCGGGCGATCGCCGAGCAGCCCGATCAGCTCGCGTCGGGCGGTCCGGTTGGCGTCGATCCGCTCGGTCGCAGCGTGCGCCAGGGCCGTCGCATCGGCAACCGCAACCGCGCGCCGATCCGGCTCGGCCAGGAGCTCAGCCTCCAGCCCAAGGTCGACGTTCCCGGCGGCGACCTCCAGCGCCAGCTCCTGGGGTCGCAGGTCGTACTCGGCCATCGCCATGGCGAACGGCAACGCGATCCCACCCCCCAGGCGCCGTGGGTCGGGAGCCAGGTATCGGTCGACGACCTCGGCGGCCAGTGGCCGGCCCGCCCGGTCGAGGCCGGTGATGCCGAACAGGCGCAGGACCGCCCGCTCCCGGCCGACCGTGGTCGACGTGAGTGCCCGGGCGGTCCAGGCGGCAGCAAGAGCCGTCGATCGGTCCAGCAGCGCGGCGAGGTCCTCGCGCGCGGCCAGGTCGTCGCGCGTCACGGGACCGTCGTCCGTGGCGCCGGCTCCTTTCCTGTCGTCATCGCGCTGCATGTCGTCAGTATGGACGGCGCCGGTCCGGCTCGGCGACGTCTCAGGCCGCCCGAACGGCGTCGGTGAGGGGCCCGCGAGGGTCAGCCGGCGTCCGGCGGAGCGGTGCGCGCCGGTTCGCCGATCCAGACATGGCCATCGCCGAAGCGCTCCGCCTTCCAGATCGGTGCCCGTGCCTTCGTCTCGTCAATCGCATACCGGGCGGCCTCGAACGCCGCCCCACGGTGCGGCGATGCGGCGACCACGATCACGGAGGTCTCGCCCAGGGGCACGGCACCGGTTCGGTGGATGATCGCGATTCGGTGGACCTCGAACCGTTCCTCGATCTCGTCCGCGATCTCGTTGAGCACCGCGACCGCCATGGGCTCGAACGCCTCGTACTCCAACTCCTCGACCGGCCGATCCGCGTGGCGGGCCGCCTCGGCCTCCTGCCCGGGCGCCGGCGTCCCGGGCGTGATCCGCGTCCGACCGACGAAGGTCACCGCGGCGCCGTCGTGATCGGTCACCAGGCGCGCGGTGAGCTCCGTGGCCAGGTCACCGGGGAGCGGGTCGGAGCGGATCTCGAGAACCCGGCGACCCTCGTCGAGCGTTGGATCCGCCCGGTCGGCGCCGCCGCTCACCGGCGGGATGCACGCGATCTCGTCGCCGTCCGCGAGCGTCGTCGTCGAATCCGCATACGAGCCGTTGACCGCGAACCGCAGCGACGCCCGCCCCGGGGCGAGGGCCGGGACCTGCTCCACGGCCACCGACCACGCGTCGTCGATCGTTGCCGGCGACGGCACGGTCAATGACAGCTCGCGCGTGCCGGCCGCCTCCCGCTGCATCGCGAACAACCGAACCCGGATCCGCATCATCGTGCCCACCGTGGGATTCTCGCTCATTGGGCCAACTTCGGGCCTCGGCCGGCAGCTTCCGCCTTCACACCAGCAGCTCCAGCCCTCACACCAGCAGCCCGGCGCCGAAGTACAGGCCTGCGGCGAGGATCGTGCCCGCGGCGATCGCGCCCACGTCGATGTACAGCAGCCCCGTCGCCGACTCCATCGATCGGGTCTTCGCGGTCTGCAGCGCGGCCCACGACACGACCAGCGGGAACACCAGACCGACGATCAGCCGCAACCAGACGAACAGCGCCCATGGCCCGACCAGCGCCCCGAACGGGCTGCTGCCCGCAGTGCTCGCTCCCGGCCCGATCCCAAAGCCGACCCAGCCCACGAACAGCGCCACCTGGATCGCCACGACCCACAGCAGTCTCCGCGACACCATGACCAGGGGCCCCTCGGGCAGCTTCGGCGTCACCAGGTACCAGTGGCCGAGGATCATGGCCGCGAACACGCCGCCGGTTGCCGCGGCGAGGACCAGCAGCTGGACCGCGAGCGGCACCGCGGCGACCGGGTCCACACCCCACGTGAGCGCTCCGAGCACGAGGACGGCGACACCCATCGCGGCACCGACCAGCAGCGGCAGCCGTCCCGAGCCGCCGCGAGCGATCACGATCGTCGAGACGAGCGCCAGCAGCACGAACAACACGAGAGCGGCCCGGCGCGGCACGTCGTACGCGGCATGAGCGCCGATCGGTGACCCGGTCGCCACCGGGGGCAGTCCGGTATCCGAAAGGTAGGCGAGCACGCCGAATGCGACGGCGCACACGGCCGTGAACACCAGGTATCCGCTTGTGGCCGGCGTTCGCAGACGGGTGAGCACGACCACGGCGAACGTGCCCACCGCGAGGCTCGTGAGCACCGTCCAGTTGATCAGCGCGAGGTTCGATGCGATCTGCTCGGCGGGCACGGCGGGAGTGTAGCGGCCGGCGGGCGGATAATGGCGGTCTCGACCTTATCGAACGGCCGGCACGCGCGCGGCGGGAGGCTCCGATGGCACTGGACGGCAGCACCTCGATCACCTGGCTGGGCCACGGCGGCGTCGAGATCGTGACCCCGGGCGGCAAGACCGTCCTCGTCGATCCGTGGTTCGGCAACCCCAACAGCCCACGCACCGAGGCCGCGCAGGCAGCGTGTGACGTGCTGCTCATCACCCACGGCCACTTCGACCACTTCGATGCCGACACGCTTGCCCTGGCCCGGCGCCTCCGGCCGACGATGCCCTGCATCCACGAGCTCAGCCTGTACCTGACCGGCCAGCTCGGGGACGACGCCAAGGTCATCGGCATGAACAAGGGTGGGACCGTCGAGGTCGATGGGCTGAAGATCACGCTCGTGACCGCGGTCCACTCCGCAGGCGACACCATGGGCGATCCGCAGGTGCACTACTTCGGGGATCCCGGCGGGTTCGTGATCGAGCTCGAGAACGGCTACCGCGTCTACCACTCGGGCGACACGACCGTGTTCGGCGACATGGCGCTGATCCGTGAGCTGTACCAGCCGGATCTCGCGATGCTGTCGATCGGCGGCCACTTCACGATGGGTCCCGAGGCCGCTGCGATCGCCGTCGGGCTGCTGGGCGTCAGAGAGGTGCTGCCGATCCACTGGGGCACGTTCCCGATCCTGGTGGGCACCCCGACCGCGCTCGGCGACGCCTGCCGGGAGCGCGGACTGTCCGTCACGGTCCACGACTGGCGCCCGGGCGACACCGTCAGCTAACGATCCGCTGGTCGTGCGGTTCGGCGGCCACTCGGTCCAGAGGCGCCTTCGGATCTACGCGAGGCGAAGGACCACATGCGGGCGTGTCTCGCGCCGCACGGCCAGCGTTTGCGTGGGTGGTGCGCCGACGCACAGGTTTCTTTCGAATAGCACCGAAATGCACCTGACTAGGGCTAGTTATCCCTATCGGCGCCGGGTTATGGTGTTTCGGGTAGTCCATCTGTTTATTTCGGACTAGGCCATTCGTACTGGGGGTGCGAGCGGGTATCCGTAGCACAGAAGGGGAGGGGTATCGAATGGGGATCGCTGGTGCCCGGCGACAGGCCCGAACATGACCATCCAGCACGCCACGTTTCCGGTTGATCACCTCGACCGGGGTGACCACACACGGAGCCGGATCACATCATCAGTCACTGTGATCATCCCGACGTTGAATGAAGAGCGGAATATCGCTCGGGTCCTGAGGCAGATCCCGGCCCTTGTCGACGAGGTGATCATCGTCGACGGACGGTCGACCGACCGAACCATCGAGGTCGCGCAGGCGGTTCGCCCCGATGCGACCATCGTGAGAGAGCAACGTCCTGGCAAAGGTGCCGCCATGCGTGCGGGGTTTGCCGCGGCCACGGGCGACATGGTCGTCATGCTTGACGGCGATTGCAGCATGGATCCCGGCGAGATCGATCGATACCTGAAGCCGCTGGCCGACGGAGCCGACATGGTCAAGGGATCCAGGTTCCTGGCCGGGGGCGGTACTGCCGACATGACGTGGCTCCGCCAGGCCGGTAACCGGGCTCTGCTGGCCTTGGTGAACCTGCTGTACGGCAGCAGCTTCACGGAGCTCTGCTACGGATACATGGCATTCCGGCGCTCGCGACTGCAGCAGCTGGACCTGCGCGGCGACGGCTTCGAGATCGAGACGGAGCTGGTCGTGCGCGGCCTGCTTGCGGGGTTCAGGATCGACGAGGTCCCGAGCTTCGAAGAACCTCGCGCCTTCGGTGAGTCGAATCTGAACACGTTCCGCGACGGTTGGCGGGTGCTTCAGATGCTCCTCATGCCGCGTCTTCGCAACAGAGGCGCGAGGGGCTGGGCCAAGTACGACCAGGAGTAGCGCACAGGACCGACACGGCGGGGTCAACCAGACCCTCGCTTGCATCGCGCCGGTCTGAGCCGACCGCAAATCGGTGGGGCCGCCCTGCACGTCGCGGTTCGCGCTCCCACGGCGATGGCGCGGGTACCCATCGGCCACGGGCACGAATTGCGGGTGTGACGGGGCGTCGGCCCGTACGGTTGCCCAATCAGCGAAGTGCCCGGTGCGGGCCGGCTAGAGTGGGACGATGATGGATTCACGGTCGACGGACGACCGACCCCGGACCTCGACGGTCATCTGCGCGTACACCCTGGATCGCTGGCCGGAGATCGTGCGGGCGGTCGAATCCGTTCAGCATCAGGATCGGGCCGCCTTCGAGATTGCCTTGGTCGTCGACCACAATCCTCAACTGCTCGCGCGCGCGAGAGAGACGTTCGAAGGCGTGGTCGTCGTCGAGAACATGCACCCGCAGGGACTCTCCGGGGCGCGCAACACCGGGGTGGAGGCCACCGAGGGCGACGTAGTGGCGTTCCTCGATGACGATGCCGCGGCGGATCCCGGCTGGCTTCGGTGGCTGGCGGACACCTACCGCGATCCGGACGTGCTGGGCGTGGGCGGCTACATCGTGCCCGCGTGGGCAACAGCGCGACCCCGATGGTGGCCCGATGAGTTCGACTGGGTGATCGGCTGCTCGTATCGTGGCCTGCCGCGGAGGCGCAGCGAGGTCCGGAACCCGATCGGGGCGAACATGTCGTTCCGACGAGACGTTCTCCAGAAGGCCGGCAGGTTCACGTCCGGGATCGGACGGATCGGGACCAGGCCCCTTGGCGCCGAGGAGACGGAGCTGTCGATCCGGGCTCGCCGTGCGTTCCCTCGTGGTCGCGTTGTCTACGAGCCCAGAGCTCGAGTATCCCATCTCGTCCCGGCAGCCAGGGCGACACCAGGCTACTTCCTGCGACGGTGCTACGCAGAAGGGCTCTCGAAGGCGGCCGTCTCCGATCTGGTCGGATCCGAGCACGCACTCGCGAGCGAACGGTCCTACGCCGTCCGAACGCTCGGACGAGGAGTCCTGCGGAATCTCGGCGACATGGTTCGCCACCGCGATCCGGGCGCTGCTGCACGGGCAGCATGGATCGTCGCTGGCCTGGCGGTGACCACTGCCGGGTTCGTCGTCGGCAAGGTTCAGGGCGCCCTGCAGCGGAGAGCCAGGCGAAGTTGACAGGGGCCCCGTCCGCATTCCGCTCATCGTACCTCCGGGTCGCCGGCGTTCCCGTGCTCCTGGTCGGGCTCTCGAGTCTCGCCGTGGCCGCCACACTGCTCGGGCCGTCCGGACTAATCGTCATCCCCCTCTTGGTCGTCACGCTGTCGGTGCCCGGATACAGCCTCGTGCGGCTGGGCCGGCTGAACGACCCGCTCCTGGAGCTGACCCTGGGCGTTGCCCTGGGGATCTCCCTGTTCGGGCTGGTCAGTGTCGTCAGCGCATATCTCGTGCTGTGGAACCCGCCGGCCATCGCGATCAGCCTCCTGGCCACCGGCATCCTCGCCTCGCTGACCGAGCTGGACGTCTGGCGCAGGCTCCGCAAGTCCACGCGCCCGGCGGTCAGCGAACCCACGCCGGCGCCGCAGCTGGTCTCGCTGCAACCCGAAGTGCCGTCGATCAGCGCGACACGAGCGCAGCCAAGCGTCGAGGCCGCTGCGCCGCTGGACCTGCGTGCCGCTGCGCCGGCGGAACCACGTGTGGCGTATGCACCCGATCGACTGGGGATCCTTCGCGCGACCGGGTCCCTGCGACCGGCGGAGGCACATCAGGATGTGGGGCGACCTGTGGTGGACCTACCTGGGTTGCCCGTGCCACCGACACCGGCCTCGGTCATGGAGGCCGAGCTCATCGAGCACGAGGCTGCGCCTGAGGCGCCAGAGCGCGCACCAGAGCCGGGAGGCACACCGGCGCCGCCGGTCTCATCCGAGCCGGAGGAGACAAAGGAGCCCGAGCCCGCTGGCGCGAAGGCGGGCGAGGCCGTCGTCGGGCCCGAGCCCGCGGACGCCGCGGTCGCAGCGGCACCCGCAGCCCCAGGTGCGAAGCCGAGATCGAAGGCCGGCTCCGGTGGACGACGGCCGCGAACCCATAGCAGTACCAAGACTGCGTCGTCCTCAAGCGCGACGAAGCGAACCACACGATCCAGTCGGCCGAAGGCGGCCGCAGCGGCCACAGTGGCGAATCCCACCACCGGCGAGAAGCCGGCGGCCGCCGATCACCCGTCCCCAGAAACGGGGCCAAGCCCCGCTGCGAAACCTGCGAGATCCCGGGGGTCGACGACGAAGCCGGCGGAAACCCGCAAGACGGGCCAACAGCCCAGGGCTACGTCTTCGCGGTCAGGCTCGACCAGCACGAAGAGGCCTGCCGGGTCATCAACCCCAGAGCCCAGGGCAAGCGGCGGAGAGTCGGGACGTGCAACGCTAACGCCCGACGCACATGCTGGTGCGCAAGAACCGCGGCAGGCAACGAGAGAGACGTCAGCCTCGGAGGGGAAGGCCGCATCCGCAAGGGCACCGAAACCCAAGAGAAGGCTGTGCCGAGGCAGGAGCCAGAGGCACCGGCAGCGCCTGCGTCCGCTAGGCGAAGAGCAGCGACCACGAAGTCCGCAGCCGGCAAGATGGCCGAGACGACCAAGAGGACTGAGACGGGCAAGAAGCCCTCCTCGGCCAAGAAGAAGGCAGGGACCAAGGACGACTCGTCAAGTCCCCCGGCTACCCGGCGTCGAGCGAAGACCTCCAAGGCCGAGGCCACGCTTGCGGAGGAGCCGGGAAAGCCTTCGTCGCACGTCCGACACGGCCACCGGCATCCGCCGACGACTCGCCGGACGTAGTCCCCCGCCCACGGTTGGCGTGATTGCCCACCCACTCGTGGCAACCGTTGTCGACGCCCTGATGAATCGACTCACCGGGCCCGACTCAGCCTGGGGTGGGCTGGAGCAGTCTGGCGAGTCAGGGGTTGGTCCCGACGAGAGCGGACGGGTCAGGCCGGGAGCCTGAGGGGCCATGGCCTGCCGAGCCGGCGCTCCCTATCCTTGAGATGTCGGAACCAGGCCACGGGTCGCCGACCGCCCCGGCGCACGATGCCCCGGGTCCGATAAGGGCAAACCCGTCGCGAGGCGGGGACGCAAAGCCACGGGACTGGCGAGCCACCGCCCGACCAGTCAGCCGGGTTGCCGGAGGTTCTGCCACGTCGTTCTGGACTGGCACTCGCTGGGAGCGGGATGAGCCCGCTCCGACCACCGCGGCGCGCCCAAGCCGGCGCCGCCACGCCGTCGAGGCTCTCGCCGAGGGCGGCCTCATCGCGTTGCTGGTGGTCGGCCGGTGGCGGGCACGACGTTCGCCGCCAGGGGCAGTGCCAATTCATCGATCTGGGTGATGGAGCTCACGACGGCCCGTGCCAGCGGCGGGCTCCAGTTTGGCGACTCGTTCACCGTCGAATACCAGACCACCCGCACCGATCAACCGTGGGCACGAGTCTTCTGCTACGCCAACGAGACGACTGTCGTCAGCGACGCCGCCCGGAAGTCGAACAACTGGCCGCTCATCTGGGGCCAGTACCACAGTGTGTAGGTGACCTCGACCTGCACCGCGTCGAGCAGGAAGTCCTTGCGCGGGTGGTTGGTCACGTCGGTCACCGATCGCCACCGCGCCGTCATGGCGCCTCCCGGAGAGGTGCGTCCCGGCGCACGACGATCGGGTCAGGACCCAGCACCAGGCAACGCCCAGGCCCGACGCGGCCGGGCCCCAGTTGGCGTCGCTACTGCGGCCAGGCGAGAACCATGAGGCGCAGCTCGGTCATGTCCTCGATCGACCAGCGCAGCCCCTCGCGGCCGAGTCCGGAATCCTTGACTCCGCCGTAGGGCATGTGGTCGACCCGGTAGGTCGGGATGTCGTTGACGATGACGCCGCCGACCTCGAGCCGGTGGAACGCCTGCCAGGCATGGTCGAGCTCGTTGGTGAACACGCCCGTCTGGAGTCCGAACAGGCTGTCGTTGACGGCATCGATCGCCTGGCCGATGTCACGGAACGGGAACGCGACAACCAGCGGCGCGAATGCCTCGGCGCTGCACACGCGCGCGGTGACGGGGGTATCGGTGAGGATCGTCGGCGGGAAGAATGTGCCGTCTGCCTTCCCCCCGAGCAGCACCTTGCCGCCGGCCGCTGTCGCCTCGTCAACCCAGGCCTGGGTGCGGAGCGCGTTGGCCTCGTCGACCATTGGCCCGACGTCGGTGTTGGGATCGGCCGGGTCACCGACCGTGAGCGCGCCGGCCGCGGCCACGAACTTGTCCATGAATGCATCCCACACGGCCTCGTGGACGAACAGCCGCTGGACGCTGATGCACACCTGGCCGCTGTACGCGAAGGCGCCGGTGACGATGCGCCTGGCGGCCCAGTCGAGGTCGGCCGAGTGATCCACGATCACGCCGGCATTGCCGCCCAGCTCGAGCACGACACGCTTCTTGCCCGCCCGCTCCTTCATCCGCCAGCCGACAGCGGGACTGCCGGTGAACGTGAGCAGCTTGAAGCGCTCGTCGGACACCATCCGGTCCCCCAGCTCGCGACTCATGGGCAGGATGCTGACCGAGCCCTCCGGAACGCCCGCGGCGTCGATGATCTCGCCCACGGTGAGCATCACCAGCGGATCCTTGGACGGCGGCTTGAGCACGATCGGATTACCGGACGCGATCGCCGGGGCGACCTTGTGGGCGGCCAGGTTGAGCGGGAAGTTGAACGGGCTGATGCCGGCGATGGGGCCGATCGGGAATCGGCGAGTGATGCCAACCCGGCCCTTCGACGACGCCATGATGTCGAGCGGGATGGTCTCGCCCACCATCCGCTCGGCTTCCTCCGCGCCCAGGCGGAAGGTGACCACCGCCCGGTCCACCTCCCCCAGCGCGTCGCGGATCGGCTTGCCGGCCTCGGCCGCGAGCAGGGTCCCCAGCTCCTCGCGCCGCGCCCGGATGCCGGCGCTGATCTCGCGCAGGATCCGGCCACGCTCATAGGCGGGGAGTGTGCGGGTCACCTCGAACGCGCGAACGGCGGCCTCGACGGCCTCCTCGTACTGCTCGGGCGTCGCCTGGTAGGTGGCGCCGGCAGGCTCACCGGGACGCGCCGGATTGTCGATGACCATGGGCTCGGGTGAGTCCACCCAGCGACCGGCGAGGTAGATCGGATGCGGAGCGGTGGCAGTGGTCGTGGCCATGACGGGCACCTCGGCGGGCAGCAGCTCGGAATCGGGATCGGCGGGACGCACCGATTGTAGGCGTCGGCACGGGCGATGCGACCAGCGGTGGCAGCGCGCGACCGCAGCAGGCGCCGGCCGTGGTCAGTCCTCGGCAGCCCGGGGATACGTGCCCAGGATCCGGACGAGCTCCGTCTCGCCCGTCAGCGCCTCGAGCGCCGCGGCACAGGCCTCGTCGGCCGGATCGGCATCGAGGTCCACCCAGAACAGGTACTCCCAGCGTGCATCCCGCTCGGTCCATGGCCGCGATTCCAGCCGTGAGAGGTTGAGACCGCGATCGGCGAACGCCCCGAGCGATCGATAGAGCGAGCCTGGCGTGTTGCGGACCGCGAACACGAGCGTCGTCCGGGGTTCGCCCGCTACCGCCATCGGCCGCGCCGCGCCGCGTACAGCCGCCTCGGAGCCTGGGCGAGCGATCACCGCGAACCGCGTCCGGTTGCCATCCCCGGTCTGGATGTTGTCGGCCAGCACCTCGAGCCCGTAGATGCCCGCGACCCGGGCCGATGCCACGGCCGCCGCCCCGTGCTCGGCCCGGTCGGCCACCTGCTTCGCCGCGCCGGCCGTGTTGTAGCTGGTCTGGATCGTCCATGGCCGTGAGCGCAGGAACTCGTCTGCCTGGCCGAGCGCGGCCGTGATCGAGTACACGCGCTCGATGGTCTCCAGCCGCTCGCCGGGGAGGGCCAACAGCGCGAGCCGGACCGGGACGGAGACCTCGCCCACGATCGGCAGGCCGAAGGCGTACAGCAGGTCCAGGTTCTCGCGGATGGTCCCCAGTCGGGAGCTCTCCACCGGGATCACGCCTGCGACGGTCTCCCCGTCGCGGACCGCCTCGAAAACGGCATTGAACGAGGACCGGGCACGCGGCTCGGGCGCCTCGAAGAACGCGAGCACGGCCTCCTCGGCGAACGCCCCCGGCTCACCGGTGTAGGCCACGACTGGTCGTGCCGCGGGTTCGCTCACCGGTGCCTCCAAGGCTCGCTCACGGGGCCTCCCGATCCGCTCACCGATGCCATCCCGTTGGCGCCACATCCCGGCTAGTGGTTGAACCACTCGGTCGTGTCGATGGGCGCGTCCGCCTCGTCGAACTCGGTGCCGGCCTCGTCGGCGGTCTCGGCGCTGTGCGAGCGGGTGCGGCCACGGGAACCGGCCTCGGCGATTGCGCCGGCCCACGACTCGTCGACCAGCATCGCGTTGAGAGCCTCGAGATAGGCCTCGACCGAGGCCGCCACGATGTTGGTGCTGGTCACCTCGCCCGTGAACCGGCCTCCGCCCGCTCCCTCCGCAGATGCCGGCGGCGCGATGGCCACGGTCACCCGGCCCTGCGCGTCGGGACCCTGCGCGAGCGCATGGACGTCGTACGCGAGGAGCGTGGGGTGGCCGCCCAACACCTCGGCCAGGGCGCGGTCGACCGCCTCGTACAACGCGTCAACCGCGCCGTTGCCCTCGGCCGACGCCTTCCAGTCATGGCCGCCGGCATGGATCACCACGGCGGCATGGCTGCCGACGCTGCTGCCGGTGGTGACCGTCCAGCGAGACAGGTACGTGGGTTCCGGGCGAGCTGTCGCGTCGCTCATGCTGAGCCTCCCGATGCGGCCTGGCTCGCGTCGGAGCCGTTGGGCCGGGTGAACTGGCGTTCGTCACGGCGCCGCAGCTCGGCGCCCGACTTCCAGATCGCGTACTCCAGCGAGTCGACGAGCGCCTGCGCCGAAGCCGCGATGATGTTGGTGTCACTGCCCATGGTGGACCAGGTTCGGGACCCGTCCTGGGAATCGATGATGACGCGCGTGCGCGCGCCCGTTGCGCTGGCCGAGTCGAGGATGCGCACCTTGTAGTCGACGAGGTGCACCCCGTCGAGTATCGGGTAGAAGGCCGCGAGCGCCTTGCGCAGCGCGGCGTCCAGCGCGTTGACCGGCCCGTTGCCGTCGGCGGCAGTGTGCAGGACCTCGCCCGCGACCTCCACCTTGACGGTTGCCTCCGACAGCAGCTCCCGCCCCGACCGCTGCTCCACGAGCGCCGTGTAGTCGAGGATGCGGAACGGGGCCTCGTAGCCCGGCGAGTTGCGCCGGATCAGCAGCTCGAACGAGGCCTCGGCGCCCTCGAACGCGAGCCCCTCGTGCTCCAGGCGCTTGATCAGCTTTGACAGCTCTCGAGGGTCAAGCACGCCCTCGAGCTCATGCCCCAGCTGCCGGGCACGGATGGCGGTGTTGGCCCGCCCGCCCAGCTCGGACACGACCAGCCGGCCCTCGTTGCCGACCTCGGTCGGATCGACGTGCTGGTAGCTCCGCTCGACCTTGGCCACAGCCGCACCGTGGACGCCGCCCTTGTGCGCGAAGGCCGAGCGGCCCACGTACGGCTGATAGTCGTTGGGGGTCACGTTCGCGATCTCGGCAACCGAGCGGCTGAGCTCCGTCAGGTCGGCCAGATCGCCGCCGCGTGCCGGCGTCAGCTGGTTGCCGGTCTTGAGCGCGAGGTTGCCAAGGATCGAGACCATGTTGGCGTTGCCGCATCGCTCGCCGTAGCCGTTGATGGTGGCCTGGACGTGGCGCACGCCCGCCTGAACCGCCGCGATCGAGTTGGCCACCGCCAGCTCCGCATCGTTGTGGGTATGGATTCCCCAGGTCACCGCCGTCCCGTCGGGATCGGACTCGAGCGAGTCCTTGACGTCGGTCACGATCCGGACCAGCTCGTCGGTCAGCGTGCCGCCATTCGTATCGCACAGGACGAGGGTGCGAGCGCCGGCATCGCGGGCGGAACGGAGGGTCGAGAGCGCATAGTCGCGGTCCGCGCGATAGCCGTCGAAGAAGTGCTCGGCGTCGTAGACGGCCTCGCGTCCGTGGTCGACGATGAACCCGATCGAATCCGCGATCATGTCCAGGTTCTGATCCGGGGTGGCGCCCAGCACGTCGGTCACGTGCAGCAGCCAGCTCTTCCCGAAGATGGTGACCACCGGCGTCTCCGCGGCTACCAGCTCGCGCAGGTTGGGGTCCTCGTCCGCGCGGTTGTTCCGATGGCGCGTGGAGCCGAAGGCCGCCAGCCGGGCGTTCGTCCACTGCTGTCGGCGCGCCGCCGCGAAGAACTCGATGTCCTTGGGGTTCGAGCCCGGCCAGCCGCCCTCGATGAACGGGAAGCCGTACTCGTCGAGCATGCGCGCGATCCGCAGCTTGTCGGCCAGCGACAGGGTGATGTTCTCGCCCTGGGTGCCGTCGCGAAGAGTGGTGTCGTAGAGGGTGACCGGACGGTCGGCGGGAGATGTCATGTTGGTCCTGGATCCAATGCCACTGCGGGAGGGTCGACGAGCGCTCGGCCGGTGCCCCGCCTAGGCGGTCACCGGCCGGCGAATCGCGATCCGCTCCCCCACTGCGGCGGCCATCGCGTCGGTCCCCACCTCGGTACACACCGCGGCCGCCCCCGGATCGACCGGCATCAGGTCACGCGTTCGGAGCCCCGCGCCCAGGGTGTCGCTCACCGCCGCCTCGAGGGCATCGGCAGCGGCGGCCTGGCCCAGCGACCAGCGGAGCATCATCGCCGCCGACCCGATCATGCCCAGCGGGTTGGCGAGGTCCCGGCCAGCGATGTCTGGCGCCGACCCGTGGATCGGCTCGTACAGCCCGTGACGGCCATGCGCGGTGGCGTGGCTCCCAAGCGACGCCGACGGCAGCATCCCCAGGGAGCCGGAAATCACGGCCGCCTCGTCGGACAGGATGTCGCCGAACAGGTTCTCGGTGACGAGCACGTCGAACGCGGCCGGCCAGCGCGCGAGGACCATCGCCGCCGAGTCCACCAGCCGATGCTCGAGGGCGACGTCCGGGAAGTCGGCGGCGACCTCCTCGGTGACCTTGCGCCACAGCCGCGAGGTCGCGAGCACATTGGCCTTGTCCACCTGGGTCACCTTGCGCCGACGCCCGCGGGCGAGCTCGAAGGCGAGGGTCACGATCCGCCGGATCTCGCCCTCCGTGTACCACAGGGTGTCGACGGCGGCGCGGCCCTCGGGGGTCTCGCGCTGCTCGGATGGCTTGCCGAAGTAGAGGCCCGAGGTGAGCTCGCGGACGATCAGGCAGTCGACGCCCTCGAGCAGCTCCGGGCGCAGCGGCGACGCCGAGATCAGCGCCGGGTGGACGGTGATCGGGCGCAGGTTGGCGAACAGGCCGAGGCCGCCTCGGAGCGCGAACAGCGCCTGCTCCGGGCGCACCGACGCGTCGGGATCGTCCCACTTGGGCCCCCCGACAGCGCCCAGCAGCACGGCGTCAGCGTCGCGGCAGGTCTCGACGTCCTCGGGCCGGATCGCCACTCCGTAGGCGTCGATCCCCGCTCCGCCCACGGTCAGCTCGGTCCAGTCGAAGGCGAACCCGAACGCGCGTCCGGCCGTCTCGAGCACCGCGACCGTGGCCGCGTGCACCTCCGGCCCGACGCCGTCGCCCGGGATGGACGCGATCCGGTACCTGGTCGCCGTGAGGCCGCCCTCCGCGGTCACGGAAGCTCCGAGGCCGCCCGGCGACCCGCGAGCGCCGCGGCACCGTTGATCTCGAACCCATGGAGCTTGTTGGCCGCCACCACGTAGGCCTCGAGCGAAGCCTCAATGATGTTGGTCGAGAGCCCGTGGCCAGTGACGACGAGCGCGTCCGGTCCCTCGTCTGACGAGCGTCGGCAGCGCACCAGCACCTGGCCCTGTGCATCCTCGCCGCCCGAGACCGCCTTGATCTCGTACTCAGCGAGGACAGGATTCCAGCCCAGCGCCGGCAGCAGCGCCTCGTCGACGGCGGCGAACAGTGCGTCCACGGGCCCGTTGCCGGTTGCGTCGGCCGTCTTCGCCTCACCCGAGACCAGCAGCGAGACGCTGCCCACCGAGTGCCCGCCGCTCGATGAGCTGATGTTCCAGCCCTCCAGCTCGATCGACCGCGGGACGTCCGCCTTGCGCTGCTCGACCAGCGCCAGCAGGTCGGCGTCGGTCACGTCCTTCTTGGTGTCCGCGAGCGCGATCGCCGCCTGGTACAGGTCGTCGAGTGCCTCGCCCTCCACGTCATGGCCGAGCTCGCGCAGCTTGCCCTGGAGGCCGCGCCGGCCCGAGAGCTTGCCGATCGAGAGCGTGCTCCCGGACAGGCCCACCGACTGCGGGGTCATGATCTCGTAGGTCAGCGGGTTCTTGAGCACGCCGTCCTGGTGGATCCCGGACTCGTGCGCGAACGCGTTGGCGCCGACGATCGCCTTGTTGGGCTGGACCGCAAACCCGGTGAGGTAGGAGACAAGCCGCGATGCCGGCGTGATCTGGTCAGTCTGGACGCTCGCGGCGAGATCGGGGAACTGCGTCGGGCGCGTCCGGAGGGCCATGACGACCTCCTCCAGCGACGCGTTGCCGGCCCGCTCGCCCAGCCCGTTGATGGTGACCTCGACCTGCCGCGCGCCCGCCTGGACCGCGGCCAGGGTGTTGGCCGTGGCAAGCCCGAGGTCGTTGTGGCAGTGGACGCTGACCGTCGCCCGATCGCCGACCTCACCGACGACCCGGCCGACCAGCCGTCCGAACTCGGACGGGATCGCGTAGCCCACGGTGTCGGGAATGTTGACCGTCGAGGCGCCGGCGTCCACGACTCCCCGGTAGATCTCGAGCAGGAAGTCCTCCTCGGTCCGGGATGCGTCCTCGGCCGAGAACTCGATCTCCGCGTCGGGGCCCATCGCCTCACGCGCCCACGACACCCATCGCTGGGCCTCG
Organism: uncultured Chloroflexia bacterium; assembly: GCA_963734935.1. Taxonomy (GTDB): domain Bacteria; phylum Chloroflexota; class Limnocylindria; order Limnocylindrales; family CSP1-4; genus CAIXZV01. The sequence continues at coordinate 122,817 of CAVTIO010000010.1, read as the reverse complement.
GCCAGCGCTCCCTCGCGCGACAGGCGGAGCTTGTGCTTGAGGTGGATGTCGCTGGTCGCGATGAACAGGTGGAGGTGCGGACGCTCGGAAACGCTGATCGCCTCGAGGGCCCGCTGTGGATCGCCATCCCGGCAACGGGCGAGCGCCGCGACGGCGATCCCGTCCTTCGTTTCCTGCGCGATCCGGCGGACGGCCTCGAAGTCCCCGGGCGACGCGGCCGGGAAGCCGGCCTCGATGACGTCCACGTGGAGCCGCGCGAGCTGGCGCGCGACCTCCAGCTTCTCGGCCGCGGTGAGCCCGGCGCCTGGCGCCTGCTCCCCGTCGCGAAGGGTGGTGTCGAAGATCCGGACGGCGCCCGCGGCCACCCCGCCGCCAAACGCCGGATGCGTGGCTTCGAACGTCACTTGGAGCCCTCCCCGGGTACCGCGCTGGCCACCGCCTGTGCCTGGCCGGCGTCGACCACGACCGGCTTGAGAAACGGCATCTTTGCCCGCAGCTCGGCACCCACCTGCTCGATCTGGTGGTCCCGGTCCTGCTCACGCAGCTGGCGGAACTCGTCGCCGCCGGACTCCTGGACCGCGACCCAGCGATCGGCGAACGACCCACTCTGGATGTCGGTCAGCACGTCCTTCATCGACGCCTTGACGCCCTCCGTGACCCGGGGGCCGGAGACGTAGTCGCCGAACTCGGCTGTGTCGCTCACGCTGAAGCGCATGAAGTTGAGCCCGCCGCGATACATGAGGTCCACGATCAGCTTGAGCTCGTGCATCGTCTCGAAGTACGCGAGCTCCGGCTGGTAGCCGGCCTCGACCAGGGTCTCGAATGCCGCCTTGATCAGGGCGGACACGCCGCCGCACAGCAGCGCCTGCTCTCCGAACAGGTCTGTCTCGGTCTCCTCCTTGAACGTCGTCTCGAGCACGCCTGCCCGGGTGGCGCCGATCCCGCGCGCATAGGCGAGCGTCCGCGCCCGCGCTGTCCCGGACGGGTCCTGCTCGACGGCGAACAGCGCCGGCACGCCGCCGCCCTGCTCGTACACGCTGCGCAGCAGGTGGCCCGGGCCCTTGGGCGCGACCATCCCCACGTCCACGTTCGCCGGTGGCTGGATGCGCGCGAACCGGATGTTGAACCCGTGGGCGAACATCAGCAGCGCGCCCGGCCGCAGGTTCGGCTCGATCTCGGCGTCATAGACCGTCTTCTGCACCGTGTCGGGGACCGCGATCATCACGACATCGGCTGCCTTGACCGCGTCAGGCACGTCGAGCACCCGCAGCCCGGCTGCCTCCGCCAATGCCCGACTCTTCGAGCCCGAAGCCAGGCCGACCACGACCTGCACGCCGCTATCGCGGAGGTTGAGGGCGTGGGCGTGACCCTGGCTGCCATAGCCGATGACGGCCACGGTCTGCCCGTCGAGCGCGGTCGGGTCCGTGTCCGCGTCGTAGTACATGCGCGCCGTCATCGCTTGAGTGCCTCCTCGATGGATCCCGCACCGCGCAGCATCACGACCGCGCCGGTACGCACCAGCTCCTTGATCCCATAGCCCCGCAGCAGCGCGACGAGAGCGTCGATCTCGCCCTCGGTCCCGGTCGCCTCGACGATCACCGACTCCGGCGCCACGTCGACGACGCGTCCCTTGTACAGCTCGACGATCTTGATCACCTCCGCCCGGTTGGCGGGGGTGGTCCTGACCTTGACGAACGCGAGCTCGTGCTCGACCAGCTGGTCCGCGGTCACGTCCTGGACCTTGAGCACATCAACGAGGCGGTACAGCTGCTTGGTCGCCTGCTCGACCGCCACGCCGTCACCGTGGAGGGTCAGGGTCATCCGGCTGATGCTCGGCTGGTCCGTGCGCGACACGGCGAGCGAGTCGATGTTGAAGTTGCGCGCCCGCATGAGGCTGGCCACGCGGTTGAGGACACCGGGTCGGTCCATGACCAGCACCACCAGCAGGTGGCGACCGGGTGCGCCCGTGCCAGGGATGGCCCGCGGCGGTGGGCTGGTGTGGACCGGATGCTCATGGTGGGCGCCGGGGGCTGCCCCGTCCGCGCCAGGCGTTGAGGCGCCGGTGCCCGGCGACGCCCCGTTGGGGCCATGGTCCGCACTCATTCCGCCGGCCCTCCCCACGTCTCGATCAGGTCGGACAGACCCTTGCCGGCGGGCATCATCGGCAGCACGTTCTGCTCCTCGGCGATCTCGAACCAGATCAGTGCCGGGCCATCCACGGCCTGGGCCGCCTTGATCGTGCGATCCACGTCGGCCGTCGTGGTCGCCTTGAAGCCGGGGATCCCGTAGGCCTCTGCGAGCTTGACGAAGTCAGGGCCGGGCAGGTGGCTGGAGTGGTAGTTCCCCGCGTACACGATCTCCTGCCACTGGCGGATCATCCCCAGCTTCTTGTTGTCGAGCAATGCGATCTTGACGGGGATCTTGTCCGCGGCCAGGGTCATCAGCTCCTGGCTGGTCATCTGGAACCCGCCGTCGCCGGTGATCGCCCACGTCTCGGCGTCCGGGTTGCCAAGGGCGGCGCCCATGGCCGCCGGCACCGAGTAGCCCATCGTGCCCAGGCCACCCGAGCTGAGGTGGCTCCGCGGTCGACGAAACCGCGTGTAGCGCGCCAGCCACATCTGGTTCTGGCCCACGTCGGCGACGTAGGTTGCGTCGTGGTCGGTCAGCTCGCCGATCCGCTGGACGACGAAGTCGGCCGACAGCAGGCCGTCGCGCCAGGCGCCGGACCCGTGCCATGACGACCCCTCGGACTCCTGGCGCCACTCCGCCAGCTCGGCGAGGTACTCGGCGCGGGTCGCCGGCTCCACCTCGGCCACCAGTCGCGTGAGCCCCTCGAGGACTCGCCTCGCGTCGCCCACGATCGGGACCTCGACGGCCACGTTCTTGCCGATCTCGGCAGGATCGATGTCGGCGTGGATGATCCGCGCGTACGGCGCGTAGGTGCGAACGCTGCCGGTCACGCGGTCGTCGAACCGCATCCCGATCGCGATCAGCAGGTCCGCCGACTGAATGGCACGGTTGACGTGCTTCCAGCCGTGCATCCCCATGTAGCCGTAGGCGAGCGGATGCTGCTCGTCCATCGCCCCGATGCCCAGCAGCGTCCATGCGACCGGGATCCGGGTCTTCTCGGCGAACGCGCGCAACCCGTCCCAGGCCTCGGCGACCAGCACGCCGTGCCCCGCCAGGATCAGGGGTCGCTTCGCGGCGGCGATCTCCCGGGCAGCCGTCTTGAGCTGCTTCGGATGGCCGTCCAGGTTGGGGCGGAAGCCCGGCAGGCCGGCGACGATCTCGTCGAGGGAGGGGTGCTCGGCGGTCGTCTCCTGCTGGAGGGCGTCCTTGGTGATGTCAATGTGGACCGGCCCCGGCCTGCCCGTCCGGGCAATGTGGAAGGCCTCGCCGACGACACGCGGGATGTCGTCGGCGTCCCGCACCAGGTAGTTGTGCTTGGTCATCGGCAACGTGATGCCGGTGATGTCGATCTCCTGGAACGCGTCCTTGCCGAGCAGGGCCGCCGGCACGTTGCCCGTGATCGCGACCACCGGGACCGAGTCGAGCTGGGCCGTCGCGAGGGCCGTGACGAGGTTCGTGGCACCCGGACCGCTGGTCCCCATGCACACACCCACCCGGCCGCTCGCGCGTGCGTAGCCGTCCGCAGCGTGTCCGCCACCCTGCTCATGCCGCACCAGCACGTGCCGGATCTCGGGATAGTCGGCCAGGATGTCGTAGATCGGGAGGATGACGCCGCCCGGGTAGCTGAACAGGGTGTCAGTGCCCTGGAGGAGCAGCGCCTCCATGAGAGCATCGGAACCGATGCGCGTCCGCTTTCGCCGCCGGCCCTCGTGGAGCATCTCGCGGCGAGCCTGCTCGACCGCCGCCGCGGCCGCGGTCCCGTCTGCCGGGACATGGCTGTGATGGGTGCGGGCCGCGTGCGAACCCGTGTCGCCGGCCGACCTGGTCGGTCCCCCCGACTTGCTCACGGGCTCGGCGGTGCCCGCGGCCTTCCGGCCCGGCGGCTCGCCTCGCGTCATCGTCATCTTCAGAACCCTCCGCCCGGTGATCCCGCGACCCCCCGGACATGCAAAGACCCTCGCCTCCCGGCGAGGGTCCCGTTGGTGCTCGGTGGTCGGCGCCTCAGCGGCGCTCGTTCCTCCGCGAACCTCCGTTCTCCCGCCGGGAGCCGGTAATGAGGAGCCCAAGAAGGTCCTCGAACCCGGCAAGAAGCGAGCGAAGAAGGCCGAGAAGGGATACGTCCCGGGACTCGAGATCGCGAAGGGGCACGGTCAGGCGTCGGCCGTCGGCCGTCACGACGACGGCGACCTTGCGACGCTGGTGATCCGAGAAGAAGCCCAAGCGATCGTCTCCGGTGCTCCCGCGGGTAGCGGGGTTCGCGCAGCATAGCCTGCCGATCCGCGGAGACGCAACCACCCCAACCGCAACCTTCCGGACAGGGTGCCCGGATCGTCGCCCGGATCGGGCGGGTTCCGCTGGTACTCTGTGCGTCCCGCACATCGCAACAAGGCCCCACGGATGAGCACACCGCGCACGCTGGTCGAGAAGATCTGGGACGAGCACGTCGTCGTCGATGAGCCGGGCGCGCCCGCCATCCTGGCCATCGATCTTCACCTCGTCCACGAGGTCACGAGCCCGCAGGCCTTCACCGGGCTGCGGACGCGCGGGCTCCGCGTGCGACGCCCCGACAAGACCGTCGCCACCGCGGACCACTCGACGCCCACGACCCCGCGGGGCCTGCCCATGGTCGATCTCCAGGCGGCCGCCCAGATCAAGCAGCTCGAGGCCAACTGCCGCGAGTTCGGCATCCCGATCCACGCCTTCGGCAGCGACACGCAGGGCATCGTCCACGTCATCGGGCCCGAGCTCGGGCTGACACAGCCGGGCATGACCATCGTGTGCGGCGACTCGCACACGGCGACCCATGGCGCATTCGGAGCCCTGGCGTTCGGGATCGGGACCAGCGAGGTCGAGATGGTCCTCGCGACCGGGACGCTGCTCCAGCGCCGTCCCAGGACGTACGAGGTCCGCGTCGACGGGAGGCTGCGGCCCGGCGTGAGCGCGAAGGACATCATCCTCGCGCTCATCGCGCGGATCGGGATCGGCGGCGGAACGGGGCACGTGTTCGAGTACCGGGGCGAGGCCATCCGCGCGCTGTCGATGGAGCAGCGGATGACCATCTGCAACATGAGCATCGAGGGCGGGGCGCGGGCTGGCCTGGTCGGCCCCGACGACACCACGTTCGAGTACATCCATGGCCGCCGGCACGCGCCACAGGGTGCGGCGTGGGATGCCGCGGTTGATCGCTGGCGGCAGCTGCCGACCGACGACGGGGCAACGTTCGACCGATCGATCGTGATCGACGCTGCGACCCTCGAGCCGATGGTCACCTGGGGCACGAACCCGGGCATGGGGATCCCGATCTCGGGCAGGCTGCCGTCTCCCGCCGAGCTCGGGGACCCGGCCGCCCAGCGCGCGACGGCGCACGCGCTCGAGTACATGGGTCTGCAGCCGGGCCAGGCGATCGCCGGTCAGCCGGTGGACGTCGTGTTCATCGGGTCGTGCACCAACAGCCGGATCAGCGATCTGCGTCTCGCGGCGGACGTGCTCAGGGGTCGGCATGCCGCGGACGGCGTGCGCCTGATGATCGTGCCGGGGTCACAGCAGGTGAAGGCGCAGGCGGAGCGCGAGGGCCTGGACGAGATCTTCCGCGCCGCCGGTGCCGAGTGGCGTGAGTCCGGCTGCTCGATGTGCATTGCGATGAACGGCGACCAGCTATCGCCCGGGCAGTACGCGGTGAGCACGTCCAACCGCAACTTCGAAGGCCGCCAGGGCAAGGGCGGCCGGACCTTCCTGGCGTCGCCCCTGACCGCGGCCGCATCGGCGGTGCGCGGCGTTGTCGCCGATCCCCGGACGCTGCCGGGCGTCGAGGCGCCCGCGACCGTCGGCGGAGGTGACTGACATGCCCGAGGCATTTCGTTCCTTCAGCTCCCGCATCGTGCCCGTGGCCGCCGAGAACGTGGACACGGACCAGATCGTGCCGGCCCGATACCTGAAGGTGACCGACAAGGAGGGCCTTGCCGACGCCCTGTTCCGCGACTGGCGGTTCGAAGAGGACGGCTCGCGCAAGGACCCGCCATTCGTGCTCGACCAGCCCGGCATGGATGGCCGCCGGATCCTGCTCGCCGGCGACAACTTCGGCTGCGGCAGCTCCCGCGAGCACGCACCGTGGGCGCTCCGTTCGTGGGGCGTCCAGGTCATCCTGTCCACCTCGTTCGCGGACATCTTCCGGAGCAACTCGCTCAAGAACGGGGTGCTCCCGATCGTGGTCGATCCCGATACGCACCGGCGCCTGTTCGAGCTGGTCGATGCCGATCCGGACGCCGAGCTGCGGGTCGATCTGGCCGAACAGGGCATTCTGGTGCCGGACGGGACGACGATCGACTTCGAGATCGATCCGTTCGCCAAGGCGATGCTGATGGCCGGCACCGACGAGATCGGCTACGTCCTCGCGCGCGCCGACGAGATCGCCGCCTGGGAGGCTGCGCACCCGCCGCGCGTCGACACCACGCTTGGAACAGCGCCGTCCGGCTGAGCGGCGATCCGCGAACACACCATCTCGGCGCGCGGCGAGAACCACCGCTGACGGGAAAGGGCGCAGCTGGCGCCTGCCTTCCGGTCGTGGTCACGGCAGCCGGGATGGCGCCGCGACACAGTTCCCATTCCTCCCCGATACTCGCCGGGTGAATCCGTTCGACCTCCTGGCGCTGCTCGGGCTGGCGGCGGCGATCATCGCGGGCATCCGGACCGGCGCCCTGCCGCAGGTGTTCGGGATCGCTGGCGCCATCGCCGGGATCCTGATGATCCTGGTGCTGGCACCGTGGCTGCTGGAGGTGACGCACGGGCTCGAGCCGATCCCGCGCGCGCTGGTCGTCCTGGCCGCGGTGCTGGGCTCGGTGCTGCTGTTCGAGGCGGTCGGCTCGACCATCGGCCGGGCGCTCGCCGGCGGACTTCAGAACGGCGTGCTTTCGGGCGCGGATCGACTGGTGGGCGGCTTCATGGGCGCTGCCCAGGCGATCCTGATCATCTGGCTCGCAGGTGGGCTGTTGGCTGCCGGCCCGTTCCCGTCCCTGACGCGCACGGCCAATCAGTCGGTGGTCGTCCGCGGCGTCGACGGGTTCCTGCCGCCGCCGACCGAGGTCGTGGGTGAGATCGCGGGGGCGCTCGATGCCTCCGGCCTGCCGGACGTCTTCGTCGGCCTCGACCCGGTCCCCCTGCCACCTGTCGACACCCCGTCCAGCCGGGAGGCCCAGCGGATCGCCGAGCCTGCGCTTGCGAGCACGGCCCGGATCGTGACGCGAGCCTGCACCGAGCAGGTGACCGGCACGGGCATCCTCATCGCGCCCGAGTACATGGTCACCAACGCCCACGTCGTGGCCGGGGCGTCGACCATCCGGGTCGCGCTGGGCGGTCGCGTCGTGGACGGGATCCCCGTGCTGTTCGACGCGACACTCGACGTCGCGCTGCTGCACACGCCCGGCCTCGACGGTCAAGGCATGCGCCTGGCGGGGTCTGTCCCCGACCGTGGGGCCACCGGTGCTGCACTCGGATACACGGGCGGCGGACCGCTGGTCGTGCTGCCGGCGGCAGTGGCAGGGTCCTACCAGGCGACCGGGCGCGACATCTACGGAATCGACCAGGTCACGCGCGAGATCCTCGAGCTGCGCGCGGCCATCGACCCGGGCGACTCGGGTGGGCCGCTGGTGCTGACCGACGGCACCGTGGGTGGGATGGTCTTTGCCGAGTCGCGGGGCGACCCGAACGTGGGCTATGCCCTGAGCCCGGTGACCGTCCGCGAGCGCGTGGGCCCGGCAATCGGGCGCACGACGCCGGTGGCCGTCGGCCCCTGCCTCCGCTGACCGCGGGCAGCGGTGAGGCGGATCGCTCGGCCGTCGATGGCGACCGCCGATAGCATGGCTGCATGACCTCCGACGATCGATCGACCCCCGAGCCGCAGCGCGAAGGTATCGCGGCGACCGCCCTGGACACGCTGGCCGCCGACTACTGGGACGCGACCCTCGAGCGCGCGCCGACCTTCGCCACGGCGATTGGTGACCCGCGCTTCGATGACCGCATCGGTGACCCGAGCCGCGAGGGCAGCGCGGCGGCCCGTTCGCGGCTCAGCGAGCTCGAGACGCGCGCCGCGTCGATCGAGCCGCTCCAGCTCGACGCCGCCCGAGGCGTGACCCTGCTCGCCCTTCGCCAGTCGATCGAGGCGGACGTCGCCGGGATCGATGCGAACCTCGGCGACTGGAACGTCGACCACCTCGACGGGGTCCCGACCAGCCTGCTGCAGGTACCCGATTACCAGCGTCTCAAAGCTCCTGGGGATGGGCGCCGGATGGTCGAGCGCTGGCGTGCGATGGCGGGCTACGTGGACGCGTCCCTCGCCCGTCTGCGGCTCGGCCTGAACGAGGGCCAGGTCGCCTGCCGGGCGCCGGTCTCCCGCACGATCGACACGCTGGACTCGGTGCTCGCCGCACCCGACGGCGAATGGCCGTTGTTCCGTCCCGCAGCGCGGGCCGCAGAGCTCCCGGGCTGGTCCGACGCCGAACGCCGAACGTTCGCGAGCGACCTGGAGGCGGCGATCCGCGAGGGCGTCCGCCCGGCGCTCCAGCGCTTCCGCAGCGCGCTCGCGAACGAGATCCTGCCTGCCGCCCGGACCGACGACGCGCCCGGCCTGGGTCACGTCGCGGGTGGCAGCGACGCCTATCTGCGCCTGGTACGCGGCCACACGACGCTCGACCTGAGCCCGGCGGACCTGCACCAGATCGGGCTCGACGAGATCGCGCGGATCGACGACGAGCTGACGTCCCTTGCCGGCCGCGTGCTGGGAACCGCGAGCCTTCCGGAAGCGCTGATCCGGCTGCGCACCGATCCGTCCCTCCACTTCGCGAGCCGCGACGAGGTGTACGACACGGCCGACACCTGCCTCGATCGCGCTCAGGCCGCCATCCCGGCCTGGTTCGGCCGCCTGCCGCGAGCGCAGTGCGATGTCGTGCGGATGGGGACGCACGAGGAGGCGCACTCCACCATTGCCTACTACCGGCAGCCGGCGGAGGACGGCTCGCGTCCCGGCGCGTACTTCATCAACACCTCCGAGCCCGCAACCCGGCCCCGCTACGAGGCCGAGGCGCTCGCGTATCACGAGTCGGTCCCGGGGCACCACCTTCAGATCGCGATCGCACAGGAAACACCCGGTCTGCCCGCGTTCCGACGCAACCTCGGCCCGACAGCGTTCGTGGAAGGCTGGGGCCTGTACTCGGAGCGGCTCGCCGAGGAGATGGGTCTCTACACCGGCGACCTGGACCGGATCGGGGTCCTGTCGTTCGATGCCTGGCGGGCGTCACGCCTGGTGGTCGACACGGGCATGCACGCGCTCGGCTGGACGCGAGACCAGGCGCTGGCGTTCATGCTCGAGCACACCGCGCTCGCCCCCAACAACATCGCCAACGAGGTCGATCGCTACATCGTGCTGCCCGCGCAGGCGCTGGCTTACAAGGCCGGTCAGCTGGAGCTGCTGCGGCTGCGCGCCGAGGCCGCGGAACGGCTGGGGACCGCGTTCGATATCCGCGCCTTCCACGACACGGTGCTGGGACAGGGTGCGCTGCCGCTATCGGTGCTGCGCGAGTCGGTCGATGCCTGGAGCGTCGAGGTGGCCGCCGGCAGCTAGGCTCCGCGACCGGTCGCTGGCCGCGTCGCCCAGAGATCCGGGGTCAGGTCGCGGTGGTGTCGAGGCTTCGCACGCGCTCGGCCAGGGCCTGGAGGACGCACACGCGCACCTCGGGCTCGTCATCCATGAGCGTGTGGAACTGGGGGCTGGTGAGCACCAGCAGGCGCGCCGGGGTGGTGGTTCGAGCCGTTGCCGTCCTCGGGCCGCCGTCGACGAGCGCGATCTCGCCCAGGAAGTCACCTGGCCCGAGCGTGTTCAGCAGGCTACCGCCCCGCGTGACCTCGACGTCGCCCTCGACGATGACGAAGAACTCGACGGCCGTGCCGCCCTCGCGCGTGAGCGTGGTCCCGGCGGGGATGCTCACCTCATCGGCGAGCGCGGCTAGCCGGTCGAGGGACTTCCCTTTCAGGCGAGAGAACAACGGAACCTGGCTGAGCAGCTTCGTCTTGGCGTCCATCAAGACCTCGTCGACGCGTCGGTACGCTCGTCGCACCGTCACCCGAGCATACGGTCCGCCGCCGGCGGTCACAAGACCGAACCTCCGCAACCGTCGCACAGCACCAACGGTCGATCGGACGGCTCGCGCGCCCCGCCCGGCGCAACAGGACCGGGACACGGCCGTACCCTGTGGAGAGCAAGTCAGCCTGCGACTCGAGGACGCCTCATGCCCGCCGACCACGCCGTTCCCTACGGACGACCCACCGATCCCGGCAAGCGCCACAGTCACGCCCTGACGGACGGCCCTGACCGCGCCGCGGCGCGCGCCATGCTCAAGGCGGTCGGCTTCACCGACGATGACCTCGCACAGCCCATCGTCGGCGTGGCCACGTCGTGGATCGAGACCATGCCCTGCAACCTCAACCAGCGACGGTTGGCCGAGCTCGTCAAGGAGGGCATCCGCTCAGCGGGCGGGACGCCCATGGAGTTCAACACGATCGCCGTATCCGACGGCGTGTCGATGGGCAGCGAGGGGATGAAGGCGTCGCTCGTCAGTCGCGAGGTGATCGCGGACTCGATCGAGCTCGTGGCCCGTGGCCACCTGTTCGACGGCCTCGTGTGTCTGGTCGGGTGCGACAAGACGATCCCGGCGGCCGCCATGGCGCTCGGGCGGCTCGATATCCCCGGGCTCATCCTCTACAACGGCACGATCTACCCGGGCACCTACAAGGGCAAGCCAGCGGACGTGGTCACGGTGTTCGAGGCGATCGGTGCCTACCGCGCGGGCAAGATCACGCTCGACGACCTGTACGAGGCCGAGAACGGGGCCTGCCCCGGCGCGGGTGCCTGTGGTGGCCAGTTCACGGCGAACACGATGTCCACGGTGCTCGAGTTCCTGGGCCTGTCGCCGGCAGGCCTCAACGGGATCCCCGCCGAGGACCCGGCCAAGGACGACGCCGCTCGGCGCTGTGGTGAGCTGGCGATGACGCTCGTCCACCACGACATCCGCCCGCGATCGATCGTGACCCGCGGCGCGCTCGAGAACGCCGTGGCATCCGTCTCCGCGACGGGCGGCAGCACCAACGCCGCGCTCCACCTGCCTGCGATCGCCGCCGACTTCGGGTTGCCGCTGCCGCTGTCGGACTTCGCGGCGGTCGTCGACCGCACGCCGCTGCTCGCCGACATGCGTCCGGGAGGCCGGTACGCGGCGGCGGACATGCACGACGCGGGGGGGGTGGCGCTGGTCATGCGTGAGCTGCTCAAGCGAGACCTGCTCCACGGCGACGAGCGCACGGTGGACGGGCGGACGATCGCGAAGATCGCCGCCGACGTCGTCGAGACGCCCGGTCAGCAGGTCGTGCACGCGATCGAGCAGCCGATCAAGGAGACCGGCGGGCACGCGATCCTGTGGGGCACCCTCGCCCCCGAGGGGTCGATCGTGAAGCTCGCCGGCCACGAGCGCACGTACCACCGAGGTCCGGCCCGGGTGTTCGACTCGGAGACGGCCTGCTTCGAGGCCGTCCGGGAACGACGGATCCACGAGGGTGACGTGGTGGTCATCCGCTACGAGGGTCCGGTCGGCGGCCCCGGCATGCAGGAGATGCTGTCGGTGACGGGCGCGCTGGTCGGCGAGGGCCTCGGCGAATCCGTGGCCCTGCTCACGGACGGCCGCTTCTCTGGCGGGACCCATGGCCTGATGCTCGGCCACGTTGCACCAGAGGCGGCGGTCGGAGGCCCGATCGCGCTGGTCGAGGAGGGTGATCCGGTCGTGATCGATGTCGACGCGCGCGAGCTGAACCTCGACGTGCCGGAGGACGTCCTGGCCGAGCGTCGGGCGCGGTGGTCGCCACCACCGCCGCGCTACACCAGCGGGGCGATGGCCAAGTACGCGGCGCTCGTGTCGTCGGCCTCCGAGGGCGCGATCACCAGCGGTACCCAGCTGCAGGCGAGGCTGGAGGGGCGGAGCACCGGGCGGGCACCGGCCTCTCGCCAATGACCGAGTCCCGCCCCTCACCCGTGGCCGACCTCCGCCCCGGCCTGGTCGGATTTCGGATCTCGGCAACCGAGTCCACGGGCCTGGACTGGCGCCGGATCGACGACGCCTGGGCGCTGGCCGGCACCGTGCCGGTCTTCGCCGCAGGCTGGATGAGCGATCACCTGTCCGACGCGAGCCGGGAGCGCAACGGACCCGCGTTCGAGTCGCTCACGATGGCCGCGGCGCTGGCGCAGCGGGTGCCGGGCAAATGGGTCGGCATCGCCGTGCTGTCGAACACGTTCCGCCACCCCGCCGTGCTGGCCAAGTCGGCGACCGTGCTCGACAACATCACCGGCGGCCGGTTCGTGCTCGGCCTGGGTGCGGGCTGGCACGAGGGCGAGCACGACGCGTTCGGCCTGCCGCTCCCGCCGCTCCCCGAGCGGTTCGATCGCTTCGAGAGCGCGGTCAGGGTCCTGACGGCGCTGTTCTCCGACGCAGCAGGCACGCCCCCCGGCGTCAGCCTCGACGATCCCTTGTTTCCGCTTCGGGACGCCACCAACGAGCCGCCCCCCGTGCGACCGGGCGGACCGCCTCTGTGGCTTGGCGGCATGAAGCGGCGCGGGATCGCCCTCGCCGCTCGATACGCCGATGGTTGGCCGATGCCCGGCAATCGGCCCGGCGACGTCGACTACTTCGCGACCAAGCGCGACGAGATCATGCGCGCGCTCGAGGCCGCCGGCCGCGATCCCACCGCCTTCACGTTCGCGGCCCAGCTCTCGTGCGGTGCAACATCGGCGTCTCGCCGGACGGCGCTCGAGACGTCGCGGGCATTCGTCCGCGCCGGTGCCAACCACGTGATCCTGGGCGTGCCGGCAGGCTCCGCACCCGATGGGCTGGCGGCGGCGGCTCACGAGGTGGCCGAGCCGCTCATCGAGGGCGCGGCCGCAGGGACGGCTCGCTTGTGATGAGCCTCGAGATCACGCGGCTTGCACCGGGCGACGAGGAGGGTCTCGAGTCGTTCGTCGCCATCGCCAACTTGGTCACCCCCGAGGACCCCACCTCGCTCGAGCACCTGCGCTGGGAGAGCGACACGTATCCCGGTCAGGGCGAGCGGCTGGTGGCTCGACTCGACGAGCAGCCCGTCGGCGTGGCATCGGTCGGACGGATCCGCGTTCACCGGCCGGACTATGAGCGCTACTGGCTGACCCTCAAGGTGGTGCCCGGCGCACGACGCCGTGGCGTCGGCGGTGCGCTGTATGCGGCCGCCTCGATGATCGCCCGGGACGCCGGCAAGCGGGGGTTCGAGACCCTGGCCTCGGAGCGCCAGGGGGACGGTCTCGCATTCCTGCTCCACCGTGGGTTCGAGGTCACCGACCGCGACAAGATGGTCGAGCTCGACCTGGTCGGGCGCTCCGCGCCGACGGTCGAGCCGCCACGCGGGATCGAGCTCGCGACGCTCGCCGCGCGTCCCGAGCTCATGCCGGGCGTCCACGCCGTGGCCGTCGAGGCATTCGCCGACATCCCGTCCTCCGGCGAGCCGATCGAGGCCCGCCCGTACGAGGAGTGGGTTGCGCGCGACGGGCCGCGAGCGAGCATCCCGGCCGACGCGTTCACGATTGCGGTCGAGCGAGCCTCGGGCGATGTCGTCGGGTATGCGAGCCTCGAGCTCATCCCGGGCTCAACGACTCGCGCCTGGCACGACATGACCGCCGTCCGGCGTCGCTGGCGGGGTCGCGGCGTGGCCACGGCGCTCAAGCGGGCGACCATCGCCTGGGCGATCCAGCACCGGCTCGAAACGCTGGTGACCGGCAACGACGAGGAGAACGGGCCGATGCGCGCGGTGAACGCTCGCCTGGGCTACACGCCGATCCCCGACGAGCTCGGGCTGCGCGGCCCGCTCGCCCCCGAGACCTGAACCGGCATACTTCGGGTCGATGACCGCCATCGACCTCAACGGCATCCGGCTGCGCAACCGGCTCGTGACCTCGGCCAGCCTGCTCGGCTATGGGGCATCCAAGCGCAGGCTCATCCTCTATGGCCTGAGTCCGATCGCGCAGTGGGTCCCGCTCGAGCGGTTCGGTGCGGTCACCACGCGCACCATGACGCTGGGTCCGCGCGAGGGCCACTTCACGTTGCGCGAGGACTGGTCGCCGACCGAGGCTCCCGAGATGTTCCGACTCTATGGGCGGGCGCTGCGCAAGGTCGATGCCGGATGGATCAACGCATTCGGCTGGTCGAACATCGGAATCGAGCGCTACTTCGCGGAGTACTTCGAGCGGACGGCCGGCCTCAATCGCATCGTCTCCGTTGGCGGCTTCAGCGCCGACGAGATCACCCAGCTGTTCGAGATCGTCAACGAGCGGGCACGGCCCGGCGAGATCGCCGCTGTCGAGCTCAACGCCTCGTGCCACAACGTCAACTTCCCGTTCACCGAGATCCTCGAGGACAGCCTGATGCGGGCCGTGCCCCGGAGCCGCCACCCGGTGATCCTCAAGGTGTCGCCCGATGAGGACTACGCCTGGCAGGCGCGGCTCGCCGAGCGTGCCGGCTGCGCCGCGATCACCGCGATCAACACGGTGAAGGGCCTTCGGCTCGATCCCGACACCGGCGAGCCGTGGCTCAAGAACCGGTTTGGCGCGATCTCGGGCCGCGCGATCAAGCCGATCGGCCTGCGCGTGATCGCCGAGCTGCGCGACGACGGGCTCCGGCTGCCGATCATCGCCAACGGCGGGATCCGCGACTTCAATGATTGCCGCGAGTACTTCTGGGCCGGCGCGGATGCGGTCAGCCTGGGCAGCGAGGTGTGGCTGAAGCGGATGCCGTTGTACGCCCTGGGACCGCTCGAGGGCCTGAGGATCCGCCGCCTGATCTCCCGCGTTGCCGCCTACGCCCCACCCGAGACGGCACCCCACTGGCGCCCGGACGCCATCGGACCCAGTGTGGACGCGCGTGGGATCGGGGCTGCAGGCGAGACGCTCGGGGCCGGGGCCATCACGACGCCATGAGCCCCGCCCGGATCGCCGTCGTCACCACCGGCGGCACGATCGATTCGCTCGGGACAGACCGGCTGGACCTCGCGGCCTACCTCGAGACGGGCAACCGGCTGGAGCCCGGCGCGCTGCTCGGATCCGTGCCCGAGCTGGCGTCGATCGCCGACGTGACCGAGGTCCCGTTCCGGCGCCTGCGCGCTCACGCGATGACCGACGGCGATCTGGCCGACCTCCAGGACCTCGTCGTGGCGCTGTTCGCGGCCGGCGGCGCCGACGGCGTCGTCATCACCCACGGCACCAACACGCTCGAGGAGACCGCCTGGCTGCTGCACCTGACGGTCGCGACCGATCGGCCGGTCGTGGTCACGGGAGCGATGCGACCGGCCTCGGGACTCTCGGCGGACGGCCCGCTCAACCTCCTCGCGGCCGTCCGCACCGCGGCGTCCGACGCGGCTGCCGGGCTCGGGACACTGGTCGTGCTCGACGACACGATCCATGGCGCCCGTGACGTCACCAAGGCGGGAACGATCCGCGTCGACGCGTTCGCCGACGGCGGCGCGGGTAGCCTGGGCCGAATTGATGGTGACGGGCGCGTGGTCCTTGCCCACCGGCCGGCCCGCGCGACCTCCCTGCGCGGAGCGTTTGCCGGCGTCGACCTGCGGGGCCTGCCGCGGGTCGATGTGGTTGTCTCGTACCAGGGCGCCGACGGTGTGCTCGTGGACGCGGCGGTCGCCGCCGGCGCGCAGGGGCTGGTCAGCGCCGGAACCGGAGCGGGTTATCCGACGCCGGGCGAGGTCGAGGCGCTCGAGCGCGCGACGGCAGCCGGCGTGGCCGTGTGCCAGGCCTCGCGGGTCGGCTCGGGCCGCGTCCCGATCGTGCCCGCCCTCGTCGCGAGAGGCTGGGTCTCGACGGACGATCTCCAGGCGTGGAAGGCCCGGATCCTGCTGCGCCTCGCTCTTGCCGCAGGCACGACGGACCAGGCGGCGCTGCAGCAGCTGTTCGACGCTGACTGACGCGACCCGCGGCAGCTGGCTGGGGCATCATGATCGCGTGACCGAACCGACCGAGGGCCCGGGCTCGCCGCTGCCGCCCGACCCCGCCCAGTACGACGCCGTGCGCAACGAGCACGCTCGGAAGCGCGGCCTCAACCAGCCATACATCGCGGGTGGCGACGACCCGGACCTGCCTGAGACGCTCCGACGCGAGCGCTTCTATCTGCGGATCCTGATCGCGATGGTCGTGCTGATCATCGTGGTCGGGTTCGGCCTCGGCATCATCGAGGCGCTGATGACGGCCCCCGGCGGCTGACCGTGGCCGCACCACCGCCCGACCCGGACCGCGAACCCCGTCCCGTCGCTGCCTCGCTGCCCTCCGCCGCGATCGATGCTCCCACGTGGGATCGAATCCAGCACGAGCTCGTCGGCTTCCTGCGCGACCTGATCCGGATCCCGTCCATCAACCCGCCGGATCCACCCGGAGCGGAGCTGGTCGCGGCGAACCGGATCTCGGACGAGCTGCGTGGCGCGGGCCTTGCCACCGAGGTGATGGAGCCATTCCCCGGGCGCGGGACCGTCGTGTCCCGGCTGCGTGGCGACGGCACCGGCGGTGATCCGCTGCTCCTGATGTCTCATCACGACGTCGTCCCTGCCGACCCGGTCGGCTGGACGCATCCGCCGTTCGCCGCCGAGATCGCCGACGGCTATGTGTGGGGTCGGGGTGCGGTCGACATGAAGTCGATGGTCGCCATGGAGGTCGCCGTGATGCGGCTCCTCGCGCAGCGGGCACAGACGGCCGGCCTCGATCCTGCGGTGGACCTCGTGCCCGGGCTGCGCCGCGACGTCCTTTTCGCGTGCACCTCCGACGAGGAGGCTGGCGGTTGGCAGGGTGCGGGGTGGCTCGTCGATCAGCGGCCCGAGGCCGTGCGTGCGGCGGGTGCCCTGAACGAGGCGGGCGGTGTCTCGGTTGAGCTCGGTGGACGCCGCTTCTATCCGATCCAGGTCGCCGAGAAGGGATACGAGGTCTACCGGGTCCGGGTGACGGGCACGTGGGGCCACGGGTCGATGCCCCGCGACGACAACGCCGCGGTGCTCGCGGCCGAGGCAGTCACGCGCCTGGCCCGGCCGGGAGAGCCGAACCTGACCGGTCCCGTCCGCCGGTTGCTCGAGGAAGTGGCGGCGAGCCTCCCCGAGGATCAGGCACGGCTCGTGGAGGCGATTGGCGGCGACGATCCGCGGCGCTCCGATGCCGCGATCCGCACGCTCTGTGACCCCATGTACGCGCGAGCGCTCCGTGCGCTGGTGCGCGACACGATCAGCCCCGACGTGATCCATGCCGGGGTCAAGTACAACGTGATCCCCGGCGAGGCGACGATCGAGCTCGACTGCCGAACGCTCCCGGGCAGCACGGAGGGCGACATCCGGGAGGCGCTCCTGGCGCGCCTGGGCGATCTGGCGCAGCGATGCACGATCGAGCACAGCCACGGTGCGGCACCGGTCGAGGCGGCCGCGGACGGCGACCTGTATGAGCTCATGGCGGCCACGATCCGTGCCCACGACGCCGAGGGCATTCCCGTGCCGGTCATGGCCCCATTCGCGACCGACGCCAAGCACCTGGCACGGCTCGGGGTCCCGTGCTACGGGTTCTCGCCCCTGCGCCTGGAACCCGGGGAGCGGTTCCTCGAACGATTCCACGGCGTCGATGAGCGCGTGGGCATCGACGCGCTCCGCTGGGGGCTGCCGGTCCTGTACGACGTGGTCGCCGCCTACTGCGGCTAGCCGGCCCGTGCGTGCCGTCCGCGACGCAGGCCCGGTGCCGGGCTACTTGCCGGCGCCCGACCCGGGCACGTCGACCTCGCCCTGGTGGACGGTCAGGACCTCCTCGCATGTCCTGCAGCGAAAGATGCGCCAGCGGCCCCAGTCGCGTTCCGGATCGTGCTGCGTCGCGTCGTGGTGTGCCGGCTGGGAGTCCATCTCGGCCCAGGACCCATCCTTGTGGCGGTGCATGAGCTGGGGCTCCAGCTCGGGTACGCGCATGCTCATCGTTGGCCCTCCTTGGATCGGCATTGTCGCCTACCCGGGCCGGCGTCGTCGGCTCGCGCGGAAGCGCCCTGGAAAGTCAGCCGCTGCCCCGAACGAGGCGCCCGCGACGGCTGATGGCATGCGTCGCGAGCGCCGCGACGCCCATGGCGATCAATGCCCGCTCGCCGCGGGGCATTGGGCGGACGGCGGCGAGGAACTGCTCGGCCCGTGCGCGATCCACGATCCGCAGCACCGCCTGGCCTCGCGGCGTGAGCCAGACCGTCCGGAGACGGCCGTCATCCTCCTCGCGTCGCCGCTCGACCAGGCGCCGCCTGACGAGCCCATCCACCAGGCGTGAGGTCGCCGACGGTGAGCGCCCGATCGTCTCGGCCAGGTCGGCGACGGTCGTCGTCGAGCCCTCGGCCAGGGCATACAGGGCGGCCAGCTGCGTGAAACCCAGGTTGAGCTCGCCCAGCTGCGACGCGAACCCGACGACCAGCTCGCGCCACAGGGCGCGACCCATGGCCACCCGCTCCGAGATCTGGCGCACATTCTGGATCCGGGTGCCGGCCGCCACCACGGGCGCCGAGAGATCGGCCTCGAACACGCGGGCGATGGCCCGGCTCGACGCCGTCCGCCGCCGTCGCCGAACCAGTGCCTCGGGCAGCTCCGGTCCCGCGGCCGGGTCGGAGGATCGGACACGGCGACCCCTCTGCTGCGCGGGAGCTGCCGAGTCGTCGGTGGTGGTCGGGAGTTCGGGCGGTGTCACGCGAGGATCCTCCATGGACCGAGCGTAGGATCGTCGCGCGATTCCTGCAACCATGCATGGAACCGGCCGGGATTCCGTTCGTCCGGGCATAGGCTCAGCACGATGAGCCAGATCGCGTTCGTATTCCCCGGCCAGGGCAGCCAGTCCGTGGGCATGGGTCGCGCGCTCGCGGAATCGTCCCCGGTTGCGGCTGACGTGTTCCGCGCGGTCGACGACGCCCTCGGCGAGCCGCTGTCGAGGCTGGCGTGGGAAGGTCCCGAGGATCAGCTAAATCTGACCGAGAACGCCCAGCCGGCATTGCTCGCCACATCGATCGCCTATCTCGCCGTGGTGCGCCGACGGTGGGAGGAGCTCGGCGTTGACGTCCCAGCGCCCGCGTTCGCCGCCGGCCACTCCATGGGTCAGTACAGCGCCCTCGTGGCGGCCGGTGCGCTTGACCTGGCCGATGCGGCGCGCCTCGTCCGAACCCGGGGTGAGCGAATGCAGGCGTCGGGCGCCGATCGCGAGGGCCGGATGGCGGCGATCATCGGGCTCGACGATGCGCGGGTGCCCGAGCTGGTCGAGCAGGCGTCCGCCCACGGCGTGTTCGGGGTCGCGAACCGCAACTCGCCCGGCCAGGTGGTGGTCTCCGGCGAACGACCGGCCGTGGAGGCGTCAGTCGAGATCGCGAAGGGGCTGGGGGCACGACGCGCCCAGCTGCTGCCGGTCTCGGTGGCCGCGCACTCGCCGCTCATGGCCCAGGCGGCCGACGACATGCGCGCGGTGCTGGCCGGCTACACGTTCCACGACCCGCACCCGCCGCTGCTCGCGAACGTGGATGCTCACCCGATCACGACTGCCGACGCCTGCCGCGCCGAGCTCGTCAATCACCTCACAACAGGTGTGGACTGGGTCGGTGCCGTGCGCGCGATGCGCGCCGCAGGCGTGACCACCTTCATCGAGGTCGGACCCGGTCGCGTCCTCACCGGGCTCAACCGGCGGATCGTCCCCGATGCCGAGGCCATCGCACTGGACGACGCGGCCGCCGCCGACCGACTCACCATCCCGTTCGCAGCGTCGGCGGCGATCGACGCCGAACCTGATCTGCCGGCCTGAGCCTGCGGATCGCCCACATCGAGAGGATCCCGTGCGCCAACCCGATTTCAGCCGCCGCGTCGTCGTCACCGGTCTCGGTGTCGTCAGCCCCGTCGGCAACGACAAGGACACCGCCTGGGCGAACCTGCTGAACGGCGTGTCCGGCCTGGGCGAGATCACCCGCTTCGACGTCACCCCCTACACGCATCGCGCCGGCGGTGAGGTCAAGGGCTTCGATCCCGGGCAGTGGATGGATGCCAAGGCCGTCCGGCGCAGCGAGGCCGCGCTGTGGTACGGCGTGGCCGCGGCCAAGCAGGCGGTCGCCGACGCAGGGCTGGAGATCACGGATGACAACCGCGAGGACATCGGCGTCGTCTTCGGCACCGGCGCCGGCGGCCAGACGCTGATGATCGACAACTGGCACATCCTCCAGGACAAGGGTCCGGGCCGCGTTGCGCCGACGTTCATCGCGAACGGCCTGGTTGACGCAACCTCGGGCATGATCGCGATCGAGACCGGCGCCATCGGGCACAACATCTGCGTCGTCACAGCCTGTTCCACCGGGACCAACGCCGTCGGCGAGGGTGCCGAGCTGATCCGTCGCGGCGATGTCCACACCGTCATCGCCGGCTCGTCGGAGATGCCGTTGCTCGAGGTCGCCCACGCGGGTTTCGGCAACATGCGCGGCCTCGGCTCGCCGCGCGATGGCGAGCCGCTGGCCGACGTGAGCCGCCCGTTCGATCGCACCCGCAACGGGTTCGTGCTCGGCGAGGGTGGCGGCGCGTTGATCCTCGAGGACCTCGAGCTGGCGCAGGCGCGGGGGGCCAGCATCTACGCCGAGGTCGTGGGCTACGGTTCCACGTCGGACGGCTGGGACATGATCCAGCCGGTCGAACACGGGACCGGCGCCGCCCGTGCGATGCGCGCGGCGCTCGAGCGCCGGGGGGTGCCGGCGGACGAGGTCGACGTGATCAACCCTCACGGCACCTCCACGCCGCTGGGCGACAAGCGCGAGGCCGAGGCGATCCGGACCGTGTTCGGTGATCGGGTCGCAAGCGATCGCCGATCGCTGCTCGTCTCGGGCACCAAGTCGATGACCGGCCACATGATGGGGGCCGCCGGCGCGTTCGAGGCGTTCGCCACGGTCATGACGGTGGCCGAGCAGACCGTGCCGCCGACCATCAACTACCGCGAGTTCGACCCCGAGGCGGACGTCTGGATCTCCGCCGAGACGGTGGAGCTGCCCGTTCGGTACGCGCTGTCCAACAACATCGGGCTGGGCGGCCACAACGCCGCGGTGATCTTCAAGCGGTGGGACGGACGCTGAACCGCCACCGGGGCCTTCGCTACAATCCCGGCAATGCCCCCCTCCACTGACCTCGCCCGCCGCGCCGTCGTGACCGGCATGGGAGCAGTCATGCCCAACGGCAATGACTTCGAGACCTACTGGTCGAATCTCCAGCATGCGGTGACCGGTACCCGCCGGATCCAATCCTTTGACGCATCCGATTTCGAGGTCCAGATCGCGGCTGAGGTCGTTGACTTCGACCCGGCCGTTGCGATGGACCGCAAGATGGCCCGGCGCATGAGCCGCTTCATCCACCTTGCGATGGCGGCCACGAAGGAGGCCATCGCGGCCTCTGGCATCGACTTTGCCGCGATGACCCCCGAAGAGCGGGACCGCGTGGGCGTCGTGGTCAACACCGGTGGTGGCGGGATCGAGGCGATCATCGACGGCACGCACGTGCACGACCAGAAGGGCCCCAGGTTCGTTTCCGCGTTCGCGGTCCCGGCACTGTCGGGATCGATGGCCGGGTGCATGGTCTCGATGGAGTACGGGCTCACCGGGCCGGTGATGACCCAGGTCGCCGCGTGCGCCACGTCGGTGATCGCGTTTCACGACGCGTTGCGGCTGATCGCAACGGGTGAATGCGATGTCGTGCTCGCCGGAGGCTCCGAGGCGCCGGTCGTTCCCATGGGTGTCGCAGCACTGGCCAACATGGGCGCCCTGTCCAAGCGCAACGACGATCCTGCGACAGCATCGCGGCCGTTCGACGGCACCCGCGACGGCTTCGTGCTCGGTGAAGGTGCCGGGGTGGTGGTCGTCGAGTCGGCCGAGCACGCCCTGGCGCGCGGGGCCACGCCCATCGCCGAGGTCATCGGCGGTGCCCTGACTGCCGACGCGTTCCACATCTCGGCGCCCGATCCGTCGGGCCGTGGCCAGGCACGGGCGATGTCGCTCGCCCTGCGCAACTCGGGCGTGGCACCCGATGAGATCGACTGGATCGTCGCCCACGGCACCTCGACGCCGCTCAACGACGTGACCGAGACGCGCGCGATCAAGGTTGCCTACGGATCGGCGGCGTCAACGCGCACCATCAGCTCCCCCAAGTCGATGATCGGACACCTCGTCGGCGCGGCCGGCATCGCGTCGGCGCTGGCGGCGCTGGGTGGGATCCGCGACGGGGTCATCTCGCCCACCGCGAACCTCCACGATCCCGACCCCGAGTGCGATCTCGACTACGTGCCGCTCGTCGCGCGGCAGGCGAAGGTCGACACGGTCGCCGTCAATGGCTTTGGGTTCGGGGGCCAGAACGCGGTGACGATCTTCCGGCGCTTCGAAGCCTGACGCTCGTTCAGAGAAATCTGACGCTCGTTCAGGTTCGCAGCGGGCGACCCTCGTACGCCTCGAGGCGCGCGGCCACGTCGTTGGGCACCGACCGAGGGCGCGCGGTCGCGTAGTCGTACAGGACCTGCACTGCTTCGGCGGTTGCCACCAGGCGGGCGCGGCCGCGGGTGGAGTCGGCGGCGGTGATCCGGTGCTCCAGCGTGAACGAGGTGCGGCCGATCCGTCCCAGCCGCGTCTCGACGGTGAGCACCTCGCCGAAGTACGCGGGTGAGCGGTAGGTCACCCGAATGTCGGCCAGGATCATCGACTCCTCGGCGCCATGCGTCGGCAGGCCGACCGGGAGCCCGGTCGCCGCCTCCCAGTACTCGAGGCGGGCCGACTCGCAATAGGTCAGGAAGCGCGCGTTGTTGGCGTGGCCCATCGCATCGGTATCGCCAAACCGGATCTCGACCGGCATCCGGTGGGCGAAGTCGCCCGGGATATCGCGCGGATCGGCCGGCACCTCGATCCGCGAGCGAGGCGCCGGCGAGCCGGAGGCGTGCGGATCGCCTGATGGGTCGGTCACGGACCCGAGTCTACGCGGTCGCGCCGTCTGAGCGAGCTGGGTCTCAAGGGTTGCCCAATCCGCCGGCGCGGGCCGGCCGCCGCAGGATGGTCATCCCGCCCGTCCGGCGGAACCCCATGCGCTGGTACAGGGTGCCGGCACCCGACGGATTGTCGGCATCGACCGAGAGCGCCGCCTCGCTCATCCCCACATTGCGAAGGTCGTGCAGGTTTCGGGCGATCAGGGCGCCCGCGATCCCCCGGCCTCTCCACGGCCGGCGCGTCCAGATCCGCTCAACGTAGCCGCGTCGTCGACCGAATGCCTCGTTCTCCCCGTCGTCGATCCATCCGAGGATCCCCGAAACGACCCTGTCGCCTTCCCAGGCGACGACCCAGCGATCGATCTGGCCCATGGTCGGGTGGTCGAGCGATGCCAGCATCTGAGCCTCCTCGATCCCGTTGTACTCCCAGGCATCGCGGCTGGCCTCGTCGAACCCCAGCAGGACCTGCCTCGCCGTCTCCCGCGTGACCGACCGGATCTCGAACCCGTCGGGCAACGGGGCGTCCGGGATCGGCTCAGCAAGCGGGCGCGTCATGTGGTGGCCCCACCGAACCGGGCGATAACCGAGCTCCTGGACCAGCGCCAGGGCATCGCGCGATCCATCCTCGAGCCAGCACTCGTAGACACGCTCGAAGCCATCCCCGGGGTGCTTCCGGTCCGTGTCGCGCAGGGCGGACTCTTCGACCCGTCCCGCAAGGGCCGTGCCGATGCCCCGGCCGCGATGGTCGACCAGCACGCGACAGCGGCAGTACAGGAGCCATCGTGCGTCGTCCTCGGATCGTCCACAGAACCCACCGCCCCACCCGACGATCTCCCCATCGAGGTCGGCGATGGTCACGGCGAGTGCCGGGACCCCGGCAAAGACCGCGAGCTCGAGCCGCAGCTGATCGGCGTCGGTCACCTCGTCGCGCCCGTCCGCCTCGCGCGTCGCGTTCTCGATGGCGGCCATCGCCTCGTAGTCAGCATCGTCGCGCCACGGGCGCAGCACCAGCCCCGCCGGCAGGCCCCTCGACTCGTCGCTCACGATGCTCTGCCTCCCTCCACTTCGGTCCGTGCCATGGCGCAGCCTACGACACGGCCGACGAGGTGGGCGGGATCAGCGAGCCGTGACGGTCAGCGTGCCGGAAGGGGTCGTGTCGCCCGCGGGCCCCGCGAGGATCGGATATGTCCCGGGCGCGTCGAGCACGAAGCGGAGTCGTGCGGTCTCACCGGGGCGAGCAACGAGGTCGACGTTGGCGACGCCCTGCACCATCCACTCGACCACGCCTGTGTCGTGATTCGTCAGCTCGATCACGTTCCATTGCCCGGCCGCGACCTGGAGGTCGGCTGGCTGCGGCGTCCCATCGACGATCGCAACGCTTGCCTGTGGCAGGGCGGCGTCGAGCGCGCCGTCGGCTGCCAGCACGCCGCCCGCGAGTGTCAGGCCGAGCGCCGCCACGACGATCAGGAACGCCGCGTCCCGGACCAGCTGCGGCCGGCTGCGGACCAGCTGGCTGGTGTTGCCGGGACGGACGTCGACGCCCCGCAGACGCAGCGAGTTGGTCACCACGCTCACCGATGACAGCGCCATCGCACCGGCGGCCATCGCCGGGTTGAGCGTGATCCCGAACGGCGGGTAGAGGATCCCCATCGCGATGGGGATGAGCACCACGTTGTAGGCAAACGCCCAGAACAGGTTCTGGCGGATCGTCCGGACGGTCGCCCTCGACAGGGCGATCGCCGACGCGACCAGCCGCGGGTCCCCGCCCACGAGCGTCACATCGGATGCCTCGATCGCGATATCCGTGCCGGTCCCGATGGCCACGCCCAGGTCGGCGCGGGCCAGCGCCGGCGCATCGTTGATCCCGTCGCCGACCATGGCCACCGTGTGGCCAGCTGCCTGCAGCCGCACGATCGCGGCGTCCTTGTCAGCCGGCAGCACCTCCGCGATGACCCGCTCGACCGGGATCCCGACCTGACGGGCCACGGCCTCGGCGGTCACGCGCGCGTCACCCGTGAGCAGCCATACGTCAAGGCCTGCGCCCCGCAGCTCGGCGATGGCCCCTGACGCCTCGGCCTTCACGGGATCCGAGATCGCGATACACCCGGCGGCCGCGCCGTCGACGGCGACGAACACGACGGATCCACCGTCAGCCGCGACGTCTCGCGCCGGCTCGACCAGGGCCGCAAGATCGACGCCCAGCTCGTCCATGTAGCGGCGGCTGCCGGCCACGACGGCCACGCCGTCCACGGTTCCCAGAGCGCCGCGCCCGACGATGGCCTCGAACGCCGTCACCGCCCCGAACCCGAGCTCGGTCTCGCGCGCCTTGCGCACGATCGCATCGCCCAGCGGGTGCTCCGAGCGAGCCTCCAGTGACGCCGCCAGGTCCAGGACGCGATCGGGCTCGAAGCCTGGTGCCGGGATGACCGCCGTGACCGCGGGGCGGCCGAGCGTGAGGGTGCCCGTCTTGTCCATCACCACGGTGTCCACCCGGCCGGCGGCCTCGAGCGCCTCGCCACCTCGGACCAGGATCCCTGCCTCGGCACCCTTGCCGGTTCCGACCATGATCGCCGTTGGCGTGGCCAGGCCCATCGCGCATGGACAGGCGATGACCACGACCCCGATGAACGCCGTGAGGGCAAGCGTGAAGCGCGGCTCCGGACCGAGCACGAACCACAGCACGAAGGTGAGGGCGGCGATCGCCAGCACCGCAGGCACGAACACCGCGCTGACCTGGTCGGCCAGACGCTGGATCGGCGCCTTTGACCCCTGCGCCCGCTGGACGAGATCCACGATTCGAGCCAGCGCCGTGTCGCGACCAACCCGGGTTGCGCGCATCACGAACGAGCCGGTCTGGTTGATGGTCGCCCCGATGACCTCGTCGCCTGTGGTCTTCGTGGCCGGGAGCGGCTCGCCGGTGAGCATCGACTCGTCGACCGACGACGAGCCCTCGACCACCACCCCGTCGACCGGCACCTTCTCGCCCGGCCGGACGCGGAGCAGGTCGCCGGCCGCCACGATTGCCAGCTCGACCTCCTCCTCGACACCGTTGCGCAGCCGGCGGGCCGTGGTTGCCTGCAGGCCGACCAGGCGCCGGATGGCCCCGGTGGTGCGGCCCTTCGCGCGCCCCTCGAGCCACTTGCCCAGGAGGATCAGCCCGATGATGATCGTGGCCGAGTCGAAGTAGGTCTCGGGACGCAGCCCCGCCGCGTGGACGACATCGGGCCACATGGTGACGAACACCGAGTACGCCCACGCGGCGCTGGTGCCCACGGCGACCAGCGTGTCCATGGTTGCGCCGCCGTGCTTCGCTGCCCGCCAGGCCGCGCGGTAGAAGCGGCCGCCCGCCCAGACCTGGATGAACGTCGCCGGCCACAGGATCAGCTTGTTGAGGTCCTCCATGGCGATGACGGTCTGGGGAATGAACATCAGCGCCATGAACACGGCTGCGGCGGCGATCGCGGTCAGCGACTGGATCAGCGTCAGCCGCTGCGCACGCTCGCGCTCGACATCGTCGGCCGTCAGCTCGGCCTCGAGCGAGATGTCGGCGGCGCCCTCGACCGCGGATGGCTCGGGCTTGACCTCGTAGCCGGCCGCCTCGACCGCCTGGACCAGCTCGTCGCGGCCGGCCTGGGCGGGATCGACCCGGACGGTGGCGCGCTCGGTGGCCAGGTTGACCGCGGCCTCGGCCACGCCCGGCGTCTTGTTCAGAAAGCGCTCGATGCGGTTGACGCACGAGGCGCAGGTCATGCCCTCGATGGGCAGGACGATCTCGATCGGTTGGGTGGACTCAGGAACGCTCGTCATACTCTAGGGGAGTATAGCCCGCATCGCCGCCACACCCCGTGGGCCACGCGGACCGAAGCCCCCGGGCCGCGCGTCACTGCCGCCGGGGATCCATCGGACCGCCACCCGTGCGGGGCCGATGTCGGGTGCAGGGTCGCGGTGGCGTGCGGCGGCGCGATCGCGGGCTTCAGGGGAGCGGCGGCGGGAGCTCCAGCGCCACGCCCCGCAACGCCCACACGTATGCCGCCACGACGAGAAGGGCCGCCCCGGCCGAGATCGTGACAGCCCCCACGAACGTCCGCCCGGGCGCCGGCTCGACCGCCAGCCACTCCCCGATCGGGCCGGGGCCGACGAGCACCACGGCGAGGCCCAGGCCCCCGGCAAGAACGGCGGCCGTCCCGATCACGGTCGCGGTGCCGGTGACGCCACCCCCCAGACCGCGACGCCACGACCGTCGCGGCATCCAGCCCTGTGCGGCCACGAGCAACGCCGTCAGGATCGCAGCCCAGGCAAGGTCGATCAGCATCGCCCCCACGACGTCGGCCAATCGGTGCCAACCGGCGACGATGGTGCTGGTGCCCACGATCGCCATCACGAGCGCCGCGAGGATCGCTGTCGGCGTACGGACCGTGCGCGGCAGGACCAGCACGACGGCCAGGGCCAGCGAGCCGACCAGCGCCACGTGCCCGCTGGGGAAGCTGTTGCCCACTGCGTATGCCGCGTCACCGATGAGGTTCGTTCGCTCGAGGTGGTCCTTGAGCAGCTGGGCGCTGGCGTTGGCACCGGCGATCATGACCACGACGGCCACCAGCAGTCCCAGGCCGCCGCGCAGGAAGGCCAGGATGGCGAGGCCCAGCGCGGCGGTGATGGCCATCGCCAGGCTCACCGTGGCCAGGGCATCCTGCGCGGCCCCGAGCACCGCCGGGGCGGCCAGCACCCGTCCGTACAGGATCTGGTCCGCGAGCCGCTGACCGGCTTCGGTCTGGGTAGTCAGGAACCACAACGGCACGAGGAGCACCGCCGACGAGATGCCCAGCAGCATGAGCCGGATCGCACTCTGGCGGGGTGTGGCGACCGGCGTCCTGAGCCCACGGAACCGGGGACGACGCAGTCGGTTGAAGCGCGAATGGGTCACGTCGTCGCGCCCGCAGGCCCGGGGCCCGGCGCCGCGACCGGCGGCTCGCCAGCCTGCTGCGCCAGCCATGCCTCCGGCTCGACGCGCGGGCGAGACACCCACGCCTCCCCATCGAGCAACGCGATCTCGGGAGGAATTGGATGGGACAGGAAGTGCGGCATCGACTCCGTCGCCCCATAGGCGCCCACGTCGAGCACGGCGACCAGGTCGCCCGGCTCCGGCAGGGGCGTGTCGGCAGCCTGCGCGAACACGTCCAGGCCGGTGCACAGCGGACCGGCGATCATGACCGGGTTGCGCCCAGCCTCGAGCGCGGTGTCGTCCCTGTCTCCGGCGCCAGTCAACAGTCGAACGCGGTTCTCCTGGCCAACGAGCACCGACCGCAGCACGTGGTGGATCCCGCCGTCAACGATGGCCACCGTCCGCCCGTCGTGGCGTTTGCGGTCCACCACCCGGGCGACGTAGGCGCCCGACGACGCGACCAGGAACCTGCCGGGCTCAAGCAGCACCCGGGTCTCGCGGGTGATCTCCTCGGTCGCGAGCCGGGCGGCAACCCGGTCCAGGCGCTCGCCGAGAGCGGCCAGGTCGAGCGGCGTCTCTTCGGGCTGGTACGGGATTCCCAGCCCACCGCCGACGTCGATGAGGCGCAGGGAGAACCCCACCGCCGCCGCCAGGGCGCGCGCGGCGTCCACGGTGGCGTCCACGTGGTCGGCGAGCACGGCCGCGTCGAGCACGTTCGAGGCGCCGAATGCATGGAGGCCGATCGGTTCGACCCAGGCGGATGCCACGGACTCCTCGGCGGCCCGACGCAGGTCGTCGGCGCCCATCCCGAACTTGTCGCTGCCCATGCCACCCATGAACCGGCCGCCACCCAGGATCGCCACGTCATCCACGACAGCCCGGAGGAGGATCGGCTGTCGTCGGCGGCGCGCCTCCGCGATGCCCGCCAGCCGCCGGAGCTCGCCGAGCGATTCGACGGTCACGGCGCGAACACCCGCGTCAACGGCCGACGCCAGCTCCCCGTCGAGCTTGCCGGGCCCGGTGATGATGACCTGCTCGGGCGGGAAGCCGGCCCGGAGCGCGTGTCTGAGCTCACCGCCCGAGGCGACGTCCGCGCCCATCCCGAGGCGCGCCAGGTGATGGAGGATGGCCAGGTTCGGGTTGGCCTTGACTGCGTAGGCAACGTCGAACGGCGGCGGTACCACCGCACGCAGGGCCGCGACCTGTTCGCCCACGACCGCGAGGTCGTAGGCGAACAGCGGGGTGCCGAACCGATCCGTCAGCTCGACCGGATCGTGATCGCCGAGCCGTCCGTCCCGCAGGATCCCGGGCAGGGCGGTGCCGGGCGGGTTCCCCGCATCAGGCGGCGAACGGCGTCTCCCGGGTTCCGAACGGCACACGGTCACGCACCAGATCGTACAGGCGAGGGATCTCGGCGAGCGGCATGCCAGCCCTGGGATCTGGCCACGTGACCCACCGGCCATGGGGTCGATGGCCATAAGGTGTGGGCATGACACAGCGCCAGGCGTCATTCGGGGCGCAGAGCATCGTGCTGACCACTGCCGACACTCCCTGGGGTCCGGCGCGGATCGCGGTCGGCGATCGCGGTGCTGTCGCCCTGTCCCTCCTGACGCCCTCCGAGGCGTTCGAGGCCGCCCTTGCCCGTCGCGGCTTCGGCACGCTCGTCCCGCTGGAGCGGGCGAGCGGCAGGGCGGCGGACCTTGCGATCGAGGTCCGCGGCCGCGCTGCTGCCTATCTGCTCGGTGAGCCGGTCGTGTTCGAGGACCTGCCGGTGGATCTCACGGACCGCTCGGCGTGGGATCGCCTCGTGCTCGATGGGGTCCGGGCCATCCCCCGTGGCGAGACTGTCGGGTACGGTGGCCTTGCGCGCCGGATCGGGCGCACGGGTGCGGCGCGAGCGGTCGGCGGAGCAGTCGGACGCAACCCGATTGGCCTGCTGATTCCCTGTCATCGCGTGATCGCCGGCGACGGGTCGCTGGGCGGCTACGGCGTCGCCGCGTGGGGTGGGCGCGAGGCGGCGCTCGATCTCAAGCGCCAGCTGCTCGCCCTGGAAGGCGTGCACATCGCCTGATCCGTCGCGAGCACCGATGCACGCACCGGGCGACCCGCGCGACCCGTACACTTCGGCCGACCGGCCCGGAGGGTGGGCCGGATCATGTGCGAGGGCTGGATGAGCGAGGCCGCGTCTCCGGGCGCCCAGGTGTCCCCCACTGCGATCTTCCGCAAGCGTGACTTCTCGCTGCTGTGGATCGCGCAGCTGGTGTCCACGGCGGGTTCCGCTCTGACCGATCTCGCGGCCGGGATCTATGTCTTCAACCAGACAGGATCGGCGCTCGCCGTCGGCCTGACGTTGATGGCCACTGCTGTCCCCAGCCTCGTCGTCGGCCTCCTTGCCGGCGTGGTCGTGGACCGCTATGACCGCCGCAAGGTCATGCTCCTGAGCAACCTCGCGCAGGCGGTCGTTGTTGCCCTGATCCCGTTCCTGCTCGGGATCGACATCACGCTGCTGTTCATCGCGCTGCTGGTCAACGCAGGCGTCAAGCAGTTCTTCGATCCCGCGTACGAGACGCTCATTCCCGAGATCGCGAGCGACGAAGAGCTGCACGCCGCCAACGCGTACCTGCAGATCGCGTCGTTCGGCTCCAACGCCATCGGGTTTGCGGCAGCCGGCCTGCTGGCCTCGATCGACATCGAGCTCGCGTTCTGGATCGACGCCCTGACGTTCGTGTTCTCGGCCGGCTGCATCGCCCTGCTGCGGGTGGATGCGAAGGTCGAGGTGACCGAGGAGACCTCGGTCGGCGTCATCCTCGAGAACCTCAAGACCGGCGTCCGCACCGTCGCCACGACCCCATTGATCCGATCGTTGTTCCTGATCGGCGTCCCGGCGACCTTCGGCGTCGGCCTGTGGAACGTGCTGCTGCTGCCGATGACGCTCAAGGCCCTGAATGCCACCGAGTTCGAGTACGGCCTCCAGGAGGCCCTGACCTCCGTCGGGTTCGTGACCGGCGCCCTGTTCATGGCGCGCTACGCACCACGGCTCGCCAGCGGCACGTGGATGTTCGTGGGATACATGGGGATGGCGGTCGCCGGCGTCGCCTACGGCCTGTCGCCCACGGTCCTGATCGCGATCCCGTTCGCGATGATGAGCGGCTTCTTCAACTCGCCACCGGGCGTGGCTCGCCAGACGCTGCTCCAGCGCAACACGCCGCGCGAGCTTCGTGGCCGCGTGTTCTCGGCGATGTTCGTGATGCGCGACATCGTCTTTCTCGCCGGGATGGCGGGTGCCGGCCTGGCGGACATCATGGACGTGCGCGTGCTGTTGATCATCGCCTCCCTCATCATCGCGGTGGCCGGCATTCTTGCCCTGGTCATGCCCGGTGTCGGCCGACCGGCCGCCGAATGGCGAAAGGCCCTGACGGCTCTCGGTGCCGCGCCGACGACGCCGATCGAGGAGCTGGCCGGTGGCCGCGCGGCCACCCTTGCCGACTTCGACGTCCTGGTCGGCAGGCTGGGCACCTTCCGGAGGCTCAATGACACCCAGCGCGCGAGCTTCCTGCGCGGCGCGCTGATCCGGGATGTGCCCGAGGGGACACGTGTCGTCGCCAGCGGGGACCAGGCCACGGCCGCGTTCTTCATTCTCGACGGCGAGACGGTCGCGGCAATCCCGGAGGAGGACGGTGGCTACCGCGGGCTGTCCACGATGGCCGGCGGCGACTTCTTCGGCGAGATCGCCGCACTGACCGGCAGCGCCCGGACGGCCGACGTTGTGGCCACACAGCCCACCACCGTGCTCGAGGTGCCGTCGGACTCGCTTCGATCGGTCATGGAGGTGCCCGAGGTCTCGCAGCTGGTCCTCTCGACGCTCAACGAGCGGCTGACGCGGACCTCGTCCTGCGACCTGCCGCGCGTCGCGTCCCGTGACCAGTCGGCGCTGCGGCTGCTGATGGTACCGGTCCCCGAGGCGGAGCCGGTCGAAAGCACGGGTTAGGCGGGGCAGCCGGGCGGATGGCCAGGGCAGCCGGGCGGATGGCCAGGGCATCCGCGACTCTGCGGCGGGGCTGGGCGTCGTCGTCAGCCTCGCCAGCGCTCGCGCCGGCCCACGGCACAGCCGAGCGCCCCGGTCGCTGACCGGGGCGCTCGTCGTTGCTGCGTGCTTGCCCCGGATCACCCGGGGGGCTCAATCGGCTACCTATTGCCCGTTCTTGTTGCCCGGCGGGGCGTTGATGTCGGCGCCGGTACCGGCGATGCCGACCATGTTGGTCGGGGAGCCGGTCCCGTTCTGCGGGTTCGTGCCATCGGCGGCTACATGGTTGAGGGTGGTACTGCCTTGCGCAGTCGTGTAGACGGAGATGCCGAACGTGTCGCTGGCACCACCGGCGCCGTTGTCGTAGGCGTCATAGCGGAACGTCGGCTTGCTCAGCGCGAGGTTGGTGTAGATGTGCCCGTCAAGGGCGTCCATGAACTGGACTGACGCATGACCGGTGGCGGTGGCCGTGATCGGCCAGGTGGACGACTGGGTCGTCGAGGCCGACGTCAGCGTCGTCGAACGAACAAGGACATACACGTCTCGACATGTCTCGCTGATCGAGCAACTGGATCCGAGCTCGGGCGATGCGCCGGTCGGATCGTCGATGCGCAGCGGGTAGATGTAGACGACGCTGCCGATTGCCGAGTTCTTGGCCTTCTTGACGTTGAGCCCGAAGAACCCAGGGTCATCCGCTGCGCCTGTGTCGGCATCAACGTAGCCGCCACCGACCACGTACGTGGAATTGCCCGGGTAGATCGCGAAGGCCCCGACGGCGCGCTCGCCGACCACGTTGTTGGCGGAGTCGGTGAGGACCCCGATCACGATATAGGCGTCGTCTGCGAGCGACGTCGGACCGGGGACCGTGGCGGTCGCGTCGGTGCCGACAGACGTGGGGCTCGACCTCCACAACTCCGTGGTAAGCGGGCAGGACGCCGAGCATCCCGCCGGGAAGACGTAGAAGGTCGCCGTCAGGTTGGTCACGAGACTCGGCGATACCGAGCTGCCGTCGGCCGACACGACCCTGAGGCTGAATGACGGCGCCGTGCCTGTCGGCACGAAGAAGTCACCGGTGTACTCGGCGCGGACAAGCGCTGGCGCGATCGTGAACGTGGTCGAGTCTGAGTTGCCCGTGTGGTTGGCGTCACCCGTGAAGGTCGCCGACGCCGACACGGTGCCGACATTGGTGTGGTCGGCGCTGTACGTGACGGTCAGCGACTGGTTGAGGCCCCCGGCGCCGGTTGCGGTCGCGGTGCAGGGCTCAATGGCAGAGCCTGTGTAGGTGACGCTGTCCGGGCACGTGACCGTTGTGGTCGACGTCGCCTTGGCGATGGTCAGTGCGGCGGTGGCCGTCGTGTCGAAGGTATAGCCGTCCGCGGAGCCACCCGAGCACATGATCGTGAGCGGAGAGCTCGCGACCGGCGTCAGCGGGGAGTATTCAGCGTTTGAGCTGTCGTACGCGGCGCAGGTCGGCGCGACGTAGTTGTTCAGCGAAGCCAGGGTGTCGGTGCCCTGGAAACCCGTGACCTCGAACGTATATGTCGGCACGGGATCGCCATACGTCAGGTTGACCGGGTCGGGCGTGACCGTGAGCGGCGGCCGCACGACCTGGAGCCCGGGGCCCGGCGGAGTCTGGTCCGACGACGCCTGGTAGATGGGATCGTCGATCGTGATCGTGGTCGGCGAGCCGGACCACGGGTCGGCCACATAGCTGTCGCCAAAGTACGCGTAGATCGCGTACGTGCCACTGGGCAGCGCCGGGAGCGCGCCCAGGGCTGCGGTGCCGTCCGGACCGGTGGTCGCCGACTTCGAGTAGCCCTCGCCGCCCACGCTGCCGTCCCAGACGACGAACGTGACACTGCGCGAGGACATCGGGCCGGAGCCGTTGGTCAGGGTTGCGAACACGCCGCTATCGAGGCCGGCCGTCGCGCTGCCTGTCGGCAGCTCGAGCGTGAGCGTGGTTGGAACCTTGGTCACGGTGAAGCCAGCGGAATTGGCGCTCGGGACGGCTTCGTTGTCACCCGCAAACGTCGCGACGACCGAATAGTCGCCGGGCGGCGTGTTGAGCGGCAGGTCGACCGTCGCCGTGCCGGAGCTGTTCGTCACCGCCGTGCGAGCCGAGGACCCGACCTGGAACAGAATTGTCTTTCCATCCAGCCCGGCGCACTCGGGGCAGTCAAGGGTCGCCGTCAGGGTGACCGTCGAGCCGTAGACGCCGCTGGTCGGGTTGTTGCTGCTGCCCAGCGTCACGGACGTGTCGTAGCCCGTCGTGAGACCGGTCAGCGTGTAGTAGGGACCGTTGTTGTCATCCCAGGCCACGTTCCCGCCCGCATTGACGGCCTGGACGATGAACCGAAGCGAATTGACATCGGCGCCGGGTGGCACCGCGAGGTCAGCCGACCAGAGGGTGGGCTCATCGGTCGACTTCTGGAGGTCGATGCTCTGCCAGCTTCCCGCGCCGCCCGAGCCGGGGCCGAACGTGTAGGTCACCCACACGCCGGTCGGTGGTGCATCCGGCGAGCCCGCGACGTGCATCGCGAACTTGACCATGTCGGGCGAGCCATCCGGTTGGACCGCGCTGACCCCGAGGATGCTCGGCGGCAGCGCGAACACCGGGTCGGCTGGATCAGCGTAGAAGAGCTGCAGGCCGACGCTGCTGTACAGCCGCTCGATCGCGGTCGAGTCGCCCGGGTTGAGCGCCCGGTACTGGGCGGGGTTCACGATGATGTTGGTGCCCGTGTTGCCGCTCAGCTCACCGAAGTGGCTGATGGACCACAGGCGGGCCGGGGTGAAGTCGGTGGATGTCAGCGGCACCTGCGGGCCGCCGGACTCGGTGCCCGGCGCGCTCGTCAGGGGCGTGACGCCAACCGTCTCGGTGTAATCGCCGCCGCGGAACCCGACGCCACGGAGCACCTTGTCGGGCACGGAGACGTTGGCCACGTACTTCGGCAGCACCGGCTGGTTGGGTTCGGCGGTCGTGCCGTCGCTGCCCGTGTAGTAGGTCGCCGTGGAGCCGCCGAGATCGACGGAGACCCTGTTGTTGGTCTGAGGGTCGTTCGACTTGAAGAGATCGCCCGAGGTGAGGTCCAGGTTCGCGTGATCGACGCTCAGGGTCCCCACGCTGGTACCGGTCACCACGGACGTTGTCGTCGTGTCCGGGGCGCGCTCGCCCGGCATGTTCACGGAGAACATCGGCAGTCCGTAGACGGTGGCGGTGATCAGCGCCTTGCGGCTCAGGTTCGAGATGTCCGGGTCCGAGGCGAGATACGCGAGCTTGGACTTGACGAGGGCGGAGCCCACGTCCACCGGGCCACTCCCGACCCGGAGCTGATGGGCGAACTCTGCATAGATCTTCTCGCTGTAGGCGACCAGCTCGTCGTCGCCGTACTGGAACCCGGTCCCCGCGACAAGCGTGGCGCCCTTCTCGGCCATCGCCTGCGCCCAGTCCAGGTCCTGGGTGACGCCGGTGATGCCCGCGGCATCCACGATCCCGTAGCCGGCGTGGCAGCCAGTGCTCCAGAGGAGCGTGTTCTTGAGGTCGACGCTGGAGCTGGCGAGCTCGCTCGCGTTGATGGTGGTCTTGAGGTCGGCCGCGAGCAACGAGTTCGCGTCGAAGTGGCCGGCCAGATACACCAGGTCGTAGTGCTTTGCCGGGTCGAGGAGATCGGCCCGCAGGTCGTCCGCGGTCCAGGTGTCGTTGATCAGCGAGTCAACGCTGGCGCCGGGGACGGTCGGCGTCGAGGTGACGCCGGTTCCGGCCTCGAGGTCCGTCTGGACCGACTGCGCGGAGTCCGCAATGAAGCTGTAGCCGGTGACCAGCGACTTGGCCGGGGTGATCGGCTGGCTGCCCAGCGTGTCGTATGCGTCGATCATGTTCGACGCCTGGGCGGCCGTCTCGACCAGACGCCCGACGCTCAGGTCGGGAACGGGGAAGGTGAACCCGTTCCTGGAGATGACGACGTTCGATCCGTACTCGTCCTGGCCCAGGATGTAGTTGGAGCGCAGGCTGGCGTCGGACGGCGTCAATGACTGGACCGGCGGGACGTACCAAGATTCGGGAGCAAGGTCAACGAGATCCGGGTAACGGAAGAACGGGATCGAGTCATCGCCGCCCACGAGCACGATGTTCTGGAGGTTCGGGTTCTCGTAGGCGCGGATCTCGTCCTTGATCGCGGACGCGAGCAGATTCTGCGCATAGATGCAGGTCGGATAGTCCTGTGCCTGGGTCCGCAGCTGCTGGACGCGGCCACTGCCCGCGACATTGATCACCGAGCCCCACTGGGCCATCTTCGACTCGAGCGCGTTCTTCTCGTCGGTCGTGCCGGTGATGACGCCGCGGTCCCACACGAAGACGGTGCTCGCCGTCGAATTGGCGGATCCGACCGCGGGCGCCGTCCCGATCGGGCCCACGGGGGGCTCGCCGGAGGGAGCGCACACGCTGGCATCGGTGTGGACTTTGAGCTCGAACGGGTGCTGCAGATCGTAGACCCCGTTCTTGCCCGTCACATGGACGTAGAAGTAGCCGGTCGCAGTCCAGGTGTTGGTCGGCAGGACGCTCGGGGCGGTGCCAACCTCGACGTTCCAGCCGATCAGGCTGTACGCGGCAGCGCTCGCGGACACCCCGTAGATCTGGTTGCCGATGAAGCTCGAGTTCCCGATGAAGCTCGAGTTCCCGATGAAGCTCGAGTTACCCGTGTAGGCGGGATCGCCGATGAACGAGCTGTTGCCGATGAAGCTCGAGTTACCGATGTAGCTCGAGTTCCCGATGAAGCTCGGGTTGCCGATGAAGCTCGGGTTGCCGATGAACGAGCTGTTCCCGATGAAGCTCGAGTTGCCGATGAACGAGCTGTTCCCGATGAAGCTCGAGTTGCCGATGAACGAGCTGTTCCCGATGAAGCTCGAGTTGCCGATGAACGAGCTGTTCCCGATGAAGCTCGAGTTGCCGATGAACGAGCTGTTCCCGATGAAGCTCGAGTTACCGGCGAACTGGGCGTTGAGCGCCTGGGCGTCCTGGGCAGCCACAAGCTGGTCCTCGGTCTGCTGGATGTCCGAGAACAGGAACATGTCGTAGTCGGCGGGCATGTCGCCGACCGAACCATCAGGGTTGATCCCGGACAGCGTGAGCTTCACGCTGCCGCCGGGGGTAATCGGAATCTTGTACCAGCGCGACCGGGCGAAGTCATCGAGATAGCCGGTCGTCGTGGAGTTCGCCCCGACCTCGACCGCGTTCTCCCAGGTGTCGTTCCAGGGGGACACGACGATGCACGGCCCGGTCCAGCTGACTGCATCCGGACCCGTCACGTGCGCCGCGACGTAGGTCGGCGTGGACGAGGAGTCGAGGGTGACGGCGCCCGCGAAGTCAAGACGCCCGTCCACGGACGTAGACGTCAGCCTGGGCGTCGCGGCGACCGCGTCACCCGCGAGGACGCCGTCCGCGGCGCACGTCGGAGCTGAAAGCAGCTCGACGTCGTAGTCGGCGTCGCTGAGGGCCGGGTCAACCCAGACAACACCTGCCACCTGCACCATGCCGTCGCCTTTCGGCGAGGCGCGGTAGAGGAACGGGGTGTTGGGCGTGCGCGGGTAGATGCGGACGGTGATGTCGGTCGGGGTGACGTCGCCCGAGGGCGTGGTGGTCCCGTCGATGTGGACGGTGTACTCGCACTGTGTGGTCGCGCGGAGGTCATAGAGACACTCAGGAGCGGGAGTTACCCCAGTCGTTGGGTCCGGGGTCGGTGGCACCTGCGTCAGCGTCACCGTGTGCGCGCCCGTGACCACCGTAGGATCGGAGATGTCGGCCGTGAGGCCTCCGGCCTCCGAGCCGTCAGGCAGCTTGACCGAGGCGGTGAGCTCGACGCTATCGACGGTCCCGCTGACCACGCTCGTGTTGACCGTTGCCTGGCCCGGGTTGGGGTCGTCCTGGACGAGGTACACCGGGTCGGAGCCCGGGGTGCTGATCGCATACTCCGGTGGCTGGGGATCGCTGCCACCGGACAGCGCAGCGGCGTAGATCGTGACGCGCGAGGTGGAGTCGCACTTGTTGCCGCACGCCAGCGTGAAGTCGAGCGTGAGCTCCTCGTAGCCGGCGCCGGTGAAGGTGATCGTGTAGACCGCTCCGTGGTCGTTGTTCGAGCCACCCTTGGACGCGGTGTTGGAAACGAACTTGCCGTCCATGGAGGGAAGGCTTGCCTTCAGGGTGGCGTTCCCGTCCTGCACCGAGGTCCACAGCGTCAGGGTCGACGGCGTCGACGACGCGTCGACGGTGAGCTTGAAGCCGGATCCATCCGCGTTCGACCCGTCCGCCGTGTACCGGAGGCCGGCCTGCTGCGCGTCGCCCGTCGGGTCAGACGTCCCGTCAGCCCAGCTGAACTGGAATGGGCGTGTGGTCTCGCCTTCGATGCTCCCGGTCCGGCCCCCATCGCCCGGTGGATTGATCGTGGTCAGGTCCTTGATCGCGATCCCATTCGCCTTCCGCTCACTTGGGCTGAGCGAGTTGGATCCGCCACTTCCCCAGAGCGCCCAGTCGCGGGTACCGAAGGCCGTCAGTGGCTGCGGATTGGGGTACGGGGAGCTGCTGCCGTTCCATCCCTGGTAGGACGAGCCCGGGTTGCCCTGGAAGACGTCGATGGAGACTGGAGCGGGGCCGGCGGCCGGCGCCGAGGAGTCCGCCTGGGCCGGCGCCGTGCTCGAGGCGGCTACGACCGAGGTGCCGACGCCCAGCAGCTGAGCGACCAGGGCCGCAGTCATCAGTGCGCTGAACCATCGACCTTTGCCACGGGAGAGTCGCGGGCGCCCCCGGGCCGGACGGCCGTTGGTGGGCTGGGATACGAACCCAAGAACGCTCATGCAGGCTCAACCTCGTCGATTGTCGGGGGATACCGCTCGTGAACAGCGCGATACGGTGAGGGGATAGTGCCGAAGAGACTATCGTACCGGTCGGTAAATAGGAACAATGGCCTATTGGTCGGAACCGATTCTGGAGGCGATCGAGCACGACTGGTGGTGCGCGCCAGCACCACGACGCGCAGCGAGCCTCGTCGGGCTAGGCGGAGGGCGCCTCGGCGACCGCCAGCGCCAGGGCGACGGCCTCATCGAACGTCACGCCGCGACCGGCCGCTCGCGCCTCGTTGGCGCGCGCCGCCCCCAGCGTGGCTCGGGCAGCCTCGAGGTTGGCCATGAGGTGCTCCTCGTCGGCCTCCGAGCGGGCGGCACCGAGATCCGCGGAGAGCGTGTCCGCGGATCCCACAAGGGTGAATGCCTCGCGGGCCTGGCCACGGCGCGCGGCAAGGGTGGCGATGTCACCGAACAACGCGACCATCGGCCACTGGTCGTTGAGGTCCCGGTACGTGATGAGCGCGTCGGCGTAGGCGGCACCTGCGGCGTCGAGCCGTCCGCCATCACGAAGAGCATCGCCACGATTGTTCTGGGCGAGCGCGATGTTGAGACGGTCGCCGACCTCCCGCGCGAGGCGCACGGCCTCCTCGCCATGACGCAGGGAGGCGTCCAGATCGCCGGCGGCCGCGGAGGCGAGCGCCAGGTTCACCTCGCACTGGCAGATCCGGCGCTGGTCGCCCAGCTCCGTGTACAGCCCCAGCGCCCGCTCGCCGAACTCGCGTGCCCGTTCCGGATCACCCATATGGAGGGCCACGATCCCGAGGTTGTTGGCCAGCGCGGCAAGACCGGGGCGGTCGTCGAGGCGCTCGCGGATCTCGAGGCTCTCGAGGTAGCGAGCGCGGGCCGTCTCGAGGTCGCCGCGCTGCGCGTTGACGGTACCCACGATCTGCAGTGCCGCCGCGACACCAAGGTCGTCACCCGCGGAACGGAACCCCTCGATCGCCCGATCGAGCAGCCCGAGCGCCTCGTCGTATCGTCCGACGCGGCGCACCGACTCGGCCAGCGAGTGGTCGCAGCGCGCCAGCAGGCGAGCGTCACCCAGCCCATCGGCCACGGTCCGGGCCTCGAGCACGACCTCTTCGGCACGCGGGACCTCGCCAATCAGCTGGAGGACGTCGGCGAGGGTGATCGCCGCATCGATCCGATCCGCCCCATCGATGAGCGGTAGCAGCCGGTCGTAGTAGACGATCGCCGCCTCGTTCGCGTACGAGGCCCGCGCCTGCTCGGCCGCGAGCCGCAGGTACTCCCGTTTCTTTGCCTCCTGATCGCTCCGCCAGTAGTGGTGCTCGAGCAGTGGGATCCAGCGCTCGAGATCGTCGGCCTCGGCCTGCTCGATGTAGCCACCGACCAGGCCGTGGAGGACAGCCCGCAGCGCGAAGGGCAGGCTGTTGTAGGCAACGTCGCGCGTGACCGCATGCTTGAACATCCACGCCTGCTCCGCCTCGCGGTCGAGCGCGACGAGGTCCAGCGAGCGAAGGGCGGCCAGGTCGTCGAGCACCACGTCCAGCGTCCCGAGCTCCTCGTACACGCCCGGCAGCATCGGCGCCAGAAAGGTGCGGCCGATGACGCTCGCGACCTTCATCGTCCGGCGTGGGGCTTCGGCGGAGGCGTCGATGCGGCTCAGGACCAGGCTCTCCAGGCTTTCCGGCAGCTTGACCGCGGCCAGCGCGTCGGGATCCGACATGTCGGTGCCCTGGGCCACGACGTAGCTCAGCAGCTCCTCGACGTAGAAGGGGTTGCCCTCGGAACGCGCTGCGAGCAGGTCCACGAGCGCCTGGGACACGTCGGCCGACTCGCCGCCCAGCTGTGCCACCTTCGCACGCGTGATCTCGGCGATGTCCTCGACGGGCATCAGGTTGAGCGACAGCTCCGAGAAGGTCGACAGGCGGTCGATGCCCAGGCCGCCGCCCGAGCCGACGGCCGGACGGTAGGCGGCGATGAACAGGACCGGGAGCGCCGTGGCGACCCGTCCCAGCACCTGGAGCAGGTCACGCGACAGCTCGTCGATCCAGTGGCAGTCCTCCAGGACCACGACGAACGAACGCTCGGCGGCCCGTGCCCGAAGGCAGGCCGAGAGCATGTCCTCGACCGAGGACTTGCGGAACTTGGCGTCCAGCGAGCGGGTGAGGTCCGTCTCCGGGATGGGCAGCCCGACCACGGGTCCGAGCAGCGGGGAGCGCGGAACGAGGTTCGGGTCGATGGCCGCGAGGCTTCGCTCCAGGGACGTGATCTGCGCGGCTTCCGGGTCGTCGTCCTCGAGCCCCAGCAGGCGTCGCCAGACCTCGCGCCAGACGTAGTAGGCGGTCTTGGTGCCGAACGCCTCGCACTCACCGTAGGCGACGAAGCGCCCGCCACGGCGCGTGTTCCGGATGAACTCGGCAAGCAGCCGGGACTTGCCCAACCCGGCCTCGGCGGAGATGCCGATGATCTGCCCCTGGCCCGCGGTTGCGGTGGTCAGCCCGGCCTCCAGCGCGGCCAGCTCATCCCGGCGCCCGACCAGGGGCAGCTCGAACCGTGTGCGACGCCGTGAGGCCCGCCCGAGCGACCCGGTGAGCGAGTAGGCGCGGACGGGCTGCGCCTTGCCCTTGACCGTCATGTCGGGCAGGCGCTCCCAGATGAAGCCGTCGCCCGCCGCCTGCTGGATCCGCTCCGTGGCATAGATGTGGTGCGCTGGCGCCTTGGACATCAGCCGGGCGGACAGGTTCACCTCGTCGCCCAGGCAGACGAACGTCCGCCGCATCGCGTGCCCGTACGTCCCGCTGCGCAGCGTCCCGCGTGTCAACCCGATCTGGAGATCCTCGGCTGCCGTGGTCTTCTCGAGGTCCCGCAGCTCAAGGGCGGCGGCCGCGGCCCGGGCCGGGTCGTCCTCGTGCGCGATCGGCGAACCGAACACGCCATAGAGGTACGCGCCCTTGTCGCCCAGGGTGAGCTGGAGCACGTTGCCTCCGTAGCCGGTCATGACCCTCTGGGCGCCGCGTACGAACTCGTCGAGCTTCGCGGCCGCTCCTCGATCATCGTCATAGTCGATGCCGCCGAACCGGAGGAACACCGGGATGGCCGGGCGAAGCTCGGTCAGGAACTCTCCGCGGCCCGTCCGCAGTCGCTCGTAGACGGCGGGCAGCAGCCAGGGGCGGACGAGCTCCTCGGGCAGCGGCGGGGGCTCCACGACCGGCGAGCGCGCGACGTCCACGTCGAGCGACGCCAGGACCGCGTAGGTCAACCCCGACTCCGAGTCGGGGCGGAGCTGGCCAAGGGTCACCCGGCCGTTCAGCGCGGCCACCGCGGCGGGCTCCAGCACCACCTCGCCCTTCTCGGCGAAGTGCTCGGCGGCCGCCAGGTCATCGACCAGGCTCCCGGCGAGCACATCGATCAGCTGGATCTGCGGATCGCCGACCAGGAACCGGCGGGCCGTCCCGACAGCGATGGCGACCTTCATTGCCAGACGGACCTCCGTCCCGGCGGGGGTCGTGATCTCGCCCGACCTCACGATCGCCTCCTGCATCGCAAGTGCCGCGGCGCAGGCGCGCGCACCGTCATCACCGTCGATCCAGCACGTGATGGCGTCGCCCGAGAAGTAGATGACGTCGCCGCCGAAGGCATCGAGCTCGCCGATGACCTCGTGGAAGACGCGGCCGATGATGGCGGTGAGCTCCTCCGAGCCTCGCTGCGGGCCGAGCTCGTCGCGCAGGGCCTCGGTCAGCGGCGTGAAGCCGCTGATGTCGGCGAACAGCGCCGAACCTGCGACACGGTCGGGCAGCTCGCGTGACTCCGACAGGGCGCGCCGACGATCACGCGGGATGTATGCCTCGGGGTTGTCGCTGGCCAGGGGCGCGAGCGTCGGAGCTGCCATGGGCGCATTCTGCATCACCCGTCGCCGGCAGCGGTGCGCCGGGGCGGGGCCGGCGTGGCTACCGCCCCGTGGCGGGGCCTCAGGAGCGTGGGACGGGCCGCATCGGGTAGACGCCCACGACCATCGGTGCCGCCGGATCGAGGGACAGCTCGTAGCCGACGTCCCCGCCGGCCAGGAGCTCGCCCATCAGGCGGCCCTCCGGACTCGGCAGCCCGATGTACAGCCGCTGGCCGTTGACGTCGATGAGGGAGACGTCATCGTCCTCGACCCTGATCCCGAACCGCCGGCGAAGCTCGTGCATGGGAACCCAGGGGCGACTCTTGATGAACCGTCGCAGCTGCGCCACGGTGCACGACGGGCCGGTGCGGATCGGTCGCGTCGGTTCCCCGGTGGTCGGCCCGTGTCCGGGCGACGCGGCGGGCGCTGCGCCGTTCGTCCGGCTGGAAGAACGTCCACCCGTCGAGCCCCGGCGGTCGATTCTCGTCCTCGTCGCCGGCTGTCCCGCCGTATCCTGGCTCGCCGTCGTTTCTGGCCCTCGCCGACGTCTCGGATTCCGCAGACACGTCGGGCGCACCGGTCGGCGCACCCGGCGGAACGGCGCCGGAGGGATGACGCGCGGACGCCGGCGATGACGGCTCCGCCGCTCCGTCCTCGGACGCGAGCGCAGACCTCTTCGAAGGCGCGGCCTGCGAGGGTCGGCTGCGCCGGCTGCGCCGGCTCATTCGGCCCGGGGCTGCGGGCAGCGGGCCCGCGGATGAGGGTCGGACATGGGTTGGGCTCTGGGTTCGGGGGGCGCTTCGGCCCGTCGCTCGATCATACCCCGGCGAGCTCCCTGCCGCCGTCAGCCGGGCACGACCATCAGCTCGCGGGGTTGCTCGTTGAGCACGATCGGACCGTCGTCGCCGCAGACCACGATGTCCTCGATCCGCGCCCCATGGCGCCCCTCGAGGTAGATCCCGGGTTCGATGCTGAACGCCATCCCCGGCTGGAGCGCGCGGGCGTCGCCCTCGACGATATACGGCTCCTCGTGGCCCTCGAGGCCGATCCCGTGGCCGGTGCGGTGGAGGAACGCGGCCCCGAAGCCGGCGTCCCCGATGATCCCGCGCGCGACGGCGTCGATGTGCTCACACGACACGCCCGGGCCGACCGCGGCCGTCGCTGTCGACTGGGCATCCTTCAGCACGGCGTAGAGGTGGGTGAACTCCGGATCCGGCGCGTTCGCCGGGTCCCCACCGGTGACCCACAGCGTGCGGGTCGTGTCGCTGCCGTAGCCTGACAAGGTGCCGCCGAGGTCGAGCACGATCGGATCCCCGGGTTGGATGACGCGATCACCGGGCTGGTGATGCGGCGAGGCGCTGTTGGGGCCGGAGGCCACGATCGCGAACTCGGCTCGTTCGTGGCCCTCGGCGACCAGCCGATCCCGAACCTCGTGCGCGACGTCCTCCTCGGTCCGCCCGACCAGCCGGCCCATGGCGATCGCGGCCACGACGCGGTCGGCGGCGCGCGCCGCGACACGGAGCAGCTGCACCTCGTCCGGGTCCTTGCGCATCCGGAGGCCACCC
The DNA here is from genome assembly GCA_963734935.1 of uncultured Chloroflexia bacterium. Lineage (GTDB taxonomy): Bacteria > Chloroflexota > Limnocylindria > Limnocylindrales > CSP1-4 > CAIXZV01. Next base: position 78,333 of record CAVTIO010000010.1, on the reverse strand, counting down.
AGCACCGCCGATGCCACCGCGAAGCGGGCGCCAGGCAGGACCCGCTGCAGGCCCAGAACGAACGACGCCCGCATGCTGTCGGACACGGCGACGGCGTCGATCCCACCACCGCCTGGACTTCGCGCGGCGGCCAGGCGCGCGGCCACCAGGCGCAGCGGGTCCTGCGTCTCCTCCCACGTCTCGACGGCGACGCCCCCGCTCGACGCCGCATCGCACGCGAGCGCGGGGGCGGCCTCGAGACGGGGCACGACCAGGGTGATCGGCGACCCATCAGCAGACGGCAGGACCAGGAGCGTGAGTCGTTCGAGCGCCAGCGCCTCGTACCCGGTCAGGTAGCGGAGGTCCGCGCCCGCGCCGATCAGCAACGCGTCCAGCCCCGCCGAGGCTGCCACGGTGCGAGCGCCGGCAAGACGCTGGGCATATCGCTTGGGCGGGATCGACGCGTGCCTGGTCATGCCCGGTCGGCGGGTATCGCCGGAGGGCTCGCGGTCGCGAGACCATCAACCCAGGTTGCGAGATCCCGGTCGCCGTGCTCGAACAGGCGCCGGTAGGCGTAGACGCGGGTCGCGCCGGCCTCCGTCGCCGCCCGGCGCAGCGTCGCATCGTCGTGCTGTCCGACGGCGATCACCGGCACCCCTGCGCGGGTTGCGGCCGCGATCGCTGCGACTCCGTCGTACGCGCGCGCCGTGAGATCCACCACGCTCCCCTCGGCATCGGCCAGCTGCGCATCCAGACCATTCAGCGTGCGGGTCACGCGCGGCTCGGCCCCGGCCCGGCGCAAGGCATCGGCGAGGCGGGTGGACCAGATGAGATCGTCGGCCACGACCACGATCACGGGCGCGGGCCGGGATGCCGCGCGTCCGTCCGGATCAGGCGCCACGTCGGGGCGGGCCCCACGGCCCCCGGTCAACCGAGCGATGCGACGATGCGCCGGAACACGTCCGCCGCCGACACGACGGCCAGCGGACGCAGGTCGTCGTCCACGATCGGGATGTGGCGGAAGCCACCGACGGCCATCTTGTGGATCGCGATCGCCAGCGTGTCGTCGCTGCGCAGCACCACCGGGTCCGGGGTCATGAAGTCACGGACCTTGTACAGCTGCAGCCGCTTGTCGACGGCCTTGACGAACGCGTCGCGGTCAGTGAACACACCCACCAGGCGTCCGTCCTCGGCGACCAGCAGGCAGTCGGTGTCGCTCTCGTGCATCTGGCGGATGGCCTCGGCCACGCCACTGCCGGACGTGATCACCTGTGGCGACCCGATCCCCAGCGCATCGATATGCTCGCCCAGGATCGTGTCGTGGTACTCGCTCAGCTCCCGCAGGAGGTCGGCGTTGGCGAGCGAGGCGCCACAGTTGGCGCACTCATCCTCGCCCTCGAAGTTGTCGTGGTGGCAAACGGGACAGAGCATCGTTCGACCTGCCTATTCCACGGTCCAGGTCTCGCCCGCCGCCAGCGAGGCGGCGAGGTCGCCCTTGCCCGACTTCGCGACCGTCTGCTCGATCTGCGCATCGATCAGGTCGGAGTGGGTTGGGCGGTCGACGTCGCGCAGCACGCCGACGGGAACGGGATACTCGGGCCAGAACATGCGCGACAGGATGAGCGCGAGATGGGGATCCTCGGCGTGTGCATCGTGCACGAGCAGGTCGGCCTCGGTGACGCCGCGCTTGCCGATCGTCACGACCTCCGGGTGGAGCCCGTTGAGGCGGATACCGCGATCACGGTCCTTGCCGAAGATCATCGGCTTGCCGTCCTCGAGCACGAGCATCCGGTCGTCCCGGACGTCGCGATCGGTGAACTCGCGCCATGCACCGTCGTTGAAGATGTTGCAATTCTGGAGCACCTCGACGAACGACGCTCCCTGGTGGCGGCCCGCCGCCTCGAACGTGTTCTGGAGATGCTCGGTGTGAGTGTCCACGGTCCGGGCCACGAACGTGGCCTCGGACGCCAGCGCCAGCGTCAGCGGCATGACGGGCCGGTCCACCGAGCCCTGGGGCGTCGACTTCGTCCGCTTGCCGAACTCCGACGTGGGCGAGGTCTGGCCCTTGGTCAGCCCGTAGATCCGGTTGTTGTGCATGATCATCGTGAAGTCCACGTTCCGGCGCATCGAATGCAGGAAGTGGTTGCCACCGATGGAGAGCGCGTCGCCGTCACCCGTGATCACCCAGATCATCAGGTCCGGTCGCGCGATCTTGAGCCCGGTCGCGAGCGTCGGCGCGCGGCCGTGGATCGAGTGGAACCCGTACGTGTTCATGTAGTACGGGAGCCGGCCGGAGCAGCCGATGCCCGAGATGAACACGATGTTCTCGCGTGGCACGCCGAAGTCCGGCATCACCTTCTGGGTCTGGGCAAGGATCGAGTAGTCGCCGCACCCCGGACACCACCGGACCTCCTGGTCGGAGACGAAGTCCTTCCGTGTCAGCACGATCGGCTGGCTCTGTGCCGTGTTGGTCAGCTGGTCGGTCATGCTCGGTCACCCTCGCCGAGGATCCGCTCGGCCTCGTCGACGATCTCCGTGATCCGGAACGGCTTTCCGCGGACCCGTCCGTAGCTGGTCGCGTCAACCAGGTAGGTGGCGCGGATCATGAGCGCGAGCTGGCCGAGGTTCACCTCCGGCACCAGCACCCGCCGGTAGCGGCTCAGCACCTCGCCTGTGTCGGCAGGGAACGGGTTCAGGTAGCGCAGATGCGCGTGAGCGACCTGGTGGCCGGCGGCCAGCAGGCGCTCGGTCGCGCTCCGCAGGGCGCCGTACGTTGAGCCCCAACCGAGGATCAGCAGATCGCCCCGGTCCACGCCAAACGTCTCGAGCGACGGGATGTCGGCCGCGATCCCGGCGATCTTGCGGGCACGGAGCGTGACCATGAGCTGGTGGTTGTCGGGGTCGTAGCTGACGTTGCCCAGCCCGTCCGATTTCTCGAGGCCACCGATGCGGTGCTCGAGGCCCGGTGTCCCCGGCAGTGCCCACGGGCGGGCAAGGGTCTCCGGATCGCGCGCGTAGGGCAGGAACGGACCGTCGCCCTTGGTCACCTCGGGGACGGCCAGCGACGGGAGGTCGTCGAGCGACGGGATGCGCCACGGCTCGGCACCGTTGGCGACGAACGAGTCGGACAGGTACATCACGGGCGTCATGTACTTGAGCGCGATCCGCGACGCCTCGATGGCCATGGTGAAGCACTCGGCGGGCGTGGCCGGCGCGACCACCGGCAGCGGCGACTCGCCATTGCGGCCGTACATCGCCTGGAGCAGGTCCGCCTGCTCCACCTTGGTCGGCAGCCCGGTCGAGGGACCGGCCCGTTGAACGTCGACGATGATCATCGGCAGCTCGGTCATCACCGCCAGGCCGATGGCCTCGGTCTTGAGCGCGAGCCCCGGGCCCGAGGTGCCGGTCAGGGCCAGCGCGCCACCGTAGGCAGCGCCGATCGTCGCGCCTATGGCCGCGATCTCGTCCTCGGCCTGGAACGTCCGCACTCCGAAGCTCTTGTAGGCCGACAGCTGGTGCAGGATGTCAGAGGCGGGCGTGATCGGGTAGGAGCCGTAGAACAACGACCGCCCGGCCAGCTCGGACGCTGCCAGGAAACCGAGCCCGGTCGCCTCGTTGCCGGTGATGTTCCGGTAGGTGCCGGGTTCAAGCTTGGCCTTGGGTACCCGGTACGTGGTGTGGAACATCTCGGTCGTCTCGCCGAAGGCGTGACCGGCCCGCAGGGCTCGGCTGTTGGCCTCGGCGATGACCGGGCGCGCGCCGAACTTCTTCTCGATCCATTCGAGCGTCGGCTGCATCGACCGCTCGTAGAGCCAGAACATCAGGCCGAGGGCGAAGAAGTTCTTGGTCAGGTCGACCTGCTTGCTGGTCATCCCCAGCCCGTCGAGGGCGGCGGCGTTGAGCGAGCTGATCGGGACCTGGAACACGTTGAACGACTTGAGCGAGCCATCAACGAGCGGGTTCGATTCGTAGGCCGCCTTGTTGAGGTTGCCCTTGGTGAATGCGTCGCTGTTGACGATGATCGCGCCGCCCGCCGGCACGTCGCCGACGTTGGCCTTGAGGGCAGCGGGGTTCATGGCAACCAGCACGTCCGGCGAGTCGCCCGGAGTGTGGATATCGCTCGCGGAGAAGCTGATCTGGAAGCCCGACACGCCGGGCAGCGAGCCTGCGGGCGCCCGGATCTCGGCTGGGTAATCGGGGAAGGTGCTGATGTCGTTCCCGAACACCGCCGCCGTGCGGGTGAACTGGGTGCCGGTCAGCTGCATCCCGTCGCCGGAGTCGCCGGCGAAGCGGATGGTGACCCGGTCCAGCTCCTGGGAACTTCGCTCGATATGTGTCTCTGTCGCCGTCATCCGCCTTCGACCTGCTCCATGCGCTGGTGCGGGCGCGGCGGGAGGTTGAGCAGCTCCTTGGGGAACGACTCGGCGATGAACTTCAGGATGTCGACCTGGCGGACCACGCCGACCAGGTGTCGCTCGCCGTCCACGACCGGCAGGTTGCGGTACCGGCTCGCCTGCATCAGCTCGACCGCGTCGAGCACCGTCTGATCCAGCCGCAGCGTCCGCGGATGGTGGTTCATGATCGTGTCCACGGAGGCGTCCACGTCGACGCCTGCCGCAACGTCAGGACCCACCAGGCGCCCGAAGACGTCCCGTTCCGTGAGCACCCCGACCAGGTGTCCCTCGGTGTCGGTCACGAACACGGAATCACCCGTGCCGGTGCGCTGGATCGAACGCAGGCACTCGCCGATGGTCGTGCCCGGCAGCACGGTCACCGGCTCGCGGCGGCCGACGACCATCAGGGGTTGGGAAACGAGGTCAGGTACGCGCGCCGCGACCGCGCGCCGGGTGAGATCAGTCACGGTCCAAGTGTACGCGCAGGCAGCCGATCCGGCCGTGCCCAGGGACTCCACGACAGTGGTCCGCAGGTCACCTGGGTTCGCTACCCTCGGCCCGTGGACCGCAGCCGCCTCGCGGGTATCGCCCTGGTCATCGCCAGCGCCGTCGCGTTCGGCTCCGGCGGGCTGTTCGCGAAGCCCGTCTACGGCACCGGGACGGACTGGCTGACCCTCATGGCCTGGCGGTTCCTGATCGCGGGCGCCCTGGCGTGGGCGATCCTCCTGGCCCGACCGGCAGCTCGCCGGGCGTTGGCGGCGCTGCCTCGCTCGATGGTCCTCGCGACGATCGGGCTGGGCGTGTTCTACGTGGGCAACACGGCCACGTACTACGCGGGCATCCAGACCGTCCCGCTGGGCTTGTCCGCCCTCATCGTGTACCTCTACCCGCCGGTGGTCGCCGTGCTCGCGCTCCGGCTCGGCCGGCCACTCCAGGGGCGCCGTGCCTGGGCGGCTCTCGGGATCGCCGTCCTCGGCGTCGTGCTCGCGGTGGGCGGAATCCCTGCGGACGCGGTCCCGCCGGCTGAAGGGCTGGCGCTGATCATCGCCTCACCGCTGATCTACTCAGTGTGGATCATCCTGGCCGCGCGGCACTCGGGCGAGCGCAGCGACCGGGTCGGCCGCGAGGCCGACAGCGGCGCAAGCACCTCGGCGATCGGCGCATTGATGCTCTCGACCACGGGCGTCGTCTACTGGGTCACATGCCTGCTCATCGGCCACCCGGTGCTGCCTGCGGACATCCCGTCGGATGCGTGGCCCGGGATCATCGCGGTCGGCGTCATCGCGGGCTTCGTTCCGGTGCAGGCGTTCTACGCGGGTGCCCAGCGCATCGGTGCCGCCCAGGCGTCCCTGGTGTCCACCGTCGAGCCGCTGTGGACGATCGCCGCCGCGGCCGTGCTCTTCGGGGAGCGCCTGCAACCCGTCCAGCTCATGGGCGGGGCGCTGATCCTGGTGGGTGTCATCGTGTCCCAGACCGGTCACGCACCGATCCGTCGGCGCCAATGGCGCAGCGAGTCGGCGATGGCGGGTGACGCGGTCGGCGCCGCAGGGTCGGCGGGGGCCGCAGGGACCGTCAGCACCGAGGGTGCCGGCCCGTCAGTGAGCGCCGATCCGGAGGTCGTCGAGGAGCCGGCGCTGCCGCAGCCCGTGGTGTGGCTCGGCGAGGAGTAGCGCTCGTCCACGGCCGGCCGCGACGCGTCAGCCGGCCGTCGCCGCCCGCGGCGACTGCGAACCTCAGCTGGCCGTCGCCGCCCGCGGCGACTGCGAACCTCAGCTGGCAGTCGCCGCCCGCGCCTCGCGAACGACATGCGCGGCGCCGCTCGTCACGTAGGTGGTGTCCGAGCCGACGGCGATGAAGCGGAACCCCCGCTGTACGTGTGCCGCGACGGCGGCCGGATCCTGGAGCAGGATGCCCGCCGCCTTTCCATGCGCGCGACACGCCGCCGCCACGTGGTCGAGCGCGGCGACGAACCGCGGCGAATCGAACTGGCCCGGAATGCCCATCGAGTGCGACAGGTCGGCCGGTCCGACGAACAGGACGTCCACCCCGTCGAGGGCAGCGACGGCTTCGGCTGCCTCGACCGCCACCGGCGACTCCACCTGGAACACGCCGAGAACGCTGGGGTTGACGGTTGCCGCCAGCTCTGCATGCGGGATCGTCGTGAACCCTGCCCCACGTGTCAGCCCCGCGACGCCACGGACCCCCGCGGGCGGATAGCGCATCCAGGTGAGCGTCTCGGTGATCTCGGCCAGCGTCTCGAGGCGCGGGATCATCAGCCCGTCCGCACCGGCATCGAGCGCGCGGCCCACCGGCAGTCGAGCCCCGAGCGGCACCCGAACGATGGCGCCGGTCGGGGTTGCCTGAACGGCAAGGAGCTGCGGGTGGAGGTCGGCCTCGGTACCGGCCCCGTGCTCCAGATCGATCACCACCCAATCGAACCCCGCGCGCGCGACCAGCTCGGCGGCGACTGGCGATCCGAGGTTGACGAAGGCGCCGATCGTGAGCTCGGAGGCGAGGACGCGGTGGCGCAGCTCGGCGCGCGGGACCATGGGTCCGGACTGGCTCTGTGACATGCGCAGATGATGCCCCATTCGGAGCGGTCCCCGGGCGTGGTGCACGTCGGCAACTCACCCATATTGCGCAGGGGTACCAGTACCTCCGGGCTATTCCTTAAGGCGCCCGGGCGGCGCTACGGTCGGAGTCCATCAGGCGAGGGGGCCCTCGCCGGACTACGAAGGGAACCGGGATGAAGTCGAATCTCAAGTGGTACGCCCACCGCGCCACCCTCTTCCTCGGGACCATCGCTGCCAGTCTGTTCCTGTTCGATGGGGCCAAGCGCTGGTAGGGAGCTCCCTCCCCCTCGACACCGCCGAGGCCTGAGCCGCCGGGACTCCCCGGCGGCTCTTGGATTCACGGCCCGGATCACGCGGACCCGATCAGGCCCGGCCGCGCTCCCGCCACAGGTTGCGCAGGAGGAACGACACGTTCGCCGGGCGCTCGGCGAGCCGGCGCATGAAGTACGGGTACCACTGGCCGCCGAACGGGACGTAGGTGCGCACCCGCCAGCCGGCGTCCGCCAGCTGCTCCTGGATGTCGCGGCGCACGCCGAAGAGCATCTGGAACTCGAACCGGTCCCGAGCGATCCCCTCGGACTGCGCCACCTCCACCGCCCGCTTGATGAGGCGCACGTCGTGCGTCGCAATGGCGGGGTAGCGGCCCGCACGCAGCAGCCGAAGCATGAGTCGCTCGTACGCGGCATCGACCTCGGCCTTGTCCTGGTATGCCACCGAGCCCGGCTCCTTGTAGGCGCCCTTGCACAGCCGGATCCGGCCGTCCGCGGCAAGGATCGTCTCCACGTCACCAGCGCTGCGCCGGAGCGCCGCCTGGATCACGACCCCGACATCCGCGGTGCCAGGGCGGTCTGGCGCCGCTGGATCCTCGGCCCCATCGACGGCGCCGACAGCTGCGGGTCGAACCGCGCGCCACAGGTCCAGGGTGGCGTCGGTCGTCGTGTGGTCCTCCATGTCGATGCGCACGAACGCCCCGAGCTCGATGGCGCGGGCCACGATCGCCCCGATGTTCTCCAGCGCGAGGTCCCGTGAGACGCTCAGCCCCATCTGGCTGGGCTTGAGCGAGACGTTGCGCTCGAGGCCCGCCCGGGCCAGCGCGTCGAGCGTCGCGAGGTAGCGATCCGCCGCGGCCCGCGCGTCGGCCTCAGCGGTCACCGCCTCGCCGAGGACATCGAGAGTCGTATGCATGCCGCGGGCACGCAGCTGCCGGAGGGCGGGCAGGACCTCGTCCAGGCTCTCGCCCGCCACAAATCGACGGACCATCGGACGGGTGATGGGGATCTGCGTGGCCAGGCGGCCAAGAGAGCGCCGGTGGGAGAGGGTCAGCAGCGTCGAGCGCATGGCGCGCTCGGCCATGTCGCTGACCATGGATCGGTCGGCCATCGCCAGCGAGCATACCGCCGCCAGCCCCAGCCGGGAGGACGTCCCCGGCAGGAGGTCGAACCGGTCGGTCGCTGCGCGGTGAACCGGCGTCCGCCCACGGTCAGCGACGTCGGCGAGTTGCCTTCGCGCTTGGGCGGGTGCTGTCGCCGGTGGCGGCCTCGCCCGCGGAGCCCTGCCGTGCGCCCAGCTGGTCCTCCATCTGCTCGCCCAGCTCCACGGTGCGGCGATAGGCCGCCCAGACCGCCTCGCTGAGCACCGTCCTCATCCGACCCGACTCGAGCTCGTGGATCGCGGCGGCGCTGGTCCCGGCGGGCGATGTGACCATGTTGCGCAACACCGCCGGGTGGTCGCCGGACTGCTTCGCGAAGCGGGTGCTCCCCTCGAGCGTCTCGATCACGAGGTCGTGCGCGATATGGCGCGGGAAGCCGAGGTGGACGGCGGCGTCGATCAGCGCCTCCATCACGAGGAACACGTACGCGGGCCCGGTGCCCGAGACGGCCGTCGCCATCGCCACCCAGCGCTCGTCCTCGACCTCGAGCTCGGCACCCAGGGCACCGAGCAGCATTCTCGCCTGGGCTCGTTGGTCCTCGGTGGTGGCCGGAGTCGCATACCACACCGTCATGCCGTTGCCGATTCGGGCCGGCGTGTTGGGCATCGCCCGCACGACCTGGTCATGACCGAGGGAAGCCACGAGCGCCTGCGTCGTGGGACCGGCCAGTACCGAGACCACGAGCTGCCCGCGCCGGAGGTGGGGCCCGATCTCGCGCCCGACCCGGGCCAGCGTCTGGGGCTTGACGGCCAGGATCACGACGTCCGCAGCGGCGACCGCCTCCGTGTTGGAGGCAAGAGTCCGGATGCCATGCGCATCCGCCAGGGCCTCCCGGCGCTCGGCGCGGGGGTGACTGGCGATCACCTGCGACGGCGTCACGAGCGCACCACGCAGCAGGCCGGCGATCATCGCCTCGGCCATCACGCCGGACCCGACGGTGGCGATCGTGCGGTCTGCGAGCGGAGACATCGCTGGAGTATCGCATCTCGAGCCGGGCGCGGACCCTCGCGGGCGTGTCAGGCGGTCGCATGCCCCAGGAGGAAGAACCGCCCGCTGGTCGTGACCTCGGCGCGCTCAAAGCCCGCAGCGAGGAGCGCCGACTCGAGCTCGCCCGGCCGGTGGTAGACCTTGACGATCTCGAACTCGCGGCCGTCATCGAGTCGGCGGATCGACCGGTCGTCGGCGGGCCTTGGGTGATCGACCGCCCCGGACAGCTCGTCGGGCAACGAGTCGATGAACGCGAACGTGCCGCCGGGCGTCAGCCAGCGACGGGCCAGCGCGAGGAACTCGGCAAGGCGCGCCCGCGGCACGTGGCTCAGCCAGAAGCCCGTGAACAGCGCGTCCGCCTGGTCGTCCGGCTCCGCCCACGCGTCGCGCACGTGAATGTGTGCGCGCAGGCGATGGGCCATCAGCCGCTCGCGGAGACGATCGAGCGGCCCACCGGCCGCGTCGTACGCCCACAGCTCGCCCTTCCCGGCCAGCAGCGGCGACCACCAGCCGGTGCCTGCGGCGAGCTCGACGATCCGGCCGTGGAGCGGGAGACCGTCCAGCCACCGCCCCGCGACATCGAGCTCGGTTGCCCAGGCCGTGTCATGGATAGGTCCGCGCGAGTAGCGGCCGCGACGCAGGTACCAGTCGTCGTATTCGGGCGCGCGCGCCTCGTAGTACGCGACGAGCGAGTCGTCGGCTGCCCCTGGGATGCCCTCCGGCGGGGTCGCCGCGGTCGGGGCTGGCTCGGCGATCGGGTCCGCAGGGGACGACACGGCCGCGACGGCTGCCTGGTCGTCCGTGGCCAGCTCGACCGGAGCCGGAGCCGATGCACTGGCCTCGTCGGCATCCGTCCGCAGCTCACCCCGGGCGCGTCCCCGCTCGGTGATCGCGTCGCGGAGACGGAAGCGAAGGAAGCCATTGTCGCCGGCCCGTCCGACGCAGTTAGGGCATAGCTGGGCCCAGCCCTCGATGTCATCGGTGCCGCGGCACGCGTGCGACGCACCACACCAGAGGCAGTCGAAGGTCGCCCGGTACGTCATCCGCGATGCGGCCGTCAGGCCACGCGCTCCCAGCTCTCGGGCGGAGACATGCCGTCGAACGCGATCGGGTCGATGAGCTCGCTCAGCACCTCGATCCCGTCGACCACGCGAGGACCAGCGTGTGCGAAGTAGGCGGCGCCATCGACGGCGAACACGCGGTCCTCCCGCACCGCCCGGATCTCCTCCCAGCCCTCGGGTCGCGGCATCGCCGCCCAGGCGGCGATCGTTCCCGGCAGGTCGAGCTCGGGCGGCATCAGGACCACGATCTCCGGGTCCACCTCCCTGACGGCGCCCCAGGTGGTGTCGATTGCGGGGGCGCCCTCGGCGCCCAGCAGCTCCCAGCCGCCCGCAATGCGCACCTGCTCGGGGACCCAGAGCCCGGTCGTCGTCGGCGTCCCGAGATCGCCGATCGCGGCCACCCGCGGCGGCCGGAAGTCGTGGTCACGCCGGCCGACGACGATCTCCTCGACGGCGCGCAGCCGCTCCCGGAGCCCCTCGACCAGGGACAGCGCCGCATCCTCGGTCTCGGTCATGGCACCCACGGTCTGGATCGCGTTCAGGATCCCCTCGACGGACGTCGGCGCGAGGCGCAACAGCGTCACCTCGCCGTCCTGCTGCCGGATCGCATCGACCAGATCGGCATCCTGTGCGTTGGATCCCTGGCCTTGCGTGGCTCGACGGCCGCGCCGCAGCGTCCGCAGCTCTGGGGCGAGGACGAGGTCCGGATCCGCGGCGTACAGGGCCGCCCGATCAAGCACGCCGTCAGCCGCGATCACGGGCAGATCACGTGCCTCCGGTGGGTAGCCGCACCGGTCGGTCACGCCGACCAGGTCTCCACCCAGACCAAGGGCGAACGTGATCTCGGTTGCCGTGGGTGACAGGGAGACAATCCTCACGGCACCAGTCTACGGGCGACCCTGAACCAGCCCACGGAGACCCTGCACCAGCCCACGGCCGGCTCCGCGTTCCTCGCCCAGCACGGGCTCGCCCACTGCCCGCGATGGACGGGCCGTGAATCCGGCGGCCCCGCAACCTGCGCGGGGCCGAGGGCGGATCAGGACGCCAATTCAGCGCACGGATGTCTGTCGCGGCCGACGTCTCCTCAGGCGGGTTTGAGCGCGTCGATCGCCGCGCGAGCCGCTGCCTTGTCCGTGAACCAGACGGCGTTTGGCTGGGTGTACCCGGCCCACTCCGCCGGCACGCTCTCCTCCGGGAAGATCGCGTTCACCGGGCACTCCGGCTCGCACGCACCGCAATCGATGCACTCGTTCGGGTCGATGTAGAGCGTGCGGTCGACGCCTTCCTCAAAGTGGATGCAGTCCACTGGGCAGACGGACACGCACGACTGGTCCATGACATCGACGCAAGGCTCGGCAATCACGTAGGTCATGGTCTGAAGCTTCTCCTGAAGGTGCCTGGACGAGGAGCACCGGGGGGCCTGCCCCGTGCGCCACAGAGCGTACCACCGGGCGCCTGCCCGGCACGTCGCCTGCGCCCGCCCGGCACTGCGCCTGCGGTTGGCCCGGGTCGGGCGCCGCGATCCTCGGCGGATCGACTCCCTATCCGCCGGGGGTTGCAAGCGGGATGGGCGGCGGCGTGCCCAATGGCTGCCCGTTGGTGTCCACGAACCTGATCGGAACGACCATCCCCTTGTCCCAATGACCGGGAATGTGGCAGCCAACGAACCATCCGGAGGACGCCGATGGTGCAGTCTCCGGCACCGTCCAGGTGACGTCCACGCGCTGGCCCGAGCCCGCCACCACCCGGATCCCGTCGAACCCCACCGGGCTGGGGATGGCGGGGGTCGGTCCGGGAGGGCTCCCGACCGTCGCGGCCTCAGCCGTCTCGTACGCGAGCTGGGCATCGAGCGATCCGAACACCGCCTCGTGCGTCTCGAGACCGCCATTGATGATGTGCAGGATCACCGTCTCGCCAGGCACGAGATCGACGACCGGAGGGACATAGCCGTAGTCGCGCTCGACGATGTTGACCTCGCGGGGTGCGGACGCCGTCCCGGGCGTGATCCGTGGCGTCGCCTCCGGGCCCTGCTCACCGCACCCTGCCGTGAGCGCCGCCAGCGCGAACAGGACTGCCAGCGCGGGCAGCGGGCGCATACGTCCAGGTCGGTGCATCGCGCCATGATGCCCTGTCGCGGCGCGGTGGCCCGTGGAGGCGCCGTCCCCGCGACCACGGGACGGCTCTCGATTGATGCAACGCGCGCGCCTCTTCGGTGCGCGAACGTCCGGCAGGCGCCGATTCGCAGTCTCCGGGATGGGCGCAACGACGGGGAGATGGCTACCAGCGGCGGCCGTGCTCGCAGGCGCCTGATGCCGCGTCGTCGGTCGTGGTCACCATCGTTTGGCTCCCCCGGTCAACGCGGCGAAGACCATGAGACCAGCGGGCAGCAGCGACGCGGCCACGTGCACCAGCCGACGAATACGCGCGGACATCGGGCGATCCTCCCCCCGGTCAGACCGGGGCATCAACCCGTCGTCGATCCCGCCAAGGCGTGCCCGATCGATCAGGACGGGCCGACAGTGTGCCGCCCGTCGCTTATCGCCGGCTTATGTGCGCAGAAACCCCGGCGCAGATACACGGACCCACGAATCCGCCTGGGGGCCGGGCCCTGAGCGCGCCGACACCGCGCCCTCGCCGCGCGCGCGAGCGTTACATCCCCTGGGGCTCGTAGCTCGCGTCGAGGTACTTCCCGGGGTCGTCCTTGAACTCCAGGAGGCAGCCCTTGCCGCAGAACCAGTAGGTCTTGCCTTCGTATTCAAGCGACAGCTGGGACGTCTCGGTATCGACGTCCATGCCGCAGACGGGATCCTTCTCGATGGCCATCGTCATGTCTCTCCGGATCAGGTCGGTTCCGGCAGGCGATCTGCCCGCCAACATCACAGGTGAATCTGCCGAACGGCCGTATCTCCGACCGGCCGCCCAGCGTTAGCATGGCACGATGGACGAGTTGGAGGCATTCGCGGGCTCGCGGGCGGCACCGCTGCGCAAGGCGCTGCTCGAGGAGCGGGCACGGGTCATCACCGAGCTCAGGGAGAGCGCGGTCGAGGCACCGGGTCAGATGACCTACGGCTCGCAGGCGGCCGCAGCTGCGCAGGTGTTCGAGCAGCAGCGCGACCTCGCGCTCCGGGACCACAACCACGAGCATCTCGCGGCCATCGACGCCGCGCTGGCGAGGCTCGACGCCGGAACCTACGGGCGCTGCACCTCGTGCCAGCGCGAGATCTCGTTCGAGCGCCTCGAGGCCCGTCCGTGGGCGGCGCTGTGCATCGACTGCCAGCGAGCCGCCCAGAAGCGATGACCCCGTCCGAACCGGCGCTGCCCCCCCTGGTCGAGCTGTCGGCCATTCAAGCTGCGGCCGAGACGCTCAGGGGCATCGCGGTCCACACGCCGCTGGCGCCGTTCGGTCCGCCCGAGCGGCGGCAATGGCTCAAGGCTGAGTCGCTTCAGCCAATCGGCGCGTTCAAGCTCCGTGGGGCCTACAACGCCGTGGCGGCGCTGCCAGCCGCGGCGCGAACGGCCGGCGTGATCACGTACTCATCGGGCAACCACGCCCAGGGTGTGGCCCGGGCCGCCCGGCTGTTCGGTGTGCCCGCAGTGATCGTGATGCCCTCAGACGCGCCGGAGATCAAGCGCCAGCGAGTCGTGGCCGACGGCGCCGAGATCGTGATCGTGGGCACCTCGTCGGAGGAACGGCGGCGCGTGGCCGAGGAGATCGCCACGGGGCGCGGGCTCTCGATCATTCCGCCCTATGACGATCCCCGGATCGTCGCGGGCCAGGGCACGGTCGGCCTCGAGATCGTTGACGACCTGCCCGACGTCGCGGCGGTTCTGGTCCCGGTCGGAGGTGGCGGGCTCGCCAGCGGCGTCGCCGCGGCGCTGACCGCCCTCGCTCCCGCGGCGCGCGTGATCGGTGTCGAACCGGAGCTCGCGGCCGATGCGCAAGAGTCGCTCGAGGCCGGTCGGATCGTGGCCTGGCCGGCCGAGCTCGTGAGCCGGACCATCGCCGACGGCACCCGCACCCAGTCGCTCGGGAAGCTGACGTTCGCCCACCTCTCGACGCAGCTCGATGCGATCGTCACCGTGAGCGAGGCCGAGATCGCGGCGGCGGTTCGCCTGGCCGCCGAGGAGGCGCGCCTGGTCGTCGAGCCGTCCGGCGCGCTGACGGTCGCGGCGATGCGCTTCCACGCATCGGAGACCGGCCTGACAGGTCTCGACGGGCCGGTCGTGGGGGTCGTTTCGGGCGGCAACGTCGACCCCGGGCGATACCTCGAGCTCCTCCACTCGCCGATCCCGCCAGACGGCTGATCGGCACCTCCAGGGCTCGTGTCCGAGCTCCGAGGAGCGCTCGCTCCCTGGGCGGAGCGCCCGTTCGTCGGGTCGAGCGCCCGCTCGCCGCCGCTCGACCGCTCAGCCGGGCGTCCGATCGCCCGCGGCAGACTCTGCCGCTCGCCTCGCCGCGAGCTTGACCTCCCGCTCGCGGATCGCCGCCCGCTGCGCCTCCAACCGGCGGTCCTCACCCACCGCACGCCGCTCGTCGTCCTGCATCCACAACCAGACGAACAGCATCAACACGACCATGAACACGAGGTTGCCGCCAACCCACATGATCCCGCCCGCCAGCTGCTGATCGGCGAGGGGCGTCGACCCCCAGGTGCGCGGCGAGGTCGCGTAGTGGTGGTACAGGGGCGCAGACGCCATGAAGATGGCGACGGCAAGGAACGTGTTCTGGGGCATCTGGAGGCCCACGTACAGCACCCTGGCCGGCGGCCGGAGCTTCCACGGCGACGGGTCGGGGCCCACGGCCGGCCACCAGAACAGGAGCGCCGAGCCCAGGAACAGGGCGTGTTCGAGCCGATGGGCCCAGTCGTTCTCGAGCGACGCGTCGAACAGCGGGGAGAAATGGCTGCCCCACATGACGGCGGCGAACAGCACCCAGGCAACGACCGGGAACGAGATGGCCCTGACCACGCGCGCGTGAAGGAAGGGCAGGATCCACCGCTTTCGCGTCTCCGGCGACGATGCCTGGAGCACGAGCGTGATCGGCCCCGCCAGCAGCAGCAATGGCGGCGCGACCATCGTCAGCAGCAGGTGCTGGATCATGTGCATCGAGAACAACGTCGTGTCGTACAGGGCGAACCCGGAGTCGAGAGCGAACACGACCAGGAGCACACCGGCCACCCAGTAGGCGGTTCGACGCCGCCGGATCGGGTGCTCTGGATGAGCGCGATTGGCGGCGGACACGCCCATCCTCCAGAGAACCAGCGCCGCGATCGCCGGCAGCCAGATCAACGGATCGAACGACCAGCCGAACACGATCGTCCCGAGAGTCGGGGGGTCCGGCACGTACCCGCCGTGCGCCAGCACGGGCGCCGGGCCGGCGAGCGTTGCCAGCGTGAGCACCGGCAAGCCCAGGAGCAGCGGCGCGGCGAGGTGACGCACGATGCTGCGTCTCCGAATCGGCTCGATCAGCACGGGCTCATTGTTGCGCTGATCGCGACGCTCAGCCCCGAATGCGGCGGACAGGGCCATTTGTCCCGCGACGTGGGTCCAACCGGCCCCCACGGACCGGCCTCTCGGGTATGATGCGCGCGTCCGGCATCCCCGTGAGGTGATGCGTGCCCCCCGGACGGCGACACCTCCAAAGTGCTGACGCGGCCGTCCGAGCGGCCGGTCGACCATCGTCGAGGAACCCGATGTCGATGCCCTCCCGGTCACGAACCGGGTCCGGCCCGCTGCTCGCAGGCCTGATCATCGTCGTGGTCGCTGCAGTCGCGGTGATCGTGCTCGCCGCCAACGGGGTCACGCTCCAGAGCGCATGGGACAGCTTCTTCCCGGTGGATGGGGCGACCCCCGCGACGGACCGTGGCCTCGATACGCGGTCGCTGTACGACATCGTGTTCTACATCGCGGTCGTGATCTTCTTCCTCGTCGAGGGGCTGATCGTGTACTCGGTGTTCCGCTTCCGGCGGAAGCCGGGTGACGACGAGCTGCCGCCCCAGATCCACGGCAACAACGTGGTCGAGGTCATCTGGACCGTCATCCCGACCGTCATCGTCGCGTTCCTGTTCCTCATGTCGTGGCAGACGCTGAACAAGGTCGACGCGGTGACCACGACGGACGTCCACGTACGCGCCATCGCCGAGCGGTTCCAGTGGTCGTTCCAGTACCTGGATGGGCCGGGCGCCGACGCGAAGCCACTGTTCACCCAGATCATCCCGGTTGGTGACGACGGCGGCATGTTCGTGCCCGTGGGCAAGCCGGTGAAGGTGGACCTCGCGGCCAAGGACGTGATCCACGCCTTCTACGTCCCGAAGTTCCTGTTCAAGCGAGACGCCGTGCCGGGCAAGCTCAACACGTTCGACTTCACGGTCCAGGAGGCGGGAACGTATCGCGGCCAGTGCGCGGAGCTGTGCGGCCCGGGTCACGGTGCGATGGTGTTCGATGTCCATGCCGTCGACCAGGCGACGTTCGACAGCTGGTTCCAGGACCAGGTTGCGACGGCGAGCGCCACGCCGACGCCCGCACCGTCGGGCGCTGCCGAGGGCCCCGTGATCGAGCTGTCGGCGCAGAACGTCGCCTTCTCGACCGACGCCCTGCAGGCGCCCGCTGACAGCGCGTTCACGATCCATTTCAAGAACGATGACGCCGGCATTCCGCACAACGTCGCCATCCACGACGCGTCGGGCACGGAGCTGTTCAAGGGCGAGATCATCACCGGCGTCGCTGAGATTGACTACAGCGTGCCGGCACTGCCCGCCGGTACCTACACATTCGTGTGCTCGGTTCATCCCAACATGACCGGCACCATCACCGTGCAGTAAGGGAGCAGCCGGGCATGGCCACGACCACCCTCAACCCCGCCGCCCCCGCGTACCGCAGCACGCTCTACGCCTGGCTCACGACGACCGATCACAAGAAGATCGGGATCATGTACCTGATCAACTCGTTCGTGTTCTTCCTGGCTGGCGGGATCCTGGCGCTGATCGTTCGGCTGCAGCTGGTGATCCCCAGGGACGCCACGACGATGGGCGGACTGGTGTCGCCGGACTTCTACAACCAGGCCTTCACCATGCATGCCTCGTTCATGCTGTTCCTGTTCATCATCCCGGTCCTGGCCGGGTTCGGAAACTACGCTGTGCCGCTTCAGCTCGGCGCCCCGGATATGGCCTTCCCGCGCATCAACGCGCTCTCGCTGTGGCTGCTGCCGCTCGGCGGTGCGCTGATGGCCTCGGGATTCCTGGCCTCTGGCGGGGCGGCCGCATCGGGCTGGACCGAGTACCCGCCGCTGTCGGGCGCCAAGTACAACGGCCCGGGAACCGACCTGTGGATCATGGGCCTGACGCTGATCGGGACGAGCTCGATCCTGGGCGCGATCAACTTCCTGGTCACCATCTTCACCATGCGCGCGCCGGGCATGACGCTGTTCCGGATGCCCATCATGGTGTGGACGATCCTCGTCACCAGCGTGCTGGTGCTCATGGCGACCCCGGTCCTGACCAGCGCCCTGATCATGCTGTTCATCGACCGCAACTACGGGGGCCAGTTCTTCGACCCCGCAAACGGTGGGAACGCGATCCTGTATCAGAACGTGTTCTGGTTCTATTCGCACCCGGCGGTGTACATCATGATCCTGCCCGCGATGGGGATCGTGTCCGAGGTGCTGCCGGTCTTCTCGCGCAAGCCGCTGTTCGGCTACAAGGCCTTCGTGTTCGCGACGGCGGCGATCGGTGCGCTCGGATTCTCGGTCTGGGCCCACCACATGTTCACGACCGGGGCCGTGTTCCTGCCCTTCTTCAGCCTGATGACGTTCCTGATCGCAGTGCCGACCGGGGTCAAGATGTTCAACTGGATCGCCACCATGTGGCGGGGGAAGCTCACGTTCTCGACGCCACTGCTGTACGCCACCGGGTTCCTGATGATGTTCCTCATCGGCGGCCTCAACGGCGCCTTCTCCGCCGCCGTGCCGGTGGACTTCGCGATCCACGACACCTACTGGGTGGTGGCGCACCTCCACTACGTCCTGTTCGGCGGGTCTGTGTTCGGTGTGTTCGCCGGGATCTACTACTGGTTCCCGAAGATGACGGGTCGGATGCTCAACGAGAACCTCGGCAAGCTGCAGTTCGTGATCATGTTCATCGGGTTCAACCTGACCTTCTTCCCGATGCACCAGCTGGGTCTCGCCGGGATGCCGCGCCGGATCGCCGACTACTCGGCGAGCGCCGGCTGGACGGACCTCAACATCGTCGCCACCATCGGCGGGTTCACGATCGCGGCGAGCATGATCCCGTTCCTGTGGAACGTGCTGGTCTCGCTCCGCAGCGGCCAGATCGCAGGCGACGATCCCTGGGAGGCCAACACGCTCGAATGGGCAACCACGTCACCGCCGCCCGCGTACAACTTCGACCATCTGCCGGAGATCCGCTCGGAGCGACCGGTGTTCGATGATCGTTACGGCCAGGCAGCCGCACACTAGGGGGCCCGCACGATGACCGCTGACGCGACCGCCATCGCCGCCCACGAGCCGCCGGAGGGCACAATCCACGACCCGGTGAAGGTCTCGTGGGGCAACCCCGTGCTGGGGATGCTGTTGTTCATCACCTCGGAGGTGATGTTCTTCGCCGGGCTGTTCGCCGCCTACTTCTCGATCCGCGCGGGCTACACCGAGCTGATCAACGGCAGCCTTGTCCACGTCTGGCCGCCAACGCAGTTCGACAACCTGCTCTACCCGCTGCCGCTGACGACCGAGTCGGGCGCCCTGAACCTCATCCTGCCAGCCACGATCATCCTGGTCCTGTCGTCATTCACGTGTCAGTTCGGCGTGTGGGCCATCCGGCGCGACGACCACCGAGGCTTTGTCCGGGCATTCGCGATCACACTGGTCCTGGGCGTCACCTTCCTGCTGATGCAGCTGTTCGACTACAGCGTGCTGATGCACGAGGGCCTGACGATGAGCTCCACCACCTTCGGGACCACCTACTACACGCTCACGGGCTTCCATGGGGCGCACGTGTTCGGCGGGGTTCTGATGCTGGGCGTGGTGCTCTATCGTGGGATGGCCGGGCAGTTCTCGGCCCGCCATTACGACATGATCGAAGCGACGTCGCTCTACTGGCACTTCGTGGACATCGTCTGGATCCTGCTGTTCTCGATCCTGTACCTGCTGTAGCGTCGGAGGTCGATCGCATGGGTTCCAGCCGCGTCGCGCTCATCGGGTTGCTGTTCGTTGCGATCGCGTTCTTCTACCTGGGGTTCACGCAAGCGGTCGACCCGGCAACGATCATTGACGACTACGCGGGCTTCACGATGCTGATCGCGCTGGGCGCAGCGATGGCGCTCATGTCGTACGTGCTGTTCGTGCTCGCGCGGCACCACTGATCCGGCACCGATGATCCAGCAGCTCTGGGACAGCATCATCGAGTTTTCCGCCCAGTTCGTGATCCCGGACTGGGGCAGCCTGGTCGGGCTGATCCCGATCCTGCTGGCCGGGCTCGTGTTCCTGTTCGTGACCTGGACGATCTACCGGTTCGCCACCGCCGGCCCGACGCGACGTGGCCGCGGCAGGCTGGAGCCGATTCCGCCCCCCGGAACGCACATGCCGGGACCATCGTTTGCTCCCCTGCTCGGCGCCTTCGGCGCGTTCATGATGGTGTTCGGGCTGGTCGTCGGCGGCCTGTGGCTGTGGGTCGGCGCCGCCGTCCTGGCCGTCACGCTTCTGTACTGGGGCCGCGAGGCGCTGCGCGAATACGACCACGTCCAGGCGGCTGACAGCGCAGCCACGTCCAGCGCCCTGATCCCGGCAGGCATGTTGCCCACACCCGAGGGCCGTCCGCCGGCCGGCGTCCACATCCCCGCTCCATCCTTCCGTCCGCTGCTCGTGGCAATCGCGATGACGTTGCTCGTCGCGGGCATGGTCGTGGGCGGCTGGGCGCTTCTGTTCGGGGCCATTGCCGTGCTGGTGACGGGGCTGGGGTGGCTTCGGGACGCACGCCGTGAGTATGTCGCCGTCGAGAAGGCGGATGAGACTGGTCATCTCGAGACCGACGGGTCGCCTGCGTGGCCGATCGCCACGTTCGCCGTCCTCGCGCTCATCCTCGCGGGCGGACTGCTGCTGACCTCGGGCCTGCTACCGAACTCGCAGAACGGCGAGACCGCTGCCGCGAGCGGCGCGCCCGCTGCTGGTGGCGGCAGCGCCGGCGGCGCTGGAGGCGGCTCGTCCACTCCCGCACCCAGCCTGCCCAATGCCGACGTCACGGTCACCGCCGAGAACATCGCTTATACCGAGACGTCGATCACGGCCAGCCCGAACGTGCAGTTCAAGATCGCGTTCGTCAACAAGGACGTCGGCGTCCCCCACAACATCGCCATCAACGACGCGTCCGGCAAGGAGCTGTTCAAAGGGGCGATCATCACGGGTCCGGCGGTCACGGTCTACGATGTTCCCCCGCTCCCCGCCGGCACGTACACGTTCGTGTGCTCGGTGCACCCCAACATGACGGGGACGCTCACGATCCAGTAGGACCCACCACGAACCACGTCACCCACCTTCGAACGCTGGCGGCCGGACTGCTGGCCGTCACGCTGTTGACGGCCGCGTGCGGCCGCGCCAACGAGGCACAGACCGACCAGGCCGCGCCCTCGATCGAGGCCACCACGCTCGATGGACTCAGCCTCGACCTCGCGAGCTACCGCGGGCGTCCGGTGATCGTCAACTTCTGGGCCTCGTGGTGCCAGCCGTGCCGCGAAGAGTTCCCGTTGTTCCAGGAGCGCCTGGCCACGCTGGGTCCGCGCGATGGGCTGGTCGTCATCGGGGTCCTGTACAAGGACCAGGCGGACCTTGCCGCGAAGTTCCTCGACGAGTTCGGCGCGAGCTGGCCGACCGTGCTCGACCCGGACGGATCGATCGCGGCGAAGTATCGGGTCGTGGCACCACCGCAGACCTACTTCATCGATGGCGATGGCATCCTGCGCGGGATGCAGATCGGCCAGGTACAGCCGGAGGACTTCGACACGCAATACGCGAAGATCGCGCCCCAATGAGCCCGCAGGCCACGCTCGCGGATTCGCCCGGCCCCGCAGCCCTCGGGGTCGATGGTCGTGACGACCCTGACGTCCGGCGGGGTGACGTCGCCGTTCGCGCTACCGATGTTCGCAAGCGGTATGGGCAGCGCGAGATCCTGACCGGCGTCTCGTTCGAGGTTCGGCGCGGCGAGCTGTTCTCGCTGCTGGGTCCGAACGGGGCCGGAAAGACCACAACGGTCGAGATCGTCGAGGGCTACCGGCGGGCGGACGGCGGTTCGGTCGACGTCCTGGGCTGTGATCCGGCCCGCGACGGCACCCGGCTGCGCCCGCGGATCGGGCTCATGCTCCAGGGTGGCGGGATCGACAACCGCACGACGCCGCGGGAGGTCCTTCGCCTGTACGCCCGCTTCTACCGGGACCCGGAGGATCCGGACCGGCTGCTTGAGATGGTCGACCTGGAGCGGGCCGCCGGCACCCGGTACCGGCGGCTTTCGGGTGGTGAGCGTCAACGTCTGAGCCTTGCCCTCGCGTTGCTCGGGCGCCCCGAGCTGCTCATCCTCGACGAACCCACCGCCGGCATGGACCCCGCCGCCAAGCAGGCGACCCGTGATCGGATCGCGGCACTCCGGGCGGCCGGAACGACGATCCTGCTCACGACACACGAGCTCGCGGATGTCGAGCGGCTGGCCGACCATGTCGCGGTGCTCGATCGCGGGCGCCTGGTCGCCTACGGCACGCCAGCCGAGCTCACCGGCATGGGAGCTCCACGCATCCGGTTCCGGCTGTCGGCCGCGCTTGGAGCGGCGGACGCGGCGGACCTCGGCGTGGTCGCAGCGCGGATCGACGGCGGATCGCCCAGCGTCGTGGCGGCCGGTCCCGGGGCCGGATACGAGCTTCGAGGACTGGCGCGCTCGCCAGATCCCCGGCTGGTGGCCGGACTCGCCGACTGGTGCGCCGAGCGGGGGTTGCTGCTGACCGAGCTGCGACTTGGCGCGGCCAGCCTCGAGGAGCGCTATCTCGAGCTGGTGGGTCGCGACGTTGCCGGCGAGACGGAGGATGCGTCGTGAGCCCGGCGGATCCGGTCGTGCTCGGCGCTGGCACGCCAGCGCACCGTGCGAGCTGGACCCGCATGGCCCTGGCGCTCAGCGTCTACGAGCTCCGGATGGTGCTTCGCCGCGGCGAGGGGCTCCTGATCACCTTCGTGATCCCGGCCGGCGTGCTGCTCGTGTTCAGCTCCTTTGACATGGCCGGCGGCACCTCCACGGGGCCGGCTGTCGATCGCCTCCTGCCCGGGTCCATCAGCCTGGCGGTCATCGCGGCCGCCCTCGTCTCGCTCGCCATCTCCACCGGCTTCGAGCGCCAGTACGGGGTCATCAAGCGCCTCGGAGGGAGCCCGGCGGGGTCTTCGATCGTGGTCGCCGCGAAGACCGTGTCGGTGATCGTGGTCGAGATCGTCCAGATGCTCCTGTTGATCGGGATCGCCGTTGGCCTCCTGGGCTGGGTGGCAGGTCCGGACGTCTCGTGGCCGCTGACCATCACCGGCCTCGTGCTGGGCACGATCGCGTTCGCCGGTCTCGGGCTGCTGATGGCCGGCACGCTGCGCGCCGAGGCAACGCTGGCGCTCGCGAACCTGCTGTTCCTGCTGTCCCTGGTCCTGGGCGGGATCGTGGTGCCGCTCGACCGCCTCCCGGGCGTGGTGGCGACGGTGGCCGAGGGGCTGCCACCGGCCGCGTTGACCCAGACGCTGTCGATCGGTCTCGGTTATCAGGCCGGCGACGCGACCGAGCCCGTCCTGCTGCTGGGAGCCTGGGCGATCGGCCTCGCCGTTCTTGCGGCGCGGATGTTCCACTGGGACTGACGCTCCACGGCCAGTCGTCCGCGAGCGGCCGAGCGCCACGAGCCTGGCGCCGTCGGGCGACGAAGTTCCCGCGAGTGGTCGGTCGCGTGCGAGCTGGTCGCGAGTCGCCCGCCGTCAGGCGACAGGCGTGCGCGCGAACGTCTCGAGCAGCATCGAGACGAACCTCGCCTCGTCCGCGTCGAGCGCAACGTGGACGTTGGGCTCGCCCGTGCCCCGCAGGTTCGTGTCGACGACCGTCTCCCCCACCGTCAGCGTCCCGTGCGTCTCGACATCCACGTGCAGGAAGCGCGTCGAGATCACGGCCGGGTCAACGATCGACGCGACGGCCAGCGCGTCGTGTACCGGGGCCGCGTGCAGACGCGCCATCGGCTGCGTCGAGTCGTAGCCCTGGATCCGTCGTTCAGTGAAGCTCGCGGCGGCATCCCCGGCGGGCGTCCCAAGTGCCCGGAGACGGGCGCAGTCGTCGAGCGAGACCAGCGCCTTGTGCGTGGCGTCGAGCGGGACCAGCGTGATCCTGGCCACGCCGCTGGTGAGCACGATGTGCGCCGCTTCCGGGTCACCCCAGATGTTGAACTCTGCCCTCGGCGTCACGTTCCCATACCGGTTGGCGCCCCCCATGATCACCAGCTCCGGGACCAGGTCACGCATGCGCGGCTCGACCGTGAAGGCGGTCGCGATGTTGGACAGCGGCCCGACCGGGACGAGGATGATCGGCTGGGTCGCCGCCCGGTACGTCTCGACAAGGAACTCGACCGCGCCCGTCGCCTGCTTCCTCGACCGCGACTCGGGGATCGGCAGGTACTGGCCGTGGACGGCACCTGAGCTCTTGATCGAGCCGCGCGGGATGGGGAAGTCGTGGCGAGCGATCGGCCGGGCCACGCCCTCGTACACCGGGACCGGGATGCCGATGTGATCGAACACGCGGAGCGAGTTCTCGGTGCAGTACTCGACCGGCACGTTGCCGTTCACGGTGGTCGCCCCGATGAGCTCCAGCTCCGGGTGCAGGGCCGCGAGCATGAGGGCGACCGCGTCGTCAGTGCCGGTATCGACGTCGAGGATCAGCTGCTGTGCCACGGGGCGAGTGTACGGGGATGAGCGGTGTGCGGGTCGCCCGCCGGATGTCGTCAGAGCCGATCCAGGAGATCCTGCTTCTTGGCCTCGAACTCCTCGGGAGTGATGGTCCCCGCGTCGCGCATCTGGGCCAGGGAGTCGAGCGTCCGGGTGATCTCTTCCGGGCTCTGGCGAGGCGTCTCCGCGGCTGGGGCGGCCGGAGGCTGGACGGCGGGCGCGACCGGTGCTGGTGCTGGGGCTGGCGCCGGCGGAGCGGCGGGTACGGCAGCCTGGGCCGTCATCGGTTGCCGGCCGCTGTTGATCTCGGTCAGCCGGGTGGTCTTGGCGGTCATCATCGCCTTCTTGAACTCGATGGGATCGCGCAGCGCCAACAGCCGGTTGATGCCTGCCTCCGACGCGGTCATCAGTGTGAGATCACCGAACCCGAGCATGCGCCCCACCCAGGGGATCTCGATCTGAGCGTCGGTGATGTTCTCCAGTGAGCTGTCCGAGGCCTGCTTGTTGACCACGCCGGAGACGTGGATCACGCGGTGATCGGTGAGCACGTACTCCTGGGACTGCCACTGGACGGTCGACCACACGAAGCCGGCCACGGCGATCACGAGTGCAATCATCGTGATCCACGACACGATCGTGTTGATCAGGTCAATCGCGCCCGCGATGAGGCCGCTGCCGTCCGAGCGGAACACAAACTGCGCGAGGATGAATCCGACCAGCGCGACCAGGGCCGCAATGGCCACCCAGCGGCCGGCAACACGGAACGGAAAGAACCAGTGCTGGCGTTCTTGCCGGATGACGGTCTCCCCGCTCGCCAGCAGCTCGTCGACGTACGGCATTGGCTGTCTCCCTTGGTCAGCGGATCACCGGCTCATCCGGAGGCCCACGACACGCCCATGACGGGCTGATCCTCGCATGCTGGCAAGCGCCCTGCTTGCCGCAGCCGCGCCGAGGCCGCCAGGCGCGGGACAAGGAAGAACCCCGGGTGGTCGGGTCCCGGGGTTCAGGTGATGCGAGTTGGTTGCGGGGAGGGGATTCGAACCCCTGACCTTCGGGTTATGAGCCCGACGAGCTGCCGCTGCTCCACCCCGCGAAGGCTTAACACTCTACCCGCGAAAGGCGGTCCCGTCAATTTCGAGGGCGCCAGCAACATGGTGGATGACCAGCAACATGGTGGATGACAGGCCGCGGGGTCTCGCGCCCGCGCTGTGGGGAGGGGATTGCTCGATCAGGCCTCGGCACCGGCGTCGAGCTCGGAGGCCGGTCCCAGGCCCGAGCCTGTCGCCAGTCCCCTGGTCCCGCCGGCGGCTTCGCCATCCGCGGCTCCGTCATGCCCGTCGGGCGCGTGCCCTGGAATGTCAACGGTCGGCTGCATCACGTCCCATAGCCGACGACGCCCGATCGCCAGGCCGATCAACAGCGCAGCCATCGCGCCGGCGCCGGTGATGTAGAAGGGGTACGTGATGTGGATGTCGGCCAGGACGCCGGCCGCCAGCGAGGCCACGATCATGCCCATCGTGCCCGCTGCCCCGAACAGGCCCTGCGCTGTCGAGCTGCGTCCGGGCGGCGAGGCGCGTGACACCAGCAGGAACAGCGCGGGCGACAGGAATGCGAACGCGGTGCCCTCGATGACGCCGACCACGACCACGAACCACACCGCCGGTACCAGCGGGTAGGTGATCCCGCAGATGGCGATCCCCGCCATGCCGCCGACCAGCGCGAGGAAGCCCCCGCGCCGATCGATGTACCGGCCGAGAATCGGCGACAGGACCATCACCGGCAACCCGAAGGAGAGGAACGTCAGGCCGATGGCATCGAGCCCGGCACCCAGCGAGGTGAGGTAGAGGCTCCAGATGACCTCGTAGGTCCCGCCGGCGAAGTAGCTCCCGATGTTGAACGCGATGGCGGCGATCAGCAGCTGGTTGAGGAGACGGGCCGGACGCGACACGCCCGCTCGCGTCGGGACGTCCAATGCGGCTGCCTGGCCGGCGACGTGCTGGTCCGTTGAGCTCATCGCGTCGACGGCGGCGCCTGCGGTGGTCGTGGACCGACGGACATCCGGGACGCGGACGAGGATCACGATGGCCGACACGATCAGTGTCACGCCGGCCAGCCAGAACACGATCGTGGGCTGGCCCGTGACGGCGGCCGCCACGCCGCCGATGGCTGGGCCGATCATCAGGCCGCCCATCTGGGCGGACCCATAGAGCCCGAAGGTCTCCGCCTGGCGCTCGGGCGGGTTCGCGTCCACCAGGTAACCGCGCGCGGCCGGGTCATAGATCGCGGCCGACAGGCCGGCCATCGCGCGCAGCGCGATGAACGCCAGCGGGCTGACCACCAGCAGCGGCCCCACGGTGAACAGGGCCGACAGCAGCAGCCCGACGACCATCATCCATTTGCGCGAGGTCCGGTCGGCCACCCAACCGAACAGCGGCGAACCGACGAGGTTGGCCGCCGGCCAGGCCGCGGCGACAACACCCAGCATGGGCAGGTCGATGCCGTGCTCCGTGAAGTAGAGCGGCAGGATCGGCAGCAACGCACCGAACCCGACCCAGACCGTCGCCTCAGCGATGAGCAACGGCAGGATCGGGCCCCAGGTGGCGAACCAGGAACGGGCGCGACTGGTCACGGATGCGTCCTGCG
Source organism: uncultured Chloroflexia bacterium (assembly GCA_963734935.1). Classification (GTDB taxonomy): domain Bacteria; phylum Chloroflexota; class Limnocylindria; order Limnocylindrales; family CSP1-4; genus CAIXZV01. Next base: position 51,322 of record CAVTIO010000010.1, on the reverse strand, counting down.
ATGGAGGGCGATCATCGTATCCAGCGGCCCGGATCCGTGCCGCCGCGGTGCGTTCTGCGGGCCGCGTCCGGGCCTATGATCGGAGCGTCATGCCCTCCGCCCTGCTGCTCACGGTGTTGATCGCCGGCCTGATCTCGCTCCTGCCGGTCTGGCGCCTCCACCTGGCGGGATGGCCTGCCCGCTGGCTGCTGACCGCATGGCTGGTGTACGGCGCATGGATCCTGGTGACCATCCGATTCCCGGGTCCTGTTCGGTTCCTGATCCCACTCCTGGTCCTCGCCTTCGTGGCCCCCTTCGTGGCCGGCCCGGAGCGACTGTCCCGCGTGCTGAGCGCCCGCCGGCAGACGCATCCCGGGGTCGTGATCAACGTCACGCCGCGGCCGCCGGCGGGCCTCCCCGAGCCGCCGAGGCGGGTCGAGGGTGAGGTGATGGATCCGCCTCGAGTCGATGACCAGGCGGGGGTCGATGACCAGGCGGCCGATCACCGGGAGGCACGGACCACCGATCGGGGCGCTGACTCCTGACCGGGAGGCTGGCCCTGCACGGCGGCGGCGAGTATGTCAGCGGTGACGAGGCATCGATGGACGCCCTGCTCGACGCCGCGCTGGACGCCGCCGGTCGGGCAACCCCCAGGATCATGATCGTGCCCACCGCGGTCGCACGCCATCGGCCCGAGCTGGCCGTGGCACACGGACGGGACGCCTTCGAGAGGGCCGCCGGACGCCGCGGACGGGCAATCGACATCGCTGCCCTCCAGCTGCTCAGCCGTGAAGGGGCAGAGCAGCCCGCCCGCCAACAGCTGGATCGGCTGGAAGACGCCCACCTGATCCATCTCCCCGGCGGCGACCCCGACCTGATCCCGACGGTTCTGCGCGGCACACCAGCGTGGGCCGCGATCCGGTTGGCCGTCTCGGCGGGAGCCTGCCTCGCGGGGGCCAGTGCGGGTGCGATGGCCATGGCCGAACGGCTGTGGACGTCGTCGGGCCGGATGGACGGGCTCGGGATGGTGTCCGGGTACGCGGTGCTGCCGCACTTCACGCTCGAGCGCCTCCCGGCGTGGCGCCGCGTGGTGGACGACGCTCGGCCGCTGGGCTGGATCGGCATCGACGAGCAGACGGTGCTGATCAGTCAGTCGGGATCGACGTGGCGTGTGGCCGGTCGAGGCTTGGTGCGCATCTTCGCGGCGGGTATCGATGAGCCCATGGTGGTGGCGCGAGCCGGGGAGACCATCCAGCTGCCCTGATCGGCCGACGGTGCGTGCTCGCGTCGGCTATCGTCGGCGCGTGGCCAGCCGGACGTTCGACCGCTCGCCGTGGCTTCTCGAGCCCGGGATCTCGTTCCTGAACCATGGGTCTTTCGGCGCCTGCCCGGCGCCCGTGCTCGAGGCGCAGCGCGCGTGGCGCGAACGCATGGAGGCAGAGCCGGTCCGCTTCCTGGATCGCGAGCTCGAGGGCCACCTCGACGAGGTCCGGCGCGAGCTGGCCACATTCCTGAACGCCGACCCCGACGGCATCGCGTTCGTGCCCAATGCGACGACCGCAGTGTCGACCGTTCTTTCGTCGCTTCGCTTCCAGCCGGGCGACGAGCTGATCGCGGGCAGCCACGAATACAACGCCACCCTCAACGCGCTGCGCGCCGCCGCCGCCCGCGACGGTGCGCGCGTGGTCATCGCCCGCATCCCGTTCCCGATCCACGACCCGGCCGAGGTCATCGACGCCTATGTCGATGCCGTGACACCCAGGACCCGTCTGGCGCTGGTCAGCCACGTGACCTCGACGACAGCGCTGGTGCTGCCCGTCGAGTCTCTCGTCCGCGAGCTCGACCGGCGGGGCGTGGAGACCCTGGTCGACGGAGCCCACGCTCCGGGCATGATCGCGGTCGATCTGGGGCGGCTCGGAGCAGCCTACTGGACCGGCAACGGCTACAAGTGGCTATGCGGACCGAAGGGGGCTGCGATCCTGCACGTTCGCGCCGACGTCCGGTCTCGAATCCACCCGCTGGTCATCTCGCACGCCGCCAACACGACGCGGCGTGATCGGTCGTCGTACCGGCTCGAGTTCGACTGGACCGGCACCTATGACCCCTCGGCGGTGCTCGCCCTGCCGGCCGCCATCCGCTACGTCGGTGGCCTTGACCAGGACGGGTGGTCGGGGTTCATGGCCGCCAACGCCTCGCTGGCCCGCGGCGCCAGAGACACGCTGTGCGACGCCCTCGACATCCCACCTCCCGCCCCCGATGCTCTGCTCGGGTCGATGGTTTCGATCCCGCTGCCCCGGCTGGCCCCGACCCAGGCCGCCGCCGAGCGCCTCCAGACCGCGCTGTTCGCGGAGGATCGGATCGAGGTCCCGATCCTGCCGTTCCCTGTCGCGGCAGCGCTCGAGGGCGGGGCAGCCCCCGAGTCCGTCGTGGTCCGGGTGTCGGCACAGCGCTACAACCAGCCCGCGGAGTACGCACGACTCGCCGATGCTCTGGTCAGCCGGATCGGTTCGCGTTCATCGCCGCGGACGCTGCTCGGCCGCCTTCGGCGGGGCTGACGCGCGCACGAATCAGTCGCCGCCCAGCGCGATCCGCTCCCCGTTGACGCTCGCCGCGTCCGACGAGACGAGATAGGCGAGGACCCGGGCGACGGCGTCCGGGGTCACCAGGCCGGGCTTGTGGGGCGCGACCGACGCGCCGGCGGCCACGTCGTCCTCGATGAGGCCGCGGATCGTGACGAGGTTGACGGTCACCCCCGTGCCGGCGCACTCACGAGCCAGGGACCGGAGGAGAACCTCCTCGGTCGACTTGCCGATGGCGTAGCTGGCCTGCCGTGCGACGGCCATCGACGCGACCGGCGACGAGACCGCGACCACGCGCCCGTACCCGCGCTCGACCATGCCCGGCACCACCGACTGGACCATGTTGAGCGTGGTCCACAGGTGCTGGTCGAGCATCCCACGGACCTCGGCCGGGTCGAGGTCGGTCACCGCCGTCCCGCCGACCCAGCCGCCGACCAGGTGGACAAGCGCATCGATGCGACCGGACCGCGCCTCCACGGTGTCCACGACCGCACGCGCGGCGTTCGGGTCGCGAAGATCACCGGTCACCGTCGTCCAGGAGCGGACCGCCGCCGGACCATCCGCGCCCGGGGTGGCCGTGAGGGCCGCGGCGAGCTCGGCGTCAATCGTGTCCAGTCGCGCCCGGTCGCGGCTCACCAGCACCAGCCGGACGCCACCCGCCGCCAGGCGCCGTGCCGTGGCCCGGCCGACGGGACCGGTCGCGCCGGTGATCACGACCACCGGCGGCTCTCCGGTCGATGCCGCGGCTGAGCCTGATGCCGTAGCCGTCGTCACGTCGCTCATGAGGGCCGCCGCCCCTTCCGCGGGTAGACGACCAGCATCCTGCCCGGCTCGTCGCCCACGTTCTCGACATCGTGTGGCACCGCCGGGTCCCATGCCAGGTAGTCGCCGGGGCCGAGCTCGACGACGTGCTCGCCCTGTGTCATGCGCCACGTACCCGACAGCACCAGGTGATGCTCGTCGCCGTTGTGCGCGTGGACGCCCGTCGCCAGACCAGGAGGCGCGGTGACCTCGATGATGCAGACGTCACGGGAGGTCCCTGCGTCGACCTCCGTCATCTCCGCACCATCCGGACCGTCAAGGTGCGGCCGCTCTGCGGCGCGAACAACCCTGGGCGCCGACGCGGAGTCGAGCAGCAGCCAGGCGGCGGGAACGTCGAGCGCATCCGCAATCGACGACAGCGCTTCGAGCGAGGGGGTCGCCTTCTCGTTCTCGATCTGGCTCAGGTAGCCGAGGTTGAGGCCGCTCTGCTCGCTGACCTGGGCCAGCGTGAGGCCCCGGTTCTGGCGCCAGCGGCGGATCTCCCGGCCAACGTTGATGCTCCTGGGGCTCGACGTGACTTTGTCCACAGACAACCTACTTGACTATTGGTCGAAGTCATGGCAGATTCGACCTGCAAGCAATCTAGGTTTGCCAACAGCAAAAGTCAAGCGCAGTCCGCCGGTCGGACAGGTCTGGCCGAGGCGGCCGCGCAGGAAGGATCTCCACAATGAAGGTCGCCATCATCGGAACCGGGAACGTCGGGACAGCCCTCGGCACCAGCCTCGTCAAGGCCGGCCACTCCGTCGTCGTCGCCACCGACGATCCAGAGAAGGCAGGGGCCGCTGCCGGTCGGATGGGAGCGAGCGTCGCCCAGACACCGCTCGAGGCGGCTGCCACGGCCGAGGTCGTCGTGATCGCCGTGCCGTGGAGCGCGGCCGAGGACGTCGCTCGCGCGATCGCCGAGGCGACGGGCAACAAGGTCGTCATCGATGCCACCAACCCGTTGCGAGCGGACTACAGCGGCCTGGCCACCACCGAGGGTCCGGCAGGCGCCGTGAGGCTTGCCTCCATCCTCGAGGGCGCGCGGGTCGTGAAGGCATTCAACACCCTGTTCGCCGGTGTGCAGGGCAGCCCGGACGCGTTCGGGACCACGCTCGACGCGCTGTTCGCCACCGACGACGACGCTGCGGCCACCACCTTCGGCACGCTGGCCACGTCGATCGGCTTCCGCCCGGTGCGCGTGGGTCCGCTGGCGGCGGCGGCCGAGCTCGAGGCCATGGCCTGGCTGAACATCCGCCTCCAGATTCTGAACGACGGCAACTGGCAGACGTCGTTCGTGCTGGTCAACCCGCCGGAGACGGCGGTCGCCGCCTGACCGAAGCGCCGATGGGGCGACGCGACCACCCGTTGCGTCGCCCAAGGCGACCCCGTACGGTTGCCACGCGACCTACCCCATCCAGAGACCCGATGACCGACCAACGTCCCGAACCAACCGAGCCCACGAGGCCCTCGCAACCCGCCTCGAGCCTCCCCGCGCTGTACCTCGGCCATGGCGCCCCTCCCCTGCTCGACGATCCAATGTGGATGAGGGAGCTGTCCGACTGGGCGCAGGCGCTGCCGAAGCCCAGGGCCATCCTGATCGTGAGCGCCCATTGGCAGACCGCCCCCATGGCGATCAGCGCCACGACCACCGTCCCGCTCGTCTACGACTTCTACGGCTTCCCGCAGCGCTACTACGACCTCACCTACCCGGCGCCGGGCGCGCCCGGACTGGCAGCCACGGTGAAGGGCCTGATGCCTGCCAACGAGCCCATCCTCGAGCGACCGTCCCGTGGCCTCGACCATGGCGCGTGGGTGCCACTGATGGCGATGTACCCGGAGGCGGACGTCCCGGTCCTCCAGCTCTCGATGCCCGATCTCGACCCTCGCCACCTGTTCGACGTCGGGCGCCGGCTGGCCCCGCTGCGCGACGAGGGCGTATTGGTCATCGGATCGGGGTTCATGACGCACGGGCTGCCGTTCATCGGCGAGTACTTCGCGGGCAAGCCGGGTGCCCCGCAGTGGTCGATCGAGTTCGACCGCTGGGCAGCCGAGGCGCTCGCGAAGGGCGACCTGGACACCCTGTTCGCGTTCCGGGACAAGGCGCCGGGCATGCCGTTCGCGCATCCGACGGTCGAGCACTTCGCCCCGCTGTTCGTGACGCTCGGCGCGGCGGCCAGGCCCGACGATACGCCGCGGACCGCCATTGACGGCTTCTTCGTCGGCCTCTCGAAGCGCTCGATCGAGGCGCGCTGAGGTCCTCCGGCTGCCGCTCAGGGGTGACCGCTGCCGTCCGGCGCCGCCTCGAGCGCCGCGAGGGCCTGCTCGCCACGCGGCGAGAGGCGGTAGACGCCCCGCTCGACACGCTCGAACCAGCCATACACGTCGCGCTGAAGGATCCCGGCTGCGTGCGGGGCCTGGCCGGTCGCGCGCAGCGCCCGCGGGCTCTTGGGTCCGTCGCGGAGCATCCGAACGCAGCGGATCGCCTCCTGGCGATAGGCGGTCATGATCGGCTGCCGCGTGATCCCGCCCGGGCTCGGGTCGCCGATGCGTCGGCGGTGCTCGGCGAGCAGGCGCGCGGCCCTCGGCCGGTTGCGGCGCGGACGGTACGGGACGGGATCGAGCAGCACCTCCGCACGACCGTCTGCCACCACGATCAGCCCCACCCCGACTCGTCGGCACAAGCGACGGGCACCGACGAGGTTCCGGGGCCACGACCCGACCGCCACGTAGACCGCATCGGTCAGCGCCAGGCGGTCGATCCCCTGGAGCACGAGGTCGAGCCCGAAGCGCCGCTTGAGCTCGATGATGACCGGTGGCTCATCGCCCCGGACACCGACCACGTCGCAACCGGCGATCTCGCCCTTGACCTCGTACCCCTGCCCCTCCAGCAGTGCCTTGACGGGCGCGTAGAGCGTGGACTCGGGTGGCTCGGAGAGGCGGCGGCGTGGCATGCGGTCACCCTGCCACAGTCACAACCAGGTCGAGCGGCGCTTCGGATCGAGATCGCGCGACGGCATTGACCATGGTGAGCCCGGTGGGGGTCGAACCCACGACACGAGGATTAAAAGTCCCCTGCTCTACCGCTGAGCTACGGGCCCGGATGCGACCGTATCACGTTGAGATCAGGCCTTCGGCGGGTCCGGGAGCATCGGCGCGGCGTTGCTGGACCCCACCCCGGACGCCACCCGCGCCTCGCACGTCGGGCACACAGATCTCGGGCGGGAAGCTGCCCTCGGGAGTCAGCCTGCCTGACGACCCTGGCCGAAACCCAGAAGCAGGATGCCGAGGCCGCTAATGAAGGCGACGACACCAACGATGACCGGGATGAAGGCGTCGTAGTCGAGAAGTCCCGGCATGATGAAGAACACGATCGCCACGAGGAGCAGGGCAATCCCGGCCACGAGGCTGTAGGTCCGGTTCTGCATTCCCTGGCTCGCTCCTCATTGCGCCAACGCCATGGGCCGTGCGACGTTTCGGTGGCTGAGCATACGCCTCGGTCGCTCAGATCAAGTGGCGTATGTGGCGTGTCACACCGACCCCGACGCTCAGGGCATCCGCTCGGACAGCCTGGGGCAGAGCCGACATGCGCCAGAGCCCCCCTCAGTCGAGCCCGAGGACGCGCCGAGCGGCTCCCGGATCGTCGACGGTCAGGGCGACCAGGACCGTCCCATTCCGGCGACCGACCATGAGCAGCCCGCGGATGTCGATCCCCGCGGTCGCGAGGCGCTCGGTGGCCGCGGCGAGGGCGCCAGGCTGATCCTCCAGCTCGATGGTGATCGACGCTCCTTCGACGAACGACGCGCCGGTCGAGCGAAGGACCTCACGCGTCACAGCGTCGTCCTCCGTGTCGAGGACCGCGTAGCCGATCGCACCGGCCCCGCCGCCCGCGCAGTGGACGAGGTTGACGCCGCGCTCGGCCAGCGCCCGCACGAGATGAGCGAGCTCGCCGGGTCGGTTCTGGACCTGGACCACGAACTGCGTTCCCATGGCCCCGCCTCCTTGCGCTGCGAGGCTCGCCCCACGTAGCGCTCCGCACAAGGGCCGATGATCCTGATCCGCACCGCCTGGACCCCTCGGACGGGCGCGGAGCGACGCAAGCCCAGGCGGGGCGATTCGGGTCGAGACGAGGTGGCGCGGGCCAGCCGCCGACGGGGGGTCGCTCGGCGAGCCGCGGCGCTGCCGGCCCGAACCCGGGCGTCAGGCGGGCAGCAGCTCCCGGACGGCGGCCACGACCTCGTCCGTCGACAGCTCGAGCGTCGCATCGCCCACGGACAGCTCCACGATGCGAATGCCGGGCGTGTCCGTCGCCCACGTTCCCGACCACGTCCACAACCGCTGCTCGGTGGCCAGCCGACGGATGCCGTCGAGCGCGGTCGCCGGCGCCGTTCGCAGGTGGATGTGCATCATCGGGCTCTGCGGGGGGGTCGGGGCGACATCGACCCCGTCGATCTCCCCCAGGGCCGCCGCGATGGCGCGCGCACGCTCGACATACGCGGGCATCCGAGGCAGCCGGAGGCGCAATCCGGCCAGCGCCGAGGCCGCGTAGGGCCACAGGGCGTAGAGCGTGCCGCCATGCCGGTGGCGCCAGAGGCGCGCCTCGGCGATGACATCCTCCTCGCCAAGCAGCATGCTGCCGGTCACCCCGCCCAGCCCCTTGTAGAACGAGACGTAAAGCGAGTCGAAGAGCGCGGCGATCTCGGCCAACGGGCGCCCGTAGAAGGGACCCGACTCCCAGAGTCGGGCGCCATCGAGATGAGCCGCGGCGCCCTGGTTCCGCGCCCAGAAGACCTGGGCGACGAGGTCGTCCCACGCGGGCAGGCGCCCGCCGATCTCGCGCTGTGGCAGCTCGATCAGCAGCGCCGCGAGCGGCTCCGTGATCTCCTCGAGGTCCGCGAGCGTGATGAGCTCTCGCGCGTCGCCCACGGTTCGGGCGACGAGCCCGTGGAGCCGCTGGTACGCCTTGTCCTCGTGGAGCTCGAGGTGGCACGTCGGGTGGAACGCGACCACCTCGCGATGGCGGCGATCCGCATGGATCCGCAGCGCGATCTGCTGGGCCATGGTCCCGCTGGGCATGAACACGGCGGCCGGCTTGCCGAGGAGCGTCCGAACCTCGGTCTCGAGCAACGCCACCGTCCCGCCGTCGCCATAGACATCCGCAGCCAGGTCGTCGGGCGGCAAGGACGCGATGGCGGCCAGGATGTCCGACGGGACGCGCCCCCCGTCACCGCCCAGGAAGCGGTCGCAGCCGGCACGCAGCGAGACCCGCTCATCGGGCGACAGGATCGAGACATCCGGCCCTGCCGGCCCGCTTGTCGACGGTGCGGTCGAGGTGTCGGACGATGCATCGGCACGCGACGCGTTGGCGCGCGCCGTGCGCGCGCGCGATCGGGCAGGCGTCATGCCGCCACGATACGCACTTCTGGGCTCGGCCGCTGCGGGCTGAAGACCCCCGGCCCGGTCATCAGGATGGCAGCAACGACTCGTTCACCAGCTGGTCCACGGTCACCGGGTTGGGCACCAGCCCGAGCGAGGTCATGAAGTCGAGCGACTGCTGCCAGCCGTCACGGTCGATCACGCCATACGGGGCACCCGTTCTCGTGTTCTTCCAGGTCGCGATCGTCGCATCGAGGATCTGGCGCTGGAGCTCGGGGTCAGACGCGAGGTCCGGCACCGCGGCAAAGGTCGCGTCAATCCCTTTCTGCGGATCGGCTGCGATCTCGTCCATCGCCCGCAGCGTCGCCGACGTGAACGCCGCCAGGGCGTCGTGCTTGTCGGCAAGGGTCTGGGTCCCCGTCACGAGCCCGGGGCCCGGGAGCGGCGTGATGTTGTCGACCGTCAGCACCACCGGGTTGATCCCGGCCTGCTGGAGCTGCACGGGCTCGTTGTTGGCAAAGCCCGTGACGGCATCGACGGTGCCCTGTTCCAGCGCGGTGACCTGGCTGAAGTCCGGGAACTCCACGATGGTCACATCGTCGGGCGTGAGGCTGGCCGACTGGAGCAGGGCCTGGAGCATGATCCACGACGACCCGTACCGGCCGGGGAGGCCGATCCGCTTGCCCTTCAGGTCCGCGGCAGACTGAATGCCGGAGCCTGTCTTGGCGACGACGACCGATGGGAACTGCCCGTAGATGGTCGAGGTGTAGACGACCGGGATCCCCTGGCTCACGGCAGGGATGACCGAGGTCCCGTCCCCGCTGCCGATGTCAACGGCGCCCTGTCCCAGCAGGGTGATCAGGTCGGGGTCGATCTGGTTCTGGAGCGTGACGTCGAGCCCGGCATCCCGGTAGTAGCCCGCCTGGTCGGCGAGATAGAACTGCGCGAACTGGACGCTGGGGATATAGCCCAGGCCCACGGTCAGGGTGACGGGCGGGGCGGCGGAAGATGCGTCCGACGATGGCGAGCCCGAGGCAGGCGGCTCGGCCGGCGCGGAGGCGGCCGTTGGGGGGGGCGGGGTCGCAGAACCGCCGCAGGCCGCGAGGACCAGCACGAGCACGGCAAGCAGGGCGACGTGGGACCGAATCCTGGGAAGCGGGGGCGTGGACACAGGTGAACGAGCTCCTGGTTTGGGGCTGTTCATCGCTCGCCGACCAACCGGCGCTCGATGAGAACCATGACGAGATAGAGGCTCACGCCCAGCAACGCGAGGGTGACCAGCGCCGCGAACATGAGCGGGGTGTCGAACAGGGAGCCGCGGGCGATGTTGATCAGGACGCCGAGGCCCTTCTCACCGCCGGCCCATTCGCTGACGATGGCGCCGATGACGGCCAGGGTGATGCCAACCCGCATCCCCCCCAGGATCGCGGGCAGCGCGGCCGGAACCTCGACCCTGGCGATCGTCTGCCAGCTGGTGGCCCGGAAGCTGCGGGCCATCTCGAGCAGGCGCGGATCGACGGACCTGATGCCGACCATGGTCGCCACGGCGACCGGGAAGAACACGATGAGCGTCGTGATCACGAGCTTCGACGTCAGGCCGTTGCCGAACCACAGGACGATCAGGGGTGCGAGGGCAAGGATCGGGGTTGCCTGGGCCGCAACGAGGTAGGGACTCAGCAGGCGCTCGGCGAGCCGGGAACGGGCCAGGAGGATGCCCACCCCGAGCGCGAGCGTGGCACCAAGCGCGAAGCCCAGCAACACCTCGACCAGCGTCTGCTCGACGTGGGGCAACATCGTGCCGTCGGCCCAGGCGCTGATGAAGCGCTCGAGCACGGTCCACGGTCCGGGCAGAACGAACGATCGGAACCCCGATACGAACACGATCAGCTGCCACGCGGCGATGAACACCACAAGGCTGACGACGGCCGGCCATGCGACGCCGAACAGCCGACGACGCGCGCCCCGGGGTGGCGTTCCCGGTGCGTCCGCGGCGGCGGGTGTCCCATCGCGGGCGACGCCCGTCGACGCAACGGCCGGCAGCTCGCTCATGCCTCGTCCTCCGGTCGGAAGGGATCGAACCAGGCGGGCGTTCCAACCGTTGCCTCGTCGTCGCGGGATTGCGTACCGGGCCGCCCCCCTGCAGGGATGGCTGTCCGCGCCTCGACCATCGCGATGCGATCGTCGGTCGTGTCCACGAGGTGGGCGCGCACCGTCGCGGCGACCGCCGCCACGTGCGCCGAGTCGAGGTCCGCGAGGCGCCGCGGCCCAGGCAGGGAGACGGGGACCTCGGCCACGATACGCCCCGGACGAGGTGACATCACGAGCACCCGGTCGGCGAGAAACACGGCCTCCGGGATGCTGTGGGTGACGAGCACGATCGTGGACCCGGTTCGCTGCCACAGGTTGAGCAGCTCGGCGTTGAACCGCTCGCGGGTCAACGCGTCGAGCGCCGAGAACGGCTCGTCAAGCAGGAGCACGGCGGGGTCCAGGGCGAGTGCCCGGGCGATCGAGACCCGCTGCCGGGTGCCGCCGGACAGCGTGGACGGGCGCGCCAGCGCGAACTCGCGGAGCCCGACCAGGCCGAGCAGGTCGGCGGCACGCGCCTCCTGGCGGTCCTTGGACCAGCCGGCGAGCTCCATCGGGAAGCGCACGTTGCTCTCGGCCGATCGCCAGCTGAGCAGGCGCGACTCCTGGAACACGAGTCCAACACGCGGATCGGGACCGGTCACCGGGTCACCGTCGACCGCCACCGTGCCCGCGTCCGGCGGGATCAGCCCGGCCAGGACGCGCAGGAGCGTGCTCTTGCCGCAGCCGTTCGGCCCGATCAGCGCCACGATCTCGTGTGGCGCAACCTCGATCGAGACGCGGTCCAGGGCGTGCGTTGTCCGGGCACCGCGGAACGTGAGCGAGATGTCGTCGACGCGGATGCCCGCACCGGGTCCGGGCTGGTAGTCGGGCGAAGCGCCCAGGGAGAGGCCATCCGGGGAGAGACCCGAGACCGACCCGCGACCACCGTCAGGGATGCTCGTCTGCCCAGGCCACGCCATCGTCACCTCCGTTGCTCGTTCCGAGCGCAACGGGGCAGATCGCGCGGCCGGCGTCCCGATCAGGACGTCGCAGCGCATGGCCTTCTCTCATCCGGACTGTACCGTCGGCTCCGGTCAACGAGGTTGCCCTCGCGTCGGATCTGCAGCTCCTGGACGTGGTCCAGGCGTGCTGCTCGTGGGCTCGACCCGCGTCAGCGGGCCCTACCACCGGTCGGGAATCGCACCCTGCCCCGAAGGCTCGGCGCGATCCTATCACTCCGTCGCTGAGATGCCGCTGAGGGCGTGCATCGACGGCGCCAGCGCCGCGTACAGACCCTCATACACCGCAAACGCAGAGTCGTAGGCTGCGCGCGTCGCGGGATCGGGCTCGAGGCGACGGGCGACGGCGGTCATGGCCGTGACGCCGTCCTCCAGGTCGTTCACGGCGCCCACCCCGGCCGCGGCCAGGATCGCTGCCCCGAGGACGGACGTCTCGCCGATCGACGGGATCGCCACGGGCCGACCCAGGACGTTCGCCTTGATCCGGGCCCAGGTGTCATCCGGGGTCGGTCGGCCGGCGAGCCGCAGCTCGTGGATCGGGGCACCGGCACCAACGATCGGTGTTGCCACGTGGCGGAGCGCGAAGGCGGCGCCCTCGAGCACGGCGCGCGCCAGGTGGCGACGGCCGTGCCCCAGGGTCAGGCCGACGAACGCACCTCGGGCCGCCTCATCGAACACCGGCGCCCGCTCGCCAGCCAGGTAGGGCAGGAACAGAAGGCCACCGGCGCCGGCCTGGACGTGTGCGGCCTCGAGCAGCAGGTCGTCGACCGTGATCGACCCGCCCAGGGCCTGCGATCGAAGCCATTCGAGCGAGGCGCCCAGGGCGGCCATCGCGCCACCCACGACCCACAACCCGGGGATCGGCGCGGGTGCGGAGAACACGCCGGGCAGCGAGACGGGGGCGGACGCGTAGATGCCCAAACCGCCGGAGGTACCGCCCGTATCCACGGCATCGCCCGCGACGCGCAGTCCCGCTCCGAGAATGCTGGCGGTGCCATCGTTGACGCCGGCGATCACCGGGATCCCGGGCTCGAGGCCCATCGCCTCCGCGGCCGTGGGACGAAGGGATCCGAGCCGTGCCCCGAAGGGCAGCGCCGCCGGGACGCGCGTCGCGTCCACGCGGGCGGCCGCGAGCGAACCAGCGTCCAGCGCCGCCTCGTGGCCCTGAACCGTCGTCGCCGCCTCGCCTGACAGCCACAGCCCGAGCGCGTCCCAGCTGGTGAGCAGCCACCGTGCTCGCTCGATCGAGCCCGGTTCGTTCGCTGCCAGCCAGGCCATCCGAGGCAGCAGCCCGAACCCGCCGTCGCCCGCCCGCCGGTCCTGCCACGTGATCGCCGGTCGAACCGGTTGCGCATCGGCGTCCAGCACGGCCAGCGTCGGCCCCTGGCCCACGCCACAGATACCCAGGACCTCGACCCTGGATCGACCGGCCTGCGCGTCGCGGACCGCGGCTCCAACCGCCGCCCACCAATCGGCCGGAGACTGCTCGGCTCGACCATCGGGTCCCACATCCATCGAGTAGGCGCCGCGGCCGATCCCGAGCAGCCCGCCGTCGAGTCCGACCAGGCCAGCCTTCGCCTCGGTCGTGCCGAGATCGATGCCCAGCACTGCCGGCGTGCGGCCGCGGGACGCGGGACGCGACCCGCTCGTCGCCTCAGCCACGTGCGCGGCTCGGCTCCCCGCCGGACGGGCCACCTGCCTCGAGGACCACCTCCTCGGGCAGCCAGAACCAGCGCAGATCCTCGAAGTCCGGGCCGACCGATGCGGGATCGACCGATGGCCCGGCCACCGCCCGCGGCGGACGGTGCACGATCTCGCGTGCCTCGTGGAGGTAGTCGCGCAGCCGGGACTCGGGCTCGGTGTGGTGGTGCGCCGGCCAGGTCACCCGCCCGTCCAGGTACGCCACATCGCGCAGGCTCGCGGGCGGCTCGGGCCGCCCGTCGCGGTGATGCCACAGGCCGGTCAATGGCTCGAACCGGTAGTCGGGAAGCAGCCGCCAGCCGTCGCGCGCCACCAGGTCCACCGCGTCGAGCAGGAACTCGAACACCGAGTCGCTGATGAAGTAGTTGAAGTTGACTCGGACCCAGCCGGGCTTGATGCCCTCGCACCCGCGTGCGATCTCGCGCTCGAACTCGTGGGAGGTCTCGATATCGATCCCGAGCAACCGGTGGCCATACGGTCCCGCGCACGAGCAACCGCCCCGCGACTGGATTCCGAACAGGTCGTTGAGCAGCGCGACCACGAAGTTGTGGTGCAGGTACCGCTCGCCGTGACGCACCACGAACGACACGATCGAGAGTCGATCCGCCTCGTGGCTTCCCAGGATCTCGATCGCCGGGTTGTCCTCCCAGCGGTGGAGCGCCCGGTGGATGAAGTCGTGCTCGCGCTCGCGGATCGCCTCCGTCCCCACCGCCGCCTTGAGCTGGAACACGAGCCCGGCCCTGATCGACTCCACGATGGCGGGCGTGCCACCTTCCTCGCGGTGCTCGATGTCGGACAGGTAGACGTGCTCCACCTGGTTCACGTACGCGACGGTTCCGCCGCCGGGCATGCCCGGCACCCGGTTCTGGAACATCTCGCGACGAGCGACGAGGACCCCGGGTGTCCCCGGGCCGCCGATCAGCTTGTGGGGGCTGATGAACACCGCATCCTTGTAGGCGAGCGGATCGTCCGGGGGGTCCATCTCGATGTCCACGTACGGGGCCGCGGCCGCGAAGTCGAACAGCGACAGCGCCCCGTGCTCGTGGAGCAGGCGCGAGATCGCGTACGTGTCGCTCACGATCCCGGTCACGTTGGAGGCAGCCGAGAACGAGCCGATCCGGAGCGGTCGTGCCCCGTACTGCTCCAGCTCATCGGCGAGCTGGGCGAGGTCGATCAGGCCATCGCGATCCTCACGGATCATGATCACGTCCGCGATCGATTCCCGCCACGGCAGCTCGTTGCTGTGATGCTCGTAAGGCCCGATGAACACGACCGGCCGCTGCTCGGGCGGGATCGCGGAGCGGAGCTCCCAGCGCTCGTCGAGGTCGGCCGGAAGCCGCAGGTTGAGGACGTCCACCAGGCGGTTGATGGCCGCGGTCGAGCCGGATCCGCAGAACACGACCGCGTGCCTGGCGGGGTCTCCGCCCACGCCCTCGAGCACGAGCCGTCGCGCCTCCTCGCGGAAGCGGGTGGTCTGCAGGCCGGTGCCCGAGGACTCCGTGTGCGTGTTTGCGTACAGCGGCAGCACCTGGTCGCGGATGTAGTCCTCGATGAACGACAGGCTGCGCCCTGACGCGGTGTAGTCGGCGTACGTCACCCGTCGCACCCCGTACGGTCCAGCCACCGCCTCGTCATCGCCGATGAGAGAGGCGCGCACGAGGTCGACCAGCGCGTTTGGGGTCGGTCGCCAGCCGGCGGGCCGGTGGACAGCGGCGGGCCGGCGGCCGGCGGCGGGCGTGGTGCCGATGCTCTCCATGGAGCCGCAGTCTAGGCGATGCGCTGGTCCCGGCGGCGTGCGCGACGCGATGGGGCGGGTGACGGGATCGTGGCGCGTCCGGCCAGCGGCACAGGCCCGAGCCTACTTGAGCGTGACCGGATTGAAGTTGCTCAGCTTGTAGCGGTCGAGGTCCACATTGCCGCTGATGCCGGATACCGAGCCACTGGAGGTGTACTGCCAGAACGTCCAGCCGTTGCCGTTCCAGTTCGATGCCGGGACCTTCGGCTGGTCGGCGGTCGTCCAGTGCGCGATCCACAGAACCTTGTAGCCGTTGACCGCGAACTGTGTCGTGTCGCCCATGTTGCTGCTCCAGAAATAGGGCGACACATAGATAATCGCCCTGACCCCGGTCTGCTGGAAGATCCGATCCAGGAAGGTCTGAACCCAGGCCTGCAGCTTGGCGGTCGACAGGCCGCCGGTGATCTCGAGATCGAGCACTGGCAGGAGCTCCCCGCTCTGCCAGGCCGCGGTCGCGATGAAGTGGTCGGCCTCAGCGACGGCGTCGCCCGCGCTGGAGTCCGGTCGTGCGAAGTGGTAGGCGCCCACCCTGATCCCGTTGGCCTCGGCCTGGGCACGGTTGGTCGCGTACATGTTGTCGACGAACATCGTGCCGTCGGACTGGACCAGGCCGTCGGTCGCCTTGATGAACGCGAACTGCTTCCCGGCGGCCGCAACCTTCGCCCAGTTGATCGTGCCCTGCCAGTGGCTGACGTCGATGCCCTCGATATATGGCGACGGAGGGTCGGGAGTAGGGCTCGGCGTGGGTGTCGGCGTGGGTGTCGGCGTGGGCGCCGGGGTCGGGGTCGGGGTCGGTGTCGGGGTGGGGGCAGGGGTAGCAAGCGCGCCTTTCCTGAACAACGCCTCGGCCCCGTATAGCGCCCCCACCCCGTACAGCGACTTCACGCTCTGGGAGCCGATTGCCGTGATCTTGTACCAGCGGTGACCGTCACCTTGGACCCGGTGCAGCTAGTGGTCCAGCGGGTCCCGGACACCAGTTGGTTGGCGCTCACGGTTGGTGCCTGTGGAGAGCTTGGCCTTGGATGTCGAGTGCGTGGTGCCGCCCTGGTCCACAGGCGTGGTTCCGTCGCACACCACGCTTCGAGCGCGACCTTCTGGAGCCAGAGCAGGCTCGTGGCCACGTAGACGTACTTGACGCCGTACAGCGACGAGACGCTCTTGCCATTGATCCTTGTGATCCGATACCACTTCTGCCCTGTCCGGTCGCCAGTGCAGGTCGTGTGCCAGTGCCCACCCTTGACCACGGCCACGGTGATCACCTTGGTTCCCTCGGGCAGACGTGCCACGCGGCGCGCTGTTGTCCGAGGGCCGGTTCGCAGGCTCACAGCGTTGCAGGCCGTGAGACGCGTCGTGGACGCGAACGTGCTCGACGGCGCGGCGGCGCTGACCGCCGTCAGCAGGAGGGCGATTGTCAGCGCGGCGACCAGGATCGCCACCAGGTTGTGGCGGTCAGCGGCGCGCGACGGAGGGGCAGCCGCAGACAGAGGGAGAGGCGACATCGGGGGCGGGGAACCTCCCTTCGGAGTGCTCCAAGAATCGGAGAACCGAGCCCTGCAGGCCATGGGTCCTTGGGACCAGCGTCCGCGGAGGATGTGACCATGCCGGAAGGCCCTGGTGCCGTCAAGGGACCCGCGGTGGTGGTGACGGGCGGTCCCCGAGACTGGGGCCATCGATCGCAGGACGCACAGGATCCCCGGCTACAATCGGTCGATGGTGCGCTTCTACTCGCCCGCGGACGCCAACGAGCTCCTGCCCGATCTGGCCGAGGTCGCTGCCCGACTCCGCGACCAGCGCGAGGAGCTCGTGGCCCTGCGCGATGCCTACCGGCTGCGCGAGAGCGCGGTCGGCGGGGGCGCCGATGCCGTCGGTGTTCCTCGGGCCGATCGCTCGGGCGGGGACGATGACGAGCTACGGCGGATCCGACTGCGGATCCGCGGCATCGTTGACCAGATGCAGGCCGATGTCGCGTGGCTCGACGAGCGATCGATCATGCTCCGGGACATCCCCACCGGCCTGCTGGACCTGCCCACCCAGGCGGGAGGACGCCAAGTCTGGTTGTGCTGGCAGCTGGGCGAGGACGTGGTGGGCTTCTGGCACACGCAGGAGGACGGCTTCGCCGGCCGGTTGCCGCTCGCCTACCTCGATGACGGGGTGGGCGGAACCTGACGAACGGCCCGCGTCGAGCCGGGCCATCAGAGTCGTCAGGTCGCCAGCGGCTACACTCGGTCCTGATGCCGAAGCTCGACGTCGTCCCCACACCCGGCCGCATCCGCCAGGGTGATCGCGAGAAGGCCTATCGCCCGCTCCCGTATGACGCACGTCGACGGGCCTTCGACCAGGGCCTGGCGGCCTATGCGCGGGGCGACTTCTTCGCCGCCCACGAGGCCCTCGAGCCAGCCTGGATGGGGACGGACGATCTCGCCGAGCGAGCGCTGCATCAGGGCCTGATCAAGATCGCGGCCGCCTATGTTCACGCGGTCCGAGGCAACCCGGCGGGGATCGCCAGGAACCTGACAGGAGCCCGCCATCACCTGGTCCTCGCGGAACCCGCGGGGCCCGCGTGGGGCGTGGACACCCGGGCACTGGTCGGGGCGGTCGATGAGCGCCTGAGCCATCCCGACCGAGCGATGCCGGCGCCCGCGATCGCGCGGCGGGACCCCCTGTGAGCCGACGTGCCGCGGTCCCCGCGCTGGATCCGCTCTACGCTGACATCCGCCGGCGCGACCCGATCCACCCGGGCGTTCTGCTCGACGTCCGAGAACGAGACGAGCTCATCGTTGCCCGCGTCGAGGGGTCGCTGTGCATCCCGCTGTCCCAGCTCGGGGCGCGAGTGAACGAGGTCCCCAGGGACCGGCCGGTGATGGTGATCTGCGCCACGGGCAATCGCTCGAACAACGTCGCCGGGTATCTGCTCTCCTCGGGTTGGACCGACGTGGGCAACGTGGCCGGTGGCATCCAGGCGTGGATGCAGCTCGGGCTGCCGGTACGACGCGGCCAACTCGACCCTGGTGAGGGCGACCTCGCGGGCTGATCAGGGCCGCGCGTCAGGACCCGTGGCAACGGCGACTGGTGGTCAGGATCCCTGACGCCGGCGACGGCGCTCGGCCACGAACTCTCGCACGCGTTCCTTGTGCGCGAAGCCCCAGCCGATCGCGACCAGGATGATGAAGTTCACGGTGGCGACGCCGGCCGCGTTGAGGTAGCCGATCTGCTGCCCGATCTCTCCACCGAGACTGAGGGCCGGGACCGTCGCTCCCAGAATGCCGAGCTGGAAGAACGGCGGTTGGGGAGCGAGGTTCGCACGCGCGATGTCGTTGGTCACGCCAGTCGGGGTGGTCCCCGCGACAAGGAAGGCGTGCGGGCCCGATACCACCGCGGCCGATCCCTCGAGGCCCGTGCCGAGATCCGTCTGACTCAGGTGATGCCACTCGGTGACGAAGCCGTTGGTGCCCGGCTCTCCCCACCAGGTCTGAGCCTGCGGGCTGCTCCCGTCCGAGCCGCCCTGGACATAGAACGAGCCGTTGGCGACGAAGCCAGCCAGGTTCGTGCGCGGGGCGGGCAGGTTCGTCTGTGCGCTCGTGACCCACGGCTGGATCAGCACGTTGGGGTCCTCGGCGGTCGCGTCGGGTCCCCCAAGCGTGCCGAGCTGCACGGTCGCCACGACATCACCGGCGGCATTCCGGCCGCCCATGACGAGGACACTGTCGCCCTCGTGGATCGCAACACCACCGACATTCGGTTCGACCAAGGGAGCCTGGCCCGCAAACTCCTCGAGCGCACCCGATGCCGCCTGCTTGCTCTTCCAGACGGTGTTGGTGGCGGCGTTGCCGTCGGTCCCGCCCATGACCACGATGCCGTCGGGGACGGCGACCGCCGTTGACCCGGCGCGTGCCTCGGGCAGCGCGACCTGCTCGGTCGCCCAATCACCGGGCGTGCCATCGTTGTCGACGACCATGCTGAACACGGTGGTCGTGGGCTGGCCGTCAGGACCGAGACCGCCGATGACGAACAGCGTGTTGCCGAGGACCACCGCGGCGGCGTCGGCGCGTGGTTCGGGCAACGGAGGACCTTCGGTCCATTGATCGACGTTCCCGGTGCCAACCACGTGCGCCACGTACACCGTGTCCGACGGCGACTGGCCGTCGCTGCCACCGGCGTAGAGGTAGGTCGTGCCGATCAGCGCGGCCGCTCCGTCAGTCCGGCCAGCCGGCAGACGCACCTGTTCAGGCGCGTTGTGCCAGGGGAGCGTGGCGCCGGGGGGCGCGGGGCACGGAAGCGTCTCATTCTCTGGCGGGCAGAAGTTGATCGGTGACCAGGCGAGCAGCCCGATGTCGATCGTCTTCTGGACCGTGAAGTAGTACGCGCGGTCGGGGATGTACCCGAGCATGATGATGAGCAGCACGAACCAGAAGGCTGCCTTGACGCTCGCCCATCCCCAGCCGTCCGCATCGAACAGGCCGAAGAAGGCGCGCCGTCGTGTCGGCTGTGGGCGGGGCGTGGTGAGCGCGGTCTGGGCCATCGCTCAGTTCCCCACCGTCAGCGTGCCGGTCATGTTCGGATGCACCGAGCACACGTAGGTGTAGGTGCCTGCCGCGAGGGCAGGCACGTCGTACGTCACCTGCGCGAGGCCGGTGATGATCTCGCCCTTGAACAGCGACGCGCCGCTGGCGTCCTTGATCTCGATGTTGTGCGGGATGCCCGCGTCCCTGTTGTCGAACTCGATCTGGAACGGGGTGTCGGCCGGCGCGCTCAGGCTGGTGACATCAAACGCAATGTTGGTCGCGCTCTCCTGGAGGACCGTGCCCGCGGGTGCCTCCGAGCCCGAAGGTGCCGCAGACTCGCCCGGCGACCCCGAAGGCGCGGGTGACGCTGGCTGCGTGAACTCGTCCTTCCAGCAGGCCGGATACGGCGTCGCCCCCGGCGCGGGCGTGTAGTTCGGGTCGACCCAGCCTTCGAAGGTGGACTTGCCGGTGTTGGGGTCGATCGATGGCTCGAGCAGGTTCGGGTCGAGCACCCGATACTCGTGTCCCTTCTCCGCCCGGATGAAGGAGATCACGTTCTCGATCTGGTGGTAGTTGAGCGGCCCGGGCGGTGTACCCGCATTCGACCACACCGGCATCACGCTGTTCGCGTCGCCGCAGGCATAGCGGCCGCCAACCTCGAGCATCGTCCGGATGTAGGCGGGGTTGAGGTGGGCGAAAAGCTTGTCCTGGCGGTTGAGCGCGGGCCCGATGCCGCCCTCGCCGTCGACGCCATGGCAGCGGGCGCAGTTGGCCTGGTAGATGTTGTAACCGCGCTCCACCGAGGTCACCGCCTGAGCGCTCGCCTCCGCCTGGAGGCGCGACACGGTGAGCCCGCCGGGCATGCCCAGCTCGTAGAAGTAGTAGACGATCACGAACAGCGCGATGAACACGATCGCGAGGAAGCCCACCCACCGGGCGCTCGCGGACTGCCTGACGATCCCGGCCGCTCGCTCCGGCGTGAGGTCCTTGCGGTGAGCCGACGGCGGGGCCGTGAAGCGGTCCGCCGGCACCGGCGCCGACGACGGGCGCGGGGCGGGCAGGCGCTCCTCGGGCGGGTGGCCGGGCTGGTCGGTCATCGGTCTCCTCGGTGGGTGGGGTGGGCCTCGGTGGGCGCGCCTAGATGCATCCGGTGGGGGTCAGCGGCGGGATGATCCCGGGCTGGCCAACGGCAACCGGCAGCGGACCGAGCGTGATCTTGCCGGTGTTGATGGTCAGCACCCCGCCGCTGTCGACGGTGATCGAGAACCGGTCCATGCTCCGAGGGGCCGGGCCGTACTGCGGGCCGGCCGCCTTGATGCCCAGCCGGTCGTAGCGCGAGCCATGGCACGGGCACTCCAGCCAGAAGTTCTTGAGGCACGGGTTCGGCTTGCAGCCCAGGTGTGGACAGCGTTGATAGAGCGCACGCACGTTCTCGGCAGTCCCGTCGCCGGTGGTGTCGGTGCCGGGGACGAACCGCTGCTGCGACGTGTCGACGAGGATCACGAACGCCTTCGCCTCGGAGTAGTAGGCCGGGAAGCCCTGCTCGATCGGCAGCGACGAGTTGGCCGTCTTCACATCGTCGAAGGTGCCGATCTTGACCTCGCCGCCGAACCGACCCTGGAGGTTCGGCCACAGGAAGCCGATGGTGCCGGCGCCGACCTCGAGCAGCCACAGGCCGATGCCCGCCGCAAGCGAGCCGCGCAGGATCTCGCGCCGGGAGATCCCCTGGACCTGCTCCTGGCGGAGAGACTTGAGCGCCTCCTCGGTGAGTGCCTGGGGCTTGTCGGCTGGTTCGACGTGGTAGTTGCTCATCGCACGGTATCCATCAGTTTCAGAGAGCGAAATGGAGGCCCGGGGTCCCGATCGGGAAGAACGTCAGGTACGGGATCACGAACGAGTAGCCGGGGCCGCGGAAGAAGATGCCAACGAAGGTAAGGAACAGGCCCAACGTGCACAGGAACGAGAACAGGACGACAGCGGTCTTGCGGTCCGAAGGCCGGGTGGCGCGGATGTTGCCCCGATCCACGAACGGCAGGAGGGCACCGCCGACGGCGACGAAGGTCGGGACCATGACGCCGGCGACTGTCGGGTGGAAGTACGCCAACAGCTCCTGCAGGCCCAGGAAGTACCAGGGGGCCTTGGCTACGGCTGGCGTCACGTTGCCGTTCGCGAGGTCCTCGAGCGGGGCATTGATGAACAGGCCCATCAGCAGCAGCATGATGCTCACCAGGCCCGCGGCGAGGAACTCGATCGCCAGCAGGTGCGGCCAGGTCATGACCGTGTCGTCGGGCTCCTTCTGGACCCGCACCACGGCGTCCTGCTTGACCAGCGCCAGCAGGCGGTAGGGGCGCGCCGACATCGGCACCCGCTGCTTGTCGATCTCCGTCCGTCGGGCAGGGTCGACAGGGAGCACGACCCGGCCCTCGGTGGGCTGCTTGGTATCGGTCATCGAGGGCTCCCGGTCGGGCGACGATCAGAGCGGGCCACTGATGCCTCCGTCCTTGCGAATGCGCCAGAAGTGCACGGCCAGGAAGATCGCTGCCA
This sequence comes from uncultured Chloroflexia bacterium, assembly GCA_963734935.1. Classification (GTDB taxonomy): domain Bacteria; phylum Chloroflexota; class Limnocylindria; order Limnocylindrales; family CSP1-4; genus CAIXZV01. The sequence goes on along the minus strand of CAVTIO010000010.1, from coordinate 28,959 downwards.
CGAGCGGCAGCACCATGATGTGCAGGACATAGAACCGCAACAGCGTGTTCTGGCCGACCTCGATCCCGCCCAGGAGCAGCAGCTTGGTCGGCGTGTTGAGCAGCGGCGCGTACCCGGCCATGTTGGTGCCGATCGTGATCGCCCAGTAGGCGATCTGGTCCCACGGCAGCAGGTAGCCGGTGAAGCTGAGCAGGATCGTCAGGAACAGGAGCACGACGCCGACGACCCAGTTGAACTCGCGGGGTGGCTTGTAGGCACCGTGGTAGAAGACCCGCATCATGTGCAGGAACACGAAGAACACCATCAGGTGGGCCGCCCACCGGTGGATGTTGCGGGTCAGGAGGCCGAACACGACCCGGCTCTGGATGTCGAGAATGTTCGAGTAGGCCTGGGTGTCCGACGGGATATAGAAGAACATCAGGTACACGCCGGTCACCGTCAGGACCAGGAACAGGAAGAAGCTCAGGCCGCCAAGGCAGAACGTGTAGGCAAACTTCACCGCGTGCTGCCGCACCCGCACCGGGTGCAGGTGGAGGAACACGTTGTTCATCACCGCGTACGCCCGCGACCGCTCGTCGTTGGGGTACGGGTTGCGGAAGATCGAGCGCCAGACGGGGCTCCGTCGGATGGTCTGGTCGACCCGCTCGAGGAAACTCACCTAGGCTCCTCCTGCCACGCCGGCGGTCCCGGCAAGTTGGGCATCACGGTACGACTCCTTGTAGAGCCGTCCGTCGCTCGAGATCTCCTGGAGCTCGAACCGCTCCATGGTGATGGCATCGAAGGGACACCGCTTGACGCACAGCGCACAGCGGATGCAGCGCTCCTCGTCGAGGACCATGGCCGCACCCTGCGACCAGCCGTACGCCTCCTCGACCTCGGGCAGGAGACCCTCCGTCTTGAGCTGGTTCACATCCACCATGTGGATCACGCCCTCGGGGCACACGTCGGCGCACGCGCCGCACAGCACGCACCTGAAGGCGTCGAACCAGATGTTGTAGTTGCACATCAGGCAGCGCGTGGACTCGGCCACCGCTGCCGTCCCGTCGTAGCCGAGCTCGACGGGCGTCGCGAAGTTGACGGTGGGGTCGGTCGAGGGCATCCGGGCCGGGAGGTCCACCATCGGGATGTGCTGGCGCGGCAGGACGTCGTACAGCTCCGGCATGTCGTGGCGCCATGAGCTGGTGATCTTGACGTTGGGTGACACGGTCACGTCGGTCCGTGCGGCGAGGTAGCGGTCGATCGCGTACGCGCACTTCTTGCCATGGCCGGCGGCCTCGATCAGCGTCGTCGGCCCGGTCACGAAGTCGCCGCAGGCAAACACGCCGCGCACGTTGGTGGCGTAGGTTGCGGGATCGACCTTGATCCGACCGCGGTTGACCTCGAACGCCGAGTCGACCGGCAGGAAGCTGAGATCGGCCGACTGCGACACGGCCGGGATGACCGTATCGGCCGGGACCACGAACTCGGAACCGGGGATCGGGACCGGGGACCGGCGACCGGACGCGTCGGGCTCGCCCAGCTTGTTGCGAATGAAGCGGACGCCCGTCAGGTGGCCCTCCTCGCCGACCAGCTCGATCGGGCTGACCAGGAACTCGAGGGCAACGCCCTCGCGTTCGGTCTCGCCCAGCTCCTCCTCGTCGACCACCAGCTCTGAGCGCGTCCGGCGGTAGGCGATGGTCACGTTCTCGGCGCCGTAGCGCAGGCTCGTGCGCGAGCAGTCCATCGCGGTGTAGCCGCCACCGATGACGACCACGTTGCGCCCGACCTCGAGCTCCTGACCCAGGTTGGCCTTCTTCATGAAGTCGACGCCGTACTGCACACCCTCGAGGTCGGCGCCCGGGACGTCGAGGTAGACCGGGTTCATGGCGCCGGCGGTGATCGCGATCGCGTCGTAGTCGCGCTCGAGGTCTTCGAACGGGATGTCGATGCCCACGGTGGTGTCGAACACGAAGCGGACGCCGAGCCGCTCGACGAGGCGGACATCCATCTCGATCGCCTCGCGCGGGAGCCGGAAGGCGGGTACCCCGATCAGCATCGTGCCGCCACCGAAGGGCAGGCTGTCGAACACGGTCACCTGGTACCCGTGGGTCGCCAGCTCGCGAGCCACCGCCAGGCCGGACGGCCCGGCTCCCACGACGGCCACCCGCTCCACGCGCGACGTGATCGGCGGCATCACATCCGGGATGCCGGACGCCTCGTGCCACTCCACCAGGAATTGCTTCATGGCGCGGATCGCCAGCGGGCGGTCGATGTCGCCGCGGCGGCAGGCCCGCTCGCATGGGGCGGAGCACACATAGGAGCACATCGCGGCGACCGGGTTCGGCTCGCGCGCGAGGATGTAGCCCTCCTCGAAGCGGCCTTCGGCGGCCAGGTTCAGGTAGCCGCGGCAGTTGGTGCCGACCGGGCACGCCTCCTGGCACTCGATGTTGCACTGCAGCCAGGCAGCATCGACCGGCTGGACGAGGAACTCCTGGGTCTGGTCGAGGGTCACGAAGTGGACGCGCCTTTCCTGCGTGAGCTCGGCAAGCGGGAACACGGGCGGCGAGACCGCCGATGGCTCGGAATTTACCAAGCCCTCGCTCCCGTTGCACACCACAGTGGGCCATTGGACCGTGTTTTACGGGTCCGAACCGCCCTGTCGTCGCACCATGCGGTCCGAGGACGGGTCGGATGGGACCATCGCCGGCCTCGTCGGTGGCCCCTGATGGCTGTTGACGATGCACCCGCGGCGCAGCTACGCTGCCTGCGGCGCGTCCACGGGACGCGCCGGCATGGGAGTGATGTGAGCCCGTCCGAGATTGCCTTCCTGGCCCTGGGTCTCGTGCTCGGCGCCGCCATCGGCGCGGCCATCGTCGAGGCGATCAGCAGGCGGCCCGCGCCCCGCCGTGAGGTCCGGCTCACGATCGTGCCGAACTCGATCCGACAGCGCCCGGGCGCCACGCTCGCCGACCCGGGCGGACGAGCGGACGGCACGCCGATCCCCGGCTCCCCCGATGAAGGCGCCTGGCCCGAGAGTCCGCGACCAGCCACGAGCCACGTTGTCGGCACCGCCTCAGCACCCACCCCGGTCGGTCCGGAGGTCGGCATGACTCGAACACCTGTTCCATCGGCGCCCGTTGGCGTGACCGATCGCGCCATCGCGATCCCCGTTGGCGGGCAGACCGGTTCCGGACAGCCGGCCGGCGGCAGGCAGCTGGCCGGCGGCAGGCAGCTGGCCGGCGGCGGGCGACCGACGGCCAGCGCTCTGGCCGTCCTCGCTGCCCTGGACGAGCCCGCCGGGTCGGTGAGCGCTCGACCGGTGATGGAGCCATCGTCGGTGAGCGTGCGACCGGCGATGGAGCCGCCGCCGGTGCACGTCTCCCGCGCGGCGGTCCCGGTCATCGATACCAGCCTCGTTGCCGAAGATCGAGACGATGCGAATCGAGCGCCACAGCCAGTCTCCGGGCGCGAGCTCGATCGGCCCGCGTTCCCGGCGACTCCGGGCCCAGCGGCGTCGACACTCCCGTCGACGACCGGGGCCGACCCGTGCGCGGGGGCCAGGACGCTGGTTGAGGAGCGGTGCCAGGTGGCGACGGCCGCTCGCGACCAGGCCAAGGCAGCAGTGGACGCGCTACGAGAGGCGCAGCGCGAGTACGACGCGCTTCGCGAACGGGTCGACCAGGCACAGACGCACGCCGACCCGCGCACGGTCGCGGCGGCCAAGGAGGCGCTGCACCGGGAGTTCCGGTCCGCCACCGCCAGCGCCATCGACGCCGAGGCCACCGAGCGAGCCGCCCGCGAGTGGCTGGATCAGGTCAACGAGCTGAATGCCCGCACGCGGGCGGCGATGCGAGAGCTCGAGCGCGGCAATGCTGAGCTGCGCGCAGCGGCGCCCCGACTCGATCGCCTGGCCGTGGACGCGGACGTCGCACGCATCGCCGCCGAGACCGCCGAGCTGGCGTGTCGTGAGGCGCGCGAGGCGCTGGCGGCGTGCGAGGAACCGGTTGCCGTCGTCGAGGCCGCCCCAACGGGTGGCGAGGAGCCGGCCATCCCGAGCTGGCCGGCCAGCGCCGGGCCGGTGGGAACCGAGCCGCCGATCGCGAACATCGCGGCGGCCGCGACACCGGGGACGGGTGACCTCCCGATCATCCTGCGCGTCCTCCGGGGAGACCGCGTAGCCCGGGACAGGCTCGTGGCGGCGGTCGCAGCCGACGACCCGGGGGCAACCCGAGACTGGCAGATCAAGATCACACAGCTCGTGGACGCCATCGTCGCCCGAGCCATCGAGGACGGCTACCTCGACCTCCCGGACGACGCGCCGTTCTGGGGCCTGTTCTCGCTGCGCGAGCGACGCGACATCGTGGGAGCCCTCTCGGCGCTCGGGTATCGGTTCGATGGCCTGGGTGGCTTCGCCGACGCGCGGGTGCCCGTCCCCCGGGACCTCTCGCTGGCAGTTGGCTACGCAGGCCTCGACCGGATGCGCATCCGGACCTGGCCACAGGAGGACGAGCTCGCGCAGCTGTACGCACGTGCCACGGTGGCCGCGGACGAGTGGCTTGCGGCGGAGGCGGGCGACCTGTCGCTCGGGCTGATGGTGGATGCGCTCGGGACACGGGCCACCGAGCTGGCTGACGTGTGGAATGCCTGGGGCCGGCTCCGGCCGGTCATGCTCGCCACCGCCTGAGAGCGCCCTCAGGCGGGTTCGGCGCCCGGGTCCTCGTCCTCCTCGATCACGATCACGCGCATCGCCTCGGCGAGCTCGACGCCGGCGGCCACGCCTTCCTCGGCGGCCCAGAGCCGGATCCGTTCCTCCAGCTGGCCGGGCTTTCGGAGCTGGCTCGAATGCGCGCGCAGCGCGGCGAGCTTCCGGTCCAGGGTGGCCGTCACGTCGATCCAGGCGTCGGGCTTGTTCGACCAGAACAGATACACGCGACGAACCACGTGCGCGTCGAGCCCGTCACGCGCCAACCACGGGAACGCCATCGGGTTGCGCGCTGCCGGGTAGACCGCATCCACGGCCGCGAGGCCGGCGGTCCTGTGGTCGGTGTGGTTCACCCCCGTGCTCCCATGGAACAGCGTCTCGGGGTCCACCGCGAGCACGGCGTCGGGCCGGAACGTCCGGATCTCGCGCACAAGCTCCTCTCGCAGCGCGAGGTCGTTGGCCAGCGCGCCGTCGGGCCGATGGAGAAAGGAGACGCCTTCGTAGCCCACGATTGCCGCCGCCGCGCGCTGCTCCGCCTCACGAAGGGTCGCCAGCTCGATCGGATCGGCTTGCCAGTCGTCGGCACCGGCATCGCCGCTGGTGCAGCAGACGAGCCAGCCCGTCGAGCCCGCGTCGATCCACGCGGCGGCCGTCGCTGCCGGCCCGAAATCCGCGTCGTCCGGGTGGGCGACGATGACCATGAACCGATCGGGGCGCCAGGAATGGGGAGCCTGGGGGGACTGCTCAGACATCGATATCGGACCTCTCATGCTCGGTCAGCGGGCTCGCGTAATCGTTGACATCCAGACCGCCATGGTGTGCTAGAGTCCCGCCCGAGGCTTCGCTCGTCTCCCCCCACGGGCGAAGCCTCTCTTGCTGTCCACGACCCGAATGCGCGCTCCTGACCCGGGGTGCCCGGACGATCGAGCAGGCGTGATCAGGCACCCTGTGCTGCGCGAAGCGCCTCCAGGACCTCACCGGCATGGCCGTCCGCCCGAACGTCTGGCCATGCCCGCACGATCCGCCCGTCGGGACCGACCAGGAAGCTCGACCGCGCGACCCCCATGTAGGTGCGGCCGTACCTGTTCTTCTCGCGCCAGGCACCCCAGCGGTCGGCGACCGAATGGTCGGGGTCAGAGAGCAACGTGAATGGCAGGTCGAACTTGGCCCGGAACGCGGCGTGACTCTCGAAGCCATCCGGGCTCACGCCCCAGACCTGGGTGCCATCCGAGGTGATGTCGGCGTGGTGGTCTCGGAACTGGCACGCCTCCGTGGTGCACCCGGGCGTGTCGTCCTTTGGATAGAAGTACACCACCGTCCAGGAGCCCCGGCGGTCGGTCAGCCTGTGCGTCTCGCCGTGGTCATCGAGCAGCTCGAGCTGCGGGGCCGGGTCACCGGCCTGCGGGATCGTCATCGTCCGCTTCCCTCCTACGGACCGGAGGATAGCCCAGCATCGGTTACGGCCTGCTCGACGACCAGGAGCCGCCCCGAACGCAGCGTGACGGAGGCAGCTGGCCCGACCCGGACGTTCGACAACCCACGAGCTGGGCCAACGTGAAGGGGCTCGTCGTCGAGTGGATAGCGAAGGCCGGCGGTCGTGATGCCGGTGACGTCACCGCCCAGCGGCAGCAGGGTGATTGTCGCGCCCGCCCGCCCCTCGAGGTCGCGGGTCACCCGCCGCCCGGCGGTATCGGGTGCGATCACCATCGATAGCCGGTATTCCGCGTCGAGGAGCACCGCCGCGACACCTTCGAGGGCCGGATGAGCCAGGAGCCAGATGTTTGCCAGCGCGTGGTCCAGCCGCGGACCACCCAGGGCACCCAGGATCGTGATCCGCTCTGCCCCCATGTGACACGCCTCAAGAACCGCCAGCTCCGTGTCCGACGCGTCCTTGTCGCGGCTCGCACGACGTATGGCGACGCCCGCGGCCGCGGCGCGCGCCTGCGTCTCGGCGTCGAGCGAGTCGAGGTCGCCGACGAGAAGGTTCGGAACGAGGCCCAGGCGAGCAGCGCCCACATAGCCGGCGTCGGCAGCGATCACGGGGCCGACAGCCGCATCCCAACCGGGCCATGCAGCATCGAGGGCACGGCGGTCGTCCACCTCGCCGGCAGCGATCACCAGCGCATGACGCCCGCTCCCCCCGCCCTCTTCCGGTGCACTCATGGATCGCGGCCTCATCGGTGCATCCTACCCAGCGCCGACCAGTCGCCACGGCTCGCCTCATGTAGACTCCGGCCGTGTCCGACGCCGCGCTCCCCGGAGCCGCCCAGCGTGTGGTCGATGCCGCCGCCCGAAAGGGCGTGACGCTCGACATTCGCGTGTTCACCGAGTCAACCCACACGGCGGAGGAGGCGGCCGCAACCGTCGGTGCCGAGCTCGGTCAGATCGTCAAGTCGCTGGTGTTCGTGGCGTCCGGCGAGGCGGGCGAGCTGCGACCGATCATCTGCCTGGTATCCGGACCGAACCGCGTGGATCTCGCGCGCCTGGCTGCTGTCGTGAGCGAGCCTGAGGTGCGCCGGGCGAGCGCGACCGAGGCACGGGAGCTGACCGGGTTCTCGATCGGCGGGATCCCGCCGATCGGGCACGACCGACCCGTCCAGGTGGTCATGGACCCTGATCTCGGCCGATTCCAGACCGTCTGGGCGGCCGCCGGCACGCCGACGGCGGTGTTCCCGGTGCCACCTGCGACGCTGCGCATGCTGTCCAACGCGCACGTCGCGCCGATCTGCGAGGAGCGGCGCCAGGCCGACGTGCTGGCCGAGGGCGCCGGGCTTTCCGGCCCTCGGCCCGCCTCGCAGAACGCCGGAGTGTGAGGCCCACCGCCGGCACAGGCCTGTGATACCGGAGCCCCGTCACACGGTCGTCGCCTACCCCGGTGGGCTGCGTGCGAGCTTGCGCTGGGCCGGAAGCGGCGGGGCAGCCACGGTGTTCGCCCTCAGCGAGGCGGGTGGCCCGCTGATCGACCTCGGCGACCTGACCGGTCCCGAGCCCGACCGGCGATGCCGGGCGGAGATCCGGGTCGACTCCCCGTCGGGTCCCTGGACCGTGCGGCTGGCGTCCCTGATCAGCGACGAGCCGTCCGGGGTCCTGTGGGATACGGAGGGCCTGCTGGTGATCAAGTACGGCTTCCATGCCTATGCGCTCGAAGCCCGGACCGGGGAGCTGCGCTGGAGTCATCGGTCCGGATCGCCGATCAGTGCGCTGTTCGCATCGTCACGCCTGTCGCACGTGCTGGCCCAGGCCGAGGTGGAGACGTTCGCGATCCAGCCGGATGGAGCCGTCGCCTGGCGTGTCGCGCACTCGGACGTCGTGACCGATGCCGAGCTGATCGGCGGACGCCTGGTGCTCACCAGCTTCGACGGACAGGCACGTGCCATCGACCCGCGGACGGGACGCGACACAGCCTGACTCGATCGGAGCGGGCCGCGTCGTGGACGCACGGTGGACAACCGATGCGATTGAGCGGTAAGTGGTGGATAAGCGCGTTGACCCGGGGTCGCGCATCACGTAGCGTTGATTCCAGCCCGAAGGGGCCGAGCGATGCTAACGGCGGCGATGACATCAATGCCCACGCGTCGAGTAGGTTCCTTCGGGCTACTGATTCCCCCGACTGAGGCTGCCGATCGCGCACGCCCGGCGCGCCGGTTGCCGGGCCAACCCATCGACAGCATGTGCCCGCAGCCACCGAGGGTCGGAGCGGGCCGTCGGCGCGGGCCGTCGCCGGCGGCGGCTATGATCCGACGGTGATCCCCACCCTGCTCCTGTCGGCCGGCGTCGCCATGCTCGCCATCGGATGGTTGCTGCTCCGGCGCCTCGGTCCCCGGGCACGGGTAGGCCGGATCCTCGCGGCCGTTCCGATCGTGGGTGTCGGCCGCGCACGCGAGCTGGCCGAGACCGGCGTCACGCGCTTCATCGGGGTCACGGGGCGTATCGACGCCGAGAGCATGTTCGAGGATGAGCACCATCGCCCACTCGTGTTCCGGCGCTCGCGGCTCGAGGCGCGGAGTCGACGAGGCTGGTCACCGCTCGATGACCAGCGCCAGGTGGTCCCGTTCGACATCGTGGACGGCCTCGATCGCATCGCACTCGACGCCGAGGAACTGGACGCCGGCCTGGTCGTCGTGGTTCGCGAGGCCGAGGGGACCGCCGCGGAGATCCCGGACCGGGTGCCGAATGGAACGCCGTCGGATACCTCGATCCGGTTCCGCGTCGAGCAGGTGAGCGGCGTCGAGCACGCCTATGCCATGGGTGTCCCCGTGCTCGACCCAGAGCGTGGGCCGATCCTGCGGGCCGGATTGGGACGCCCGCTCGTCCTGACCACCCTCGAGCGCGCGCAGGCCATGCGCGTCCTGGCCATCGACCACCGATCGACGACCCGTCTGTCGGCCGCGCTGCTGGCCGGTGGGTTGCTGGCGATGACGATCGGGCTTGTGTGGTGGGTGATCGATGCAGTCGCCTGAGCTGCGCCGGTCGCCGCTCCCGTCGCCGCTCCCGTCGCGCGGTCGCACAGCCTCGCTGCTCGGCGCCACCACGGTGGCGTTGAGCGCCGCCATGGTGGCGACAGTCCTGACCGTCGTGCTGCCGGCAGTCGTGCTGGCAGCCAGTCCGTCCCCCTCGCAACCGGGTGCCGGCGATCCCCGCAGCTCCGGGCAGGGACCCGGGCTGGTCGGCGATCCGCTCACCGCGTTGATCATCGTCGGTGCGATCGCGCTTGCCAGCATCGCTGCGACCCTCGCCTACGTTCATCTGACCCGCGACCGGCAGAGGGCTCCACGGGGCTGAGGTCACCGCTCCGCCAGGAAATGAGACCTTCGTCCTATTGTCAATTGCTGTGAAGCCGTGGAGAGTCGGCATCGACGGCCGATGCTTACCAAATCCCACAGCCTCACACCCCAGAGCCTCCCCTCGAGACCGCGCGATGCCGCGCTGTCCGTCGCAAAGGCAGCCCGGGTTCTGGGGGTGCATCCGAACACGGTCCGGGCGTGGAGCGATGCGGGTCGCCTCAACTACTACCGCATCAATGAGCGCGGCGACCGGCGCTACCGCCTGGCGGACCTGCAGCGCTTCCTGAGCGACGCCGAATCGGTCCCGACCGGGGCGACCGAGACGCTCGCCGCTCCCCGGCTCGCGCGCCGCGAGCTCGTCGGACCGGCCACCTTCATCGACTCGCCGGCAGGCGTCGACCTGCTGGCCGATCTGGCCGAGATCGCCTCGTTCCCGAGCGGGCTCGACCAGGCACTCGAGGAAGCGTGCCGGCAGATCAGGACCAAGACCGGAGCAGCACTGGTGGGCATCTGGGAGCGACGGCCGGGCGGCCTCGTGCCGCGAGCGGTCGCGGTCGAGGGACCAGGTGTCACCGGCGCTCGCGCTCTGCCCAGGGCTCACAACCTGTTCGCTGAGGCGCTCGAGTCGTCCGCGCCGCTGCATGTCCGGCCGGGTACGGGGGGCCCGGGCCCCATCCTCGGAACCGGGACCGACGAGCTGATCGTTCGGATCCCCGGGGGAGAGGCGCCATGGGGCGTGCTGGTGATCGCCGGCGGCGTGGAGCTCGGCTCCGACGACGGCCATCGCCTCTCGCTCGCCATCGCCCGGACCCTTGGCGTGCTGGTCCGAGCATCGACCGCGGCCGAGGAGGCCACCGGCAGGCTCCGACGATCCGAGGCACTGCGCCGTATCGCCACTGACCTGGCGTCGCGCCTGGACGTGGGGGACGTCGTCCGGGATCTGGGCGATCACGCCCGGGTCCTGTTCGGAGCCGACCGCGTCGGCGTGGTGCTGTACGGCGCTGATGGGCGGGTCTCGGCGCCCGTCGGCACAGGCTTCAGCGACGAGTTCATGGTCACGGTGCGGAACCTCGAAGCAGACCGCGGTCCTGGCGCGGAGCTCCCATCACGGCGGCCGGCCGCGCTGCTGGGGCCCGACGCGCCGCGCTCGAACAACCCGATCCGCGCCGCGGCGGTCCAGGAGGGCTGCAGCACGCTGGTCGTGGCGCCGCTGGTGGACGCGCACGAGGTGCAGGGCATGCTCTACCTGGGCCACGATCGACCGTATCGCTGGCGCTCCGCGGACCTGGACAGTGCGGAGGCCATGGCGAGCGATGCCTCGATCGCGGTGCGCTCGGCGCGGACGTTCGGCCGGATGGCCACCTGGGCCGCCCAGCTGCAGTCCATCCAGCGCCTCGGCGCGCGACTCTCGGGGCTGACGGGTGTTGACAGGATCGGGCAGGCGATTGCCACGGAGCTGCGGCAGGTGATCGAGTACCAGAACGCGCGTGTCTATCGCGTTCAGGGCGACGAGCTGGTTCCCGTTGCGGCCCTGGGCGAAGGCGAGACGTATGCGGACGAGAATCGCGAGAACCTGCGAGTCGCCGTCGGCGATGGGATCACCGGCTGGGTGGCCCGGCACAAGGTGCCCCAGCTGGTCGACGATACGGCCAGGGACCCACGCGCGGTCACCATGCCGGGGTCGGAGCCGGACCTCGATGAGTCGATGCTGGCCGCCCCGATGGTTCACGAGGGGCAGTGCCTGGGCGTGCTCGTGCTGGTCAGCGAGGGGCTGCGCAAGTTCACCGAAGACGACCTTCGGCTGCTCGTCATCTCGGCGTCGTTCGCTGCCCAGGCAATGGCCAACGCAGATGCGACCGAGCTGCTCCGGGGACAGTCGAAGGCGCTCAAGCGCCAGCTGCTCGCTCAGCGGGAGCTGATGAGCACGACACAGTCGATCCTGACCACGCTCGACCAACGATCTGTGCTGGAGCAGATTACGGACCGGCTGGGGACGCTCGTCGAGAGCAACCGCGTCGAGATTCGCGTCGTGGGTGGCATGGATGGCGGCCTGGTCCCGCTGACGGCTCGAGGGGCCCAGGCTCCGGAGCCGGGCGAGTCGTGGGAGATCGACGGGACGGACGTCGCAACCTGGGCCGTCGAGCACAACGAGGCCGTGCTGATCACCAACGAGCGCCGTGACGAGGGCCGTGTCGCGACAGGCCGAGGCGGGATGGACGGAAGCCTCATCGCGGTCCCCTTGCTCGGACAGCTGGGGCCGGCGGGTGTGCTGTCGCTCGAGCGCTCGAGCGACGAGGCGCCGTTCGACGACCTGGAGTTCGACCTGGTCAAGCTGTTCGCCGGCCAGGTCTCGATCGCCCTGCGCAATGCCGAGACGTATCAGGCTGCCGAGGTCCGGGCCCGGACCGACGACCTCACGGGCCTGCTCAACCACCGGGCGTTCAAGGATCGCCTGAACCGGGAGGCGGCGGGCGATGAACCATTCGGCCTGGTGATGATCGACCTCGACGAGTTCAAGACGGCCAACGACTCCCTGGGTCACCAGGCCGGTGACCGGCTGTTGCGTGACATCGCCGCGGCGATCCGGTCTGCGGCCCGTGAGACGGATGCCGTGTTCCGCTACGGCGGAGACGAGTTTGCGGTGATCCTGCTGCGAAGCGACGGCGATGGCCTCGTGGCGGCAGCCGACCGCATCCTGGGCGCCATCTCCAGCGTCGGCGCGGCAGGCGGCCCATGGCACGATGGCGGGCTGCAGGTGAGCGCGTCGATCGGCATCGCGTCGTTCCCGTCCGATGGCACCCGTGCGGCGGATGTCCTTCTCGCTGCCGACAGGGCCTGTTTCGTGGCCAAGCGTCAGGGTCGAGGTTCCGTTGCCACGGCGGCCCAGGGCCTCGCGCTCGCCCGCAAGTTCACCCTCTCCGCGCCGACGCCGGTGGACCCGCCGGGCCCGGGTGCGCCGCGGTCAGGCGAAGCCACCGAGGCTGGAGACGGGACGGGTGGGTCGATCGCCGATGAGCCGGCCATCGCCGACGGTCGCCCGGTCCGCACGCCGGCCAATGACGGGGAGGCACGTGCGCTACCCACCGAAGCGGGACGCTGAGCTCGCTGGCGGTCCCCGCAGTCATCCGCATTCGGGTGACTGCCCACCGCGACGCCTGATGGGCCGCCTCCGCCCGGCGACCGCCGCACTCCTGCTTGCGATCGCGGTCGGCGCATGCCTGCCCGCCTCGATCCGACCCACGCCTCCGCCGACGCCCCTGCCCAGTCCGACGCAGACGACGCTCCCCACGCCTCCGCCGACCACGGCGCTCCCGACCCCCAGCCCGTCGCCCACCGTCGTCGAGTACAGGATCAAGCGCGGAGATACGCTGCTCACAATCGCCAAGCGGTTCGGGACGAGCGGCCGGAGCATCGCGTACTGGAACCGGGAGCGCTATCCGTCACTCGACCCGGAGACGGCCGGGTATGCGCCCGACCGGATCCAGGTGGGTTGGGTGCTCCGGATCCTCCCCGGCCAGGAGTACGTCCCGCCCATCGACGATGGCGAGACCGGGATCGACGTCACGCCCAGCCCCGACGACACGGAGGACTACGAGTCTCTGCCACCGTCCGAGACGCCATAGCAGCGCCCGGTCAGGTCGTCAAAGCCGCCCGGCCTCGATGATCCGGGTGAGGAACTGCCGGGTCCGGTCCTCCTGCGGGTCGGTGAGCATCTGGGCCGGGTGCCCCTGCTCCAGGATCCGGCCACCGTCGAGGAAGCAGACCCGGCTCGCGATGTCGCGCGCGAACCCCATCTCGTGGGTCGCGATCAGCATCGTCATCCCGCCTGCCGCCAGCTCGCGGATCACGTTGAGGACCTCCGCGACCAGCTCCGGATCGAGCGCGGAGGTCACCTCGTCGAGCAGCAGGACGTCGGGCTCCATCGCGAGCGCGCGCACGATCGCGACCCGCTGCTGCTGCCCACCCGAGAGCCGGTCCGGATAGTCGGTCGCCTTGTCGGCGAGGCCGAAGCGCTCGAGCAGCGCCATCGCATCCGATTCGCAGACGGCCTGTCGTCGCCTCAGCACCTTGCGCGGTCCGAGGGTGATGTTGTCGAGCACGCGCATGTGCGGGAACAGATTGAACGACTGGAACACGATCCCCACCCGCCGCCGGATCCGGTCCACGTGGACGCCCCTGGCCGTGATCTCCTCCCCGTGGATGACGATCCGCCCGGTGTCGATGGGCTCCAGCAGGTTGATGCACCGCAGGAGCGTCGACTTGCCGCTCCCCGAGGCCCCGATGAGCGCGATGACCTCGTGTTCCGCGACCTCGAGATCGATCCCGCGCAGCACCTCGAGCTGGCCGAATGACTTATGGAGGCCGTGGACCTCGAGCGCGGCGGTCACGCGAGGAGCCCGAACATCCGCCCGCGACGGCTCGGGACGCGAACGCCCCCCGAGCGGCGCCGCGCTTGCTCGTGCGCGATCAGCCAGTCGGTGAACCGCGCCAGCGGAATGGTGACCACCACGAACACCAGTGCCGTGGCAACGTACGGTGTGAAGTTGAAGGTCGCGGCCGACAGGATCTGGGTCTCGCGGAAGATCTCGACCACGCCGATGTATGACACCAGCACGGTGTCCTTCTGGAGCCCGATGAAGTCGTTGAGCAACGGCGGGATCACGCGCCGGATGGCCTGCGGGACCACGACATATCGCATCGTCTGGAGCTGGGTGAGGCCCAGGGATCTGGCCGCGGCGGCCTGGCTGGGATGAACGGATTCGATGCCCGCCCGGTAGACCTCCGACACGTAGGCGGAGTAGACGAGCGTGAGCACCACCAGCGCGTAGAAGAACTCGTCCTTGGGCACGCCTTCGATGCGAAGTGCCGGGATGCCCAGGCCCAGCATGAGGATGACCAGGATTCCCGGCAGCGCCCGGAACAGGTCCACGTACACGGTCGCCAGCAGGCGAACCGGGAAGAACACCGGCCCTGGCAGGCTGCGCAACACCGCCAGCAACAACCCGAAGACGAGGATGAGGGCCTCGGCGATCAGGAACAGCTGGACATTGACCCAGAACTTGGCGACGACCTTGGGCAGGGACTCGGCGAAGATCGGGCCGTTGAGATACGCCTGCTGGAAGCGGGGCCAGCCCGGGGCATTGACGACGATGAGCACGAGCACGCCGAAGAACGCAACCGTGGAAACCGCCGCGATGAGCAGGCTTCGCCCGCCCTCGCCCCCGAGACCCAGGCGAGGTCCCTGCGCCCGTCGAGGCCGGACGACCTCGTCGGGGGGCGTTGGGACCCCGTCAGGCTCCATGCGTCAGGGCTGGAAGACCGGTGCGTTCGCCTTGTCGGCCAGCCACTCCTGGGTGATCGACGCCAGCTGCCCGCTGTCCTTGAGCCGGCCGATGGCTGCGTTCACGCACGTGGTCAGGCTGCTGTCCTTGTCCAGCACCACGCTGAAGTGCTCAGCGTCCCCGGTCGGCGGGAACTGCCCGACGATGACCCCGTCCTCCACCTGGACCGCGGTCACGTAGAAGGCGGTCGGCAGGTCCACCACGAGCCCGTCGATCTGCCCGTTGCCGAGCGCCTCGACAGCGGCGTCGTTCGTGTCGTAGACCTTCGTCTCCTTGGTCGGGGCAATGATGTCCTGGATCAGCTGGTAGCTCGTGGTCCCGACCTGGGCGCCAAAGGTGTAGTCCTTGAGCCCCGCGATCGTCGTCACCTTCGAGAGGTCGGAACCATTGAGCGCCACGACAGCCTGGGCGACGTCGTAGTAGCCGTCGGACAGATCAACGGCCTGGGCCCGCTCAGGGCTGTACGAGACCTGCGTCAGGTACATGTCAAAGTCCTTGGGTCCGGGTTGGATGGCGTTGTTGAACGGGGCGACGACCCAGGTCACCTGGTCGGCCGGGAAGCCCATCTCGGCGGCGATCGCGTAGGCGACCGCGCTCTCGAAGCCCTTGCCGTTGGTCGGGTCACCCAGCTCCCACGGATCGGGGTTCGGGCTGGACTCCTCGAAGTAGGGCGGGTAGGCGGGGTTGTCGGCCCCGATCGTCAGCGTGCCGGCGGTCATCGTTGCCAGGTTCTCGGGCGCGCAGGCGTCCATCGTGGCCGTGGGGGCCTCGGTCGGAGCCTCTGTCGAGGCGCTGGGGGCCTCGGTGGACGCCTCGGACGGCGCCTCGCTGGTCGGAGCGCTCGCAGATGCGGTTGGCCCGGGCGACGAGGTTCCACCACCCTGGTTGAGGAAGAACGCGGCAACCACGAGCACGAGCACGAGGACCACGCCTCCGATGATCAGCGCGTTGCGGTTGCCGCCGCCGTCAGACGCGGCGGGCGGCACCGGGGTCGGCGCGGGAGTCGGGACCGGAGCGGTCGGGACCTCGTCGGGCGGGGCGGGCGGGGTTGTGGGGTTGGCGCCCGGCTCACCCGGGGTACCTGGCTCGCCCGGGGTACCGGGCGTCTGCTCGCTCATGGAGATCCTCACTCAGCGACACGGGGGGTCGCGTGCGTGCGTGCCGAGACCGTGACGCACGCGACTCTAGCAGAGCCGTCTCGGCGGACCGCGGCCGGCAGGCCGGGAACGCGCCCCGAAAGACGTCCGAAGCGACGCCGGGAGGAGGACGGCGTCGCTTCGGTGGGCACGGCCGTGATCAGAGGAGGGAGAGCCCGTCACGGCCGGGAATCTTCGGTTGCGGCGTTGCACCGTGGTGCGGTGTGATCACTATGGGTGTGGTGCGCACCAGAATTGATGGCCCGTGAGTCCCGGGCCGATGGGTACTTTCCGGGTGAGCGTCCCTGGTCGGTAGACTCGCGTCGTGCGAGTACGGGCGATCGAGCTGCGAATCCTGGGCCTCGTGCTGGTGGCCCTGTGGTTCGCTGTGTTCGCGATCCTCGTCGCCGGCTACCACCCCGGCGGACCTGCAGATGGCATCGTCGCGGTGACGAGCTTCGGACCAGTGCTCCTCGCGCTGGCCGCGGTGGCCTGGCCCCCGGTCGCGCGAGGCGATCGCGCGTTCGCGGGCATCTCCTGGGTGGCGATCCTGGCGGCGCTGCTCCTGGTTCCCTCGATCGCGAGCATCGTGTCGCAGGTCGCAGATCGGGGCCCGCAAACGCTGCTCCCATCCGCCGAGGCCGCCTATCCGTGGCTGCTGGCGCTGTTCGCCACGGCCCTGTTCACGGGTCTCGGGATCGCCCGACGCCGGCTGGGCGAGACGTCTCTCCGGCGCCGGCGCCTGGTACTTGGTGGCCTCCTCGCCCTGGTCCTGATGGTCACCGCGGGCAGCCCGTTCGGCGCCGCCGCGGTCGTGAACGAGGTCGCGCTCAGCGGCCAGCCCGCCGAATTGTCACGATTCGGGCCGACGGATCCCCTCGCCGAACCGCCGGACTGCAACGGCACGCTGAACGCCGGCCCCACATCCCGGGTTCAGCTGCAGATGGACGCATCGGTCGACGGCCGTCGGACGGGCCGGGTCATCATCAACGGGACGCGTGACGGTGCCGACGTCCGCTGGACGGGGTTCGCCGCGACGGATCTGTTGCTGGGCCAGGTCGGTGTCGTCAGGATCGGTGCTGACGGCTGGCGACGGTGGCCGGGCACCAGCTGGGCACCGGTCCCCTCGGAGGCC
The DNA here is from genome assembly GCA_963734935.1 of uncultured Chloroflexia bacterium. Classification (GTDB taxonomy): domain Bacteria; phylum Chloroflexota; class Limnocylindria; order Limnocylindrales; family CSP1-4; genus CAIXZV01. The sequence goes on along the minus strand of CAVTIO010000010.1, from coordinate 11,881 downwards.
GTTACCGGTGAGGATCTCGATCGACAGCTGGTCGCCGTCGCGCTCAGCCCGGCCAACCGCTCGGTGTCCGAGGACCGCGGTCGATCCGACATCGAGGGCGCCCGTGCCCGCCACTGCAGGATCACCATCGACGGCAGCGCGCTGCGCGAGGCGCTGCCCGAGATCGCCCTCCTGGCCGGCGACACCGACATCTCCCGCTGGCGGAGCGACATCGACTACTGGGTCTTCGCGGACGAGGAGCTCGGCATGGTCGACGGTCGCGCGACCGGTCCCGCTTCGGGGCTGGCCGAGGACGCGCTGTTGGCGACGGTCCGGTTCCGGATGACGGCGGTCGATCGCGGTCGGCCGGTCGAGATCGCGCCACCCAAGAGGTAGATGGGCGATGACCACGGAGGACCTGGACCTCGGCGAAGGCGATCCCGACCGCTTCGAAAGTGAGCGACTCGAGGGCAAGCGGGACCGGCTGGCGCGGCTCCTGAGCGTGCTCCGCGTGCTCCACGCGCACGGGGATGCCGGCGTGCGCCCAGCCGAGATCGCGCGGCGGACGGGGATGGCCACGCGCACTGTCTATCGCGACCTCAAGGCGCTCGAGACCGAGATGCAGGTGCCGCTCTGGAGCGAGAACGGGCGCTGGGGTGTCCAGCCGGGTGCCTTCCTGCCGCCGCTCCGTCTCACGCTTCCCGAGGCGATGGCCGTCTTCCTCTCGGCTCGCCTGGTGACGCGCTACGCGGACAAGTACGAGCCCAACCTCGCGTCCGCGTTCCAGAAGCTCGAGGAGGGTCTCCCGGACGCACTGCGTGAGCACGTCGAACGCACCCTTGACGACCTCGCGCGACGTCGCCTGGACCCGGACTTCAACCGCCACGTGGAGGACCTGACCCGAGCGTGGGCCGAGCGGCGCGTGGTCCGATTCCGATACGCGCCGGCGTGGTACGAGGGAACCGAGCGCAAGCCACGCTGGGCCGAGGTTCGACCGCTGCTGCTCGAGCCGTCGCTTGCCACCCACGCCCTGTACCTGATCGGCCACGACGAGACACGGAACGCGATCCGAACGTTCAAGGTCGAGCGCATCCTCGACCTGTCGCTCACGGCGCGCACGTTCGAGGCGCCGGACTCGTCCGCGCTGGCCACCGCGCTCAGCCGGGCGTGGGACATCATCGCGGATCAGCCCGAGGTCGAGGTGGTGCTGCGCTTTGCCGCGGCGGTCAGCGCCCGCGTCCGCGAAGCGACGTGGCACCCAAGCCAGGTCGTTCGCGAGCTTGACGACGGCTCGCTCGAGTGGCGGGCGAGCGTCTCCGGGACGATCGAGATCCGGCTGTGGATCCTGTCGTGGGGCGACGACGTCGAGGTGATTCGACCGGCGGACCTTCGCGACGAGGTCGCGGCCACACTGCGCCGGGCGGCGGCGAGGTACATCGCTCCCGGGTGAGCCAGGCGTGGAGGGGTCGTTGCGGGCCCGGTCATCCTGAGACCTGACCAATGGACCCGCGGTGACGTGACCCGTGGGTCCCCTCGCACAGGACCAGCGGGCCATCCCCGCATCCTCCCAACCACCGATAGGCTCGGAGAGATCAGTGCTGCAGCCGGGGGGCTCGCGCACCGGAGGTCCTGGCATCCACGCAACCGCTCACTCCTCTGCTTCCGCGCGCCCGCCGGCCCATCGCCGGCTGGGCCTGGTCCTGCCTGTCGCGATCCTCATCGCGAGCCTCGTTGGCTTCTCGGCGGCCCCGGCGGCCGCCTCGTCGACGACCGCGCAGGCGATGGCCGATCGCGTCATGTACCTCATGAACCGCGACCGAAAGGCGCGCGGTCTGGTGCCGCTCCGCCGTTGGTCCCGGCTCAACACGGTCGCCATGGACCGAGCGTCGAGCATGGCCACGTCGAACTCCCTGTCGCACGATGCCGCGGGTGGCGACGTCGGCACTGCCCTCGACCGCGATGGGATCCAGTGGTACGGGTTCGGCGAGATCATCGGCTCGACGAACGTGCCATGGGGAACTGAGGCGGCGACCTACATCTACAAGCTGTGGAAGTCGAGCAGCTACCACGCGGGAGTGATGTTCAGCCGCTCGTACAACTACGTCGGGGTGGGGTTCGTCCATCGATCGAGCGACGACACCACGTGGGCATCGATCGTGTTCACGGATTCGAGGGACCATACCCGGCCGATCGCGAAGAACGGTCGCCTGTCGAGGAGCGGCCGGACCGTCACCTTCAGCTGGTCGGGTCACGACCGCAAGCTGCAGCGCCGGACCGCCGGGCTCAAGAGCTTCGACGTCCAGATGCGACGCGACAACGGCAGCTGGCGCACGATCCGTGACAACACCACGTCGACGAGGCTCACGCTGCGGCACCGCAAGCACGGTCACTCCTTCTGGTTCCGCGTCCAATCGCAGGATCGGCGCGGTAACCTCTCGGCGTGGACGAAGCCGGTTCGGGTCTGGGTGCCATAACCTCATCCGAGGACGATTCGGAGAGGCTGCCTGTTGACTCTCCGTCATCGACCGACAGGGCCAGTGGTCGCCTCGTGTCCTCCCGGCGCCGACTCCCGTTCGCCGCCGTCAACCTGATCAGCGACCCCGTCCATGGGTACGTGGAGCTCACCAAGCGGCTGTCGCCTGACGAGTCGCGTGCCGCGGACCTGCCGCCCGAGGACGCCGCTGAGGACGACCTGCTCGACACCGCCTGGGTCCAGCGCCTGCGGCGTATCAGCCAGCTTCAGAGCGCACGCTGGGTGTTCCCGACGGCCGAGCACTCGCGCTTCACTCACGGCCTGGGCGTGATGCACGAGGCGGGCCTGTGGGCACGGTCGCTGTACCCCAGCCTCCGGGCCACGCTGCCCGATGTCGCGCCCCTCGAGCCCGTGCCCTCCGAAGGGCTCGTCGTCGAGACGCTGCGCGTGGCGGGGCTGCTGCACGACGTCGGCCACGGGCCATTTGCCCACTTCTTCGACGACCAGTTCCTGGCCTCCTTCCCCGCACCGGTCGATCCACGCCGGCCCGGCGCCAAGTCGCTGAGTCACGAGGACCTCTCACAGCTCGTGATCGAGCGCGAGCTGGGTCCGCTCATCGGGGCCCTGCGCCGGGCGCCTGGCGCAAGCGCCGACCGTGACAGACTGTCTGAGGGCGAGTCGATCGAGCCGCGCTGGGTATCGTTCCTGGTGTCGAAGCCGCCGCTCGAGGACGCCTCGATGCCAACCTGGGTCCGGCTTCTGCAGCCGCTGCTGTCGGGCGTGTTCACGGTCGACAACCTGGATTACGTCCGGCGTGACGCCTATCTGACCGGGGTGTCGATGGGCCCGGTCGATGCCGAGCGTCTGCGCCGCTACGCCTTTGTGTCCGAGCGAGGGCTGTCGCTCTACGAGTCCGGTGTGGGCGCGCTGGAGATGTTCCTGACGGCGCGCCTGTTCATGTACCAGCATGTGTACCTGCACCGAACAGTGCGCGCCATCGACCTCGATCTGGCTGAGGTCTTCGCGCCGTCGATCCGGGCGGTGTTCGGCGATGCCTCACCAGCCGAGCGCCTCGGAGCGTTTGCCGATCTCGATGAGTACGCGCTGCTCCACCAGGCCGCGCGATGGGCACGCGGCGAGCAGCTCGCGCCGCGCCCCCGCCCGGGTGACGGCACCGTCTCCCCGGCGATGGGCGAGGTGTGGCGCGCGATCCTCCTGCGACGGCCGAGGTGGCGCTCGGAGCTCGAGGTGCGGGTCGAGTCCGCGACGTTCGCCTGGCCCGCTGACGCGCTGGCGCAGCTCGGTCCGGGCGAGCCGGGGCGGCTCGAGGTGGATCTGGTGGGGGTCGATGCGCGGCCTGGTGCAGGGCGTGCGCCGGCGCTGGTCATCGAGAGCCGCGACGGAGGACCGGGGCCCAGCCTCGATGAGGCCCTCGCGCGACTGCCGGCGTGGTTCCTGGTCGGCCGGCGCTATCGGCGGGTCGCCTGACGACGTGGCCGCGGGTTGCCCTGCGCGCCATCTGCGGGTTGCCTGGCGACGCTGCCCACCCAGGCGCCGCGACGCTACGGTGACGTGCCGCGCGGCGGACGGGCGCTGTGGTCGGGTGACACGCTGGGGCTGCTCTTCGGCGCCTTCGGCGCGTTGATGCCGGGGCGGGGCGGCAGGATCGGCAGCGGGTCGATCCGGGCGATCTCGCGGTTGGGAAGCTTCAGCCGCTTGGCCACGTCGCTCCGGATCTTGAACGTCGCCGTCTCGAGCGGTGAGAACAGGCTGTAGTGCAGGTGACAGCCGGACGCATGCCCCGTGGCACCCTCCCAGCCGAGCAGCTGTCCTGCATGCACCTCCTGGCCGGTCTCGACCTTGATCCGCTCGAAGTGCGCATAGATGCTGCGGTACCCGTTGCCATCATCGATCACGACCACGATCGGCAGCTCGAACCACAGGTGTTTGTTGTTGAGACGCTTGAAGTAGGGCTCAAGGTCGCCGACCCAGCCCAGCACCCGGTCGAAATGGCGCCCGGCGGCGATCACGATGCCGTCGTGAGCAGCGGTGATCCGGTCGCCACAGAAGGTGGCGAGATCGACCCCATCATGGAAGCGCTCGCCGTTCACCATGCGGGTGCCCCACACCGTCGGCCCGAACGGCAGCGTCAATCGCGGGTGGGCAAGCGGCCAGCGATAGCCCGTGAGCGTCTCCGGCGGCGACGGGCCGACGGAAGGCGAGGGCGAGGGAGAGGGCGTCGGCGTGGGAGCGGTGGAGGCACTGGGCAGGCCGGTCAGGGGTACCGGAGACGATGCCGCGATCGGCGCGCCGCCGCGGAGGGCCACGGCGCTGGGGTCGGGGGAGGCACCACCGCGATCGGCGACCTCATCGAGCAATCCAGCACCGGGCAGCACCAGGATCACGGCGATCGCGACGGCCACGGCGAACAGGACGCGGAGGACGCGACGCGCGCGACGACGCGGGCGCGACGGGGTCGCGTACAGGTACGGCACCGCCGGAGTGTGCCCCAGCGCGCTACGTCGCCGCAAGTCGCGGGCCGAGCCGTCGGCACTCCCCTTCCCCGGAGGGCGGCCTCTGGCCATCGGTGCCCGAAACGCCTGCCGATCCAATCCGGCAGCTCGACGCCGGGCGGTATCATGCCCGAGCCGCGCGCCCGTAGCTCAGTGGACCAGAGCATCGGTCTTCGGAACCGAGTGTCGGGGGTTCGAATCCCTCCGGGCGCGCCAGAGGCCCTCCCTCGTGTGCATGTTCGTCGTCGTCGGGGTGAGCCGGGCCAACCCCAGATGTCGCTGCCGCGAGCCGGCAGGCGTCGAGACGGCATTGAGTGTGAAGTCGCCCGTGGCTAAGGGCTGCGCGAGATGGACGTCCCCCGCATCCGAGTAGGCACCACGGCGGCACGTCGACGACATCCTGAACGCTCATCTCGCTTAGGCTCGCGGCGCTGCTCTGACCATTGCCGCTAAGGGTCCTGCCGATTCCGACCCTCGACCCCTTAGTCCCATCGTGATCCCCGCAAACCACGAACGAGCTCGGCCGATGCCGAGCAGGAAAGGGGAACTGAGATGAGGACTCGAACCACACGCAGGACCATTCGCATCCCGTTGCAGGCGCTGGGGCTCAGCCTCCTGTTCGCCGGCACAGCGCTCGCGACGTCCGCGCCCAGCATGACGGCAACGTCGATGGTCACCCGGGCCGCCCCGTCCACGCGTGTGATCAGTGGCCCGCCGCACCAGGTCGCTCCGCCAACGGATCCCGACTCGGTGCGGCAGCTCGCGCTGCCCGCCCGCTCGTTCAACGGCGTGCCGCACCAGGTCGGTCCGGCGGAGGATCCGAACCAAGGCCTCCTGACCACCCCGACGGCTGTGTCCACACGCCTGTTCAGCGGGGTGCCGCACCAGGCCGCCCCGGTGGCAGGTCCGAACGACGACCTCGGGGCCACGCCGCCGACGACGCGGTCGTTCAACGGGGTGCCGCACCAGGCTGCCCTGCCGCAGTGACCGAGCTGTCCATCTCGTCAGTCACCTCACAGCCAGCGTCGGATCCGTCCGTCGAGTGGGGGGCCCGCAGGCGGGTCCCCCACTTGCTGCAGGTGTCGTCCGTGAGGACCCGGTCGGTCGGTGCCTTCGATCCCCTTTACCCGGCGTGCACCTGGGCGTGAAGATGGAGTCCATGAGCAGGCGGATCAGCAGCCCGACCTTCGTGGGGCGGCGTCCCGAGCTCGAGCGCCTGGCGGCAGCGCTCGAAGCGGCCGCTGCGGGACGACCGTCGCTGGTCCTCGTCGCCGGCGATGCGGGCGTGGGAAAGAGCCGGCTGCTCGCCGAGCTCTCAACACGGGCAGCGGCCAGTGGCGCCCGGACGCTCCTTGGCGGGTGCCTCGACCTGGGTGAGGGCGGGCTGCCATTCGCGCCGTTCACGGAGGCGCTCAAGGCCCTTGCCAACAGCCTCGAGCGAGAGTCCGATGCGGCGATGGCAGCGGCCTTCGGATCGTCCGGACCGGTGCTCGCCGGGCTCGTCCCGGAGCTACGCCGGATGGTGCCGGCTGACGCCACCACGGTCGAGGTCGCCGATCCGATCGGCCGGCGGGCCCGTCTGTTCGATGCGGTGATCGACGTCCTCGGTCGACTGTCGGCGGCCTCGCCGGTGCTGCTGGTGCTCGAGGACCTCCACTGGGCGGACGGCTCGACGCGGGACCTCGTGCGCTTCCTGCTTCGCAACATCCGCGACGAGCGCCTGCTCATCGTGGCCACGTATCGCAGCGATGAGCTCCATCGCCGCCACCCGCTGATGCGGCTGCTCTCCGAGCTCGAGCGCTCGGATCGGGTGGAGCGGCTCGAGGTCCTCCCGTTCGGTCGCGATGAGATCGTCCAGCAGTCGACCGCGATCCTCGGACACGAGCCGCCTGCCGAGATCATCGATCGGCTGGTTGATCGATCCGACGGACTGCCGTTCTACGTGGAGGAGCTCGTCGCCACCGAGACCGCCGGCGGCCCGGTTCCCGATTCCGTCCGTAACATCGCGGGCCTGAGCCTGGCTATCCTGCCGGACGGAACCGTGTCGCTCGTGCGCGCGGCGGCGGTGATCGGCGGCTGGTTCGCTCTCGACCGGCTGGCCGCCGTCGCCGCCCTCGACGAGACCGCGCTGCTCCCCGTGCTCCGCGACGCGATCGACGCCCGCGTGCTCGTGACCTCCGATGGTGCGGGCGGGCCGACGTATGGCTTCCGCCACGCGCTACTTCGCGAGGCCGCGTACGAGGAGCTGCTGCCGGCCGAGCGGGTCCGCCTCCATGCGCGGCTCGCGGACCATCTCGCCGACGTCCTCGCCCGCGCGGCGGGTGACGAGCCGGCCCTCGTGGCAGACCTCGCGGTCCACACGTACCACGCGGGCGATCAGCCGCGGGCGCTGGGTGCGGCGGTTCGTGCCGTGCGCGCGCTCGCCGATGCGAGCGCGTTCCGCGAGGCGCTGGGGCACGCGGAGCGCGCCCTCGAGCTGTGGCCGCGCGTCGCCGACGCCGAGACGCGGGCCGGAATCAGCCACGGGGAGCTGCTGGCCATCGCCGGACAGACGGCGGCCAACTCCGGTCGAACGGGCCCGGCGCTCGCCCACACGCAAGCGGCCATGGCTGAGCTCGAGCCGTCGGCATCCCCCGAACGCATGGCCGAGCTCCTCATGGATACCTACAACGTGGCGTTTGAAGCCGAAGCGTTCGAGATCGCCTGGGACACCGCGAAGCGACTGCACGGCCTGGTTGACCACCTCGCGCCATCACGACTCAAGGTGCTCGCGCTCCTCGTCATCAGCGACGAGCGTTGGTCAAATGGGCACATCAGGGAATCCACCATGATGGACGAGCGGGCGATGGCAATCGCAAGAGTCGTGAACGAGGACCGCCTCTGGACGGTCGCTGCCTGCGATGTTGCGGCAGCATTGGCAACCTTCGGTCGGGCAGGTCGGGCCGAGACGCTCCTGGAGGAAGCGTCGCGATCGTGGAGTGGGTTCGATGGGAGTGCCAGACGGTTCTTCTCGGCCGTGTCTGGCTGTTGGGTGCTCTGGCACGTGGGTCGCTTCGAGGACAGTGCGCGGTTGGCGGCGGACGCGCGGCGGGCTGCGGTCCGATACGGTGTCGAGCGGCGCTTTGCGGCCTGGTACCTGGGCAATGAGGCCTTCGCGATGCTGGAGCTCGGCCGCCTCGACGAGGCCGAGCAACTGGCTCGCTCCGCCGTCGAGCACCGCTTCCTGGGCATGGGGAGCGTGGTGTCGAAGGTCCAGGTGCTGCACGGCCGCCTGGACGCCGCACGCGAGGCGTTGCCGACGACCCAGCTCTTCAACGGCCGGCTCTGGAATCTCGAAGGCGAAGTACTCCTCGAGCGGGCGACAGGGAACTTCGACCGCATTCGCACGATGGTCGACGAAGCCGAGCTGGAGCGAGGGAGGACCGACCTCATCTCCGCGATGTGGCGCCTGCTCGGCACGGCGATCGGAGCTGCCGCGGACCACGCGGTGGCGGCACGTCGGCGCCGGCGACCGGCCGAGGCCGACGAGGCCGGAGCCCTCGGCCGCGATTGGCTCGCTCGATTGCAGGAGATCGTCGACGTTGGCCGGGCTGACGGCGGGGCGGGGGCGTTCTGCGAGGCGACCTTCTCGACCGCCCAGGGTGAGCTGCAGCGCCTCGAACGCAACCCCGACCCAGGCGCCTGGCGCCATGCAGTCAGCCAGTGGGTCGCGCTCTCGCATCCGTATGGGACCGCGTACGCAGATCTTCGGCTCGCCGAGGCGCTGCTCGCGGCCGACGGTGACCGGGCCGAGGTCGCAGAGGTGTTGCGGGTGGCACACGCGGCGACGGTCGAGCTCGGGGCCGTGCCGCTTCGTGCCGAGATCGAAACGGTTGCCCGCCACGCCAGGATCGAGCTCGCGCCCGAGCCCGGCACACCGCCGCCCGAAGCTGCGGACCCCATGGCGACGGAAGCCGCCCGATCGCCGTTGACCGCGCGTGAGCGCGATGTCCTGCGCCTTGTGGCGGAGGGGCACACCAACCGCGAGATCGGTGATCGACTGTATATCAGCGAGAAGACCGCGAGCGTCCACGTCTCGAACGCGATGGCCAAGCTCGGCGCGCTCTCGCGATACGAGGCCGCGGCAGCCGCGGAGCGGACCGGCCAGCTTGACTGAGGAGCCGCGCGGACCACGTCGAGAGGCGTCGACAGGCTGCACTGTCGAGGCCGGGAGCGTGGATCCCCCTTGCTGTCGAGCTACCGTCGCCGGTCGCACCCGTGTTCCGTGCGGCGAGCAGCCGTGAGTCGAACGGCGCTGGCCTTGTTGTTCCTGCGCGCCCGAACCCCTCCGGGCGCGCCACCTACCGGCGCGCCAGGCTATTGGTCGGCCCCGCCGACAGCCCACCATCACGCCACGAGTGGGTCGGCTGTGACGGCGCGGACGCCGGAACTGTCGGTTCGGGTCGCGACCGAAGCGCAGTTGGCGTTGACGGTGTCCCCAGCCAACCCTGCGTCCTAGCGGCATTGCGGCCACGGGAACGAAGAGGTGCAGATGATCTGACGAGGCAGGCTCGGAGGTGACCGCGCAGCCGGGCAGAGGCATACTTCTCCGACGAGTCTCCGGTGCGGCCACCTGAAACCGAGGCGCCCCATGCCTGTTCGTCCACTCCGGCTTCACGGCGTCGTCCTGCCCAGGGGGGAGCGACGTGACCTGTTCGTCGATGGCGGGAGGCTCTCCTTCACGCCGATCGACGGCGCGGAAACGATCGTCGAGGACGGCTGGCTGCTTCCCGGGCTGGTCGATGCCCACGCCCACCTCGCGCTGGCGAGCCCGGCCCCGGAAGGCTCGCCGGTCGCGGTGGCCGTCCGGGCCAGCGCGAAGGCCCAGCTCGACAGCGGCGTGCTCGCGATCCGCGAGCCTGGCGGCCCGACCCGCCACTCCTCGGAGATCGGACCGGACGATGGCCTTCCACGCGTCTTCAGCGGCGGACGCTTCCTCGCCGCGCCAGGTGGCTACTTCCCCGGCCTGGCCCGGGAGGTCGAGCCTGGCGGCCTGGCAGCCGCGGCCGTCGAGGAGTCCCGGGCCTCCGGCCATTGGGCCAAGGTCGTGGGCGACTTCATCGACGGGAGCGGGGTGTTCTCGCCGACCCTCGAGCCGGGGGCGCTCCGGGCGGCGGTCGAAGCCGTTCACGCCGTCGGCGGGCGGCTTGCCATCCACGCGATGACGGCGGGGGCCATCGAGATGGCGATCGAAGCCGGGGTGGATTCGATCGAGCATGCGACCGAGCTGGCCCCGGAGCACCTGCCCGCCATCGCTCGCAAGGGGATCGCACTGGTGCCGACGATGCTGATCCGCGAGCCGATCCTTGACACAGCCCGGGGCATGGGCCTGCCGGACGGCGAGCAGCGGCGATGGGAGGAGGCACTCGACCGGCAGCCGGAGATGGTGCGACGCGCCTCGGCGGCGGGCGTGCTCATCCTGGCCGGGACCGACGCAGGCATGGTTGCCCATGGGCTCATCCTCGACGAGGTGGCCCGACTGATGGAGGCGGGTCTGGCCGGCGAAATCGCGCTCGGTGGGGCGTCGTGGACGGCGCGTCGCTTCCTCGGATTGCCTGGCATCGAGGAAGGAGCGCCCGCGGACCTCGTCGCCTTCGGTGGCGACCCGAGGCTGCCCGGGCGGGCGGGCCCGCCGCTTGTCCGGATCCTCGACGGGTACGTCGTCGGCTGATTCCTGCGCCATCACCGGCTGAGAAGGCAAGCCCACGTCGCCGGAGCGGTGACGCTCCTGGCTCGAGTCGTTGTTGTTCCTGAGCGTCCAATGCCCTCCGGGCGCGCCAGACGCTTCGCAACGCGTGGCGATCCGGCTCGTCGCTTCGTGCCAAACGGCCAGCTAGCCGAGCAGCATCACCGTGTGGCTGCCCGGGAGACCCTTCAACTCGGTCTCGAATGGAGCACCGAAGGCGAGCTCGGGCGAGTCGCCGAGCAACATCCTGACGGCGTCGGAGATCAGCGTCTCGCCACCCCGGGCCGCACCAGCGATGCGTGCCGCCTTGTTCACGGCCACACCCAGGTAGTCATCGCCTGTGTGGACAGCGTCGCCAACATGTAGTCCGATCCGCGGTCTGATCTCTGATCCGTCCGAAGCGGACTGGAACGCTTCCTGGATCTCCCGGGCCGCCGAGACCGCAGCACGTGTCGAGTTGAATGCCACCATCGCACCGTCGCCAAGGGTCTTGACGACGACGCCGCCGTGGCGACCAGCGATCGCGCCAATCGTGCGGTCGTGGTGCCGGACCAATGACGACCAGGCCTCGTCCCCGAGCCGCACGGCGAGCTTCGTCGAGTCCTCGATGTCCGTGAACATTAGCGTCACGGTGCCCTGCGGAACGGCGGAGCGAAGCCTCGATGTGGACTCATCGTCCAGAGCTTGGACCAGGTCTTCGAGCGTCGTTGTCATGCGTACCCCGACGTTGTCGAAGTTGTCCGTCGACACCGAGTTGTGCAACTGGGTTATGCGCCACATCCCATCTTCCAGCACGAACACCAGGGTCGTGCGGAATGGAAACGGATTGTGACCCTTGAAGACGAGGTCCCCTCGAACAAGCGCCCAGCCGGTCGCGCCGTTCTCGTAGGCGTCAATCTCGGCAATATCCACGAACGAGACGCCAAGGTTCTTGGCGATCTCAGCCCAATGTCGGGAGACCGCGATGCCGACGTCGCGCCCCACCCAGAGCTCCTCATTGTCGGTACCGAGATAGGTGGCAGCTGCCGATCTGGAGTAGAGGTTGGCGAGAGTCGCGGTGTCGTTCTGAGTCTGAGCATTCATCCAGCGGCGACACACGGCCTGAAGCTCTGATGACTCCTTGATAGGCACGTCGTTCATTCTGCCATTCCAGTTCTGGCAGGGGTTGGACACGCCAAACCTTCAAGTGTG
>CAVTIO010000009.1:0-437959 GCA_963734935.1 uncultured Chloroflexia bacterium | reverse complement strand
GGCTGACGAAGTCGATGCCGCCATCCCCCGCCCTCTTCGTGATCCAGCCGGGCCGGTATTGACCGCTTTCGCTCAACACGTTCCCAGTGACTTCCGATGCAAGGCCCTCGAAGCGGTGCTCGCCGACTCCGTGATATGGGCCAATGCGCTTGTAGTGGGCAATCACGTCCTGGAGTGCGGATGCGGCAGGGGAGCCCGGCTCGGGCTGTTGATCTGCCGCCGATAGCGTCGCTGCCTTCGTGAGTTCCTGCCGCAGCCGACCTCGCACCGCCGAACCTCCGTGAACCCAAAGCCGCCAGGAGCTCGGCGCCAACTGCAGGCATTCCTCGAGGCCCTTCGTCGGATCCCGACGGGCCGCAATCCACTCCCACGCAAACCCGAGCCCTTCCGCGCTCAGATCCACAAGCATGCAGTCGAAGACGTAATTCACGAACGGCCGCCCCCGGCGATCGATTTGGGCAACCAGTTGAGCATGCTCGACTAACCCGACGCCGAGGAACCGCCAGAACCCCTTGTTGTGGCCCTCGTGCACGAGGCTCTCGAAGAACAGCAGAGGAGATGCACGCATCCGATCCTGCTTCGAGGTCGAGGTGTGGAGCGCGAACTGCTCGACTATCGAGCGATTTCCGGCGGGTCCAAGCGGATCGGGTCCGAGGGTGGCCTTGTTGTCGCCGAAATACCGGATGTGACCGCGTTCGGCGTCCAACTCGTCATGCCAGGGTGTCCAGTCCGAGCCTGCCCGATGTGGCTTGGACCCAATGAGGATTGCAGGCCGCCGCTCACCGTCCACGGCCTCGACCTTCCTGACGGAGTCGATCCCATGGTCAAGTTGGACACGACCCGCGCCTTTCAAGCCGGGCCAGTCCGGCCACCGCGTCGCGTTGAAGATGTTCCGGACACCGTCGATGTACTCGATGTCTGGCCCGGGACTCGGTTTCGCGTAGCGATAGATGTCGAAGACGCGCATGCGGATCGCGAACGTACGCCTGCAACTAGGTCCGTGGCAACCCCAGGCGTAGCGTTCAGCCTGTCGACCGGCATCTCCGCCGACTCTCACCCGCTCTCGCAGCCGATCCCGTTGCCGTCGCCGTCGAAGTTGTGCGGGTCCGGGGGCAGGACCTCGAACCTGCGAAATGTGATGTCGCCGCAGTCGAGGTCGGGCGGCGGAGGGGGAATGCACACGTCCGGGTAGGCGGGGTCGCAGCCGGCGCTCGCGTCGCCCGCCGCAGCACCGGGCGATGTCGAGGCACCGCCGGCACCATCCGTGCTCCACAGCCCGAGCCCCTGCTCGCGGGCGCTGCGCTGCGCGCTGGTGAACAGGTCCACGTAGCGCACGTCGGGTGGGTACGTGGAGACCTGGGCATATCCCTGCGCGACGAGCGCGAGGTTGACGAGAAGCCAGCCCGATGTCGTCGATGGGTCCTTCAGCCATATGTAGCGCAATAGCCGGCCGTACCGGTCGACCTCGCTGACGTCCCGCTCCAGCCACACGTCCTTGCCGCTCGACGAGCGCCGCGTTGGCGGCCGACGCCTCCTTGGCCATGAACTGGACAGGCGTGCCGGGCTTCACGCTCTCGGGCGTGTCCATCCCGATGTAGCGCACCTTCTCCTGGCCATTGCCGCGATCGATCACGATCGTGTCCCCATCGACGATGCGGACGACCGTCGCCCGCTCCGTCGGACCGATCGGCGCCTCGCCGGGCTTCGGCTCCGCGGGCAGGCTCGGAGCCCGGGTCGCTGGTGGTCCAGAGGCGTCTCCGGGCTCGCCCGCGACAGTCGGCTCCGACGAGCCGGGTGCCTGGGCGTCGGACGGCGCCAGAGCGGGGGTCCCTGAGGCGACGCGGGTTGCCGGTTCCACCACTGCGCCAGAGCAGGCAGCCAGCAGCACCCCCAGGAGCATGCCCGCGGTCCATCCGATCCGGTTCACAGGGTTCGAGGATCTCCATTGGGAGGGGTCGTCGCGGCCGACGTCAACGATGAGGGTATGGCTCACATCGTCGACCGGCGCAAGGACCGCGAAGGTCCTGTTGGGCCGTGCCGGAGCGAATGTCGTTCACGCGTGCACCCATGACGCCGTCCTTCGCCCGCCTACCCGGGCGGCTCTTGCCGCGGATCGCCATAGTGGAGCCATGCCCATTCGCACCGTCCTCGAGCGCGGGCCCAAGGGGAAGCGCTTTGTCGCCTTCGCCCTCGACTGGCCGGGGTGGAGCCGCGGCGCCAAGACCGCCGATCTGACCCTCGCCACGCTCGAGTCCTATCGGGCCCGCTACCGACCCGTCGCTGAGCTGGCCGGCATGGTGACCGAGCTCGATGCCGCCGGCCCGCTCGATGTCGTGGAGGATCGGCTTGGCACCAGCTCGACAGATTTCTGGGGCATCTCCTTCTCGCCGTCCTCGGCCGAGCAGGACCCGATGAGCGAAGCGGAGCTCGACCGCGGGATCACGCTGTTGCAGGCTGCCTGGGCGTTCTTCGACGGTGTCGCGGCACGGGTCTCTCCGGAGATGCGCCGAGGCCCGCGCGGGGGCGGGCGAACTCGCGACGAGATCATCCGCCACACGATCCGCACCGAGAGCGAGGACTTCGCGAAGAAGGTGGGGTTGCGCGTGCCCGAGAACGGGGCGATGACGCCGGACGGGCTGCGCGACCACCGGGCCGCCTACATCGTTGCGATGCGCGCCTACAACGCCGGTGAGGTCAAGCGGCGGATGCGGTCGTGGACGCTCCCGTTCCTCATCCGGCACTCGGCCTTCCACACGCTCGACCACGCGTGGGAGATGGAGGACAAGGACCTCTCCCTCACGACGTAACCCTATTCCCCGTTCCGGAGTCGCTCCATCAGGCTCGGCGCCCGAAGCGCCAGCGCACCCAGTCACGCGGCTGCCCACGTGCGGCCAGCTCGGCTGATTCGTGCCGGCCATGAGACTTGTCGGCCTCCGCGCATGGCATGCTCAACGCCATGACCTGGGGATCGCTTCCTCCTCGAGCGCGAGCCTTCCGCGTGTTCCATGCGGCGTGGTCGGTGGTTGGCCTGTCGACCTTCGGCTACCTGTGGGCGTGCGTGTTCACGGGCCGGCGGGATCGTGGGCTCGCGGCGAGCATCGGGTTCCTCGTGGTCGAAGGCGCCGGGCTGATCGTGGGTCGGGGCAACTGCCCGATGGGTGAGCTCCAGGCCGAGTGGGGCGATCCGGTCCCCTTCTTCGAGCTCGTGCTCCCGCCACGAGCGGCCAAGGCCGCCGTGCCGGTGCTGGCGGGGACCTCGGTCCTGGGCATCGTGCTCATCGTGCTGCGCCGTCCAACGCACTGAGCGGTCCACCCCGTGAGGGGCGCGCAGCCGAACGGGACGTGCCCTATGGGCGCCGGCGGGATCGTTCGCGGCGAAGGATGTACAGGCTGACGACGGCGATCCAGGCCGGCAGCACGAGGATGATCCAGTCCCACGCCACGACAAGCACGAGAAGCACCAGGCTGATCACGTAGCCCGAGATCGCGAGCCAACGGGGGAAGACCGCGCTCCTGATCCCGATCGTGGACATGGCCAGCAGAAACACGGCCGCCGCTCGCGTCCCGAAGGCAAACAGGAACGTGTACGACATGGCGCGTATGACCGCGATCTCGCTCGCGGACGGCGCGGGCTGGCCCAGGTAGCGGACGCTCACGATCGGGGTGCTCGCGACCCCGATGGCCACATACAGGAGCGCGACAAACAGCAGGCCGCTGCCGAAGAAGACGGTCGCGAAGAAGCGGTCCTCGCGCTCCCCGATCTGATCACGCACGACCGCCACGAACCACAGGAACATGATCCCGGCGAGCGGCGCCAGGTACAACCCGCCGATGACGCTCCCGAGGTCCTGGCCCGTGGCGAAGATCCGGACCAGCTGGGCATCGGTGGCGCCGATCATGGGCTGGCTCCGCATGAGCACCAAGCTGACCGAGAACAGGATCGCGAACAGCAGGCCCGCGACGCTTGCGGCCCACGGTGCGCGCATCTGGACCGTCGCGTCGGCGACGATCGAGGCCATCTCGGCGTCGCGTCCGGACGCGGCAGGCGACGACCGACCCGGCCCGTCCGCACCCTCTGCCATGGTCATCCTCCGCGGTGTCGCCTGCGCGTGCGGCAGGGCGCCAGCACCCGACGGTGTCGATCGTAGCCCCCGGCATCCCACATCGCGCGGAGCAGAGAGACGCGGCTACCGTCGCCGGTGGTCGCCGTCTCACCGCGGCTTCACGACTGCTGGCCGGCTCCCCGGACGCGGGCCTTAGTTGCCCTGTCTGCCCGGCTTCAGCAGGCGTCCCCCCGTCGCATAGACGAGCACGTGGTACACGATCGAGACCAGCGCCAGCAACAGGCCGAACAGCGGCTGCCCGGCGCTCCAGAGGGCCACGGCGGCGAGCCCCGAGATCACGAGCTCCTCGACCAGGCGGAGCGGCTCCGCAGCTCGCCCGGCCTGCCGAAAGTCGACGAGACCCCAGAAGCCGAAGATGACCACCGGCGCTCCGATCGCCAGCCCGACCTTCGCGAGGGTGCCCGAGCCTGTCTGGTACCCCCAGTACGCGAGGCCGACCACGATGCCGGTCTCCATGACCGCTCGCAGTGCCAGGTTCAGCCAGACGATCGGCGACATCTCCTGCGCGCCGGCCGGCGCTGCTCTGCGAGACTCGGCTTGCGGATCACGAACGGTCATATTGGTACTCCTGACGACGGGCGGTGATCGCGGACCTCCCCCGGACCACGACCGAGGTGGCGCGTCAATCCGCCCCTTTCTCCGGGTCGGGCTCGTGACCCTCTGGCGCGAAGCTGAACAGGAGGTCCCAGGCGCTCTGGGTCCCCGACGTGATCAGCAGGAACACGACCACGGCCGCACCCCACACCGCCGGCTCGAAGGCGAGGCCGAGAGCGACCCCGGCCAGCAGGAGCAGGCCGATCGCGATCCCGGGAAGGATGAACTGGAAGCCGAGCCTCACCCGCGTGAGCCCGCCGTGACGTGCGTTCACCAGCGCCGACTCGGCGGAGATGACGCCGAGCAGGCCGATCAGGACGAGTCCGATCGCCTGGGCATACGGGACCCCCTCGGGGACGAGCATGATCAGCGAAGCGAACAGGGCGTACACCAGGCTCGTGGCGGAGCCGATCGCGAGGCCCCGGCGAAGGTTGTCCAGCCCGCGGCGTTCGACGTGGATCGTTAGCCCGACGAAGGTCAGGCCCAGGAGCACGGCCGCAGCCCCGGTGGACGCGACGAAGAAGTCGTGCCATGCGAGGAGGGTGGCCTGGATCTCGGTCACCGAGCTCACATCGGTCTCACTTTGCCCCGGCACCGGCCTTCGGCTCCTCGAGCCGGGCGCCTCCCGGCTCGGACGCCTGCACCTGTCGCACGGCCTCGGCCATACCCTGCATCCAGGGTTGACCGTGGCCGGGGAGCACGACGCCCGCCGGGCTGTCGGCGATCCGTGTCAGGGAGTCGAGGGCCTGTTCGCGGTCTGCCGTGAACGGCGCGATCCGCGGCCCGTGCCGGCCATCCGTCACGGAGTAGGTGGCGAACGCGTCGCCCACGAACAGCGCGTCGACGCTCGGCAGCGAGAGGGCCGCGCTCCCGGGCGTATGGCCCGGCACGAGCGTCACCTGGGGGCTGCCGGGCACATCGAGGGTGGCGCCGTCGCCGTACGTGGACACGACCTTGACCACCGGCCGCTTGAGGCCACCGTTGCGCAGTGCCAGCCACAGGAAGCCCAGCAGCGGTGCCAGCCGGATCTTGCCCATCGGGTTGTTGGGGTCCGTCTCGGCACGAGCCAGGGCGGCATCGACCTCGTGGATCCACACGGGCACCTTCCGTTCCGTCCGGACTCGCTCTGCGAAGCCCAGGTGGTCCGAGTGTCCGTGGGTCAGCACGACGGCGCGAACGTCCTCGATGGAGCGGCCCATCGCGGCCAGCTCCTTCGGGATGTCGCCATAGAAGCCGGGCATCGCGGCGTCGATGATCGTCACCTCCCCCGCCGCAGCGACGAGGTAGGCGTTGACGGTCGGGTCGTCCCCGATGCGGTGGATGCCATCCGCGATCTTCATGCTCGAGCCTCCCGCTGGTGGCGGATGGTCTGGTAGGTCGTGTCCATGGCTACCTCCTGAGTCGGGTGCAGCCGGCGACGGCGGTGCACACGGCAGGCGCCGGTCGGCGTAGGTCACCCACGCCGGGATCCGTCACGGGCGTCCGGGAGCGGACGGCAGCCGTGTCGCAGGACGGCGTGCGCGGGCGCCGGCTGGCCCCTGACGAAACGATCGCGCCATCACGAGTGTGCCGGGGGGCATGCGCCCACGGGGACGACCCGGCCTCAGTGATGCTGTTGTGTATCTAAGGCTACGACGCGACCCCCGGGAGCTGTCAAAGGGGTGCATCGGTTCGTGACTCGGCCAGTCGCAGGCGGGAGCTACCGCGCTCCAGGTCGCCAGCCCAGCATCGTGCGTGCCCGCTCGTTGGAGATGCCCTGGCCGTCGTCGACGATGTTGCAGGGGCCGGGTTCGCCGACCCTCACCGCCAGGGCGGAGGGGTTCGCGACACCGGGTGGGATACTCGTGCAGGTCATGGACATCTTGGTGCTGGGGCCGCTGCGGGCGGTGAGCGACCAGGAAGGCGAGGTCTCGCTGGGCGGCCCGAAGCCGCGGGCGGTGCTCGCACTGCTTGCCTCGAGCCCCGGGCGGTCGATGGACACCGACACGATCGTCGACGAGCTGTGGCCAGAGGCTGGGCCCGGCGGTGGGCGCAAGACGGTCCAGGCGTACGTGGCGCGCCTCCGTGGTTCATTCGCCGCGCACGGGGCGCCAGACGTGCTCCATGCCCAGGCGAACGGGTATGCGCTCGACCCGACCGTCTCGATCGACACCCAACGCTTCGAGGTGGCGCTGGCTGATGCCGGGCCGCTGGTCCACGAGCGCCCGGCGGAGGCCGCGCGGCTCCTGAAGGAGGCGGCAAGCCTGTGGCGGGGTCGCCCATTCGAGGATGCCCATGCCACGCGGCTGCTGGAGCTCGAGGCCGCCCGCCTGGACGAGCTCCGGTCCGCCGCGCGAGAGCTGTTGGCCGAAGCGAAGCTGGCGCTCGGGCGGCATCGCGAGGTGATCGCGGACCTCCGTATCCTCACCGCCGAAGACCCGCTGCGCGAGCGCCCGTGGGCGCTGCTGATGCTGGCGCTGTATCGCGCCGGGCGGCAGGCAGAGGCCCTCGCCATCTACCCGGACGTCGCCCGGCGCCTGCGAGACGAGCTGGGCGTGGAGCCGACCGAGGAGCTATCCGACCTCCAGGCGAAGATCCTGCGCCAGGATCCTTCCCTGGCTCAGCCGACCCGGTCCGGCGACCGTCACGCACTCCCCGGGCGGGGCCACCGCTGGTGGGCGCTGTCCTTCGCCGCGTTCGCGGTCGCCGTCGTCGCCACCATCGGCATCCTGGTGGGCTTCGCACCGTTCCGCCCCACATCAACGCACAGGCTCGATCTGCGGGTCGTTACTCGGCTCGAGATCCCCGCCGGTGCGGCCCGGATCGTCGGGTCGGGACGACAGGTCTGGGTGGCCACGGCCGATGATCCGGCGATCTTCGCCGTCACGCCGCCGAATGGCGAGACGGTGCGCTACGCGCTACCCGATGCCCCCACGGCCGTGGCGTCCGCCCTCGGCTCGATCTGGGTCGCCAGCGAGCCCGCGGGCGCGATCTGGCGCGTCGCAACGGGCACGGGCGAGATCACCGCCGCGACGACCGGCCTCGATCTCAAGCACGCGGCCATCGCGATTGCACCCGATGCCATCTGGGTCATCCGCGATGACCCACTCCCGTTTCTCCGCCTCGATCCCGTTTCCCTTGAAGTGGAGATCCTGCCATTCGTCGACGGCTATGGCGGACCGGCCGACCCCGACATCGCCGTGCTCGGCGACCGCCTGTGGGGATCGAACGCCTACATCGGGCGGATCCTGTCGATCGATCCATCCAGCGGCGACTTCGAGTTCGCGGGCGACGTGAGAGTCGGCGAGCACGTCGCCCGTAGCGTGCTCGCGGATCGGGGGGCAGTCTGGTTCAGCCAGCCCACCAACGGGTCGGTCACGCGGCTTGACCCCACGACCAGGGCTGTCACGGCCACGGCCTCGGTGGGTCGCGCGAGCGGGTCGGGCTTTGGTCGGGCGGTCGCTCCGTACCAGCTGGCAGGCGGCCCGGGCGGCCTGTGGGTGTCGATGCCGGACGATGGCGCGGTGGCGATGGTCGACGACACCTCCGCGACCGAGATCGGGCGGCTCGCTGTGGCACGCCCGGAGGGGATCGCAGTCACGACCGGAGGCGACGTCTGGATCCTCGACGCTCGCTCCAACGAGTTGCTCGGCATCGGTCCAGCGCCGTGCTCGCCGCTGCCGTTCATCGGCCCGGGCGCGGACCTCCGTGGGTGCGATCTGTCGGAGAAGGTGCTGATCGGTGTCGACCTGACCGAGGCCGATCTTCGCTGGGCTGACCTGCGGATGACGGCTGCCCAATCGATCGATCTCACTGGCGCCGACCTGTTCGGGGCCGACATCGAGGGCGCGTCGCTCGAGGGCGCGACCTGGGACGCGACGCGCTGCCCGGACGGCAGTCTGAGCGACCAGCACGATGGACGATGCCCTGCGTCGTAGCGGGCTTGCGCCCCGATCCAACCCACCGTCGTCAACGGATTGCAGCCAGATCCAGCCGGGCTGCAGCCACCGGGCTCCAAGGTCGTGTGCCGTTGGCACCAGAATCTCGGAGGTGTGGCATGGAGCGACGACAGCGGGTACGACACGGCATGATCGCCATCTCGTGTGTGGGGCTGATGGGCATTCTCGCGGGCTGCGGTTCGAGCGCCCCGCAGCTGACGTTCGACGGGACGGGCTGCCAGTGGGATGGCTCCACCGCGCTGTCGGCCGGCCCGGCCGACCTCACGTTCCGCAATCAGAGCGATGAATACGCCGCGATGGCCGTCCTCGAGCTGCCGGCCGAGGGCTCGGCACGTGACAGAGAGCTCGCGCTCGTCGGCAGTGACTTTGCGATCCCATCGGGGCAGGATCCGGACGCCGCTCAGCTTGTCGGGACGTTGCTCGCAGATCCCGGCCAGGAGCTGACACAGCCGGTGCCTCTGGTCGCGGGCGACTTCGTCGTCGATTGCGCCACGATGTCCGCCGGCGGCCAGCCGATCCACGCCTGGCGCGCCGCCTCGCTCGAGGTCAAGCCCTGAGCCACCGACAGGACCCTAGACGTGCGGGGCGACACCCTCCGCGAGCATCTCGAGCAGCTCCAGCTGTGGTCCATACTCGAGCAGCGGGAAGTAGCTCCGCGCCACCAGCTCGACCGGCACGCCGGCCTGCTGGCGGATCTCCAGGAGCGCCTCGACCAGCTCATCGGTCGTCCCGGCCGTCGCCGTCGCGCGGCCGTGGAGCAACTCGTCGTCGGTGCCCGCAAAGGCCGGGGCAGCAGGCGGCGGCAGCGAGCGGGTCGCGGACGCCTCCATGTCGGAGTACTTCCATTGCATCGACCACATCGCGTCGCGGTAGCGGCGCACGGCGTCCTCGCGGCTGGCCCCGGGCAGCAGCACCGAGTAGTGCACGAAACGGAGCGTGGCGGGGTCGCGGCCGATGCGCTCGCACTCGTCGAGCGCCCAGCCCACCTGCTGCAGGAACCGTTCCGCGTTGGCGTTCGCGTACAGCCCGTCCGCGTGGCGGACGGCGCGCCGGATGGCGGGCTCGGCGCTGCCGCCGACGAGGACCGGGATCTTCGACGATGGCCGCGGACGCACGCTCAGGGTGGGCAGGTCGTAGACCTCGCCCGTGTGCGTGAACGGCTCGCCGGTCCACGCCTTGGGCAGGATCTGGAGGATCTCCCCCATCGCGGCGCCACGGCGCCGCATGTCGGCGCCCAGCCCGTCGAACTCGATTCCGGACCAGCCGAGGCCCAGGCCGAGCGTGAGCCGGCCGTGGCTGAGCAGCTGCACGGTCGCCGCGTCCTCGGCCAGCCGAAGCGGGTGATGCATCGGCGCGAGGATGACGCCGGTCCCGATCTCGATCTTCGTGGTCGCCTGCGCGATCGCCCCCGAGACCACCAGCAACGAGGGCATGTAGCCGTCGTCGACGAAGTGGTGCTCCGTGGTCCACACGGAGGAGAAGCCCAGCCGTTCCGCGTCAACGGCCAGCCGGATCGTCTCGTCGTAGGTCTGTGTCCAGTCGGTCTCGCCCGGTCGAAGCTGGGCGGACAGGAGTCCGATTCCAAGTCCCATGGGGCGACTCTAGCAGTGCGGATCCAGCCAGAGCCACGGCGTTGGTGCTGATGGTCGATCAGGAAGCCGCAGATCCCTCGCGAACGTGGACGGTGGGCGTCACCATCGCGTCAGGCTTCGGTCCGCCCCGGGCCTACTGCTTGTAGTGCTCCACGACGCCAGGCGGGCGGAGGCGGGCGTGCTCCGGATCGAACCCTGCCGATCGCCGGGCCTCGCGCTGGTGCAGCAGGTCGTAGCACTGATCGAGCTCGACCTTGATCTCGTCCAGGCGATGCTGCTCAGCAGTGCCCAGGCCGCCACCGTCCGAGGCCAGCTCCCAGAGGTGCTCCTCCTCGCTGGAGAGCTCGTTGATCCGATCGAAGATGGACCGGTCGCTCATGGCGGGCACTCCTGCTGCGGTGTACCCCTCCAGCCTACGCCGTCACGTCGTCTTCGCGTGATCGTGTCGTCTTCGCGTGATCGTGTCGTCTTCGCGCCGTCCTGTCGCCTGCGGCCGATCCGCACCAGCGCGACTGGCTCTGAGATGCCCTGGAGCGCGACCGTGCCGGCAGGTTCGTAGCCCAGGTGCGTGCCGGACAGCGACGCGGCCAGCGCCGCGGTGCCGAGCAGCTCCCCTGCCGTCGCTCGATCGGCGATGCGCGCCGCCATGTTCACCGTGCGTCCGAAGACGTCGCCTTCCCGCACGATCACGGGCCCTGCGTCGATCCCGGCGTGCCCCTGGGGCAGGCCGGCGGGTTCCAGGTTGTCGAGCACCTCGAGGGTGGCCTCCACCCCGACCTGGGCGGACGGGAAGCGAAGGAGCACGCCGTCGCCGAGCGGCTTGACCAGACGGCCGTCCATGGACTCGGCGATGCGGCCGGCGAGGCTCGTGAAATCGGTGGCCACGCGCGCCGCGACCCGATCGCCACGCTCTTCGGCAAGGTGCGTGAAGCCGGCGAGGTCGATGAAGGCGATGGCCGGCGGTTCGACCTCCCGGGCGGGGACGAACCCCGTCTCAGCCAGCAGCCGCTCGGTCTCCTCCACGCTCCAGGTATCGATGGCTGTCGTGAGATGACGGGCGTTCAACCAGGCGCTGAGGTCCGGCACCAGTCGCGCGAAGCGCGCCCACGGCTCGAGGAACTGTCGGTAGGTCTCCAACGGGGGGATCCCCGCGATGTCCGACGTGGCCCGCTCGACGGCCTCGCCGTACACGGACATCGCGGCCTCGCTTCCGCGACGCGCCGCATCGCCGAAGACATGGAGCGCACGGAGCGTCAGGTCCGGGTCGCGGTTCGCGGTCAGCGCATCGAGCACGGAGAGCAACAGCTGCTCCTCGCGTCGGCTCAGGCGATCGTCGGGCTCGGGCTCGGCGATCCCGCAGGACTCGAACAGGTGGCGCAGGTTCGCGCCGCGATCACGCAGATCCGCGAGCACCTCCCCGTAGGTGCGCGCCGACGGCGTGCCGGGGTCCTGGTGGAGCTCGTCGTAGTAATCGAGGGTGATTGCACCGCCGCGGCTCGCCCGTGCGAGCGCCTCGGGCGGCACGCCCGCTGCCTCAAACGACTCGACCAGGCGGATTCGATGGACATCTCCGCGCGAATACCATCCCTCGACCGGGTTGAGCAGACCAAGCTCCGTGAGCGTGCGCACCCGCTCCGGCGTGCACCGTGCGAGCTCGGCAAGCGAGTCCGCGCTCAGTCCGGCATCCATGTCGCGAGGGTAACGCCTGTGATCCGCGTCGTGAGCAGCACGGCTCACGCACGCGGCGCCAAAGTCACTCCTATTCCTGATGACAATCCACGCATCAGTTGATGGGTGATGACAATCCGCGCATCAGGTGGTGGACCGGCAGGCGGCGGGCCGTTGGCCGATGGGCGGCGGGCGGTGGGCCGGCGAGCCGCGGGCCGCGGGCCGCGGGCCGCGGGCCGATGGGGCCGTCTCCACCCAATTCGGTCATCTGCCGCCCTGATTGGCACTTGTCAGCGATCTCCGGCCGGATGCTCACTCAGGAGGGCCCCAGTCAGCGCGGACACCAGGCCCAGGGGTGCGTTCTGCACGCGACGCGCGCGGCGGGTCCGTGACCCGATGTCGATTGCTAATCACACCGACATCTGGCACGAACGTGCTCCCGGCGATCGGACCGCCGGCGCCCGTGCCCACCGCCGCACCGCGACGGGTTCGGTCGGGGAGCGAGGCGGCCAGCCTGGCGGCGTGCTGGGCCGCGCGCGGATTCATTTCACGCCCGTTCGTGATGACAATCCGCGCATCAGGGGGCGGGGCTACGCGGCTTCGAGCGTCCGCTTGAGAACCTCGAGGTTCTCGGCAACGGAGGCTCGCACCCGACTCTCGGCCAACGGCGCAAGGAAGCGGAGCGGTCCGCTCGCGTCGAGGTCGGCGTCGTTGGTCAGCCGCGTGCCACCGGGCACAGCCTCGAGCCGGTACGAGATGGTGCCGTGGAGTGGCCCGAGGTCACCCTCGAGCACGAGCAGGCGCGCATCAGCCAGCTCCACGACCTCGAGCTGCTCCCGGGCCGGTCTGGGCTGGGTTCGTCGCTGCTCGACCCGTGTGCCCACTCGCATCGGACCAGTCGGCTCCCCCCGCGACTCGGCGATGGCGTGGTTCCAGGTGGGGATGTTCTCCGGCGTCGTCAGGAAGTCGAAGACTTCCACTGGCGATCGCCGGATCTCGACAGTGTTGGAAAAGCGCATAGCTAAAAGGCTAGGGGGGCGCTCAACCGGGCCCTTCGGGATGGATCCGCCGCTGGCAATTCGGGGAGCCGGACTGATGAGCGGACGGGCCGCCTTACCCTGACCCGTCCCCTGCCGGTCCCCTCACGCGTGAGGCGCTAGGCGGTCACGTGGGTTCGCGAGCCCAGACGCGGGATGGCCAGCATGATCAGCCCGACAACCAGGCCTGCCAACTCCAGCGCGGCACGGGCCGTCGGGTCGATCACGAGCCCGAGCGTCGCGTCCAGGCTGAGGGCGCTCGGGCCGCCGAGGCCAACGGCCGCAGCGCCGATGCCGAGCAGGAGCGGGAACTCGATGCCGGACTTCGCGTTGAAGAAGCCGTGCGAAAGATGGACCTGGCCGATGATCACGACGGTCTGCGCGACGAGGACTGCGGCGACAAGCGGGGTCAGGAAGCCCGCAGCGAGGAACAGGCCGCCGACGAGCTCGACGAGCGCCGAGACCAGCGCGAACAGGCGCGCTGGGCGGAAGCCCATGTGCTCCATCGCCCCCTCCCAGCCGGCGAGGCCCGGGCCGCCCCACCAGCCGAAGACCTTCTGCGCGCCGTGCGCGGCGAATGTCAGCCCGACACCGAGCTGAAGAATGAGGAGTGAGAGTCCGATCGTATTCATTGGGTTCTGCCTGGGTTCCGGAAGTGCTCCTGACGTTGTCCCTGGTGTTTGCTCCAGACAACATCACTTGTATGACGCCACAACTCTAGCGCTAGATAGTTGCGTTGTCAACGACCTGTCGGGCGCCTCAGGCTGCAGCTCCGTGTCAGGGAAGCGGACGCCGCCGCTTGCTCAGCGGGGCGGCGTGTGCCGATCAGCGGAGCCGTCGGGCCGGGCAAATCGAGCAGCTCGAACGGGGCGCGGTTCTGCGCCCAGAGCATCAGCGTCGGCCGGCCGCAGCGCAGCAGCGTCAGCTCGCACGACCCGATCTTCGAGTTCCAGCAGGTCTTCGTACCCCCCGGCGGATTGCGATAGGTCAGCCTGACGAAGGCGTCGGGCGCGGCCGAGATCGACACGTGGAAGCGCGCGGTGGTGCTCGCGGCGTTGAGAGACCAGCGCAGGCCATCGACGTGGACGCGGGTGAGCGGTGAGCGGTGAGCGCGGGAGGCTGTTGAAGGTGAGCTCCTCGTCGCCGAGCCGGAGCACCACGAGGGTGAGCCACGGGGTTTGCACGGGCCCGATCCGGAGCTTCGCGCTCGAGCATTCGAGGAACGCATCGTCGTGCCCATCGAACCCGGCGACCTGCCCCCAGACGTAGCGATCGGTGTGGGCGCGGCCCCAGTTGTGGTTCTGGCTGCCAAGCCACCCGTCGATCGCGATCCGCTCGCCGTCGACGGTCAGCTCTCCGTCAAATCGGCTTGCCGGCCTCGGCACGAGCGCCTTCGCCTTCGGAAACCCTCCTTCGTATGAGCTGGGCGCCATCAACACCAGCGGCGGTCCCCCGTCGTGCAGTGCCAGGGTCCAGGTGATGCGGTGCCCAGCACCCTGATCACCAGTGCCCTCGACAGACCCGGCGGGCGGCGGGCGGCGGGCCGCGGGCCGATGGGGCCGTCTCCACCCAATTCGGTCATCTGCCGCCCTGATTGGCACTTGTCAGCGATCTCCGGCCGGATGCTCACTCAGGAGGGCCCCAGTCAGCGCCGACACCAGGCCGAGCGGTGCGTTCTGCACGCGACGCGCGCGGCGGGTCCGTGACCCGATGTCGATTGCTAATCACACCGACATCTGGCACGAACGTGCTCCCGGCGATCGGACCGCTGGGCGCTCGTACCCACCGAAACGCATACCCGTGAGGCTATAGGGGCGCTCAACTCAGGTGAGAGGGCGCTCAACTCAGGTGAGGGGCGCTCAACTCGGGTGAGAGGTCAACTCGGGTGGAGGTGTGCTCAACTCGGTGAGAGGTGTGCTCAATGGGGCCCTTCGAATGCGATCCGGCAATGGGGACTGCGGAACCGGACTGACGAGCGGACGGGTGGTCGCTGAACTACGAGGCCGTCCTGGCGCTCCCCGGCTTGGCCGCGGACGCTGACGCCTTGACCGGTTGCCGGCGCGCGGTGACCGGTCTGCTCGGAGCGGTCGGGCCCAGCGTCGGGATCAGGTCCACGACGGATCCGACCACGCGGGACGGCCGGTACGGGTAGCGCTCGACGTCCTGGGCCGCCGTTGAGCCGGTGAGCACGAGGACGGTGTGCATGCCCGCCTCGAGGCCCGACTTCACGTCGGTGTCCATGCGATCCCCGATGACCCCGGAGACCTCGGAGTGAGCGTCGAGGGCGTTGAGGGCGGATCGAACCATGAGCGGGTTCGGCTTGCCGACGAAGTAGGGCTCCACGCCGGTCGCCCGCGAGATCAACGCGGCGACGGCCCCGGTCGCGGGCACGGGCCCGTCATCGGTGGGGCCGGAGGGATCCGGATTCGTGGCGATGAACCGGGCACCGGCAGCAACCAGCCGGATGGCGCGGGTGACGCGCTCGAAGCTGTAGGTTCGGGTCTCACCCAGGACGACGTAATCGGGTTCGCGCTCGGTGAGCGTGTAGCCAGCGTCGTGGAGCGCGGTGGTCAGCCCCGACTCTCCGATCGCGAACGCCGAACCGCCGGGTCGCTGGTCGGCAAGGAACCGGGCGGTCGCGAGCGCCGACGTCCAGATCCGATCCTCGGGGATGCTCAGACCGCTCGACGCCAGCCGCGCGGACAGGTCGCGTGGCGTATAGATCGAGTTGTTGGTCATCACGAGGAACGGGATGCCGAGCTCGGACAGGCGCGCCAGGAACGCGTCGGCGCCCGGGATGGGGACCTCCTCCCGGACGAGGACGCCGTCCATGTCGATGAGCCAGGATCGAATGTGCATGCCCGCGGTGCGTGCCTCCGTGTGGCGACTGTCCGCGCCCAACGGTACGCCATGCCGATGAACGCGCGTGGGCGTCCGAGTACCGCGTCGGGTGCGTCCGCGTATCGCAGGTGCGTCCGGGTGCCTGATGCGGTCCGCGTCGGGTCACACGGCATGCTCACGCCAGACCCCGTCCGCCCGCCTGCCGCCAGTTGACCGCCATCGATCGCCGCTGCCAAGAGCCACCCGGCATGCCGGCGGTGCGCATACCGGCGGTGCGCAGACCGTCCCGCGCCCGAGGTGCGATGCTGTCGCTATGAGCGAGAGCCGCGGCGGGGTCAGCGATGGGGTCAGGGACGGGCGGGTCGGCCGCGTCGAGGTGGTTTGCGGGCCGATGTTCGCGGGCAAGACCGAGGAGCTGATGCGCCGCGTCCGTCGAGCGGTGATCGCCGGACGGCAGGTGATCGTCCTCAACCATGCGCTCGACACGCGCCACGGCACCGATCGGCTGGCCTCACACGTGGGGCTCGACTTCCCCGCGGTCGCGGTCGCCGACGCCGCCGACATCGAGCCCGCGGTGCCCGATGCCGCGAGTGTCATCGCGATCGACGAGGCCCAGTTCTTCGGACCGGCGCTGGTGCCGGTGGTCGATCGGCTCGCCCGCCGCGGATTGGTGGTGATCGTGGCCGGTCTCGACGTCACCTTCGACGGGCGCCCGTTCGAGCCGCTGCCATCGCTGATGGCGCTCGCCGAGCGAGTCGACAAGCTCACGGCGATCTGCACGGTGTGCGGCGAGGATGCCGTGTTCCACGTGCGGGTGGACGCCTCGATCGTCGGCGCCGACGCGCTCGTCGCGGCCAACGTCGGTGGCATCGACATCTACCAGGCCCGCTGCCGCCGCCACTTCACCCCGCCCGGCTGAGCAGTCGGGCGACCCGTCCCCCACCCGATCGCCTTAAGGGGTCAGGGGCCACCAACGGGACGACTTGGAGGGTGCCCACGGCCTGCCGCCGCTGGTAGCGTGGTCGCAGGCGGTGAGAGCCGCCCCAGCCCAGGAGGCTGGCCGATAAGGGCAAACCCGGGGTGACCCGGGGACGCAAAGCCACGGGACTCGTCACAGCGAGTCAGCCGGGCTGCCGAAGTCAGGAGGTTGGCGTGGCACGCGGCCACTCGCGCCTCGACGCGCTCGTGCGCGTCTGTGCCGTCCTGTCGCTCGCACTCGCGGGCATGGCGACGGTCCGTCCCATCTAGCGCTCGCGGGCCCGCGCGCCCGCGACAGGCTTCCACGACGCCCCGCTCCCACGATCCCCGGCGGGCACAGGCCGGGGATCCACGGACGGGGCGTCGTCGCGTCCGTTGCGCCTGGATCGCGACTCCGTGCGCGCCGTCGAGACCGCCCTGATCCGGCCCTCGAACCCGGGCCGATCGATCCTCGACGCGATCCCCGACGGACACGCCACGCGGATGGCCAACTCGATGACCTTGGACCCTCGTTCGCGGCATCCGGGTGGGCGATGGTCTGCCGAGTCTGTGGCGTCCAATCGAGTGAGGTGCTGGATGTCCCGAGAGCGGGTCGCGCGGCGCGCATCCAAGACGCTGGTCGCCGTGGTCACCATCATCCTGCTTCCGATCGGCATGGCCGCCTGCGCGGTCACGGACGGCGGAAGCACGAGGATCGGCTCGCCGCCCTACGAGGAGGGATCCGGCACCGTGGTCACCGAGACACGGTCGATCGAGACCTTCCAGGCACTCTCCGCCTCGCGGGGCCTCGACGTGTTCGTCTCGGCGGGCGACTCGAACGTGGCGAGCGTGACGGCGGACGACAACCTGCTCCCCCGCATCACGACGGATGTGACCGACGGGACCCTGGTCGTGACCGTCGATGGCAGCATCGAGACGAAGCACCCGATCAGGGTGGATGTGACGACCGCGTCGCCGATCGACAAGATCACGGCCGATGCCGCCGCCGCGGTCGACTGCGAGGATCTCCAGTCGGCCAGCCTGGTCGTGCGGGCGAGCTCGGGCTCCTCGGTACGCGCCGCCGGCCGGGCAACGTACCTGGACCTCGTCGCGGACGCGGGCGCGACCGCGGACCTGCGCAACGTGGACGTCGCCGCAGCCCAGGTGACCGTATCGAGCGGGTCGACAGCCCACGTCCGCGCGTCGGACGCGGTTCGAGGCACGTGCACGGTGGGCTCGACCCTCCGCCTGTACGGGACGCCCGCGACGGTGGCCGTCGACACGGACGCGGGCTCAACGGTGGGCGAGTGAGAGCCTGACACCGTGCCCGGAGCCATCACGAGGGTGGCCTGCGCCACCCGGCAATCCGTGGCTCCAGCCGACCGGGTGAGCCGACCGGGTGAGCCGACCGGGCTGCTGGCCGGCTGCTGACCGGGCCTGCAGACCGCTCTACTCGCCGAGGAACCTGAACGCCCGGTAGACGAGGATGGCCGGCCAGACCATGGCCATACCCACGGCCAGGACGTACTCCTTCGGAGTCTCGGCAGAGCTTGCGAAGTAGACCAGGGCGCCGATCATCCCCAGCCCGTACACCGCCCCGCCGCCCTGCGGTGGCGGCGCATTCCTCGTCGATCGACGGGGCCACCTGCGACCTCGTCCGGTGCTTTCCTCGGTCTCGGGTGTCGTGGTGATCTCGTCCATCACTGCCTGCCATCGCTGCTGTCGTTCGCTGGCTCCACTCGCCATACGGGTGGAGGGACGTGCCAATTCTCCGCCGCAACTCCGTGGGGCGCCACCCCGGGGCCGTCCGGCAAAGGCATTCCTTCGTCAAATCGAGCTGGCGCACGACCCTGAGCGAGCACCTACAGCTCGATCGTCAGCCCCTCGCTGGCCGCGTCGGTGGTGCCCATCTGCCGCGCTGAACGCGCCTCGGCGAGCAGGGCGTCGACGGTCTCGTCGTCATGGTCCGGCTCGTGGTGGAACAGCACCAACCGCTCGGCCCGTGTCATGTCCGCGAAGGCGGCGGCCTGCGCCACGCTGCTGTGGCCCCAGCCCACCCGCCGCCGGTACTCGTCGGTCGTGTACTGACCGTCGTGGATCAGGACGTCCGACCCGGCGGCCAGATCGTGGCCGGACGTCCACTCGGCCTGGTCGATGGGACCGCCGAGGGCCGGCTCGTGGTCCGACAGGTAGGTGATCGACCGGCCTCCGGCCGAGATCCGGTACCCGAGCGTCGGACCCGGGTGGATCACGGTCGCGGCCCGAACCTCCAGGCCGTCGATCGCCCACGCGTCGAGCGGTGCATCCCGGAGCTCGACCATCGCGGCGAAATCGCGGATTCGGATCGGGAACAGCGGTGGCGACAGGTAGCGGGTGAGCCGGGCGCGGAGATCCTGTGTGGTCGATGGCGGACCCCAGACGACGATCGCCCGGTCGGGCTCGAACAGCGGCCGGAAGAA
This sequence comes from uncultured Chloroflexia bacterium, assembly GCA_963734935.1. Classification (GTDB taxonomy): domain Bacteria; phylum Chloroflexota; class Limnocylindria; order Limnocylindrales; family CSP1-4; genus CAIXZV01. Next base: position 418,749 of record CAVTIO010000009.1, on the reverse strand, counting down.
GCCGAGGCCCTGGATGTGGTCCATGTGCAGGTGCGTGAGCAGCAGGTGGATCGGGCGTGGATCATCGTCGAACGCGATGCCCGCCTGCCGGAGACCGGACCCGGCGTCGAGGATGCAGATCGCGGACTTCGATTCGATGCTCACGCACGCGGTATTGCCGCCGTATCGGACGGTTCCTGGACCGGCGCTTGCGATCGATCCGCGCGAGCCCCAGACGGTGAGCTTCACCCCTCGTCCGATGCCCCGTCGTCCGTGCCCGAATCCTGCGGCCACAGCACGACGAACGCGCCCAGGATGTGCCCGCGAGCGCTCTCGAGGGGGATTGCCGTCGCCTCCACGGGGCGCAGGACGCCGTCGAGGCCGTGCATGTGGAACGCGGCGTGGGAAGGGCGCCGATCGCGCATCGCCCGCATACCCGGGAGGTCCGTCACCGGCAATGGTCGCCCGTCCGTATCGCGCGGCGCCAGCAGCGAGGTTCTCTCCTCGAAGGACAGTGCATTGACCTCGTCGAAGCGACGGCCGAACATGACCTCGGCCGGCTCATTGAAGAACACGGTGTCGCCGCGGTCGTCGACAAGCAGGACCGGCACGGCCAGCCCGCCAGCGAGCTGCCGGGCGAGGATCAGCTCCACCTCGTACTGCGCCATGGCATCCATTCTCGCCACGGGGACAAGCCCTGATCGCGCCCCTCGCTGGGAGTCCGCTCCTCGCCCGGCTCGTGGTCCCGGTCAGCGCGTTCGGGCCCGCTCCACCACCAGCAGGGTCAGGTCGTCGAATGGATCGGCATCGCCGCGGAACGCGTGGACGTCATCCGTGATCGTCCGGACCATGGCCTCGGCGGACTGGCCGCACGCGCCGAGGACCATGCTCCGCAGCCGCTCCTCCCCGTAGAAGCGGCGATCGCGATCGCGGGCGTCCGTGATCCCGTCCGTGTACAGGACGAGCGCGTCGCCGGGAAGCAGCCGTGCCTCCTGCTCGAGAAACTCCGACCTGCCTGACAGCCCCAGGATCACGCCGCACGCCTCGAATGGCTCGATCTCGCCGGTGGCACGCGCGACGAGCGCCGGCTCGTGGCCCGCTCCCGAGTACCGGACGACGCCCGTTTCGGTGTCCACAACGAGCAGGACCGCGGTCACCATGAGCGCGGTGGCTCGCTCGTCGATCAGGATGCGGTTGACCCGCGCCAGGGCGTCCGCGGGGCCCGGAGAGCTGTCGGTCGCCGCGTGGAGCAGCGCCCGGACGTCCGCCATCATGAGCGCGGCCGGGATGCCCTTGCCCGTGACGTCGGCGACGAGGAGGCCGAGGAGGCCAGGCTCCCCGCGCACGGAAAACGCGTCGTACAGGTCGCCGCCGACCTCGAGTGCCGGCTCATAGGCGGCCGCGAACTCCCAGCCGGTGACGTTGGGGAACCGCCACGGGACGAGCGCCATCTGGATCTGCCGGCCAATGGCGAGCTCGTGGTCCAGCCGCGCCCGTGATGTGCGCTCCTCGGCGTCGCCGATCAGCAGCTCGAGGCTGCGTCCCACGAGCTCGAGCAGCTCCGTCCGAACGGCGCTCGTGGCGACGATGGTCGCGACGGTGGTGCCATCACGGACAACGGGCCGGACAGTGGGCGCATCGGCGCGCGGAGCGCGACCGGCAAGGACGCGGCCCTCGGGATCGACGAGCGCGACCGACTCGCCGTCGGCGATGGTGGACGCCATCGCCAGCAGCTCCGCGACTGCCGTCAGGTCGAGCGCGTCGGAGAGCGGGGTCATCGGTGCGTCGGAGGGCGGGGCACGGTGCGCTGGGTGCCGGCAGCCTAGCCGGCCAGGGCCGCTTCCCGGGTCGAATGGATGGGGATGAGCTGCTTGAGGCCGGTCCGATCGAGCACGCGGTCCACCTCGGGTACCGGCGCCACGAGCCGCACGTGATCCTGGGTCAGACCTTCGTTGACATCCCCACCGATGTCATGGATCGCCTGCCAGCCGGACTCCGGGTCCGGGGGCTCGTGGCCGCCGAACACCCGCGTCAGGCTGTGAAGCGCGACGATGCCTGAGCTCGACATGTAGGTGAGCGCCGTGCAGTCGAGCACGAGCAGCCGGACGCCGCTCGCGTAGAGCTCCTGGCCGGTCTTGATGAGCCGGCCGTAGTTCGACCCGTCCAGCTCCCCATCGAGATTGACGACCGCCGCCGTGGCCGAGGGCTGGTCAACCGTGATGTTCATGCGATGCCTCCAGCTTCCGCAGACCGGCTGACCCGGCGCATTGTCACCTCGTTCCCACCCCCTGGCAGCGGCCGATGCTCGACCGATCTCATCAGGTCATACATCAGGTGGATGCCCATCCCGCCCGGGCGTCGCAGGTGCAGTGGTGTCTCGGGGTCGAATGGTGGAGCAGTGGCGGGATCGAACACGGGCGCACCGTCCCGCACGTGAACGACGATGTCCGATCCCTCCTCATCGACGTCGACCTCGAGCGGGCCGTGGCCGCCACGATAGCCGTGCCGGACGACGTTCGTCACCCATTCGTCCACCGAGAGGACGATGTCGCCCACCGCACGCTCGTCGGCGCCCATCCGGATGACGGTCGCGCGCACGAACGCTCGCACGTCAGCGAGGCGCGCGAGATCCACGTCGAGCCGCAGCGATCGCCCGGGCGCTCCGGGCTCACCGACCCCGTCATCGTTCAACCTCGCTGCGCTCCTCGATGCTGACCTTCGTCCGATGCGGCGTGCCGGGGAGCATCGTCCCCAGCCGGATTCGATGTCAACCTCGATCGCCCCGCCGGGCGAGCCGGCGCCGCACGATCCACCGTGCTGCGACCAGCCCTGCGCGCCGACGAGCCAGATGCCGCCCGTTGCCTACCCAGCTGCTGAACGCCCAGCGTCCGGACGGACGAGGCAGGAGCGCGGGATCCGGGGCGGCGAGAGAGGACCCCGGGGCGGCGGGGGCCCTGGGCCGGAGCCGGTCGATTCAGGCGAGATCGCGATCAGTCGTCGAACGACACCGTTCGGATGAGCAGCCTGATCACGATCGCGACGGCGGCCGAGAACAGGGCTGCGATCCAGATGCTGCTGATGCTGTCGAAGCCGGCGACAGCGGTCAGGAGCCACCCGGTGACCACCGCGGCGATCAACCCGATGAACAAGCTCGGCATCCAGCCTCGCATCGTGCGACCACCGGTGACGACACCGGAGAAGAAGCCGGCGATCAACCCGACCACGATCCACCCGACAAATGTGAGGTCCATGTCGCAATTATGACGTCCGGACCACCATGCCCGTCACCCGAATCGGGCGAGCCCGGCGCATGTGTGCACCGCCAGCCACCCCCGCCTCACCCGATCGGGTGCGAACTTGGCAGAGCATCCGGGCGACCCGTGCCACGCGCGGACCGCGTCCGCTCCCCGATCAGCTGACCTGGTCGCGTCGCTGCCGCGGCACCCATACATTCACCGCCGATGGCCGCATGGTCTCACGGACGATGGCCTCCAGGTTCATGGCGACGTGCTCCACCTCGACCTCGTCCTGGAGGCGTCCCCCGAACTCGCCGACGACCCGTCGCGCTTCGTAGCCAGAGCGGTAGAAGCGGCGATCCACGGTGGCCAGGACGCGTCGACGCACGGGGTTGAACAGCGCGGCCACGGCCAGCGTCGAGGCAGCCACGAACAGCGGAGGCTGCTCGCCCAGGAGCTGGGCCGGCAGCCAGACGGCCCCGAGCGCATAGACGGCGGCGAGTGTCACGACCACGAGGGCATAGCCGACGGTCCGGGAGATGATCCGATCGATGTCGAACAGGCGGTAGCGGACGATGGCGACCGTGATCGAGATCGGGATGAGGTAGAGCGAGATGACGAACGCCAGCGACACCGGCGCGCGCTGCAAGTCCGGGTACACGAGCTGGCTGGCCAGCACCAGCGCGAACATCGTCGTCGCGTACATGACCCACTTGATCTGGGTCCGAACAAGCGACGTCGAGCGCCGATAGCGAACGGCAATCGCAATGACCCCCCCAACCAGCAGCGCCACGAGGCTGAGCCCGAACACGGCACCGAAGGGGCCATCGTAGGCGACATTGATGGACAGGAAGCCGATCGGATTGGCGACCGTCCAGTCGCCCGATTCCGGACCGATCTCATCCTGGAACGCCGCGGACATGACGGCCTGGAGTGTGAACACCGCGGCCACCCATCCCGCCCACGACCATCGCCGCGACAGGAATCGCCCGGTCGGGAACAGGAACAGGAGCAGGAACAAGGGGAGCAGGAGCCCGACCCACCAGTAGAGGTTCTCCCACACGAGCGCAAGCAGCTGCCCGGCCGACAGCGAGCTGGGCGGTTCGGTTGGCATGAGCAGCCCCGACGCCGCAGTCAGGAGGCCGGCTGTGCCGACCGCCAACAACAACCACCCGATCCGCTGACCACGGTGGCGCGTGATGATCAGCGACCCGAGCGCCGCGTACAGCGTGGGCAAGCCCAAGTAGCTCCCATCGAGGTCACTCCAGAACGTCTCGGGCTGCCCGACCAACAACACCATGCTGCCGACGCCCACGAACGCGGTCCAGATCCAGGGAACGGTCCGAGCGAGGTCAGTCGTCGCCATGGGTCCCATCGTCACCTGTCGTCGTCACGGGATCGTTACGGTTTGCGACGGATCGACGATCGGGCGACCGGTCTCCGATGCGCCGGCGGGGCTACTGCGGGAGCGCCTCGAGGATCGTGGTCATGTCGCGCCGGTACACGCGGAGCGCCGCCCGTCCCTCGTTCGTGAGGCTGTACACGGTCCGCGGACGGTTATTGACGAAGCGCTTGTCGATCTCGACGTAGCCTGCCTCCGCGAGCTTGGACATCTGAACCGAGAGGTTCCCACGGCTCACTCCGCTGTGGCGGATCAGGAACACGAAGTCGGCTCGCTCGAACATGGCCAGGAACGCCAGCAGTCGAAGCCGGGCCGGCTCATGGACGAAGGCGTCGATATCGGGCACCGCGGCACCCGGATTGCGCTCCAGGTCAACCTTCATCGATCGGCTCCGTGGCGCGCAGGAAGCGGGTGAGCAGCCATGCTCCGGAGAGCAGCGTGACGATGCCGCCCAGCAGGATCGCGAGCCCGGGCTCCCCGCCCGCGAGCGCGACGAGCACGCCGGCGGCCGCGAACGCGAGTGCATAGCCCAGGAACCGCGCGAGCGACAGCCCGACGCCGATGAGGCCGGCCATGACCCCGACCAGCACCGCGGGCAGGGCCGCCGCGAGATCGCCGGGGACGAGGTCGTTGCCGGACCGCGCCGCGATCACGAGAACGACGACCAGCGCCAACGCACCCAGCCCAATCGAGACCGCGGCCAGCAGCTTCCGGCGATTGCTCTCCGTCCTCGCTGCGTTGAACTCAACCCAGCCCATCCGTGGTTCCACGATCGCGCGGCGCAGAGGGTTCCACGCGAGGGCGAGGAATGCGGGGACGATCGCGCCGAACACGACCAGCTCGACCATCCACAGCAGCCCCACGGCGACGGCGCCGACGCCGAACAGGACATCCAGCAGGCCGTCGTCCCAGTACGCCCGGAACAGCCGGGACTCCGGGGACGCCGAATTGGTTCTCGAGGTAGATCTGTTCATCACGTCGAGTAGTTTATGGTGTGAACCAGTCGACGTCAAGCCGCCGTCCCGGACGATGGCTGCGTCAGGTCGCGATCGACGGGCGACGCGCCGGCGCCACCGACAGGGTCAGGATCGCGCCGATCAGGACGGCAGACGCCAGGCACCAGGCGCAGGTGGCTCCGATCACGAACGGCTCGAGGAATGTCAGGTAGACGGAGAACGCGGTTCCGATGGTGGCTCCGGCCACGATCCCCTTCGCCGCCCGGTCGGCTGCAACCGGACCTCCGAACCTGACCGCGAGCCACAGGCCGAGGATGGCGACGTAGCCGAGCACCCCCAGGAGCCCGACCGGGATCCCCAGCAGGCGCGCGTACTCGCTCGTGTGCACCGCGTTGCAGTCGCCGACCGGGCCGCACACGGCAGCAGCGCCACTCAGCTCGACGCTGCTCAGGTAGACCGCGATGCTCAGACCGAGCACGGCGAGCACAGGGATGACCGCCGACCGAGTGCCCGCCGTGCGCCGCAGGCCGGATCGGAGCAGGACGTCGATCGCCCAGGCGAGCGCCACCAGCAGCGCCACCAGGATGGCGATCGCGAGCGCGCTGCCCGCAGGATCGCGAGCGGCGCGGTCAAGCATCCCCGTTCCGATGCCGGCGTCCCCGCCGCCCGAGGCGGCAGTATCTCCCGCGATCGTCCCCGGCGAGGCCGCCTCAGGGGTTGCTGTCACCGGCGACGACGCCGGGGAACCCGCGGCCGGCGCGGTCGTCCCTGACGCGGTCGGAGGAGCCGGGATGAACGCCGCGAGGCCGGGGATCGCCGGCCAGTCCGCGCCGCCATCCGCGAGCAGGAGCTCCACGAGGGATGGCAGCATCTCTGGGATCTCGACCGATCCGACAAGCACCGTGTCGCCGACGATCATGGTCGGGACGCCGATCCGGTTCTCCGGGATGCCGAAGCGCTCCACGGCAGCGCCGTACAGGTCCGCTCCCGCGAACCCGGTCACGTCGACCATCAGCACATCAAGCCCATCGCCGTACCTCGCCTGGATGGGCGGCAGGTCCTCCGTCATCACCTGGTGACAATGCGGGCACGTCGGCGAGTAGAACAGCACGGCCCGCACCACCGTGACGTCGGCGGCGGACGCTCCGGCGGCCCCGATCGAGGCGAGCAGCGTGATCGCCAGCCAGGTCGCGGCGAGGGCCCAGGCCCGGCGACGACCACGGATCGGGCGGGACTCGACGCGGCCAGCAGCCTGCGGACCGGGGATACGGCGGACCATCGCGTGCATGAGCCCATTGCATCGGCATGCGATTGCCGGCGGCGAGTGCCGATTGGCCGGTTGCACAGGAGCGGCCCGGCCATGTCGAGACGGGCCGCGCGATCCGTATCATTGGCGACCACATGCGCGTTCAGTCCGCCGCGGCTCCACACATGGTCTCGACGCTCGAGTGAGCACTCGCACGCTCACGTTCGGCGGCACCACCTACCCGCTGATCCTGCCCACGCTCCGGGACCCGCGGCTGCACGTCGCCGCGGTGATCCTCACGATCCACCTCCTGGGCCAGACCGTCCTCGACTTCCGGCTCAGCATCCCGCAGATCCTGGCGGCGATCCTGACCTGCGCCGTGATCGAGGTCACGCTCACCTTCCGCCACAGCCGGTCGTTCGTGTGGCCGGCCAGCGCGATGCTCACCGGCAGCGGCGTCGCGCTCATCCTCCGCTACGTGGGCACGCCGCCCGGCGACCACTGGACCTTCGAGGGCTGGTACCTGTTCGCCGCGATCGCGGGTCTGTCGCTGCTCACCAAGTACGTGATCCGCTACCGCGGCTCGCACGTGTTCAACCCGTCCAACGTCGGGCTGGTGGTGGCGTTCGTCGTGCTTGGAAGCTCCGTGATCGAGCCGCTCGACTTCTGGTGGGGACCGCTCGACCTCTGGATGGCGATCGCCTACGCGGTGATCATCGTCGGTGGCTCGCTCATCACCCGCCGCCTCCGCCTGTTGGGGCTGGCGATCTCGTTCTGGGTGTCGTTTGCGATCCTGCTCGGCATCCTCGCCGCGTCGGGCCACTGCATGGTCGCGAACTGGGCGTTCGCGCCAGTGTGTGGCGTCGACTACTGGCGCGTCATCACCTTCTCGCCCGAGCTGATGATCTTCCTGTTCTTCATGATCACCGACCCGAAGACGGCGCCCAGCGGCCAGGTCGGGCGGATCGCGTTCGGGATGCTCGTGGCCGCCGCGTCGGTGCTGCTGATGGCGCCCCAGACCAACGAGTTCGGGGCGAAGGTAGGGCTGCTGGCCGGGCTGGTGCTGATGTGCGCGGTTCGGCCGATCCTGGATCGGGTGCTGCCGGAGCCGCGATCGGCCGCCGACGATGTCAGGGCGTTCACCGCCCGTCTCGCGACCGGCGGCACATCGGCCGCGGGCGCGCTCCGGGTCGCGGGGCGCGTGGCGGTCGGGGTCGTGGCGGTGCTCGTCGTGGGCGTCGGGATCGTGGCCGCGGGCACCCCGGCACGGGGCCTGGTCCTTGCCAACCCCGAGACCGGCCTGAACCGGTCGGTGGCCCGCATTGATCCCTCCACGTTGCCACCGATCACGGTCGGCGAGGACGTCGCGAACTGGGACAGCGAGCTCGCGACCCAGGGCATGCAGGACGTCGTGGTGACGCTCGCGGAGAACCTCGAGCTCGAGAGCCAGGCGCTGCTCAGCCGCGACCCGGACCTGCTCACCAAGGTCGACCACGGCGACCGCCTGGCCGAGATGCAGGCGCGCCTCCAGGCGGCGATCGACACCGGTACCACGACCGTCGATCACTACCAGTTCGATGCGATGGACGTCTCGCTGCTGGTCCCGTTCGGGATGCAGACGGGCCTCAGCCTCGGCTTCCACTCACAGGGGACGGTGATCCACGAGACCTACGACGCTGATGGCAACGTCCAGGGGCAGACATCGGAGCCGTTCGATCTCGTGTTCGCGGTGCGTCGGGCGACGGGTGACCGCTGGCTCAACGTCGGCGTCCTCCCGCCGTCCGCGGGGAGCTGAGCCGAAGCCCTGGCCTGGCACAGCGCTTCGAGCGCGGCGCGGCGCGGCACGGAGCCGTGGATCGCTCAGATCGCGACGACCGGGTCGATCGGGTACGGATGCAGGAGGCGGCCACCGTCGGGCGTGACCCGGTACACGTCCTCGAAGCGAGCCCCACCGAAGCCCGGGATGGCGAGCACGGGGTGGCCGATGGTCACGGTCATGCCCTCCCGCAACGCGACACTCTTGTGCGGCGGCAGGATGGTCGGGGCCGGAGTCTCCTCGAACCGGAGCCCGAGCCCGTGGCCGATGCCATACACCTGGTGCTGCGCCAGCTCCCCGCCGGCGAGGACGCCGCCCGCGGCCCGGTCCATGTCGGCCACCGTCGCGCCCGGTCGCATCGCGCCCCGCGCCGCCGGGATCATCGCGGCGTAGGCGTCGAGCAACGAGCGCTGCCGGTCGGTCGGCTCGCCCAGCACGAACGTCCGGGCCAGGTTCGCGCAATACCCCTCGACCCGAGGCGTGAGGTCGATGATCACCGGCTCGCCAGTCTGCAGGGGTGACGGGCTCAGGCGGCCGTGGAGCATGCAGGTCTCGATCCCAAAGGTGACAAACGTTGGCGTGCTGCTGCGTTCGGCGCCGGCCCTTGCCATCGTGTAGACGACCTCGGCCGCGATCTCCCGGGCCGTCACACCCGGGCGGAGCAGCTCCCGCGCACGGTCCATGCCCATGCCGGCGATCCGCTGGGCCTCGGTCATGAGCGCCAGCTCATCGTCGTCCTTGACCATCCGCAACGGGTCCATCACCGGGTCGGAGGAGACGACATCGAGCCCCGGGTTGACCTTGCGGAACAGCTCGACCAGGAACGCGGGGGTATCGAACCACATCTGGATCCCGACCTTCGGACGGCCTCCGTCCGGCGGCGCCCCGACGCGCTCCACGAGCTCGTGCAGCATGCCCACCACGTCGTGGATCTGGCCACCGACCGAGCCGAACACACGCACCTCGCCGCTCACCGCGTGGCGTTCCGCCGCTGCCGCGTCGGCCGCCAGCGCCGCGCGGAGCTCAGGCTCCTCGCCGGTGAACGCGATGATCGTGGGCGGCCCCTCGACCGGGACGATCGCTCGGGGCTGGTACCGATCCTCGCCGAACAGGTAACGGTAGTCGTCGTGGTTGAGGATCACGATCGCCAGCAGGCCGACCTCACGCATGCCGGCCTGAACGCGCGCGATCCGATCGTGGCGAACGTGCATCATCAGAGCCTCCGGTCTCTGGCCCCATCGTGCCACCACGGCTGGATCCAGGCTTGAGCCGCGATGCCCGTCCAGCCTCCGCGCCGAGCGTGGTTCCTCAGAGCCGCGTGTGGATGTAGGTCGTGAAGCGGGCTCGCAGGGCATGCAACCGCGTGATGCGGATCCCCTGTCGCGGATTGAGCGCGCTGATCACCCGCCCATGGCCAATGTAGATCGCCGCGTGGCTGCCATTGCCGTAGATGACCACGTCACCGATGCGCGGATGGTGCCGGCCGGTCCGGTGATGGCGTCGGCCCCAAACCAGCATGGCTCGCGCCGAATGACCCCCGCCGAGGTACCGGGACACGTGAGCCTTGCGATACGCGTAGCGCACGAGGCCGGAGCAGTCGAACGCGTTCGGGCCGGTCGCCCCGCGGCGGTACCGGTCGTGGCGCTGCGCCTTCGCGACCCGCACGATCTTCGCGCGGCGCGTGTGCGACCTCTGGAGCCGGATGGCGGCAGCGCTCAGCACAGGAGCCGCGGGCTGCGTCGTGGCGGTGGTATCGGTCGGGGTGGGAGTCGGCGTCGGTGTCGGGGTGGGAGTCGGCGTCGGTGTCGGGGTGGGAGTCGGGGTGGGGCTGGTCGTCGGCGTCGGTGTCGGGGTGGGGCTGGGCGTCGGCGTTGGGCTGGGCGTCGCTGACGGCGACGGAGACGGCGACGGAGACGGAGTGGGGTCTGCCGCGGCGGCGGGGGCCGACATGGCCACGATGCCCACGAGGGCGATCACGGTTGCGAGGCCCATGGCCCGCATGCTGCTGGAGGATGTCACGGTGCTCCCTTCTTTCGACCATGGCGAGTTGAGGCCATGACGATCTCGGGCAGCGCCGAACCGGCGTGTTCAGAAGGGCGCGCTCACCCCGAATGGGCGCGCAGGGTTGATCGACAACAGCTGTCAACCAGACGGCAGAGACCTGCCGGGTCGGCGCTATGGAAGATGTAATCCCTGTGGGTGGGGTGGCTTGCGGTGCGCGACGTTAGCAGCACTTGTCAAATCGTGCGTTCCGAGGCCCAGAGCGCCCCGGCCCGCGTTCCTCAGGGCGCACCAGCGCGGCGCCAAATCTGGGTAAAGCTCACGCCTGAACAAGGCTCGCAGCGCAATTTCCAGGATCGTCCTATCGTGCGAGATAACGACAGGCGGGGGCCATGACGCGCGGCCCCAGCTTCGGCCGCCTGAGCCGCGTCGAGCCACTGGCGAGTCCGACCGCCTGCGCAACCTCCGGAGGATCCAACGTATGGATTCCACGTCCCACCGGTTCGCCATGCCCGGCGATCGGGTCGCCCCAGGGTTGACAGAGTCAACCGCCCGCGGCAGGAGCCCTGGCAGGCGCCTTGCCCTCAGGCTCGGCAGCGCATGGCTGGTGGCATCAATGGCCGCGGTCTTGCTGGTCGCGGCACCCGTCGCGGCGGCAAGCCCCCACAAGCTGTTCGTCTCACCGTCCGGCAGCGATGCCGGCTCGTGCTCCAGGCACGCGCCGTGCCAGACCATCGGCCACGCCGTCAGCGTCGCCCGGCCCGGCTCGAAGATCGTCGTGCGAGCGGGCACATACAGCGAGACTGTCGTCATCGACAAGCGGCTCAAGCTCGTCGGGCATCACGCGATCATCGACGCCACCGGCTACATGGCCGCCGAGGCCGGCGTCACGATCCCGTTGCCCCCGCCGGCCCCGCCGGCCCCGCTCACCGGATGGGCCGTGCTGATCAATGGCCCACACGCGGCCGGAACGGTGTTCAAGGGATTCACGGTCCAGAACGCTGCGGCCGAGGGCATCCTCGCCTACAACACCAGCCGCGTGAGGATCAAGCGCAACGAGCTCACCGGTAACGACCAGGGCGCGGCTCCCAACTTCCCGAACCAGCCCGTCGAGTGCATGGCACAGGGTCCCATCCCCGGCGACTGCGGCGAAGCCATCCACCTGCTGAGCGTCGCAAGCTCGCGGATCGCCTGGAACAACGTTCACAACAACGTCGGCGGCATCCTGCTGACCGATGAGGTTGGCCCGACCCACGGCAACCTCCTTCTCCACAACACCTCCAGGGACAACCTCGAGGACTGCGGGATCACGCTCCCGTCCCACAACCCGATGGCGACCACGAACCCACACATGGGTGGCGTGTACGACAACAAGATCGTCGGCAACTGGTCGATTGGTAACGGCGGTGCCGGCGTCGGCATGTTCGCGGCACCTCCCGGCGCGGCGTCATACGACAACCAGGTGATCGGCAACGTGCTTCGCGACAACGGCGAGGCCGGCGTGGCGATCCACTCGCACGCCCCCGATCAGAACGTCTCGGGCAATCTGATCGCCGCCAACCGCATCTCCGGCAACGGCGTCGATCCTGACTTCCAGGCTGCCGATCCGGCGGGCCCGCAGAACACGGGCATCGCCATCGGCAGCGTCGTCGTCCCAGTGAGCGTCCGCGTTGTCGGGAACTGGGTGAGCAACGAGCACTGGGGGCTCTACACCTCCGGCGCCATCACCGTCCACGGCCTGGTCAGCAACCACTTCACCGGCTCTGTGGCCCACAAGACCAACTGAGCCAACGGGGACGTCGCTTCGCAGCGCCGGCGGGCCATCGCCCGCCGGCGCTGCTCTCTGTCCGGACTCGGATCCCCGGGCCGGCGTCCTCGCGTCGTGCCACGCCCACCCGTACACTCGCGGCACCCTCGCCCGCGTGCGCCTCCGCGGCAACCTCCTCCCAGCCGGAGCCTGCGCGGATGACCGACGCCCCGCGACCCGATCCCACGCCCCGCCGCAGCAGCGATCGCGCGCGGCTCACGGGCTACGCGACCTTCGTGCTGATCGGCTGGACGGGGTTGCTGGTGCCGTCCCTCATCCGCTCCCTCGAGCACGAGATGAACCAGACGGACGCCGGGATCGGCGTCTTCTACCTGCTGTACGCCGCCGGCTATGCGCTGGGCTCGTTCGCCGGCGGCTTCCTGACCGAGCGCTTCGGACGGCACCTGGTGCTCACCCTCGGTGCTGCGGCGCACGGGATCGGGCTGATCGCCCTTGGTCTCTCCCCCGGGTGGGCCCTCTTCCTGGCACTCGCCGCCCCAACCGCATTCGGCGCTGGGGTGATCGACGGTGGCATGAACGGGCTGTTCCTCGACCTGTTCACCACCGGCCGTGGGCGCGCGCTCAACAACCTCCACCTGTTCTTCGGGGTCGGCGCCCTCACCGCGCCGATCGCCATCGGCTTGATGTCCGAGGCCGGGCTGAGCTGGCGCTGGATCATCGCCGGCACTGGGGTCGCGGCCGGACTGCTGGCGATCGCGATCTACAGCCTCAGGATCCCCTCGGGCCGGCGAGACGCGCTGCCGGGGCCGGCACCGGCGAGCACGACTGCCGCTGCGCGCGGCCTCGGCTGGCGACGGTCGCTTCCGCTGCTCGTCCTCGGGTTCGCGATCGCCGCCTACGTGGCCTCGGAGATCGGGGTATCCAACTGGTTGGTCCGCTTCCTCGAGGAGGCGCCGCTGGTCGCCGCGACGGCGAGCCTGTCACTGTTCTGGGGCGGCCTGACGCTCGGCCGGCTGGTGTCGGCGAGGATCAGCGACCGCTTCGACCATGCACGGTTTGCGGCGACCGCCGCCGGGGTCGCCGCGCTGGCGCTGGTGGGGGCAGTCCTGATCCCGTCGCTGCCCGCATCAATCGCCCTGTTCGCGGTCGTCGGGTTCGCCTACGGACCCGTGTTCCCGATGATCATCGCCATCGGTGGTGAGCGATACCCGGCCCGTGCCTCGGCGGTCAGCGGGATCCTGGTCGGACTGGCCGTGGTGGGCGGGATCGTCTATCCGCCCGCGATGGGCTTCATCTCGGTCTCCTATGGGCTACCGATCGCGATGCTCGGCGCCGCCGCGATGTCCGCCGCCTGTGCGCTGGCCCTGCTGGTCGCGAGCCGCTTGGCACCCGCCGGGTCGGCCAGAACTCCCGATGAGGCCCAGCCCCGACCAGCCGGATGATGGTCAAGTCCGACCGCAGGCGGGGCCAAAGGCCCCTGTCCGTCCGTGCCCCATCGGGCAAACCCGTGACTGACGGGCCGTCCGGACGGGTCCGTTCGGCCGACACTCCAGCTGCCCATCAGGGTCAAACTAGGAGCATGCGCGCGGGCCGCTCTGGCCACGCATCCGACCGCTGCGTCCCGTGCTCGCCCGCCACCCGCACCGGCGGGTCGCACCGATCGGACCCCCGCGACCCGAAAGGAAGCTTTCGCCCATGAACCAGCAATGGGAATGCCTCGACGGCAACGAGGCAGCCGCGCGCGCCGCGTATGCGCTGAGCGAGGTCATCTCGATCTACCCCATCACGCCCGCGTCGCCGATGGCCGAGTACTGCGACGACTGGTCGGCGGCCGGCCGCCCGAACCTGTGGGGCCAGGTGCCCGGCGTGGTCGAGATGCAGTCCGAAGGTGGGGCCGCCGGCGCGCTCCACGGCGCGTTGCAGAAGGGGGCCCTGTCCACGACGTTCACGGCGTCGCAGGGCCTGCTGCTGATGATCCCCAACATGTTCAAGATCGCGGGCGAGCTGACGCCCACGGTCATCCACGTCGCGGCCCGCACCGTGGCCACCCACGCGCTGTCGATCTTCGGTGACCACAGCGACGTGATGCACGCGCGGGCCACCGGGTTCGCGATGCTGGCCTCGGGCTCGGTCCAGGAGGCCCACGACCTGGCGCTCATCGCGCACGCCGCGACGCTCCGGTCACGGGTGCCGTTCCTCCACTTCTTCGACGGGTTCCGGACCTCCCACGAGGTCAACAAGATCGCGATCGTCGATCGCGACGTCATGCGCAGGCTGGTGCGCGAGGAGGACGTGCTGGCGTTCCGCGGGCGCGCGCTCACCCCGGAGGCGCCGTTCGTTCGCGGCACGGCCCAGAACCCCGACGTGTTCTTCCAGGCACGCGAGGCGTGCAACCCGTACCACGACGCCGTGCCGGGCATCGTGCAGCAGGTGATGGACGAGTTCGCGGAGCAGACCGGACGCCGGTACAACCTCCTCGACTACCACGGGGCGCCGGATGCGGAGCGGGTCGTGGTGGTCATGGGCTCCGGTGCGGGAGCCGTGATCGAGACCGTCGAGACGCTGGCCGCGGCCGGCGAGAAGGTGGGCGCGATCCAGGTCCACCTGTTCCACCCCTTCCCGACCCAGCAGCTGATGGACGCGCTGCCCCGGACCGTCCGCTCGATCGCGGTGCTCGACCGGACCAAAGAGCCGGGCGCCGTCGGTGAGCCGATGTACCTCGAGGTCGTGTCCGCGATCACCGAGGCGATGGACGCCGACACGCCGCCGTTCGACGTCGCGCCGCGCGTCATCGGCGGCCGCTACGGGCTGTCCTCGAAGGAGTTCACACCGTCGATGGTCAAGCCCGTGTTCGACGAGCTGGCCGCCGCCCGGCCCAAGCGCCACTTCACGGTCGGCATCTACGACGACGTCACCAACCTGAGCCTCCCGATCGACGACGCGTTCCGCCATCCACGCCCGGCCGGTGAGGTCCAGGCGCTGTTCTGGGGCCTCGGCTCGGACGGGACGGTGGGTGCCAACAAGGCGTCGGTCAAGATCATCGGCGAGGGCACCGACCTGTTCGCACAGGGCTACTTCGTCTACGACTCCAAGAAGTCGGGCGGTGTCACCTCGTCGCACCTGCGGTTCGGGCCGCAGCCCATCCGGTCGTCGTACCTCCTCGACCAGGCCGACTTCGTGGCCTGCCACCAGTTCAACCTGCTGGCCACGCAGAAGGTGCTCGACACCGCCAAGCAGGGCGCCAGCTTCCTGCTCAACTCGCCCTACCCGGCCGACGAGGTCTGGGATCACCTGCCGGCCCATGTCCAGCAGCAGCTCGTGGACAAGCAGATCGAGCTGTGGGTGATCGACGCCTTTGCCGTCGCGGCAGAGGTAGGCATGGGCAACCGAATCAACACCGTGATGCAGCCGTGCTTCTTCCAGCTCGCAGGCGTGCTTCCCCCCGAGGAGGCGATCGAGCGGATCAAGGGCTTCGTCAAGAAGACCTATGGCAAGCGGGGCGAGGCGGTCGTGCAGCGCAACTACGCGGCCATCGACGCGTCGCTCGAGCACATGGTCAAGGTGCCGCTGGGCACGGTTTCCCGCGATCGCACGGCCCCGCCCCTGGTCCCGGACACCGCGCCCGACTTCGTCAAGCGGGTCACCGCCCGGATGATGGCCGGCGAGGGCGACCTGCTCCCGGTGAGCGCGCTCCCGATCGACGGCACATTCCCCAGCGCCACCACGCGCTACGAGAAGCGCGCCATCGCCCAGCAGATCCCCGTCTGGGATCCGTCGATCTGCATCGACTGCGGCAAGTGCGCGATGGTCTGCCCGCACGCGACCATCCGCATGAAGGTCTTCCCGGAGTCCGCCGTCGCGAACGCGCCGGCGAGCTTCCTGGACAAGGAGTTCAAGTCTCGCGACCTCGAAGGCCATCGGATCACGATCCAGGTCGCGCCAGACGACTGCACCGGGTGCGGCGTGTGCGTGGACATCTGCCCGGCCAAGAGCAAGAGCGACATCGGCCACAAGGCGATCAACATGGCGCCGCTGCTCGACCACCAGGAGGTGGAACGCGAGCGCTGGGATTACTTCCTCTCGATCCCGCAGCTCGATCGCGGGCTGATCGCGCACGAGACGGTCAAGGGCGCGGCGTCGCTCGAGCCGCTGTTCGAGTTCTCGGGTGCCTGCGCCGGGTGCGGCGAGACGCCCTACCTGCGGCTGGTCAGCCAGCTGTTCGGGGATCGCATGGTGGTCGCCAACGCCACCGGCTGCTCCTCGATCTACGGTGCCAATCTGCCGACCACGCCGTGGGCCGTCAATGGCGACGGGCGCGGACCCGCGTGGAACAACTCGCTGTTCGAGGACAACGCCGAGTTCGGCCTGGGCATGCGCCTCGGGCTCGACGCCCGGGAACGGCTCGCGCGCGAGCTGGTCGAGTCGCTGGCCCCGGTGGTTGGCGAGTCGCTGGCGCGCGAGATCCTCGACGCCGACCAGGCCACGGAGCAGGGCGTCGCGGACCAGCGGGCGCGGGTCGCCCGGCTGCGTGACGCCCTCGCGGCGGTAGGCGACGAGCACCGGGAGGCGGCCGCTCAGCTGCTCTCGGTGACCGACGACCTGGTCCGCCAGGGCGTCTGGATCGTGGGCGGCGATGGCTGGGCGTACGACATCGGGTTCGGTGGCCTGGACCAGGTGCTGAGCTCGGGCCGCAACGTCAACATCCTCGTGCTCGACACCGAGGTCTACTCAAACACCGGCGGCCAGGCGTCGAAGGCCACGCCGCGCGGTGCCGTGGCCAAGTTCGCCGCGGCCGGGAAGCCGACCGCCAAGAAGGACCTGGGCGCGGTCGCTCGCTCG
Source organism: uncultured Chloroflexia bacterium (assembly GCA_963734935.1). GTDB lineage: Bacteria > Chloroflexota > Limnocylindria > Limnocylindrales > CSP1-4 > CAIXZV01. Next base: position 401,506 of record CAVTIO010000009.1, on the reverse strand, counting down.
TACGGAAACGTGTTCGTGGCCCAGATCGCGATGGGCGCCAACGACGCCCAGACGATCAAGGCCCTGCTCGAGGCCGACGCGTGGCCCGGGCCGTCGCTCGTGATCGCGTATGCGACCTGCATCGCGCACGGCATCGACATGTCGAAGTCAATGGCACACATGAAGGATGCGGTGCGCAGCGGCTACTGGCCGCTCTACCGGTACCAGCCGAGCGAGGTCGCGGACGGCGTGCCGTTCAAGCTCGACTCGGTCAAGCCGTCGATCCCGATCCGGCAGTTCGTGGCCGACGAGACGCGGTTCGCCATCCTCGAGCGGACCAACCCGGAGCGCGCGGCCGAGCTGGCACAGCTGGCGCAAGCCGATGCCGACGAGCGCTGGCGCTACTACGAGCAGCTGGCGGGCATCCACCGCAGCGTGCCCCATCTCGAGCCCGATGGGGCGGAGCTGCCGGACGGCGTCGAGAACGGCGGCGGAACGGCGGCGACCGCGGGTGCCAAGACCACGAGCGCAACTGCCGGATCCACCGGCAATGGGAAGGGAGGCCAGGCATGAGCGTCGACCTGCACACTCGGTACCTCGGCCTCGAGCTGCGTTCGCCGCTCGTCGCCTCGTCGTCGCCGTTCACCGGCGAGCTCGGGACCGCGCACCGGCTGGAGGTGGCCGGCGCGGCGGCGATCGTGCTGCCGTCCCTGTTCGAGGAGGAGATCCTCAACGAGGAGATCCAGCTCAACCGCTCGCTCGAGGCGGGCACCGATGCGTTCGCGGAGGCGCTCGACTACTTCCCGGCGATCGACAACATGCCGGGCGTTGGCGACCGGTACCTCGACCGGCTCGAGCGGATGAAGGCCCAGCTGTCGATCCCGGTGATCGCCAGCCTCAACGCCACCACCACCGGTGGCTGGGTGAGCTACGCCCGCCGGATGCAGGACGCCGGGGCCGACGCGCTCGAGCTCAACCTGTACCACGTGGTCGCGGACCCCACGGTCACCACGACCAGCCGCGAGGAAACCGATCTCGAGCTGATCGCCGCGGTTCGCGCCGCGGTCACGATCCCGCTTGCGGTCAAGCTGAGCCCCTACTACACGGCGATGGCGAACTTCGCCGCCCGGGCGCGTGCGGCGGGCGCCGACGGCCTGGTCCTGTTCAACCGCTTCTACCAACCCGATCTCGATCTCGAGACCCTCGAGGTGATCGCGAAGGTCGAGCTCAGCCACTCGGGCGACCTTCGAGTGCCGATGCGCTGGCTCGCGATCCTTCGCCCGCAGCTGGGCGAGGACGTGTCGCTTGCCGCGACATCGGGCGTGCACACGGGCGCCGACGCGATCAAGGGTCTGATGGTCGGTGCCGACGTGGTGATGATGACCTCGGCTCTGCTGCGGAACGGCCCCGAGCACATGCGCACGGTCGAGGCCGAGCTCGTGGATTGGCTCGAGGAGCACGAGTACGAGTCCGTGGCCCAGATGCGCGGCAGCGCGACGCAGGCCTCGGTGGAGGATCCGTCCGCGTTCGAGCGAGGCAACTACATGGCCGCGCTCCGGTCGTGGGCGACGCCTCCGGAGCTCGCCACCGTCTGAGCAGGGGCGGCAACCTGACCGGGGCGGCAGCGGTCTGACCGGGGCGGCAGCGCGCCGCTCCGTCCATCCGATTGGCTCAGCTGGCCCGTGTGGGTTCAGCTGGCCCCTGTGGGCCGCTCAGCCGCCCCGCAGCGCGGCGAGGAACGGCTCGAACCGCTCGAGTGCCGTGCGCGTCACGGCGGGCAGCGGGCTCGGGTCGTCGACGTCGCCGAGGTAGAGCGTCAGGTGCCGGACTCCCACGCCGCGCATCTCCCGCAGCGTCTCCCCCACCTCGGCCGGTGATCCACCGATCCAGCCCGGTCGAGACTCAGCGGTCCCATCTGGCCGGAGCGCGAGGCGGGCCCAGCCGGTGACATCGAGAGTGGCGGGATCGCGATCCACGCCTACGCAGGCGGCGGTCGCGTCGCGCACGATGGCGTCGGCGTCCGCGGCGCCGGCCAGCGGGACGTTGACGTTGACCGCGTCTGCCCAGCGAGCGGCGATGCGCAGGGTCCGCGGTCCCTTGGCGGCCACCCAGATCGGGATCCTGTCGCGCGGGCCACGCGGCAGCACGTCGGCCCCGACCGTCGTGTAGAACTGCCCATCGAGGGTCACCGGAGGCTCGCGGAGGAGCGTGGCCACGAGCTCGACGGCCTCTGCGTGGCGGGCCACGTGTCGATCCTGCTCGAAGCCGAACGCGGTCCAGGACGCGTCGGTCGCCGGAACCCCCGCTCCGAGGCCGAGAATCACGCGCCCACCGCTCACCTCGTCGAGGGTGGCGGCCATGCGGGCGAGCAGGCCCGGGTTACGGAAGCCGGTATTGGCGACGAATGGTCCCAGCGAGATCCGCTCGGTCGTCTCGGCCGCTGCGGCGAGGATCGTCCAGCACTCCCAGAAGCCGAACGGGGGTCGGTCCGCCACGCGCCGCTGGAGATGGTCGGCTGCCCAGAGCGTGTCGAACCCGAGGGCGTCGAGGTCCCGGGCCACCGACCGGATCTCCGACCAGCCGGCGTTCCGGCCACCGCTCAGCGGCCAGGTGGGCAGGCTGACACCCAGCTGGGGGATCGCGTCGTTGGGCGTGGTCATGGGACCTGACTCTACGCCAGCACGATCCGCCCGGCGTGGGTCGTGTCCCACCGCGCCCGAGCACCGGTCCGTGTGCCCACCGTTGAGCGATGGCGGTCCCGTGCGCGCCGACGGTCCGAGACCCGGTACGATCGGAGCCGTGCTGTATCGAGCAGATCCGTGGCTCCATGTCATCGCGGGATGCATGTCATCAGGCAAGACCGACGAGCTGCTGCGCCTGCTCCGCCGCGCCGAGATCGCACGGCGCCGTATCCTGCTCGTCCGCCCCGACGTGGATGATCGCACCCCGGCCGAGTACGCGGAGAGCCGGAGCCATGCCCGCTACCCGAGCGTCCTGGTGTCACGCGGTGAGCCCGTCCGGATTCTGTCTCTCGCGCGCGAGCGTGACGTCGACCTGGTCGGCATCGAGGAGGCGCAGTTCTTCGAGGACAGCCTGGTGCGCGCGGTCGAGACCCTGCGCCAGAGCGGCCGCCATGTGATCGCCAGCGGGCTCAACACGGACTTTGCCGGGCGGCCGTTCGGCCCCATGCCCGAGCTCCTGGCGCTCGCTGATGAGGTCACGATGCTGACCGCCATCTGCGTGGTCTGCGGTGAGACCGCGACCCGAACCCAGCGCCTCGTTGGCGGTCGCCCTGCTGCCATCGACGACCCGCTGATCGTCATCGGCGGCTTCGAGAGCCCGGCCGTCGAGACATACGAGGCCCGCTGCCTGCGGCATCACGAGATCGCACCGGCGGGCTCGGCACGCGGCGTCGTCGCGGAGAACGACTGACCCAACCGCGGAGGTCGACCGACCCACCTGGCGCCCGGCCTGACTTCGTCCACACGTTATCCACTGCGGCGGTGGATCGTGGATAACTCGGCCGCCGGGCAGAGCAGGTTCGTGGACAAGCCCGTTGCGGTGACTGGCGGCGCGACGATATTGTGGTTTCTGCCCGAAGGGGCCGGTGGCACCGACGCCGGAGCGACGAGCAATCGCCGAGCCGGGTCCCCGAGCCGCCGCCACGATGGCCGCGAGGCTGACGAGGTGGTTGGAGACCGGGGCCGCTGCGACAAGGCCGAGCTTGCTCGGCAGAGTCGTGGGCGTGCCGGAGCGCGACGGTTCCTTCGGGCGCTTTGTTGTGTCCCGGCGCATGGTCGCGCCCGCCCATGCCGCGCCGTCACCCGACATCGACGCCCGAAGTCAAGGAGACGCCCGAAGCTTGCCCAAGCTGTCCGCCGGTCTGCTGCTCTTCCGCCGTCTCGACGACGACGTTGAGCTGCTCATCGCACACCCGGGCGGCCCGATCTGGGAGCATCGGGATCACGGTGCATGGGGACTGCCCAAGGGCGCGGCCAACGATGGCGAAGAGCTGCTGGACGCGGCCAGACGCGAGTTCGAGGAGGAGCTCGGCCACCCGCCGCCTCATGGACCGGAGATCTACCTGGGCGAGATCAGACTGCGCTCCCGCAAGATCGTCCACGGCTGGGCGGTCGAGGGCGACTTCGACCCCGAGGAGCTGTACTCGATGCAGGCCGAGCTGGTCTGGCCGCCACGCTCGGGCAAGGTCCTCCGCGTCCCTGAGATCGACCGGGTGATCTGGGCGCGACCCGCCGAAGCCCGGCAGCGAATGCACCCGGCCCAGGCCGCGTTCGTGGACCGCCTCCTCGAGCGGCTCCCGGGGCTCGACGACCCCGATACCGCCGTGTCGTGAACGTCCCGATCCTGAGCGATCCCCTCCCCGACCGCGCCGACGTCGTCGTCGTGGGCGCTGGCATCGTCGGTCTTGCGACGGCGATCCAGCTGAGCACCGCCCGTCCGGACCTGCGGATCGCTGTCATCGAACGCGAGCCACGGATCGCCGCCCATCAGACCGGCCACAACAGCGGGGTCGTGCATGCCGGGCTGTACTACGCGCCGGGATCGAACAAGGCTCTCCTGTGTCGCGAGGGCAAGGGCCTGCTCGAACGGTACTGCGAGGCACACGCGATCCCGATCGAACACCCCGGCAAGCTCGTGATCGCCCTCAACGAGCGCGAGCTGCCGGCGCTCACGGACCTGCGGGCGCGGGGCGAGGCCAACGGCGTCGAGGGGCTGGAGGAGGTCGGGCCCGAGCAGATCCGCGAGCTCGAGCCGCACGTGGCCGGGATCCGCGCGCTCTGGAGCCCGCGGACGGCCATTGTCGACTTCGGCCGGGTGGCCAATGCATATGCCGACGACATCCGGGAGCGGAGCGCGACCATCACCCTGGACTGCCCGGTGACCGGCATCCGCCGCGAGCCGCGGGGCGTCATTGTGAGCACACCACGGGGCGATGTGCGGGCGCGCACGGTGGTCGTGTGCGCCGGCCTGTGGGCCGACCGGGTGGCCTCGCTCTCGGGCGACCTCACCGCGGCGGCACCCCGGATCATCCCCTTCCGGGGCGACTACTACCGCCTCACCCCGGATGCCACCGATCTCGTCCGCGGGCTCGTCTATCCGGTCCCCGACCCGCGCTTCCCCTTCCTCGGCGTCCATTTCACCCGTCGGATCGACGGGGAGGTCTGGGCCGGCCCGAACGCGGTGCTCGCGTTTCGACGTGACGGCTACCGCCGGCGGGACGTCTCGGCGCGCGACCTGGCCGACGCGTTGACCTACCGCGGCTTCCTGCGTCTTGGGCTGCGCTTCTGGCGCACCGGCCTTGCCGAGATGTGGCGCGATGCCAGCCGCGGGGCCTTCGCCCGCGAGCTGCGACGGTATGTTCCCGAGCTGCGGGACGACCAGCTCCGGTTCGGGCCGTCCGGGGTCCGCGCACAGGCGCTTCGGCTCGACGGGACGCTCGTGGACGACTTCGACCTTGCCGGGCATGACGGCGTGCTCCACGTGCGCAACGCGCCGTCTCCCGCAGCCACCAGCTCGCTCGCGATCGGCGATCGCCTCGCGGCCCGGGTGCTCGACTGGCTCGGACCGCACGCTGCGGGGACCTCCGGCGTGGCCCTGCCCCCGGGCTGACCCGCGACCCAGGCGAGAGGCGCGATCCCGCAACTCAGGGCACACTTCGCGCCGATGCAACATCACGACCTGCCTGCCGGTGCCGTTCCACCGACGCCCCGCCGCACCCGGACGGGGATCGGCGCCGCGGCGTCGATGGCGCTGGTGCTGTTTGCGATCCTCGCCCTGGCCGGGCTCGTTGGGGCCGGTGCCGCGCTGGCGACCTACGCCAGGCTCGCGAGCGGCCTCCCCGCCCCGACCGAGCTGGAGCAGATCGAGCTGCCCCAGCAATCGATCGTGTACGACCGGACCGAAACGGTGGAGCTGGCGCGCTTCGGCGACTTCAACCGCCAGGTCGTGACGTTCGACCAGATCCCCCCGGTGCTGATCGACGCCACGACGGCGGTCGAGGATCGGACGTTCTGGGAGAACGCCGGATTCGACCCGGTGGGCATCGTGTCCGCCGGCCTCGATGCGCTCCGAGGCAACGCCCGTGGCGCCTCGACCATCACCCAGCAGCTGGTTCGACAGCGACTGCTGACCACCAACGGCGAGGCGCAGACGCAGGTGACCGCCAGCCGCAAGCTGCGCGAGATCATCCAGTCGATCCGGGTGACCGAGGCGTACCAGGGCGTCGAGGGGAAGCAGCGGATCATCACCGCCTACCTGAACCAGAACTTCTACGGCAACGACGCGTACGGGGTGGCCGCGGCCGCGCAGGCCTACTTCGGCGTCGGCCTCCAGGACCTCACGCTCGCCCAGGCCGCGATCCTGGCCGCCATTCCCAAGGCGCCCTCGAGCTACGACCTGGTCCAGAACGCCAACGAGCAATGCATCGATCCCACGCAGCCTGAGGACACCTGCGAGACGCAGCTCGTGGTGCCGGCAGACGCGCCCATCGTCCAGCGCCGCAATCACGTGCTCGACCTGATGCAGGAGAACGGCACGCCGTTGACCGATGGCCTGTTCACGGCCGCGGATTACGACGCCGCACGAAGTGCTCCGGTCATCCTCGCTCCCCAGCGGTCGGCGCAGTGGAGGGAGCCGCAGTTCGTGTACCAGGTCCGGCGCGAGCTGACGGCGCGGCTGTGTGGCGAGGGTGCCGAGACCTGCCCGGTCCTTGAGCGTGGCGGGCTCAGGATCACCTCGACGCTCGACCTCGACCTCCAGGCGATCGCCGCGAAGTGGGTCAAGGCGGCCGCCGTCGTGCCAAACGCCAAGCACCCGCGCTCGGCCGCCAAGGCATTGGGGATCGACTACCAGCCCTGGATGGACAAGATCCGACAGGGGAATCTCCACAACGGCGCGCTCATCGCGATGGACTACCAGACGGGGGAGCTGGTCGCGTACGTCGGCTCGGCCGACCCGACCGCCGTCAAGGCGACCAAGAAGTTCCAGCCCCAATTCGACGTGCTTGCCGATGGCTGGCGCCAGCCCGGCTCCGCGTTCAAGCCCATCGTGTATGTCACCGGCATCAACGACCGAATCGTGACGGCCGCCTCGATGTTCATGGACGTCGTGACCGACTTCGGTGGCGGCTATACGCCCAAGGACGCAGACAGCCTCGAGCGAGGGCCGGTCCGGGTCCGTAACGCACTCCAGTTCTCGCTCAACATTCCCGCCGTGAAAGCGACCGCCGTGATCGGCAACGACAACATCCAGTCCACCGCCGAGGCGATGGGCGTGCAGTTCCAGAACGGGCAGGTCAACGCAGGCATGTCCTTCGGCCTGGGTGTCGAGGTCGTCCACCCGCTCGACCTGGTGGGGGCGTACGGCGTCCTGGCCGACGGCGGCCGGAAGGTCGAGCAGACGACGATCATCACCGTGACCGATCCGTCGGGCACCGTGATCCTCAGCGAGCAGGACCTCCCTGCTCCGGCCAAGGTCCTCGATCCGGGCTCGGCCGCGATCATGACCGACATCCTGGCCGGCAACACCGATCCGAGCGTCAACCCGTACTGGGGCAAGTTCGAGATCACCGACGGCAACAAGCGTCGGCCGGCGACCCTCAAGACGGGCACCAACAACGACGCCCGTGACCTCAACGCGTACGGCTACATCGCCGCACCCACGGCGAAGGGCCGCGACCGCGGCGAATACGCGCTCGCGGTCGGCGCCTGGAACGGCAACTCCGACAACTCGGTGGTGAGCTCCACGAGCGTGACCCTGTACTCGTTCGACGTCCCGACCTACGTGTGGCAGGGGTTCCTGACCGAAGCCACAAATGGCTGGGCGATCCGCAACTTCAAGATCCCCGATAGCCTGCAGCGGGCGCGGGTCGATGCCTGGACCGGCCTGGCAACCAACAGCAAGCCGTCGGTCGAGGAGCTGTTCCTCCGGGGGACGACGCCGGCGTCCGCGGGCGCACCCGGCTCGGTGTGCGGCGACGCCGTGCTGGCAGTCGCGGGGTTCGAGAACCAGTACCCCGCATGGATGGCCGCCGACCAGGGCTGGATCCGGCGGGCCGACAAGGGCGCAGGGGTGCGCGGCGGACCCAGGAGAACCCTCACCTCGTATTTCTACAACGGAGCCTTCATTCCGTACGGGCGCTCCTGGGGCGCCGTCGCCGGCGGGTCTGGCTGCGCGTCGCCCAGCCCGAGCCCGTCCGCGTCGTTCGATCCGTGCGCGTCGCCGCTGCCGGGCACGTCGCTTGACCCCAGCGCGTCGCCGATCATCTGCCCGTCGCCATCCGCGCTTCCGAGCGAATCCGCGGTTCCAACGGCGACACCGAAACCCACCCCGACGCCGACACGGACGCCGGCGCCCACGAAACCTCCAGCCACGGCGACACCCGCACCCACGAAACCTCCAGCCACGGCGACACCCGCACCCACGAAACCTCCAGCCACGGCGACACCCGCACCAACCCCGGCATCGTCGGCGGCCGCCGAGCCGAGCTGACTCTGATCAGGCCCCGATCAGCTCGCTGAGATCCCCGGGGATCCGCCGGCGTCTCAGGAATCTCTCAGGGTTTCGGCCTATGATCCGCGCGATTGTGGTGGCGGTTGGTAGCCCCACTGGTCGGCGCCAGGGAGAGGGCGCCGAGCTCGATCGCCACCTTGAGCGTTCCTCAGTTCAAGTCGGAGTTGCACGTGTCGGATCGCGCTTCCGGACAGTCGGCCCGACGCCACCAGGCGTCCACTGCTGCGCTGCTCCTCGGCATCATCACCATCGTCGCGGGGATCATGGCCCCGGCCGCTCTTGCCGCGGGCGGGATGACGATCACCACCCCGTTCCCTGCCGTCGTGGCGGAGCCGGGAACGACCTCGTCGTTCCACCTGACCATCGACGTCACGTCCGCGCAGCAGGTCAACCTCAAGACCACCAACGTTCCGGACGGATGGACCGCCCGATTCCGGGGCGGCGGGTTGACGATCGACGGGGCGTACGTGGTCCCCGGGAAGTCGCCCGACGTGACGCTCGACGTCGAGATCCCCGACGGCACCGCCCCCGGAAGCCACACGATCAACGTCGTCGGCACCGGCAACGGCTCCTCGGACACCTTGCCGGTCACCATCCGCGTCGCCGATGCGGCAGCCGGCGACGTCACGCTGACCTCCGACTACCCTGAGCTCCAGGGCTCGTCATCGAGCACGTTCACGTTCAACCTCAGCCTCAAGAACGACACCGCGGCTGAGGCGACGTACACGATCAACTCCACCGGGCCTGATGGCTGGACCGTCGCTGCCAAGCCGTCCGGCCAGTCGCAGGCGACGACGATCACGGTCGCCGCCGGAAGCACCGGCGCGATCGCCGTCACCGCCACGCCGCCCTCGAGCGTCGAGGCCGGCACGTACCCGATCGTGACCTCCGTCGCGGGTGGCGGCAAGTCCGCCGAGTCCGACCTGTCGGTGGTGATCACCGGCACCTACTCGATGGACGTCTCGACGCCCGACCAGGTGCTGTCAATGACCGCCAACGCGGGATCCGAGAAGGATCTCCAGGTCACCGTGAACAACACCGGCAGCGCGCCGATCACCGCGGTGAAGCTGAGCGCCTCCGCTCCAACCGGCTGGACGGTCAACTTCGACCCCGCGTCAATCGACACGCTCGCAGCCGGCGCGGCGACGACGGTCACCGCCCAGGTCACCCCGAGCGGCGATGCGCTCGCCGGCGACTACCAGATGACGGTCAGTGCCAAGGGCAAGGAGGCCAACGGCGACGTCTCGATCCGCGTCACCGTGGAGACACCCCAGCTGTGGTGGATCGTGGGCGTGGTTCTGATCGTGGCCACCTTCGCCGGCCTGTACTGGGTCTTCCGGACGTACGGACGGCGGTAGCTCGATGACCGACGAGCGGACACCCCCGTCCGACGGCCGTCGGCGGAGCAGCCGTCGACGCGTCCGGCCGCGCGCGGGCCAGGACGCCCGACCCGCGACCGTCGCACCGAGCGAGGCCGGGGTCGAGACAAGAGACGCAGCCGAGACGAGCGGCGAGGGGCCGGTTCGGCCCTGGGAGGTTGAGGGGCGCAACACGCCCGATGACGAGCGCAACGCGCCTGACGAGGGGGGAAACGAGCCCGAAGGTGGGCGAACCAGATCACGGCGCCGACGGACGGTCGCCTCTCTCCTGGCCGACGTTCCCGATGATGCCGTTATCGCGACGCGGCGGTTGACCAAGGAGTACGGCTCGATCAGGGCCGTCGACAACCTGGACCTCACGATTCGGGCGGGCGAGGTGTTCGGCCTGCTGGGCCCCAACGGTGCCGGCAAGACCACGAGCGTGTTGATGATGCTCGGGCTCACCGAGCCGACGCGCGGTGTCGTTCGGGTCCTGGGCCACGATCCGACGCGGGAGCCGCTGGCGATCAAGCGCATGGTCGGCTACCTCCCCGACAATGTCGGGTTCTATGGCGGGATGACCGGCCGCGAGAACCTGCGCTACACGGCGCGCCTCAATGGCCTCACCCGCTCCGAGGCCGATTCGCGCATCGACCAGCTGCTTGCCGAGGTCCGCCTCGAGGAGGCGGCCGACCGCAACGCCGAGACCTATTCGCGCGGCATGCGTCAGCGGCTCGGCATCGCCGACGCGCTGGTCAAGGATCCGTCGGTCCTGATCCTCGACGAACCGACCATCGCCATCGACCCGGCCGGCGTGGAAGAGCTGCTGGCGCTCCTGCGTCGCATGGTGACGGAACGCAACCTCACGGTCCTGCTCTCGTCTCACATCCTGGGCCAGGTCCAGTCGCTGTGCGACCGGGTCGGCTTCTTTGCCTCGGGCCGCCTGGTTGCCGCGGGGCCCCTCGAGGAGCTCGCCCGTGGCACCGACACGATGCCGACGATGGAGCTCGAGGTCGGCGTTGAGGGCGATCCGGCCGTGATCGACGCGATCGCCACGAAGGTGCCGGGGGTCGAATCCGTGGCGCCACACGAGCAGAACGAGCACCTGCGGGTGGTCACGGCATCGACCGATGTCGCCGCTCCGCTGGCCACGGCTCTCGCAGCCGCCAACGTGCCATTGGTTCACCTGCGACGCCGCGGTACCGACCTGCTGGAGCTCTATCGACGGTATGTCCCGGAGGGTCTCGATGGCATCCGCTGACCTGTCCCGTCCCGACGCGGCCCGATCAGCTCGCCGCTCGGAACGGTCGCCGTCCGGGGGCTGGCGGACGATCGCCGCCAAGGAGTTCAGCGATCACGTGTCCAGCGTGCGCTTCATCGTGCTGCTGGTCGTGATCACCATCGCCGCCGTCATCCCGATGGTGTTCGTGTCCAACGACATCACCAGCTCGGCCCCGCAGCTGTCGGGCCAGCCGGCGCTGTTCATGGCCCTGTTCGTGGCCGGCTCGCAGTCGCTGGGCGGTATGACGACCGTTGGCTTCGCGGCCCTCCTGGTGCCCCTCGTCGGGATCGCCTTCGGGTTCGACGGAATCAACAGCGAGCGCAGCCAGGGGACGTTGTCGCGGCTCCTGTCGCAGCCGATCCACCGCGACGACGTGGTCAACGGCAAGTTCGCCGCCGGGATCGCGGTCATCGCGGTCATGGTCGCGGCGCTGGCAATCCTGGTGTCCGCGCTCGGAATCGTGCGCCTGGGCATCGTGCCCGCGCCCGAGGAGCTGGCGCGCGTGTTCAGCTGGTGGCTGGCCACGATCCTGTACGCCTCATTCTGGCTGGCGTTTGCGCTCCTGCTCTCGGTGGTGATCAGGGGCGCCGCGTCGGCGGCCCTGGTTGGCTTCGGGACGTGGCTGGGCCTGATCCTGTTCGGATGGTTCCTGCTGCCGCTGATCGGCGGGGCGATCTTCCCCACCAACACGGCAACGGCCGGCGACTACTTCGCGTCGACCTCCGCCCAGCAGCTGTTCCTGCGGATCTCGCCGGCCACGCTGTACCAGGACATCGTCAGCGCGCTGATGAACCCGGCGACCAAGAGCGTGCTCGGCGCCGGCAACATCGGCCAGTACGTGAGCGCGCAGCAGCAGCTTCCGTCGCTGCTCTCGCTGGACCAGAGCATCCTCATCGTGTGGCCCCAGATCGTCATCCTGATCGCGCTCACGGTCGCGATGTTCGCGCTCGCCTACGTGCTGTTCCTGCGCCAGGAGGTCCGCGCCTGACGTCATCGGGCTGTCACAGCGGCCTGCGAGGCTGATCCGTATCGGGGAAGATTCCCGCACTCGAGCGCGGCCCCCGACCGCTGCGAGCTGAACCACCCGAGATGACGACCGTCGAAACCTCCGACCCGACACCGGCACCCCGTCCGAACAGCGCATCCGCCACGGACGCGGGGGCGGGCGCGCGTCCGCTGCCCAGCCGGGTGATGGCCGCCCTGGCCGGCATCGTCGCGGCATTGATCGCGCTGGGCGTCGGCGAGCTCGTCGCCGGCCTGGTGGGTGCGCCGTCGCCCCTGGCGTCGGTCGGCAGCGCGCTGATCGACTACGCGCCGCCCGGCTCGAAGGAGATCATCGTGTCGCTGTTCGGCACGAACGACAAGCCGGCACTGGAGCTGATGGTTGCCGCCGTGGTGCTGGCGATCGGGTCCGGGATCGGGATCCTCGCGCGGACCCGGTTCACGCTCGCGATGGCGGCCATCGCCGGAGTCGTGGCGATCGGCGTCCTCGCGGCGCTCAGGCTGCCGGGAACCTCGGTCTCGATGCTCGCGATCTCGGCCGCGCTCCAGATTGGACTGGCTGCCCTGGCCCTCAACCTGCTGCTCGCCTCGGCCGTTTCAGCGGCCCGGGAGGGCGCCGTCCATGAACCCGCCACCGGATCCCCGGCGCGGCGAGTGTTCCTCCTCCAGGCGCTGGGCCTCGGGGCCCTGGCGATCGTCGGTGGCGGGTTCGGGCGCAGGATGCTCGAGAACCGGGCGGCGCAGGCCAGTACCGCTGGCTCGGAGATCCCGCAGGCGGTCGACCCCGCCCCGCCGGTCGGGCCGGACGCGTCGTTGCAGGTCGACGGCCTTGGCCCGGTCGTCACGCCCAACGACAGCTTCTATCGGATCGACACCGCGCTCATCACGCCCACCGTCAACCTCGACAGCTGGCAGCTCAAGGTGACCGGGATGGTCGATCGTGAGATCACGCTCACGTTCGACGAGCTTGCGCAGATGCCCCTGCTCGAGCGCTACGTCACCATCGCGTGCGTCAGCAACGAGGTCGGCGGGCATCTCGTCGGAAACGCCAAGTGGACCGGCGTCCGGCTCACCGACGTCCTCGACATGGCAGGGGTCCAGGCAGGCGCGACCCAGGTCGTGCCGCGGTCGGTGGACGGGTGGACGGCCGGGTTCCCCACCTCGTGGGTCACCGATCCGGCCAATCCGCGCGACGCGCTGATCGCGATCAAGATGAACGATGCCCCGCTCCCCGCCCAGCATGGCTTCCCGGCCCGCCTCATCGTCCCGGGCCTGTACGGCTACGTCTCGGCGACCAAGTGGCTCTCGGAGATCCAGCTCACCACGCTTGAGGCGGTCGATGCCTACTGGGTGCCGCGGGGCTGGGCCAAGGAGGCACCAATCCTGACCCAATCACGCATCGACGTGCCGCGCTCGAACGCCTCCGTCAGTTCCGGGCCGGTCGCCGTGGCCGGCGTCGCCTGGGCACCCGACCGCGGGATCGAGAAGGTCGAGGTGTCGGTGGACGACGGCGACTGGCAGGCGGCAACGCTCGCGACCGAGATCGGGCCCACTACCTGGGTCCAGTGGAAGTGGGCGTGGCAGGCGACCCCGGGCAAGCACGTGATCGCGGTACGCGCAACCGACGGCACCGGGACCGTCCAGGCGGCCGAGGCGACTCCTCCGGCTCCGGACGGTGCCCGCGGCTATCATCGAATCCAGGTGCAGGTGGGCTGAGGACGGTCCCTGCCGGGTACGGATGCCGGCATCCGCGGGCGCGTCGCACCGTTGCACCGAGGGCGTCGAGAGTCCGCTCCGGGTGTCGAGAGTCCGCTCCGGGCGTCGAGAGCCCGCTCCGGGCGTCGAGAGCCTTGCGCACCTTGAGCGCCGAGCCGAGGCCGCCTCGGAGGACCGCGCACACGGACATCCGGTACCCTCTCTGGGCCCGCCCTACGGCCAGTGTCACCCCCTTGCCGCACAGGATGTGAATGCCCCGCCACCGCTATCTGTTCGACACCCCAGAGCGCTTCGTCGCCGGCACCGTTGGAGAGCCTGGCAACCGGACGTTCTTCCTCCAGGCGCGCGACGGGGGGCGGATCATCTCCGTCGCCCTCGAGAAGATCCAGGTCGCGGTGCTCGCGCAGCGTCTGACCGAGATGCTGGACGAGCTCGAGCAACGCGGAATCGCCGGTGCGGGAGCGACGGCCACCGTCGATGATGATCCGGCGCCGCTTGACGAACCGATCAACGAGGCGTTCCGCGTGGGAACGCTAACGCTCGGCTGGGACACGGAGGACGACCTGGTCCTCATCGAGGCCCGTGAACAGACCGACGACGAGGAGCAGGAAGAGGATGACGAGTCCGAGGACGGTCCCGACCTGCTCCGGGTGCGGATCACGGCGCTTGCGACGCGTGGGTTCATCACCCGGGCCGCGCGGGTCGTGGCGGCGGGGCGGCCGCCATGCCCGTGGTGCGGTGAGCCTCTCGATCCGCAGGGCCACCTGTGCCCCCGGCGGAACGGGCATCGCCTGAACTGATCCGCGACCGCCGGTGATGGACGACTCCACGTCCGGCCCTGAACGCGCCCCGGCAGGGGTCGACGCAGAGGCCAGGGGCCAAACGCGCGATGAGAGCAACGCGCGCGATAAGGGCAAGGCCTCGGAGCCCACGGGCGACGCGCGCGATGAGAGCAACGCCTCGGAGCCCACGGGCGACGCGCGCGATGAGAGCAACGCCTCGGAGCCCCATCGGCTCGTTGATGATGGGCCGGGCGAGGACGCACCCGTCGGGAATGCGCGCGGCCGGGATGTGGTCGCCGGGGATGCGCTGGACCATGATGCGGTCGCCGAGCTTCCCCAGGACGATGAGCCGGTCGACGACGATGGGCTCGACGAGGACCCAACAGCCACCTCGATCGACGACCTCGGACTCCCGATGCCCGTGCTCTCCGACGCTACCGCGCTGGACCTGCTCGAGCACGGCGAGCTGACGGTCGTCGGGCAGCTGCATGTGTCGTCCAACAACGCGCTGCTGTGCCTTGCGACCCAACGGTCCCCGGATGGCGACCCGGACCTCGTCGCGACGTGCATCTACAAGCCGGTCATGGGCGAGCGCCCGCTCATCGACTTCCCGACCGGGACGCTCGCCCGGCGCGAGCGTGCAGCGTTCGTCGTATCCGAGGCGACCGGATGGAGCATCGTTCCGCCCACGGTGCTGCGTGACGGGCCGTTCGGCAAGGGCATGCTCCAGCTCTGGATCAAGACCGATGACACCGCGGATCCCGTCGCGATGGTCGTCGAGGAGGACGAGCGGTTGCGCCGCATCGCCGTGTTCGACGCGGCCGTCAACAACACCGATCGCAAGGCCGGCCACCTGCTTCCGGTGCCGGGTGGCCACGTGTATGGGGTCGATCACGGGGTGACGTTCTCGTCCGTGCCAAAGCTGCGGACCGTCCTGTGGGCGTGGCGTGGCCAGCCGTTCTCGGGCGACGAGCTGGTGGTCCTGCGGGGGCTGCGCGCCGGTCTCGACGGTGCGCTCGGAGCCCGGCTCGGAGAGCTGCTGGCGCCGACCGAGGTGCGCGCGACGGCGCGCCGCCTGGACGCCCTGCTGGCGACCGGGGTCTTCCCGCAACCGGACCCACATCGCCCCGCCCTTCCCTGGCCTCCAGTCTGAGCCCGTCAATCACCCGTGGCGATGACTTCCAGCCTGAACGTCCCCCGACCGTGTCCACGAGCCGACGGTGATCGCCCGCAGCGATGACCCGACGCAGATACCACGCCGGCGGTCGTCCACGAGCCGCCAGTGATCGTCCGCAGCGATCGGCCGGTCATCGCCTGCAGCGGCGGTCGTCCACGAGCCGCCAGTGATCGTCCGCAGCGATCAGCAGGGGCCCACACACAGCTGAGACGCGCAACGCGGGGCAGGTGCACGATGGACGACCCGATGCCCCATCGACCCAGGTCTCGACGCGACCAGCGGAACGACCCGGACCCGAGTGGTCCATTCGGCCCAGTTGACAGAACGGCCGTTCCATCCGATGCTACCGGGGTATCGCCCGATTGATCGCGGCCAGCAGGTCGACGCCCAACACGCGTATCCGCGGCCGCGCCGGGCTCTAAGAACACCGCTCCGGCCTCCGTATGTCCGGCCGTTGGAGCGGCAGGCACCTCGTCCCGATACGACGGCTGCCAGGAAGGAACACCAGACACCACATGCTTTCTCGCGCCACCACCAATGCCGTGGCGCATCGCCAAAGCTCGATGCGCCGCATGCGCCGCCGGGTCGCCCAACAAAACCGGCTCTACTGCAACACCAACGGCTGCACCAGCTTCCTCGTCGTGGACGAGGCGGCCGGTCGCGCCCACTGCGAGATCTGCGGCTACACCCGCATCCTCCGGGTCCACTGACGCCCGCGCCGGCGCATCGATGGACGCGTCGATCCGCGCCGAGCTGCTGAGGCTCGAGACCGCCCTCGCCACCCGTGATGGTCATGAGATCGTCGGTGGGCTGGCCAGTCTGATCGCAGACGACTTCCTCGAGTTCGGTGCCAGCGGCGCCGCCTGGGATGCCGCTGCCACGCGACGCCTGGTCGCCGCCGAACCACCCACCAGCGTGGAGCTCACGGCGTTCGACGCCGTCGCGCTCGCGCCGGATGTCGTGCTCGCCACGTACCGGACCGGCGGCAGCCGGCCGGCCAACCGATGCTCGATCTGGGTCCGACGCGACGGCCGCTGGCGGGTTCGCTTCCACCAGGGGACACTCGTCCCCCGCTGACCGCGCTCTGACGCGGCGGCGTTGCTGGATCAGCGCTCGCGACGTGGATCAACGCTCGTGATGCTGGACCAGCGCTCGCGACGTCGGGGGTGGCGCTCGCCACGCTGGATCAACGCTCGCGATGCGGGACCCGCGCCCGCTGACCGCTCCGACGCGCGATCATCGACCCTGCACGCGCCGATGCCGCCCGCGTCGACGCCGGTCGGGCGAAAGGAGCATCCATGACACCAGCTACGCCCCTCGATCGCGAGCGCCTGGCGCGCCTGATGGCGGCCGAGAACGCCGCCTTCGAACAGGCAAACCCCCGATCACGGGCCATGTTCGAACGCGCCAAGGGGCCACTCCTCGACGGCGTCCCGATGAACTGGATGATCCGCTGGGCCGGACCCTTCCCGCTGTTCGTGGACCAGGCGAGTGGCGCGCGGTTCACGGACGTCGACGGCCACGAGTACGTCGACTTCTGCCTCGGCGACACGGGCGCGATGGCGGGTCACGGACCCTCACCCACAATCGCCGCGGTTGAGCGCCAGCTGCGCCGCGGTATCACCCACATGCTGCCGACGGAGGACGCGATCGTTGCCGGGGAGGAGCTGCGTCGCCGGTTCGGCCTGCACTGGTGGCAGTTCACGCTCACGGCCACCGACGCGAACCGGTTCGCAATCCGACTCGCGCGCCACATCACCGACCGGCCGAAGATCCTCGTCCACAACCAGAGCTACCACGGCTCGGTGGACGAGACGTTCGCCACGCTCGATGCCAGTGGGGCGGTCGTGGCGCGCTACGGCAACCTCGGCCCGCCGGTTCCGCTCGCGGAGACGACGCGGGTTGTCGAGATCAACGACCTCGATGCGCTCGAGCGCGAGCTCGCCCACGGCGACGTCGCGGCCGCGCTCATGGAGCCCGCGCTGACCAACGTCGGGATCGTGCTCCCCGATCCCGACTATCACGCCGCGGTGCGCGACCTGACCCGCCGCCACGGGACGCTGCTGATCATCGACGAGACGCACACCATCTGCGCCGGACCGGGCGGCTATACGGGCGCGTACGGCCTCGACCCCGACATGCTGACGATCGGCAAGACGATCGGCGGCGGCATACCGGCCGGCGCCTACGGGTTCACCGAGGAGGTCGGCGAGCGGATCCGGGCCGGCATCGAGTGGGAAGTCTCGGACGTGGGCGGGATCGGTGGCACGCTGGCCGGCAACGCGCTGAGCATGGCCGCCATCCGGGCCACGCTCTCCGAGGTGCTCACCGAGGCCGCGTTCGAGCGGATGCTTCCGCTGGGGGAGCGCTGGGCGATAGGCGTGGACGGCGTGATCCGCGCCCACGACGTCCCGTGGCACGTGACTCGGCTCGGGGCGCGTGCGGAGTACCACTTCATGGCCGATCTCCCGCGCAGCGGGTCAGAGCAGGCCGCGCACGGAGATCCCGAGCTGGAGCGCTTCCTGCACCTGTGGGCCATGAACCGGGGCGTGCTGATGACGCCGTTCCACAACATGGCGCTCATGTCGCCGCAGACCAACGCGGCTGACGTCGATCGGCACACCGCGGTGTTTGGCGAGGCGGTCGAGGCGCTGTTCGGCTGACCGCCGCTGGGCGTGACGCACGCCTGCGGGCGCGACGGACGGGCTCCGGGCGTGACAGACGCCTAGCGCCTCGTGAGCAGGCCGCCCCGGTCCCGGCGACGGGGATCGGCGGGCGCCTTCACCGGGCTGTCCGTTTGGCGCGCTGCCTCGATCGCGGCCTGGTATCGGCGTCCGTTCGGGGTCCGTGACAGCCAATCCACGTAGTCGGGGTCGTGACGTGCCAGTGCATCGATGGACCACCCCTCGTAGCGTCCGAAATCGACCACGGTGTCGTCCGGCCTGGTTGGTGGGTGGGACCACGTCGTCGCGGCGCTCGCCGCGGCGGCCTGTTGCTGATGACGGCGATCCCAGGCGCGACGAGCGATCGGATCGCCGAGGATCGACCAGGCGGCATTGAGCGCGGTCATGTGCATCGCCGAACCACCTGGGATGTCCGGGTGAAAGCGCCGCGCGAGCGACCGGTAGGCAGTCCGGACCGCCCTCAAGTCCGCCGTCGGCTCGATACCCAGCACGGCATACGGGTCGCGGTGCTCTGTCATGGCCTCGATCCCGTCGATCCGTGCGTGCGGCGAAGGCGATTGCCAGGGCATCCCATCCTTCCTGTCAACCTCGCTGACTGTTGTCCCGGGTCCGGGTCGCGGCGGCACGGCACCGTCCTGCCATCGATGATCGGTTGACGGCCGGCATGTTGGCACCCGGACCTTTTCGTTCCTCCGGGCCGCCGATGGTCCCAGCGGCGCTCGTCGCATGCTGCGACACGAGCGCAGACGACGTTCGGCGCGCGCATCCGCGCCTGTCCGGGCGCAGGGTGCCGGGGCTAACCGGCAGCAGCGGCCGGTCGCCACCAGCGGCGCTCGGCGACCAGCTCGGCGCCCAGCTGCTCGTCCAGCGACTCGCGCGGCTCGAAGCCACGCGCCTCGTAGAACGGCTCACCCTTGCGATTGCCGGCCAGGACGTCGGCCGCGATCGGCAGGTTTGGGTGCGCCGCGATGATCGATTCGAGGAGCGCGGAGCCGAGACCAACACGCCGGACGGTCGGGTCGGCGTAGATGGCGACCAGGGTCACCCGGTCCGGCTCGATCGATGTCTCCGCGAAAGCCTCCACGACACCGTCCCGCTCCGCGACCCACGTCTCGTGGCGCTCGACTCGCAGCGCCACGCGTTCGTTCGAGTACGCGCGCGCGAGGAACCACTCGATGGTCTCCTCGCGCAGCAGCCCCGCGTACGTGTCACGCCACGCAGCGTGGGCGATCGACCGGATTGCCGGCGCGTGCGAGCCGGTCGCGCGCCTGACTCGCATCGAGGGGCCAGACGCCACGGGATCACGACGCTTCGATGTCATCGGCGGCCTGGGCCTTCGTTCACTTGCGTCGCGATGCGGCGTCGGACTGCACGGCGCCCGACCGCGTGGTGCCGGATCGGGCGGCATCGGACCGGGGGTCGAGCCGGGCCAGCTCCTCCGCAAGTGACAGCGGACGTCGATGCTGGCGGTCGGTCGGCGCCCCGGCGTTGAGCCGGGCGATGGCCGCGTTGATCTCGATCACCAACCCCTCGATCTCAGTCCGGTCACGTCGCTCGGCAGAAGCCGACGGGACGGTCCGGGCGACGGCACGGGCAACGATCGCGTCCCGGCGCGCGAGCAGGTCCCGGGCCTCCTTGTCGGCCTCGATCCAGGGTGGAGCAATGTTCGCGTTCCGCAGCACGTGGAACGCCATCGCACGATCACCGACGAACGCATCGTCCTCAACCGGAAGCCGCTCTCCGCGGTGCGGCAGGTCGTCGAACCGGCCGTCATCGATCGCCTCGCGCACCTGACGCTCGACGAGGCTCTCCCAGGTTGGCGCAACCTGGCGCTGACCGTGCTCATCGATGCGGGAGGCGGGCTTGCGTGGTTCGTTCACGGCGCAACGATACGAGACGCTGCCCCGGCATGTGACCGTCGGCGGCCGGGCACCGGTACCAACTGCGCACCGAGGCGGGTCGCCCGATCCGCCCCCGCGCGCTAAGGTCGAGCGACGAACACGTCCGGAGGGTGGCATTGGGGCTCACGATCAGGGTTGCCGGCCAGGCCGCAAAGCGCGGTCTCATTCCACGCCTGCCGGAACCCGAGCCGCTCCTGCGCGAAGCCTCGGACTGGGTCGCCACCGAGTACCCGGCAATCACGCGCTCCGCCCGGGTGGAGGCGACCGATCGGGGCGCCGAGCTCCTGCTCGACCTGCATCCAGCCGCCGACCCCCTCTCGATCACGGCCGACGCAGAGGGCCGGATCGTCGCCTCGGCCGACACGTCGTCGGTCGGTCCCGGGTACCACACGTTCGTTGGACGGCTGCTCGAGCGCCTCGAGGAGGAGCGTGGGATCGTCTGGTCCCGGGAGCCCCCGCCGCGGCCCGTCGGAGCGCCACCCGCGTGGGTCGGGGCGAAGACACCGCTGGCCGAGCGCGCGAGCGTGGAGCGGGCGCACCTGACGCTGCTGGCACGCACGGTCGCCCGGGCCCTGGAGCTTCGGCGGCGGGGGGCGCCGGGGTTCCAGGTGGGCACGCGACCCGGAACCCAGTTCGCGTTCGAAGGTGCGATCGCGACCCCGCTTGGGCCTCGCGACGACCCGTGGCTCGAACAGGCGGTCGCCAATCCGCGCGTCGCGATGGACATCCGGCCCTGGTGGATGGACTCGACCGACGCTCGCTACCAGCTGGCACGGGCCATGGTCCTGCTGTGGACCGAGGTCCGATGGCGACCGCCCTCGGAAGATCTCGAGCGCGTGATCGCGGACGAGGCGCTGGGGCTGCTGCGCCGTGCCCTGCCGGCAGATCCCACGCTCCCCTACCCCTGGCGCGAATGGGCGGAGCTGATCCAGCTGCGCGGCATCGACGACCCGATCGCGGACCGGGTCACGACCCGCGCGGCCCAGGTGGCGGATGACCGACCGCTGGTCGGATACCGGCGGCGGCCGGTCTCCATCATCCACGAGGGATGGTTGCTCCAGGTGCCGGGCTCGTTCAACGAGCGCCGCACCGCCGCGGAGTGGGCCGGCGGCGAACGCGGCCGGCGCGTCACACTGGCCGGCGTGGCCACGGCCACCGAGACCGGGATGCCGATGTCGGGCGAGTGGTTCCTGGCCCGGGTCGCGAGCGACCTGGGCACCGAGGTGATGCACCATCAGGACGGCGACGTGGTGGGCAAGGCACGCATCACGACCGATCAACGCTCCGGGATCGAGGTCGCGGTCCTCGAGGGGTTCTCGGCGGCGACCGGGCGCGGAGCGGCGATCCGCATCGAGTTCGAGGACGCCGGCGACTGGCGCTGGGCCATCGACCTCTGGCGCTCGTTGCGACCGGCCTGAAACCGGCCGGAGCGCGGGCGCGACAGGCACGCTGACACGGATCACCCGTACGATGCGTGCCAGTGCAACTCCACGAGGACGGCTCCCTCGTCGTCTCGGCCACGGATCTGGTCGGCTTCCTCGAGTGTGATCACCTGGTCACGCTCGAGCAGCGTCGCGCGCGCGGTGAGATCGAGAAGCCATTCCGCGATGATCCGGAGCTGGACCTGGTCCGGCGGCGAGGCTATGACCACGAGCGTCGGTACATCGCGCTCCTGACCGCGTCGGGACGAACCGTCGAGGAGATGCCGGACCGCCATCCCGACACCCCGGACGCGCTGCGGGCCGCGGAAGCGGAGACGCTGGCCGCGATGCGCGCCGGCACCGACGTCATCTTCCAGGCCACCCTGTTCGACGGTCGCTGGCGCGGCCACCCCGACTTCCTCGTCCGCCGCGACGATCGGCCATCGGCGCTCGGGACCTGGAGCTATGACATCGCGGACACGAAGCTCGCGAAGCGCGTCAAGGCCGCGGCGCTGCTCCAGATGTGCGTCTACGCCGACCTGCTCGAGCGGCTCCAGGGCATCCCGCCCGAGACGATCTCGGTGGTGACGGGTGATCGCCAGCCGCACCCGCATCGCCTCGACGACTACGCGGCCTACTACCGATCCGCCAAGCGACGCTTTGAGGCCCGCGTGCTCGGCGATGCGGCGCAGCCCGAGACCTATCCGGAACCCGTCGATCACTGTCGCGTCTGCTCCTGGTGGCCGATGTGCATGGACCGGCGGCGGGCCGATGATCACCTGTCGATCGTGGCCGGGGCGGCGCGCGTCCAACGCCAGCGGATGATCGACGCCGGGATCACCACGCTGCGCGAGCTCGCCACGCTGCCCGAGGACCGGGTCGTTGCGCGTGTTCAGCCGCGCATCCTGACCAGGCTGCGCCAGCAGGCAGCGCTCCAGCTCGGGAAGCGCGAGACAGGGGAGGATCGCTACGAGCTGATCCCGCCCAGCCCGGACGATCCCGGCAAGGGCCTGGCCGGGCTGCCACCGCCGTCGCCGCTGGACGTGTTCTTCGACATCGAGGCCGATCCGTGGGCCCTCGACGACGGCCTCGAGTACCTGTTCGGCTGGATCGAGCGGGCGGATGGGCGTCCCGATGGCGAGCCCGTGTTCCATGCCCTGTGGGCGCACGATCGCGCCGCCGAGAAGGCGATGCTGGAACAGTTCGTGGACCTGGTGACCGAACGGCGGCGGCAGGACCCGGGCATGCACGTCTACCACTACGGCGCGTACGAGTCGGGCGCGCTCAAGCGGTTGATGCAACGGCACGCGACGCGCGAGGATGAGATCGACGTCCTGCTTCGGGCCCGGGTGCTGGTCAACCTCTACGACCATGTCGTGCGCCAGGGGATACGTGCCAGCGTCGAGCGCTACTCGATCAAGGATCTGGAGCGGTTCTACATGCCGCGGCGTGAGGGCGGCATCACCCGGGCAGGCTTCTCGGTGGTCGAGTACGAGCGCTGGATGGAGGAGGGCGATCCGGCAATCCTCGACGCGATCGGCGCCTACAACCGCGACGACTGCGTGTCCAATCTCCTGCTCCGCGACTGGCTGGAGGCGCGGCGGGTCGAGGCGCTCGCCGAGCACCCGGAATGGTACCCGGATGGCGAGATCCCGAGACCGGCCGCGGAGGACGGCGAGCCGGGCGAGAAGCTCCGCGAGGAGCAGGCGGAGACGAGAGCGCGCGAGGATGCCCTGCGCGCCGGGGTTCCCGTCGACCGCGCGGAGCGATCGCCGGAGCAGCAGGCTCGATGGCTGCTGGCCGCGCTGCTCGACTGGCATCGCCGCGAGGCCAAGCCCCAGTGGTGGCAGTGGTACGCGCTCCGGGATGCCTCGGTCGAGGAGCTGGTGGCGAATGCCGAGGCGCTGGGCGAGCTCGAGTTCACGGGCGACGCCGAGCCCGACGGTCGATCCGTGATCCGGCGCTACCGGTTCGATCCGGCGCAGGAGACGAAGCTGCACCCGGGCGACACGCCGATCGACCCGGCCACGGAACGAGGAGCCGGCACGATCAGGGCGCTCGACTCGCTCGCCGGAACCGTCGATCTGCGGGTCGGGGCCGCTGCTCCGCACCCGGTCGCGTTGATCCCGGGCAAGCCGTACGGCCCGGAGCCCATGCGTGGCGCCCTGGGGCGCCTCGCGGACCAGGTGATCGAGCACGGCATCGAGGGACCTGGTCGCTTCCGGGCGGCCCGGGACCTGATCCTGCGGGCCACGCCGCGGATCGCCGGCCATCCCGAGGGCCTGCCGCTCGCCCGGGACGGTGAACGCGGGACCGCGGCCGGCCGCCGGCTGGCGCTCGACCTCGAGGCGACAGTCCTCCCGATCCAGGGACCGCCCGGCACGGGGAAGACGTGGACCGCGGCCCGGATGATCCTCGATCTCGTCGCCATCGGGAAGCAGGTCGGCGTGACCGCGCAGTCCCACCGGGTGATCGCCAACCTGCTGGAGGCGGTCGCCGATGCCAATCGCGCCGAGGGTGGGGCCACCGTCAGGATCGCGCGCAAGGGTGACGACGACGCCTCCGACGACGATCGGATCGAGACGATCGACGACAACGCGGCCGTGCTCCACGGGCTTCGAGAGCACGAGATCGATGTCGTTGGCGGCACCGCCTGGCTGTGGGCCCGCCCGGAGATGGAAGGCGCCGTGGACGTGCTGTTCATCGACGAGGCCGGCCAGTTCTCGCTGGCCACCGCGTGCGCGGCGGCCGGGGCGGCGTCATCCGTCGTGCTCCTCGGCGATCCCAACCAGCTGCCACAGGTGAGCTCGGGAGCCCACCCGGAGGGGGCTGCGGCATCCGCCCTCGGGCACCTGGTGGGCGAGGATCGGACGATCGCCCCCGAGCGTGGCCTGCTGCTGGACACGACGTACCGGCTGCATCCCGATGTCAACGCGTTCATCTCGGACGTCTTCTACGAGGGCCGCCTGCGAACCGACCCGGCCAACGAGCGGCAGCAGCTCGGGCCCGGCGCGCCCGTGGGCGGGACCGGGATCCGCTACGTGCCGCTCGAGCATGACGGCGCGGGTAATCGATCGCGGGTCGAGGCGACGTGGATCGCTGATGCGATCGGGGCCCTGGTGGATCGCACCTGGCACGATCGGAAGGGCGCCGAGCGGGGCCTCGCGGCATCGGATGTGCTCATCGTTGCCCCCTACAACGCACAGGTGGCTGAGATCGCCCAGGTCATCGAACGGCAGCTCGGGGTGCGCGCCAACGTCGGCACCGTGGACCGGTTCCAGGGTCGCCAGGCGCCGGTCGCGATCTACTCGATGACGACGTCGTCACCGGACGTGGCGCCCAGGGACCTCGAGTTCCTCTACTCGGGCAACCGGCTCAACGTGGCCGTCTCGCGTGCGCAGGGCCTGGCCGTGGTCGTGGCGAGCCCTGCCCTGCTCCAGGTTGCCTGTCACACGCCGGAGCAGATGCGCCTCGTCAACGCCCTGTGCCGCCTGGTCGAGATCGCCGGAACCCAGGCCCCCGCATGAGCGACCTCGCTCGGGACGCGCGATCCGGCCCCGAGCTCGCCCACGCCCGCCGCCGGGCCCGCTGGACGCTCGTCTCGGCCGTCGCGCTCGGCAGCACCGGGTACATCGCGGCGGTCACGGTGACCACCATCGTCGCTCGCGACCTGCTCGGGTCGGGAACATGGGCCGGCCTGCCGGGCGCCGGCATCGTCCTCGGGGCCGCGGCCGGCGCCGTGCTCCTCTCCCAGCTCATGTCCGCGCGCGGCCGCCGGCCCGGGCTGGTTCTGGGCTACGCCACCGTGATCCTGGGGTCGTTGATCGCCGTCGCGGCGATCCTCGCACGCTCGTTCCCGCTGCTCGTCGGCGGGGTTGTGGTGATCGGGTTCGGCAACGCTGCCAACCAGCTGGCCCGCTACGCGGCAGCCGACATGGTGCCACCCCAGCGGCGAGCCTGGGCGATCGGGCTGGTGGTGTGGGCGTCGACGGTGGGGTCGGTCGCGGGGCCGTCCCTCGTTCCGATCGCAGGACGGCTCGCGCAGCAGGCCGGCCTGCCGGACCTGGCCGGGCCGTTCCTGCTGCCCGCTGTCTTCGCGGCAGTGGCCGGGCTGCTCGTGTTCGTCCTCCTGCGCCCCGATCCGTTCGACCTCGCCGACGAGACGGCGCCCGACGAGCAGCGGGCGGTCGGCATCACCGAGCGGCTCCCCATCAGCAGGATCCTGCGACGGCCAGGCGTGGCGGCGGCGATCGTGGCCCTGGTCGTGGGCCAGCTCGTCATGGTGCTGATCATGACCATGACCCCGCTGCACATGGTCGAGCATGGCAGCGACCTCGCAGCAGTGGGCATCGTGATCTCCGCCCACACGCTGGGCATGTTTGCGCTCTCGCCGCTTTCGGGCCGGCTCACCGATCGGTTCGGGCCTGTGCCCACCATCTTCGCCGGGACGGCCCTGCTGGCCGGCTCGTCGCTCCTGGCGGCTGCCGCCCCACCCGCCGGCGGGCCTGCGCTGATCGCCGCGCTGTTCATCCTGGGTTGGGGCTGGAACCTCGGCTTCGTGGCGGGGAGCGCCCTGCTCTCCGAACATCTCGAGCTCCACGAGCGCACCCGCGTCCAGGGTGCCGCGGACGCGATGATCTGGAGCTCCTCGGCGGCCGCCAGCCTCGGATCAGGGCTGATCATGGCCACGGTCGGCTATGCCGCCCTCGGCATCATGGGCGCTGGCATGGTCGCGATCCCGGTGCTCGTGCTGCGCGCCAACCGCCGGGTGCTGGGGGCCCGTGACAGCTCCCCGGACGTCGACACGATCGCGTCCTGACGGGCGCCGAGCCAGCGAAGCCACCTGCCGCCCCGCGCCTACGGCGTCGCCAGCTCCCGCTCCACCCAGGCCGCCAGCACGCGCGCGCAGGTCTCGACCTCGGCCAGTGGCACGCGCTCGTCCGCACCATGGGCGAGCCGCACGTCGCCCGGGCCGTAGATTACGCACGGCGTCTCCCCCACCCCCACGAGCAGCCGCATGTCGGCGCCGTACGGAACGCCGAGCAGCGACGGTCGCCGGCCGGTGATCTCCTGCGCGACGTCCGCGAGTCCGACCGGCAGCGGGTGGTCCGTCGGGACGCGCGCCGAGGCGAAGCGGGCCCCGGTGATCTCGACGGTCGCCGGGTGATCGCGCAGGAACGCATCACCGGCGCAGGCGTCGGTGATGCACGTGCGCAGCTCGGCCTCCGCCTCCGCGGGCGTCTGGCCCAGCCGAACGCCGTAGCGGCCTTCCGCGACGATCCTGTCCATGACGCTGGACGCCCACTCGCCGCCCGCGACGGACCCGATGATGGTCGGGTACGGCAGTCCGAGGGCGGTCATCAACGGCTCGGTCTCGGCGGCATTTCTGCGTGCCTCGTCGGCGCGGAGCGCGCTCGTCAGGAGCATCAGGTTGTCCAGCGCCGAGACGCCCTCGAGGCGCCGGCTGGCGTGGGCGGCACGTCCGGGGACCGTCAGCCGGAACGTGATCGCGCCCGCGTGCGCCACCACCACGTCGAGCCCCGATGGCTCGCTGATGATTGCCAGGTCGCCGGTCGCCCCGGCACGGATGGCCGCCAGCGTCCCCTGCCCGCCATCCTCCTCGGACGGCACCACCGCGACCACGAGCTCGCCCGACAACCGGTCCAGCACGCCCGTGTCGCGCAGCGCGCGAACCGCGGCCAGGATCGAGGCCAGGCCGCCCTTCATGTCGCACGAACCACGCCCGTACAGCTCGCCCTCGCGCACCTCTGCGCCCCATGGATCGACCGTCCAGGTCGCAAGATCGCCCAGCGGAACCACGTCCATGTGTCCGGACAGCACCAGCCGGCGTCCGCCGGACGCGCCGGCCCGACCGATCACGACCGGCAGCGTGTCGCGCGCCACCTCCTCGCCGGGCCATGCCGGGTCATCGCGGATCGCCGCAGGATCCGGGTGGAACACCTCGACCGCCAGTCCAGCGGCCTCGAGCCGGTCGGCGAGGACTGCCGCGATCGCATCCTCCGCCCCGGTCACCGACGGAATGCGGACCATGTCCTCCAGCTCGCTCCGCAGCGCCGCGGCGTCGACCTCGGGCGCGGTCACGAGCGCAGGATCGGCCGCGTCAGACAGGTCACGCCGCCCGAGCCGTTGCCGCCCACCTCATCGAGCGTCACGGCATGGACCTCGCAGCCGGCCGCCTCGAGCCCGCGCCGCGTGACCGGGTTGCCCTCGGCCACGACCGCGACCCCGGGGCGGACCGCCAGCACGTTGCAACCGAGGGTCGCGTACTCCTCCTCGGGCACCGGGACCAGCCGGTAGCCGAGCTCCACCAGCAGCGCGTGCAGGCCAACGGGCAGGAGCGGCAGGAACACGACCGCCACGTCATCGGCCACCGGCGAGACCACCGAGAGCAGGTGGACCAGGTCGGCCGGACCCTTCCAGTACGGGAGGTCGAAGATCCGGACGTCGCCGCCCAGGATGCCCGCCAGCTGTCGTGCCCCGGCATCGTTGGTGCGCAGCGAGCGGCCCACGCACAGGAGATCCGGCCGGAGCCAGAAGGTGTCACCGCCCTCGAGCGTTCCGGGACTCTCGATGCGGCCCAGCACGGGGATCCCGTGCTCCACCGCCCACGCCTCGAGCACGGCCGGCTCCCCCGCCCGGTTGGGCTTG
Source organism: uncultured Chloroflexia bacterium (assembly GCA_963734935.1). Taxonomy (GTDB): domain Bacteria; phylum Chloroflexota; class Limnocylindria; order Limnocylindrales; family CSP1-4; genus CAIXZV01. Next base: position 373,003 of record CAVTIO010000009.1, on the reverse strand, counting down.
CCGGGTCGGAGCGCGATGGCACCGCCGTCGGCGACCAGGAGCGGGTCGAACACGTAGACGAGGTCGGGATCGTCGGTCTCGGCGCCAAGGAGGTGGACGCGAACGCCGAGTCGGTCGAGCAGCTCGACCAGATCCTCGTGCTCGCCTCGCGCGCGCCCCAGGTCGCACGGTCGCAGGAACCCGTGCGCGGGGTCCTCGAACGCGCGTCCGAACGCCGTGCCGGGAGCCTTCATCAGCACCTCGCGCAGCGGCGCGACCATGCTCTGCGCCCCCCAGGCTCGGGTGGTCGACGCAGGATCGTCGGGCGTTGTCATCGGAAGGGCGAGCGCGAAGCCATCGACGGCAGCATATCGGCCACGGTCGACAACCGTCGGCACCCACGGCAAGATGGTCGGGCCTGGGTTGGCGAATGCGCCGCCTCCGGCCCCACAGCCGCTCGCAGGTGTCGCCCATGCGTGTCCGCGCCGCCCTCCCCGGCCACAGATCGGCCGGTCGTCCACAGGTCCGCGTGTCATCTCATCACCCGGTGCGCCTCCTCTCGGGCATCATCGGTGCCGCGATGCTGCTCGGTGTGCTGCCCGGCGCGAGCGCCGCGGCACCGATGCCCCCGCCAACGCCGGCCGTCGCGCCGGCGCCCGCGGCCCCTTCCGCGTCATCGATCACATTGACCAAGGTCGCCGGCGGACTGTCGAAGCCCGTGTTCATCACCAGCGCGCGCGATGGCACGGGTCGCCTGTTCATCGTCGAGAAGACCGGCACCGTCCGGATCCTGAGCCACGGTACGGTGCTGTCCACCCCGTTGATCAACCTGAGCGGCTCGGTCTCGCAGGGCTCGGAGCAGGGCCTGCTCGGGCTGGCTTTCCACCCCAGGTTCAAGACCAACCGCAAGTTCTACGTCGACTACACGAACCGCGGCGGCACCACGGTCATCCGCGAGTACAGGGTGTCGGCGACCAACCCGAACCGTGTCCAGAAGGGATCCGGGCGCACGATCCTCAAGATCGCCCAGCCCTACAGCAACCACAACGGCGGCATGATCGCGTTCGGGCCCGACGGCTACCTGTACATCGGCACCGGCGACGGCGGCTCCGGCGGTGATCCGGGCAACCGCGCGCAGCGCAAGGACACGCTGCTGGGGAAGATGCTGCGGATCAACGTCAACGGCACCACGTCCAGGCACAACTACAAGGTCCCGAGGTCCAATCCCTACGTCGGCCGGAAGGGACGCAACGAGATCTGGCAGCGGGGCGTGCGCAACCCGTGGAGGTTCTCGTTCGACCGCGCCAACGGCAACCTCTGGATCGGCGACGTCGGGCAGAACCGCTACGAGGAGGTCGATCGCGCCAGGCGGACCAGCACTGGGGCCGGTCGCGGCGTCAACTGGGGCTGGCACGTGATGGAGGGCTTCCACTGCTACCAGCCGGCGACGGGCTGCAACAAGACCGGCAAGAAGCGACCGCTGCTCAATTACAGCCACGCGACCAACGGCCGCTGCGCGGTGACCGGCGGCTATGTCTATCGAGGCAAGGCAATCCCCGCGCTGCGCGGCTGGTACGTGTTCGGCGACTACTGCAGCGGCGAGATCTTCACGGTCCCGGCGAGCGCATCGTCGAGGCCGTCCAAGGTCCGGCTCCACGGAACCGGTGGTGGCCTGATCAGCTCGTTCGGCGAGAACGGCCGCGGCGAGCTGTTCGTGGTCTACCTCGGCGGATCGATCTACCGCATGGACCCCGCCTGACGTCTCTGCCTAGGTAGCGCGGACGCTCTCTTCCTCGGGCCGGATCATCTGCAGGCCGCGAGCTGGCCGCTGCTGCTCGGCGTCGATCACGTGCATCACCGCGTTGATCAGCGCCAGGTGGGTGAACGCCTGCGGGAAATTCCCGAGCTGGCGACCGGTCTCGTGGTCAAGCTCCTCCCCGTAGAGCTGGAGCGGGCTCGACAGGGCCAGCAACCGCTCGCACAGGCGCCTTCCGCGATCGAGCTCGCCGATCTGGATCAACGCCGAGACCAGCCAGAAGGAGCAGATCGTGAACGTCCCCTCGACCCCGGAAAGGCCGTCGTCGGTGTTCTCCGTGTGGTACCGCAGCACGAGCCCGTCGACCGTCAGCTCGTCCGCGATCGCAAGCACCGTGCGCCGGATGCGCGCGTCGTCGGATGGCAGGAAGCCCAGCAGCGGCAGGAGCAGCAGCGAGGCATCGAGCTCCGTGGTGTCGTAGTGCTGCGTGAACACGCCGCGTTCATCGACCCCATGCTCGAGGATGTCATTCCGGATCTCGTCGGCCGTGGCTCGCCAGCGGGCTGCGGTCTTCGCGTCGTCGCGCATCTCGGCCAGCTTCACGCCTCGATCGACGGCGACCCAGCACATGACCTTGGATGATGTGAAGTGGCGCGGCTCGCCGCGCACCTCCCAGATCCCACGGTCCGGCTCGCGCCAGTGGGCGACCGCCTGCTCGACCAGGGCGACCAGCATCTGCCAGATGTCGTCGTCGACCCGGTCGCGGGACGAGGTGTGGATGTAGAACGAGTCCAGGATCGCGCCCCAGACGTCGTGCTGCTTCTGGCGGTATGCGGCATTGCCGACACGGACCGGTCGCGCTCCGCCATACCCCTCGAGGTAATCGAGCTCCCGTTCTGCCAGCTCGCGCTCGCCGCCGACGCCATACATGACCTGGATGTCGCCATTGCGCCCGGCCGCGTCGGCGAGGAAGAAGAAGTAGTCGGTCGCCTCCCAGTCGAGACCGAGCGTGTACAGGCCCCACAGCGCGAAGGTGGAGTCGCGGATCCAGCTGTACCGGTAGTCCCAGTTGCGCTCGCCGCCGGGCGTCTCGGGCAGCGACGTCGTCGCCGCCGCCGCGACCGCGCCGGTCGGCGCGTAGATCAGGCCCTTGAGCGTGAGCGCGGACCGCTGCAGGTAGGACCTCCAGGGATGATCCGGAAAGTGGCCACGTGCCAGCCAGTGCTGCCAGTGGTGAGCAGTCCACGTGAGGCGCTCGTACGCCTCTGCGGCGGACGTCGGCGGCGTGGCGCCACCCCAGGACAGGGCGACGAACCGCGTCTCACCGGCCTTGATCAGGGTCCGCGCGATCGCTCGCGAGCCCTCGAAACCGATGCGCATGTCGCTGGTGACCGTGAGGTCCATGCCATCGCCGGAGCACACGCCCTGGTGGTAGTCGTCGCCGGTATACGACCACTCACCGCGGGAGCGTCCGTAATCGAACACGGGCTCGCAATCCATGGAGAGCTGCATCTCGCCATTGAGGCAGCGCACGAACCGCAGCAGAACATGCTCGGCGTCGTAGTCGGTCGGCGCCCGCCGGTGATCGGAGTCGCGTCGGTCCTCGTGGCGCCACGGACCCATGAGCATGACGTCGCGCACGACGACCCAGCCGCCAGCATTGCTGCCCCAGCTGGTCTCGAGCACCATCGTGCCCGGCAGGTACCGGCGATCGGCCGGCACCGACATGTCGGCCGGGCCAAAGCGGAAGCGTCCCGCGTCGCGGTCGAGGATGGCGGCGAACACGCTCGGTGAGTCGAACCTGGGAGCGCACATCCACTCGACGGCACCGCTGCTGGCGACGAGCGCTGTCGCCTCACCGTCGGACAGGAACCCGTAGTCACCGATCGGCGGGAAGGACGAGCTGACCGGCACGTCGAGACGGGCCTCGCCGGAGGACGGCCTGGTGTCGTTGGCGAGCGTCGGATCCTCGCTCGGCCCGGGGGAATCGCTGCCCGGGTGGTCCGGTGCCTGGGCGGCATCCTGGTCGGCGTCCCGAGCCGCTTCTGGGGCCGAACGGTCCGGTGCCTCCGCCGCGTCGCGAGCGCGGCCGCGGCGGGACGTCTGCTGCTCGTGATCGATCTGCATCTTGCCTCCCGGTGCCGTCAGAGTGTCTCACGATCGCGCGAATCCGCCCGTCTGTCACCTGGCCAATGGGGCCAGCGGGCGGCGCCCGGTCCAGGCCAGGTCCCGGTGATGGCGGGCGCGCACGAGCAGGGATGCGGCGACCGCCCGCGATCGCGCGGGTCAGCCGCCCGCGATCCGCCCGGTCAGCCGGCGGCGATGTCCTGCAGCTCGGTGACCAGCCGATCCACCTCGGCGGCGGTGTTGTAGTGGGTCAGCCCGATTCGCACAACGCCATCGGGCTCGAGCCCCAGGCGCTCGATCGGCCCAACCGCGTAGAAGTTGCCCCACCAGGTGGCGATGCCCCGCTCGCCGAGCGCCGTCGATGCAGCCTCAGGCGAGACCCCCTCGAGCGTGACCGCAGCCGTCGGCGTCCGCTCCCCGAATCGCAACTGGTCCCCGATCCCCCACAGGCGGGCACCGGGCACCGCGGCCAGGCCGTCGAGCAGCCGCCCGAACAGCGGCATCTCGTACGCGCGTATGGCCGCCATCCCGGCGTGTGCCAGGAGTCGGCGACCGCTCATGCCCGCCTCGGCGAAGGGGGCCACGAAGGACGAACCGTACCGCTCGCCGATCTCCGCGATGTACTCCACCGCCGCGAGCGCGCCCGCGATCCCCTCGTGGTTGAGGGTGCCCGTCTCGAACCGATCGTGGGCGGGGCGCAGCTTGTAGGTCGGCAACCGGTCGAGGACGTCGTGCTTCCCATACAGCACCCCGAGGTGGGGCCCGAAGAACTTGTATGCGGAGCAGGCGAGGAAGTCCGCATCCACCGCCTGCACGTCGATCGGGAGATGCGGGGCAGCGTGGACCGCATCGACGAAGGCGAGCGCGCCCGCTTCGTGAGCGCGCCGGACGAGCTCGCCAACCGGATTGATGGAGCCAACCGCGTTCGAGGCCCAGCCGAAGGCCACCAGCCGCGGACGGCGGTGGAGGGCCGCGTCGAACGACTCGAGGTCGAGCGTGACGTCGTCGGAGCGGATGTCCACGGTGCGCACGGTGAGGCCGTGGTCGGCGGCCGCGCTGCGCCAGGGCCCGACGTTCGCCTCGTGGTCAAGGCTCGTGACAACGATCTCGTCGCCCGGTGCCAGGCTTGCCGTGATCGACCGGGCGAGATGCATGGTGAGCGTGGTCATGTTGGCGCCGAACTTGACCTCGGACGGGTCGGCGGCATTGACCAGGTCAGCCAGCGCCAGGTGCGCCTCGTCGAGGATCGCGTCGCTTCGCCGTGAGGTCAGGAACGGGCCCTCGTGATTGGCATTGGAGGTCCGGTAGTAGGTCGCGACGGCCTCGATGACCGTGTCCGGGACCTGGGTGCCGCCAGGCCCGTCGAAGAGCGCGATCAGCCGTCCGTGCTGCTCGATCGAGAGGGCGGGAAAGCGCGCTCGCAGCGCGTCGACATCGAACTCGGCCATGGAGCTCCTCGGCATCGTCGTCCATCGATCGTATCGCGGACGGATCACCCCGCGCGGCCGAGCCCGGATCAGTAGTTGCGTTGTCAACGATGACTCCAGCAAGTAGGATGACGCCATGACGACGGAGTTGACGGCCGATCCGGCGCGAACCGCCACCGCGACCTCCCCCGCCGTGGCCGGCGCGTCGCACGACGACGCCGCGCTTGGCCCATGGCGGTCGTTCCTGCGTGCCCACGCACGGCTCACTCGTCGCCTGGATGAGGAGCTGCGGGCCGTGCACGGCCTCTCGCTGGCCGAGTACGACGCCCTGCTTCAGCTCGCCTCGGCACCGCGCCATCGGCTGCGAATGAGCGTCCTTGCCGACCGGGTGCTGCTCTCGCGAAGCGGGATCACGCGGCTGGTCGACCGCCTTGTCGCCGATGGGATGGTGGAGCGAACCGCGTGCCGGACCGATGCCCGGGGCGCGGAGGCGGCGCTCACGCGTGCGGGGCTCGGGAGACTGCGCGGGGCGTCCCAGACGCACCTCGACGGGGTCCAGCGCTACTTCCTCGACGCGGTCGAGCCGGACGACCGGGCGGTCCTCGAGCGCGCGCTCGGCAACGTCATCGCCGGCCTAGACAACAGCCAGGCGGGCGCTCCGGGCGCCTGCGCCGACGACGTCTGATCGCTCGCCCGCACGTCCTGTCGGGCGCGTGCTGGCTGGAACGAGCGGGTTCGCATATCCGGGCTGGACGCCGCGCTTCTACCCTCTCGGGCTGCGAGATCGCGAGCGGCTCGGGTTCTACGCAGGGCAGCTGCCCGCGTGCGAGCTGAACAACACCTTCTATGCCCGGCCGAAGGCGGATCGGATCCGCGCGTGGTGCGCCGCGGTCCCGGACACCTTCCGGTTCGTTGTCAAGGCCCAGCGAGGCTCCAGCATCCGGGCGCTGTACGCCGATGCGACAGCCGCCGTGACGTGGCTGACCGAGACGCTGCCCGAGTTCGGCGATCGGCTGGGGGCCGTCCTGTTTCGGATCCCGTCCGAGATCCCCCGCGACGACGAACGGCTGGGCAGGATGCTCGCGGCGTGGCCGGCGTCGATCCCGCTCGTCGTCGAGGCGCAGCATCCGAGCTGGGACCGCGACGAGACGTTCGCCGCGCTACGAACTGTACGGGCCGTGCTGTGCGCCACCGACCATGACGCGCTCGAGGTGCCGCCCGACATCCGGCGAACGGGGCCGTTTCTCTACCTGCGCCTGCGGCGGTCGGTCTACGAGGAGGAGGATCTCGACGCATGGGCGCGGCGCCTCGTGCCGTTCCTCGATGACGGGCTCGATGCCTACGTCATCTTCCGGCACGACGTGGACGGGACGAGTGCGGTTCAGGCGCAGTCCTTCGCAGCTCGGGTCGCGCGCGTGCGCGACGCCGACTGACACGGGGCCTGCGCGCAGACGACCTAGGGCCCACGGCGCCAGGCCGTAACGAGCGTAGGCTTGGCCCGTCGATGCAGACCCAGGTCCGCGCTCTCGCACGTGCTGCCACGCTGTTGGTCTGCTGTGCCATGGTGGCCGTCGCCTGCGGCGAGTCGGGCATCACGGCCGGGCCGTCTGGCCGCGCCTCGAACGCGTCGAGCCCGCCCCGCGCGTCCGGCCCGATCACCAGCCCGCCCGGCTCCGCCAGGCCGGGCAGCACGGCGGAGGCACCCCCGACGGGGGGCGAGCACCCTGACCTCGCGGCCGCCCGGGTGACGACCACCAACGCCGTGAGCGGCCTCGCCGCGCCGCTGTGGGTCACCGCCGTCGCCGACGACTCCGGCCGCCTGTTCGTCACTGAGCAGGGTGGTCGGATCCGGGTCGTCCAGGACGGGCAGCTCGTGCCAACCCCTTATCTCGACATCGCCGACCGCGTTCAGGCCGGCGGCGAGCGCGGGCTGCTGGGCGTCGCTTTTCCGCCTGCGTTCGGGGACGAGCGATCGACGTTCTATGTGCACTACTCCGATCGCGACGGCAACACCGTCGTGGCCTCCTTCGACGCCGGCTCCGGCGGTGCGGCCACGGTGGATCCGGCGACCGAGCGAATCGTCCTGACCCAGGACCAGCCGTACGCCAATCACAACGGCGGCTGGATCGGGTTCGATCCCGACGGCATGCTGATGATCGCCCTTGGCGATGGTGGCGCGGGGGGCGATCCTGAGAACCGCGCCTCGAACCTGGGCACCCTGCTGGGCAAGATCCTGCGCATCGACGTGCTCGGCGCGCCCGACGGGACGCCCTACCTGATCCCGCCCGACAACCCGTTCGTGCAAACGGAGGGCGCCCGACCCGAGGTCCTCCACTACGGGCTGCGGAACCCGTTCCGCGACAGCGTCGATCTCGAGACCGGGGCGCTGTGGATCGGCGATGTCGGCCAAAGCGCCTGGGAAGAGGTGGACGTCGCGCCGGCGGGAGCCGCGGGCCTGGACTTCGGCTGGCACCGATGGGAGGGCCGCCACTGCTACGACCCCGCCACTGGCTGCGATCCGGCCGGGGTGACGCTGCCTGTGACCGAATACGGCCACGACGCTGGATGCTCGATCATCGGCGGCGTGGTGTACCGGGGCGACGAGATCCCGGCCCTGCGTGGCGCGTACCTGTTCTCGGACTACTGCAGCGGCACGCTGTGGGCGATCGACGCCACTGCGGATGGGCCGCAGACTCCGACCGTGCTGCTGCAGACCGGGCGCAACATCAGCTCGATCGGCACCGATGACGCGGGCGAGGTCTACCTCACGGACATCTCGGGCGGCAACCTGCTCCGGCTGACGGCCGCGGGCTGAGGGACCCGGACTCGGCTGGGTCTCAGCAGGCGGCGCCAGCAGGCGGCGCCAGGAGGCGGCTCACCCGTCGGTCCGGACCAACCGGCCTCGGCACGGGACCCCGGGGCGCCGGTCGTCCCGGCCGGAGGGCTCAGGCCTCGAGCGGATCCGTTGCGTCGGGGTCGACGCCCAGCTCCCGGATGGCTTCGGCCACGGCCTTCGGGTCGAACGAGCCCGTCCGGGCGAGGCCGCTCAGCGCCGTCGCGGCGATGTGCGCGGCATCGATCCCGAAGTAGTCGCGCAGCGCCTCGCGAGTGTCGCTGCGACCGAACCCGTCGGTGCCCAGGACGAGGTACGGCTCGGGCAGCCAGCGCGTCACCAGGTCGGGCAGCTGCCGCATCCAGTCCGTGGCCACGATGATCGGGCCGCCATCGGTGCCCAGCACCTGCGACACGTACGGGATGCGCGGCTTCTGCTCGGGGTGCATCCGGTTCCAGCGCTCGGCGGCATCGGCGTCTCGACGCAGCTGCTGGAATGACGTGGCCGAGTACACCTCCGCGGCGACGCCGAACCGGGCGGCAAGGAGCTCCTGGGCCTCGATGACCTGCTGCAGGATCGAGCCCGAGCCCACCAGTCGGACGTGGCCCTTCGGCTTCTTGACCTTGGGCGCCGCGGCGAACCGATACAGCCCGCGGATGATGCCCTCGTCCACCCCCTTGGGCTTGGGCGCCTGGGGATAGTTCTCGTTGTACACGGTGATGTAGTAGAAGACGTCTTCACCGTCGCCGTACATGCGCGTGATCCCGTCACGCACGATCGCGGCCAGCTCGTACGCATAGGCGGGGTCGTAGGCGCGCACGACCGGGACGGTCGAGGCCAGAACGTGCGTGTGCCCGTCATCGTGCTGGAGTCCCTCGCCCGTGAGGGTCGTCCGCCCGGCGGTGGCCCCGATCATGAACCCCCGTCCCCGCTGGTCACCGAGCGCCCAGATCTGATCGCCGGTCCGCTGGAACCCGAACATCGAGTAGAAGATGTAGAAAGGAATCACCGGCTCGCCGTGGGTCGCGTACGAGGTGCCGGCCGCCTGAAACGAGGCCATCGACCCCGCCTCGTTGATCCCCTCCTCGAGCACCTGACCGTCGGTCGACTCGCGGTAGGAGAGCATCAGGTTCGAGTCGACCGGGTCGTAGCGCTGGCCGTGCGGAGCGTAGATGCCGACCTCCTTGAACAAGGGGTCCATGCCGAACGTCCGGGCCTCGTCCGGGATGATCGGCACGATGCGTCGACCGAGCTCCGGATCGCGGATCAGGTTGCGCAGCAGGCGAGCGAAGACCATGGTCGTCGAGGCCGGGGTTGTGCTACCGGCCGCGAACTCGCCGTCGACCGCGGGCACGGGGGCCGGAAGCGGCGTCGAGCGCACGACCCGCCGCGGCAGCGATCCACCCAGGGCAGCCCGACGCTCGAGCATGTACCGGACCTCCTCCGAGTCCGGGCCCGGGTGGTAGTAGGGCGCGTCGTCCTTGATCTGCGCGTCCGGGATCGGCAGCTCGAGCCGGTCGCGGAACACGCGCAGCTCCTCCTCGCGAAGCTTCTTCGCCTGGTGGGTGATATTGCGCGCCTCGACACCGCGGCCCAGCGTCCAGCCCTTGACGGTCTTGGCCAGGATCACGGTCGGCGCCCCGGTGTACTCGGTGGCGGCCTTGTACGCCGCGTAGACCTTGCGGTAGTCGTGGCCGCCGCGGCGGAGGTGGGTCAGGTCGTCGTCGGTCAGGTGCTCGACCATCCGCCGAAGACGCGGATCAGGTCCGAAGAAGTGCTCGCGCACGTAGGCGCCGGTCTCCACCGAGAACTTCTGGAACTCGCCGTCGACCGTGCTGTTCATCTTCTCGACCAGCACCCCGTCGACGTCGCGGGCGAGCAGCTCGTCCCACTCGCGACCCCAGACGACCTTGATCACGTTCCAGCCCGCCCCGCGGAAGTGACCCTCGAGCTCCTGGATGATCTTGCCGTTGCCGCGGACCGGCCCGTCGAGCCGCTGGAGGTTCGCGTTGATCACGAAGGTCAGGTTGTCGAGCCCGTCGCGGGCCGCGAGCGCGATGCCCGCGATCGACTCCGGCTCGTCCATCTCGCCGTCGCCCAGGAACGCCCACACGCGCTGCTGGCTGGTGTCGCGGATGCCACGGTTCTGGAGGTACCGGTTGAACCGGGCCTGGTACACGGCCGCCAACGGGCCGAGGCCCATCGACACCGTGGGAAACTCCCAGAACTCGGGCATCAGGCGCGGATGCGGGTAGGAGCTGAGGCCAAGCCCTCCGGTCTCGCGCCGGAAGTGATCGAGGTTCTCCTCGCTCAGGCGCCCCTCGAGGAAGGCCCTGGCGTAGATCCCAGGCGCCGCGTGGCCCTGGAAGAACACCTGGTCGCCGCCGCCCGGGTGATCCTTGCCGCGGAAGAAGTGGTTGAACCCGACCTCGTACAGGGTGGCCGCCGACGCGTAGGTGGACATGTGACCGCCGATGCCCGGGAAGTGGACGTTGGCGCGCAGAACCATCGCCACCGCGTTCCAGCGGATCAGGCGCCGGATCCGCCGCTCGAGGATCTCGTCGCCGGGGAAGTTCGGCTCCTGCTCCGGGCTGATCGTGTTGATGTACCGCGTGTGCGAGAGCGCGGGCAACCCGATCTGTCGCTGTCTCGCTCGCTTGAGCAGCTTGAACATCAGGAACCGGGCGCGATTCTCCCCTTCCTGGTCGATGACCTGGTCCAGGGATTCGATCCAGTCCTTGGTCTCGAACTCGTCGATATCGGGTAGCTGCTGCTTGAACTCGTCGAGGTATATTCTTACTCCCACATGAGCATAAGTCATTAGCCGACCGTACGCGTATCTCCGCAAGTCGAGAGTGGTCGACCTCGCGCGTCCTTCAGTCCCGAGACGCAGGAGCGCGAGGTGCGCGCCTGGCGCAGCGGTTCGGTGACAACGGCGAGCGCCTCGTCGTCAGGCCGATTGGGACGTGTCAGGCGCCGGCAAGTACACCGGGAAGCGAACCGGCTACCTCGAGCTCGTCGCAGCCGTCGAGAGCGGCGACGCGAGCGCCGTCTATACCTACTCGCTGTCGCGCCTCGGTCGTCCGTCATGAGCTGTCGCGCCTGTTCGAGCTGTGCAGCGAGCAGCGGGTGCCGATGGCTGGTGGCCGACAGCATCGACACGTCGACGGCATCGGGCACGATGGTCGCCAACATCCTCGCCAGCGTCGCGCAGTTCGAGAGTCAGGTCGCGAGGAACGCCGAAAGGCGCAGAACGCCACGAGCTCGTCGTGGCGAGTCGCTGCGCAGCCGTCGGTACTACGGCGAGGCCCCCGGTGAGGAGCGGAGTACGTGCTCGCCGTCTACCGCGAGACCGGCAGTACGCCAAGACGGCGCGTCGGCTCAATGCCGAGGGTGTGAAGGCCCGGAGCGGGAAGCAGTGGTTCCAAGCGTCGGTGAAGCTCGTGGTGCAGCGCCTGGACCCAACCATCCAGTCACAGGACGCGGGCACAGTAACGCGCGGTATCGTTCATGCTGCGGGCTGCTGCGGTGTCCGTTCTGCGGGACGCTGCTCACGGGCACCCACGTCCGCCGTGGCGCCGTTCGCTACGCGTGCTCTAACTACACCGACGGCCCGCATCCGCGCACGTCCGTCTCAGAGCGGCTGGTGCTGCCGTTCATCGAGGCCGAGGTCGCGAGACTGCGCATTCCTACCGAAGAGGGAGAGCCGTCGCTCGAACGACCGAGCGGAAGGCGCAAATCGCGGAGCGGTTCCGTCGCGCGGCGCTCGTCTACGCTGACGGAGGGATGACGGACGACGAGTACGCGACAGCCAAGCGGGAGAGGGACGAGGCGCTGGGAGCGCTCGAGGGCGGTCCCGAGTTAGTAGAGCTGCCCGAGCTCGATTGGAGCTGGCCGACGGGCGTCAACGCCTACTACGCGCGCTGTTCGCTTACGTGGAGGTGGAAGCGGAGATGAGCCCGGTCCGGGACGAGTGGCGGCTGCCGGCGGAGTATTGTCGCTTTATGCGGCTAACGCTGTCGTTCGGGACGAGGTGGTCTATTGCGCGAGGCAGGGCTGCGGCGTGGTCTTCGTGCTTTTCGGGACGGTGGAATGGGCGCCGAGTTAAGTTAAGAGGTAGTGCGCACGTAACGGAGCCTCGCTGATGTTTCTCGTTAGTGGGTCGAGTAGGTTGAAGGCAAGTGGAGAAAGGAACAAGGACGAGGCGGAGGTTATAGAAGGCGTCATTATCATCGGGAGAGTGTCATCGGTTATGGGTTGTCATCGGTGTAAGGAGCGCAGCACAGGACCGGGGATGTAAGGGTGCGTTGTTGAAGTGATGGCTAGGTGATAGATGCGTCAGATTATTTGAGTCGGTAGCTGAGGTTATCCGTAGCACGGTGACCTGCAGAGTCCCATGTCTCCGGGGGGGCGGAACCGGACAGTGGGAGGTCGTGCGTGTTATGTGCGAGGTGAAGGGCCCGAGTCGGGTGGAAGTGGTAGAAGTGGGATGCGCAAGCGTTGATATATTCGGTTATGAGTTCGCCTATAAACTCTAATGTTGAGGTTGCGAACGTTATACGTGAGCTCGTGGTATCGGTGAGGTCGCGTAGCTCGCGCTTTAAGCGGCGCTCTTATAGAGGCGCGTCGGAGTGAGTGCAATATCGAGGCTCGGGCTTATCTTACTAACTCCGTCTCTGTTTACTGTCGCTATATCGCGCGCGAGATCGGGGCGTCGGCGCATCGGCGGGGGGTTGGAGTGGGTGTGAGCGAGGCTCGGGACGGCGCGAGGGCGGGGCAGAAGGCGGGCGAGCGATGATGCGCCGCGACTGGCTGGCGCTTTGCGTCGGTTAGTAGGGAGGGACAGTATCGGCATAGGGTGCCCGGGCGGCGCGTGGTGGACGTCTGGCTGGTCGTCCCAGCGCAGTCTCCGGGGCGAGCGGGGAAGAACGAGTTGGGGGCTCGAGCGGTCGAGATAGACGGCTACTCGGCCGATCACCTGGACGAGCTGATCCAGCGCGCTGGCTGGACGTTGTGGATGGTGGCGTAGTCGCCGTCCACGACTGGGACGAGCATCAGTACGGGAGCGAAAGTCATGCGCGATACGGGAAGCGAAGCGCAAGCGCCAATGTCGACGCGAGCGCAAGTATGCCCTCGCATCTCTCTCTATTGGAAAAAGATAGATATAAAGAGAAAGACAGTGTGCGAGATAGTGCGGACGCGTTCAGACGTAGTACGGAAAAGAGTCCGATAGGAAAGAGAGAGAGTGTTTCGGCAGTCTGTAAACAGTCGAAGGGAACGAAGAAGTAGTCTAGAGCTAATGCTTAGAGAGGGTGGGTCATCTGGGCGCATCGAGAGTGCTCAAGGGAGACGTCGTGAAAGGCGCAGTGGGTATCGCCTACGTACGCTGTCACACACTCTGCGCGTGGTGCAATCGCCCCGTGTCGGAGCGCGGACCGCTCACCGCCGGCCACGTCCGCCCTATCCGCGATGACCCCGACATGGCGGTGAGCGCCGTACGGAAAGCTTCCCAGTGTGCTGCTGTCAGGAGCTCGAAAATTTCACCAGGCCCCAGCGATGACACCCGACGAGATGGCCGATGCCGTCAACAGCCTTGCCACCATCGCGCTCACCCGCGAAGGCCGCCGGACCTGCTCCGCCTGCTCCACGACCCGGAACCGTCAGGTCATCGACCAGGGGAACCTCGACGAGCTGACGCTGAGCGTCTAAGGTATACCCTGCTGGTCGGGCCCGGCCGAGGCCGTCGCTCAGGCTGCCGCAATGCTTCGCGAGCAGCGCGACGCACTCAACTGAGGTTGCATAAGTGACATTCTATGCGCGAAGATATTCACGGCGCCAATACCTCGCGGGAAACCCTCGCCACCAATCGTACGTAGCAGGCAGGGGAACACACAGCAGGTCAAGAGGTTCCGACCCAGTAAGTCTGTGTGTAGGAGAACCTGACCCATGACACCCCAAGAGCTGAAAGCCGCGCAAGCCGCGATGGACGCGGCGCGAGGCGAGGCGCGGACCATCGTCGACCGAGCGCAGCTCGCCGCCCGCGACCTGACCGACGACGAGCAGGCCGCATTCGACAAAGCGATGACCGAGGCCAAGCGCTCACGAGCAAGCCATCACCGAGCACGAGATCCGGTGGCGGCGCGACAGAGGCCCTGGACCCGCTGAGCGGCCTTACCTTCTGCAGCCGGACTGACGAAATCCGCGAGATGGTCTGCAGCAACGAGCTGCAGGCCGACTTCGATATCGTCGGCGTTCACCGAGCAGCGCGCCATCGCGGACTTCTCGGATGCCGCGAGCCTGTACACGAACGACTTCTCGAACCTCTTCGCGATGTACCTCCGGACGGAGTCGCCGTGGTTCGCCACCGCGACCGTCGTGCGCGCCGACAACGGCCGTCCGATGGTAGTGCCGGGCCTGACGGCAGAGGGACGGTCTACACGCCTGGTGAGGGACGGCGATCACTGAGAGCTCGTCCGACGCTGGCTGCGTGACCGTGACGCCGGTCAGCTACAAGGCGCTGACTATGTCAGCTGGGAGCGATCGAGGATGTCGAGTATGCGCTGACGCAGAAGATCGCTCAGAGTCACGCGCGGGCCATCGCGCTGTCGTTCGGCTCCGACGCGATCACGTCCGTCCTGGCCGGAGTGTCCAACGGTGTCACCGCCACCGGTCTCGGCGGAGAGTCAACCGCCACGTTCCTCGGCTTCGAGGACTGGGTGGATCTCGCGTACGGCAGGGCCGCGCCCTACCGGCATGTGGCGTCTACGTGGCCGGAATGGGGCCATCCTCAAGGCCTGGAAGTACACCGACGTGTAACGGGCGAGTACCTGTGGCAGTCCGCGGCGGCCCTCGGCCAGCCGGACACCTTCGAGGTCACCCGGTGTGGAGGACCCGTATCTCGCCGCGTCTGCATCGGCTACCAAGTCGGTCATCTTCGGCGACCTGGGCCGCGCCCTCGTCATCAAGGCGATAAATTGCGGGTTGCCATGTCGAGGAGTTCCTGTTATATGAGCAGATCGCCATCAAGTCGGTCATGAGAGCTGATCGCCGTGGTGGACGCGGCAGCAGTCGCTTATCTCTTGTGCGCGGATACATAAATCTTTCGCTCGGGGGCGGTTCCCGGTTCGCTGGGCTTCTGCTCGGGACCGTCCCTCATCTCTCTCGTCCCGCCGTTGACATGCCAAATTCTGTGCAGCGTCAGGGTCCTCGATCTCGGTCCACGGCTACGTAGTGACATACGGGCGGTTCGAAGTGCTCTGTGTTGGTCTCCCACCTCGGATCGCTCTCTCATTTCTCGGTGACAGGCGATCTTTCGATTGTGTATTTTTTATTGCGGCTTGAGCAGGTAGTCTTTTTCTTAGTTCGTTTATCTGTTTCTTCTCTCTTTCTTTTTTATTATTCTGTCTTTCGCTTGTGTTGTTTGACTTAGTCGAGTAGCTGTTCTCTTTTGGGAGGTCGTTGCTGTCTCTCTTTTTTTCTCTCAGCTCGAGGCGTCGTTCTGTGTTTATGTTGCCGAGTGGACGAAGTTTAGTGAGTAGAGGTGAGTCGCGGGTTAGCGTCGTCGTTTATTCTCTCTCTTATCTTGGCTTCGCATCGCTTTTTTTCTCTTTTCAGGGTAGCGGGCTATCTTTTCTTTTTACTTTTTTTTCCCCCCCCTTTCTTTCGTTGCTCCTTTCTTTTTTTCTCTCTTTTTTTTTTTTTTTTTTTTTTTTTTTTTTTTTTTTTTTTTTTTTTTTTTTTGTTTTTTTTTTTTTTTTTTTATATTGAGAGTTATGTTCTTTTTTTTTTTTTTTTTTTTTTTTTTTTTCTTTTTCTCTTTTTTTTTTTTTTTTTTCTTTTTTTTTTTTTTTTTTCTTTTTTTTTTTTTTTTTCTTTCTTTCTTTTTTTTATTTTCTTTCTTTCTTTTCTTTCTTTCTCTTTCTTTTTTTTTCTCTTTCTCTTCTTTTTTTTTTCTTTTTCTTTCTTTTTTTTTTTTTTCTCTTTCTCTTTTTTCTTCTTTTTTTTCTTTTCTTTTTTTTCTTTTTTCTTTTTTTTTTTCTTTTTTTCTTTCTTTTTTTTCTTTTTTTTTTTTTTTCTTTTTTTTTTTTTTTTTTTTTTTTTTTTTTTTTTTTTTTTTTTTTTTTCTTTTTCTCTTCTTTTTTTTTAAAACATCTGGGCTCCGTGGACGCGTGGGCATCGAGCCTGCCCGTGGAAGGGGTACAGCGTAGCCCCGTTCGACATCCGGCGCGGTGCCGCGAGCTCAGCCCGTCGAGCGGCAGCATCGCCGATGGTCGTCCCGGGGCGCAGCGCATGGCCGTCGATCGCCGGGCTCGCACCTCATCTGGGCCAGGGCGGGCTCCGACCCGGGTCCGGCTGTGATTCGCGCCTGTTCGTGCCGAGGAGCGCCCGCGACCTACAGGACGAGGATTCCGTTCTCCTCGGGCAGCTGCCCGCGCTTCAGGGCCGCGAGTAGGGCTCGCCCGTCGAGCGGCAAGAGCGGCCGGAGTGTCTCGCGGTGCAGATGCAGGACCCGGCGATTCGACGCCGTATCCGAGACAAGGAGGATGAGCACGTCGACGGCTCCATCCCGCTGTTTGAGCGCGAGTCGTCGCTCGAGTGCCTGAACGTCCTGGAGCCTTGTCTCAGCCTCACAGCCGGCCCGTCGATCATCCAGCTGAGCCAGCGCGTCCCAGGCACGTCGGTCACCCGGAATCGGCATGGGTGCCTCCGTCTCCCACCGGACGGCGGCGGGCAACCGGACCCGAAAGCGTTCCAGGAGGGCGAGCTGCGCGGCGTCGCGGGCCGGGTCGCCGTCCGGATAGGTTCGAAGCACGACGCGGAGGCCGACGGCCATCGCCGCGCGGGATGCCTGCTCGACGGTAAGGGTCCGGTTCGCGGCGCGCTCGATCCGCCCGAACTGCGCGTGGGACATGCCCGCCGCCGTGCCGGCTGCCCGCTGGCTGAGGCCGGCGGCGAGGCGCGCGGTTCTTACCTCGAACCCAAGCCTTCGACGACTCCGGGCCGCCGCCTCACGAGCCTCCCAGCCAAAGTTGCGGCGCGAGCTCATCGTGCGAGCATGACGATCAGTCCTTACCGGGACCTTGTCAGTCCTCGTCGTGTCCGTCGCTGCCGGGCCCGTACGCGTCGGGACCGTGTCGATCCCTGCCGGGACCGTGTCCGTCGCTGACGGGACGGTGTCTGTCCTCGTCGGGCCCCCGACACGTCACATGCGGTCCTGGCCGTGATCTTGACTGGGCCTGGAACGCCTGCCGTTCGACCCGGCGGTTCGCGGCTGCCTGGAACGCCTGCCGTTCGACCCGGCGGTTCGCGGCTGCCTCGAACGCCAGGGCCTCCAGCCGCCAAGCCCGCGGCCGCAGGAAGGAATGGCCGCGAGCTCCGGATCGCGTCGCCGACCGGCAACAGCGGCGCCGAGCCGCTGGAGTGAACTCCGCGCGTTCCACTCGACTGGAGTGCCCGCCCGCGCCTACGAGTCGAGCAACGTGCCCACAACCGGGGCCGCGGGCCATGCCCAAACCCGCGCGCGCCCAGGTCCGTGCCCGTGAACCGAGTCGAGCGCCGCGCCGGGTTCGGCGCAACCACCCACGATCGCGGCCTCGGCGCGATACCGTACCCGCATGCTTCGCTATCGACCCGGCGTCGCGCTCATCGTCGTCGACGTCCAGAACGACTTCGCCGATCCGGCGGGCAGCCTGAGCGTGGAGGGCGGCACGGACGTGATCCCGACCATCAACCGCGAGATCGCGCTGGCCCGCAACCACGGTGCGCTCGTCGTCTTCACGCAGGACTGGCACCCTGAGCACACCCCCCACTTTGCGAAGGACGGGGGCACCTGGCCCGACCATTGCGTGCAGGACACCTGGGGTGCCGCGTTTCATCCGGCGCTCGATGTGCCCGAGGGCGCCACGGTCGTGCGCAAGGGCGCCAACGGCGAGGACGGCTACTCCGGGTTCACGATGCGCGACCCCGGCTCAGGCGAGACGTCGGACACGGAGCTCGGGGGAACGCTCCGCGCCGCCGGCGTCGGCGACGTGGTGGTGACGGGGCTCGCGACCGACTACTGCGTGAAGGCAACCGCTCTCGACGCCGTCGCACTGGGTTTCACCACGACCGTGCTGAGCGACGCCATCGCCGCCGTCGACCTGCAGCCGGGCGATGGCCAGCGAGCGCTCGACGAGCTGCGCGACGCCGGCGTCCGCCTCCAGTCCACGAGGCTCCGGTGATGCGGCGACTGATCGGGCTCGGCGCGCTGGCGGCGATCGTCGCGTTCGTCATCGATCGCCTGCTCGCGATCCGCGGTGGAGCCGAGCGCGGGCCGGTGATCCGGACGCTCACCGTGGTCGACGCTCCCATCGACGAGACCTGGGCGGTGCTCGCGGACGTCCCCCTCCAGATCGAGTGGATGCGGGAGATGAAGAGCATGACGATCACGACACCAGGGCCGATCGGGGTCGGCACCCGGGGCACGGCCGTGGTCCGCATCTTCGGCATTCCGGCGTCCGATCCGGTTGAGATCGTCGAGTTCGTGCCGCCCACGCGCTACGCGATCCGGCACGAGGGCCTGTTCACGGGCCGGGGCCTGATCACGCTCGAGCCGGGGGCGGACGGCACGACCACGATCGTGCGCTGGGAGGAGATCCTCCGACCGGTGCTCCTCCCCGAGCTCGGCGCCCGGATTGCCGCGCCGGTGCTGGGCTGGATCTTCCAGGACGACCTCCACCGGTTCGCGCGGCTGGTGGAGACGGGATCAGCGGACGACTGACCGGCGCCCGATGCGATGAGCGAGACGTCCCCGATGGCCGACGAGACCAAGGCACGGATGCAGATCCACCTGGTCGACGCGACCTACGAGCTGTTCCGTGCCCACTACTCGCCGCGCCCGCCGGTGCTGGGTCGGGACGGCATCGTGCTGTCGGGTGTCAGCGGCCTCGTGGAGCAGCTGCTGTTCCTCCTCCGCGAGCAGGGGGCGACGCACGTGGGCTGCGCCACGGACCGGGTCATCCGCTCGTTCCGCAACGACCTGTACGCGGAGTACAAGACCGAGGCCGGCGTGCCACCAGAGCTGCTCGCCCAGTTCCCGATCGCCGAGGCGGCGATCGAGGCGTTGGGGCTCGTGCTGTGGCCGATGGTCGAGTACGAGGCGGACGACGCGATTGCCGCCGCAGCCGACCGGTTCGCAACCGACCCGGCCGTCGAGCGGATCGTGATCTGCACGCCCGACAAGGACCTGGCCCAGTGCGTCCGGGACCAACGGATCGTGCTCTGGGATCGTCGCCGCGACCTCGTGTACGACGACGCCGGGGTACGCGCCAAGTGGGGCGTGGATCCCGGCAGCGTCGCGGACCGGCTGGCCTTGGTCGGTGACGCCGCCGACGGGTATCCCGGGCTGCCCGGCTGGGGCGAGAAGTCGGCGGCGGCGCTGCTTTGGCGCTACGGCCACCTCGAGGGGATCCCGACCAGCGCGGCCGAGTGGGACGTGGGCGGCGTCCGGAACGCGGTCGGTCTCGCGGCGACGCTTCGCGATCGAATGTCCGAGGCGCTCCTGTACCGTGACCTCGCGCGCCTGCGGACGACGGCCGACGGGGTGCCGATCCCGGAGGCCGAGGCTGCTGCGCTCCGGTGGCCCGGCACCGAACGCGAGCGGTGGCAGGCGTTCTGCGATACGTGGGGCCTGGACCGGCTGCGCTCACGCCCCCACCGCTGGCTGGGCGATTGACGCCGGGCACATCACGGCGACGCGCGGCACTCCGCACAAGCTGCCATCCGACTCAGGAGGCCAGACGCAGCAGCTCCCGATGATGCGCGCTCGGCGCCGCGATCAGACCGAACGCCCGGTTGGACCGGTCCACGTCGAACCACGGCCCGCCATCGAGCGCGGTCACCGTCGCCCCGGCCCGCTCTGCGATCAACCCGGCGGCGGCCACGTCCCAGGCCGACATCCCGGCCGACTGGATGAACGCGTCGAATCGACCGTTCGCGACGTAGGCAAGCGCGAGCGCGGCCGAGCCCATGTTTCGTGACACCCGGATCGCCCGGCGAACGGCCCGTGCCCGGGTGGTGACGCGGCGACCCGCAAGCGCCATCGCCACGACATAGTCCTCGAGCGACGTCTTGTCGGACGCTGCCACCGGTCGATCTCCGAGGTGGGCCTCGCCATCAGCGGTCGCCCAGTAGGTCTCACCCCGCATCGGATCGTGAACGACGCCCACGGCCGGTCGACCGTCGATCAGGAGCGCGATCGAGACGCAGAAGAACGGGATCCCGTTGGCGTAGTTGATGGTGCCGTCCAGCGGGTCAACGACCCACGTCCGACCATGTGCCAGGCCGCGATCGGGCGCGTCTACGGCTCCGGGAGACGGCCCGCGAGCCGGTGCATCGTCCGCTCCGGGTGCCGGCGCCCCGCGGCCGCGCCTCGCCGGCCCGCGATGCGCCCCGGACTCCTCGGCCAGGATCCCGTCGTCGGGGAACCGCTCCCGGATCGTCCCCAGGATCAGGGCCTCGCAGCGGTGATCGACATCGGTCACGACGTCCTTGGCCGACTTGTGGTCGATCCGCTCCACGCGTTCGTAGCGATCTCGCTGGATTCGGCCCGCAGCCCCGGCCATGTCGCGGGCAAACACGGCGTCGGCGTCGAGGGAGCTCCCGGCCGCCCGACCCTCGGCGCCGGAGCGTCCTCCCTCCCCGGTCATGCCCCGCAGTCCGTGGTCAGCGGCTTGGACTGCGTCCCGAGGCTCGCCACCACGGCGTCGAAGCGGACCGTGGCACCTGGCTCCACCACCGGGCTCTGCACGAACACCGCATTCGGCCCGATCCCCGGGAGCGCCGGGTCGTCGATCCGGCACCTGGTGCTGCCCGCGCGGGTACCGGAGTTGGTCACCGAGATCGTGATCCGGAGCCCGGCAGGGTCGGTCGCAACGTCCGCGACCGTCCCATTGAAGGGCCCGATCCCGCTGACCAGGAAGTGCGCGGCGATCGCCATCAGGACGACAGCTATTCCGATGCCCGCGAACACGGTGGCGTGAGCCTGCGATGCCGCCGGCCCCGCGAGACCCAGCGGATTGCATCGCTCGCACATGCCCTCATCGATCGGGATTCGCGCCCCGCACCGAACGCAGCCGTGCATGGGCTCGGCAGATCCGGGGGGTGTCGGACGGTCGGCGTGAGCGGTGGACGTCATGGCTTCCAGGTGCGCGCTTGTGGTGTGGGGCCCGATGGTGCCACGGAACGCAGGATCGCGGTCAGGGTGACCCGGGGTCCGGGTCTCGGGCGGGAACGACCGGGCCCGCAGGCAGAAACGGCTGGCTCAGAGCCCCGTCTCGAACAGCCGGATGTCGGACGGACCCGCCGCGTGACCGTCGCCTCGAGTGTGGCGCAGCGCGTCGCGACCACCCAGCGCATCGAGGTCGGCCGGCATTCGACCGACCATGTCCAGGACGACCTCTCGAATGCGCTTGGCGTTCTGCTCGAAGACCGCAAGCACGTCGTGTGCGGTCACCGCGTGGGTGCCCTCAAGAACACCCGCGTCGTAGTCGGTGATGAGCGCGATGTTGACGACGGCCATGCCCAGCTCCCGACACAGGTACGCCTCCGGGTACTGGGTCATGTTGATGACCTCCCACCCGGCCTCGGTGAACCACCTCGACTCCGCCTTGGTCGAGAAGCGGGGACCCTGGATCACGACCACCGTGCCTCCGTCGTGGACTGTGATGCCGCGCTCGCGAATGACCTCGAGCGCGACGTTCCGCAGCACGGGGTCGTAGATCTCGGCCGAGGAGACGTGGGACACGATCGGGCCGTCGAAGAACGTGTCGGCACGGCCGGTCGTGCGGTCGACGAACTGGTCTGTGACCACGAAGTGACCCGGTTCGACATTGAGCTGGAGCGAGCCCGCGGCGCATGGGCTGATGACCGCCTTGACGCCCAGCGAGCGCAGCGCCCAGACGTTGGCGCGGTAGTTGATCCGGTGCGGCGGGATCGTATGGCGACGGCCATGGCGTGGCAGAAACGCGACGTTGCGCCCCGCGACGGTCGCGAGGAACACGCTGTCCGACGGCGAGCCGTACGGGGTGTCGACCTTTGCCTCGGTGACGTCCTCGAGAAGCGCGTAGAACCCGGAACCCCCGATGACGCCGATCTCGGCCACGTCCGCCACGAATCACCTCCTGTCTGCGACGGGGCATTCTCGCACGGGGTCCGGGGAACGCAGCGCTCGCGACGCACGGACGGACTACGATCCGGGCGTGGCTGACACGACGATCGCCGATCGGACCTGGCTCGCCGACTGGCGGCGGCGCGTGGCGGAGCTGTATGCCGAGGTTCGCGCGGTCTCCGTATCGGATCCGCAGGCCGCCTGGACCATCTGGTGCGACGAACGTGAGCGCCTGTTCCGCGGCCACCCGCAGTCCCCCGTGCCCGAGCCGGAGCGCGCCGCGTTCCGAGCCCGGCAGTGGCCGTACGATGATCGAATGCGCTTCTCGCTGGCCGTCGAGGCACCGGCGATGGCTGTCGATGGTGGCGCGATGGCGCTGCCCAACAGTGGCGCCGACGCGCTGGCGTTCGATCGGATCGGGACGCTGCGGTTGCCGCTGCCCGAGGACGAAGCCGCCCTGTCACTGTTCTGGATGCGGGGCTACGCGGGCGGGCTGTTCCTGCCCTTCCGGGACGCCACGAACGGTGACGCGACGTACGGTGCCGGGCGCTACCTGCTGGACACGGCCAAGGGCGCCGATCTCGGCGGCGACCCGGCCGCCGGAACGCGGATCGTCGACCTCAACTTCGCCTACCACCCGTCGTGCGCGTTCGATCCCCGCTGGGCGTGCCCACTGGCCCCGCCCGAGAACCGGCTCCCGGTCGCGGTCGAGGCCGGCGAACGCCTGCGCTGATCTGCATCGACCCTCGCTACCATCATCCACATGCCGGAACCCCAGTTCGCCCTCACCGACGCGCAGCGGCGCTTCCTTGCCCGGCCGGGCTTCGTGTCGATCGCGACGCTCGACGAAGATGGCACGCCGACCCAGGCCGTGATCTGGTACCGGCTTGAGCCCGATGACCGGATCCTGGTCAACTCGCGCGCCGGGCGGCGCTGGTGCGAGAACCTGCGGCGCGATCCGCGCGTCTCGATGTCCCTGATCGACCAGGGGGATGGCTATCGCTGGCTGGGCCTGGCGGGCCACGTCGACGAGGTCGTCGCGGACGTCGATCGCGCGCGTGCCGACATCATCGCGCTCGCGCACCGCTACCATCCGGAAGGCCCCTCGCCGACGACGATCGCCGCCTTCCGGCGGCAGCCGCGGGTCACGTTCCTGCTCCGAATCGACGCCGTGCACGACGAGCTCGAGGACGGTTGACATGACGCGCGTGGTCGCGCTCGCCGGCGGAGTCGGTGGCGCCAAGCTTGCCGAAGGCCTCCAGGCGCACCTCGGTCGCGACCTGACGGTGATCGTCAACACGGGCGACGACTGCGAGCGCCATGGGCTGCTGGTGATGCCCGATCACGACACGGTGCTCTACAACCTGGCCGGGATCGAGCAGGCCGACCTGGGCTGGGGCATCGAGGGCGACACCCATGCGGTCATGGACCAGCTCGGCCTCTACGGCGAGCCGACCTGGTTCGCGCTCGGCGACCGGGATGTCGCGCTGCACGTCGCGCGGACGGCGCGGCTTCGGGACGGCGCACGGCTGACAGCGGTCTGCCTCGAGCTCCAGGCGGCGCTCGGGATCGGCGCCCGCATCCTGCCCATGACGGACGAGCCGGTGCGGACGGAGGTCCGAACCGACGATGGCTGGCTCGAGTTCCAGGAGTACTTCGTCCATCGACGCCAGGAGCCGGCGGTGCACGAGGTCCGATTCGCGGGCATCGAGGCGGCCACCACCACGACCGAGGCCGTGGCCGCGCTCGAGAGCGCGGAGGCGATCGTGATCTGCCCATCCAACCCGATCGTGTCGGTCTCCCCGATCCTGGCCGTCCCAGGTCTGCATGACTCGATCGACGCCGCCCGGGCACGCGGGGCGCCGGTGCTCGCGGTCAGCCCGATCGTCGGCGGTCGGGCGCTCAAGGGCCCGGCCGACCGGATGCTCGCCTCGCTGGGCGACGAGCCGAGTGCGCTCGGTGTCGCGCGCCGCTATGCGGGGCTCGTGGACACCTTCGTGCTGGATTCGGTGGACGCGGCACTGGCCGGCCCGATCCGCGACCTGGGCATGGCCCCGCTGGTGACCGATACGGTCATGCGCGACGACGCCGGCCGCAGCCGCCTGGCGGGTGAGCTCCTGGACGCCCTGCCGTCCAGGCTTTCGTCTCCCTCGCCGGCGAGCGGCACCGCCGCCGGACCTGACCGATGAGCAGCGGGTCGGTCGGTCGATCGCGCGGGACGGCCGTGGTCATCCCCGTCCGTGGCCTCGAGGGTGCCAAGTCGCGACTGGGCGAGGTGCTCGATGCCGAGGAACGCCGCGACCTCGTCGAGCGGCTGCTGCGTGGAACGGTCTCGACGTCCCTCGCCACCCCGGGGGTGACCGAGGTGATCGTGATCTCCCCCGACACGGAGGCGCTCGACGTTGCGGCGGGGGCCGGGGCGCATCCCATCGCGCAGCGGTCCCGGGGCCTCAACCCGGCGATCGTGGAGGCGCGCGCGGCGATCCCGCCCGATGCCCGGATGATGGTCGTGCCGTCCGACCTGCCGGCCGTGACGCCGGCCACGCTGGGGGCTGTTCTTCACGCCGCGGATGCCGCCGGGCCGCCCTGTGTCGTCATCGCGCCGGATCGCCATGGACGGGGCACCAACGCCCTCCTGCTCGACCCGCCCGGGGTGATCGACCCCGCGTTCGGTGGCGACAGCCGCGCCGCCCATGCCTGGCTGGCATCGTCGGCGGGTGCCGCATTCGTCGAGGTCGAGGGTGATCTCGGGCTTGACCTCGACACTCCCGACGACCTGCTCCTGGCCGGCAAGACGGCACCGGAGGTGCTCGGTGTCGAGTGACGACCTGACCACCGAGGACGCCGGCCGGGTGGAGATCCTCGGGCTTGCGGGGCTGCCCGAGATCCACGCGGGCGACGACCTCGCGGGGCTGATCGGTGACGCGCTGGCCAGGACTCCGGGTGCGCTGCCGCTCGAGACGGGCGACGTGCTCGTCGTGACACAGAAGGTGGTGTCCAAGGCCGAGGGCGCCGTCGTCGACCTGCGGAGCGTCGAGCCGCGGCCGGAGGCCGTGGCCTGGGCCGAGACGTGGGATCGTGACGCCCGGCAGATCGAGGTCGTGCTGCGCGAGGCCCGCCGGATCGTGCGCATGGAGCACGGGGTGCTGATCACAGAGACGGCGCAGGGGTTCGTGTGCGCCAACGGCGGCATCGACGCGTCGAACGTCGGCCCGGGCTCGGGCGACACCGTCACGCTGCTGCCCGCCGACCCGGACGCCTCCGCCGCGGCGCTGCGAGCGGCGCTCCGGGACCGCTTCGGCCATCACGTCGCCGTGGTCGTGTCGGACAGCTTCGGACGACCGTGGCGCTGGGGCATCACCGATGTCGCGCTCGGCGTCTCGGGCATCCTCCCGCTCGAGGATCTGCGCGGCGAGCCCGATGCGGACGGGCGCACGATGCGCACGACCGTCCGCGCGGTCGCCGACGAGCTCGCGTCCGCGGCCGAGCTCGCGCTGGGCAAGTCGTCCGGCCGGCCGGTTGCGCTGGTGCGCGGTGCCAACCCGGCACCAGGCGAGGGTTCGATCCGAAGAGACATGCTGATGGCACCCGAGACCGACCTGTTCCGCTGACCCGGCGACCGCACCGACTTCGGATGTGCGCGCTGCCGCCGCCCATGCGCGCTACCGCCGTGCATGTGCCACGTGCGTGCATGCGCGCTACTCTCGGCCCATGAAGGCAGGCCTGCAAATCTCCTCGTTCACCTGGCCCGGCGGTACCGACGCCATCGGTGCCACGTTCGCGCGCGTCGTCCACGATGCCGACGAGGTCGGGTTCGACTCCATCTGGGTGATGGACCACTTCTTCCAGATCCGCGGCGTCGGACGGCCCGAGGAGCCGATGCTCGAAGGCTGGACCGCGCTCGGCTTCATGGCCGCCCATAGCCGGCGAGCCCGCCTGGGCCTGATGGTGGGCGGTGTGCACTATCGACTGCCGGCCCTGTGGGTCAAGGCGGCAACCACGCTGGACGTGCTGTCAGGGGGTCGCGCCTGGCTGGGCATTGGCGCCGCCTGGAACGAGCAGGAATCGCGCGGCCTGGGCTTTCCGTTCCCGCCCCTGGGCGAGCGCTTCGAGATGCTCGAGGAGACACTCCGCATCACCCACGACATGTGGCAGGGCGAGCGAGGCACCGAAGCGGCGTTCGACGGCCGCCACTACCAGGCGACCCGCCTCCTGAACTCGCCCCAGGCGATCACCCGGCCCCACCCCCCGATCATGATCGGCGGCGGTGGCGAGCAGAAGACCCTGCGACTCGTGGCGCAGTACGCCGATGCCTGCAACGTGTTCGGCGACGGACCGCGGATCCACCACAAGTACGAGGTCCTGCGCCGACACTGTGAGGCCATCGGCCGGGACCCCGATGAGATCGAGCGATCGACGCTGCAGTCGGTCAGGCTGGCCGTGGGCGACGAGCCGGGTGAGAGTCCGCGGCAGGTCGTGGACCGGTTCGCCGAACTGGCCGATGCCGGCGCCCAGCACGTGATCTTCAGCGTCCAGGACGTCTGGCGGCCGGAGGTGCTCGAGATCGTCGGGGCAGAGGTGCTGCCGGCGCTGCGCGAGCTGTAGCGGGTCCGTCGCCCGATCGAGCCCAGTGATCCGTCAAGCGGCCTGGGGCACTGCGGGATCGTCGGTCGGCAGGCGCGCGCCCCGAACCGAGGGCACCAGCCCGAAGGCGGCCGCCACGACGATCAGCCCGACGCCCATCGCCGACAGCGTCATCGCGCCGCCGATCAGGTCCAGCAGCACCCCTGCGACAAGGACGCCGATCGGCTGCATCCCGATCGAGAGGGTGCGCGCGGTGGCGCCGATACGCCCGAGCAACCGATCCGGGGACAGCAGCGTCCGGAGCGTGATGTACAGCACGAACATGATCGAGTTGACCACGCCCGCGACGAACGACGCCGCGATCATCACCGCGACGGGCACGTCAAGAGCGACCGCGAGCAGGACGAGTCCGGTGACGATCGTCCCGCCAAGCAGCGTCCAGCCGACGGCGCGGAACGGGATCCGGGCCGCGCTCAGCGCACCGAGCATCGAGCCCACC
This sequence comes from uncultured Chloroflexia bacterium, assembly GCA_963734935.1. Lineage (GTDB taxonomy): Bacteria > Chloroflexota > Limnocylindria > Limnocylindrales > CSP1-4 > CAIXZV01. The sequence continues at coordinate 345,652 of CAVTIO010000009.1, read as the reverse complement.
GCGTAGGCCGACAGGACGCCGCCGGCCACCTCGGGTCCCAGGCCGCGATCGATCGTCACATAGAAGATCAGCCCGCTCACGAGCCCGGCAGTGACGACCCCGATCATCGTCCAGAGGGCGATCACCGCCCGCAGCGTCGGGTGGCGGCTCACGAACCCGATCCCCTCGCGAACGTCGGCCACGATCCGGGTCGGCGCGGGACGAGCCTCCGGCCGGAGCGGCCTGCGGATGAGCAGCATCGAGGCACCCGAGATCAGGAACGTCAGCGCGTCGATCGCGATCGTTGGGCCGGGTCCGATGGTCGCGGCCAGCAGGCCGGCCAATGCCGGTCCGGCGACCCAGCCGATGTTGAACACGGCCTCAAACAGGGCGTTGGCGCGCGGCACCTCGGCACGGCCGACCAACCCTGGGACGGCGGCCGTGTAGGCGGCCAGCCACAGCACGCGGAGCGCGTTGATCGGGAACGTGACGACGATGACCAGGGCGATCGTCGGGCCGTCAAGCCAGACCGAGATCGGGATGACCGCCGTCAGCACGCCCCGCGCGAGGTCGGACAGGAGCATCATGCGGCGGCGATCCCAGCGGTCGGCGTACGCCCCGGCCGGCAGGCCGATCACCAGGTCCGGAAGCGTCGTGAGCACGCCCACCACGCCCATCACGATGCCCGATCCGGTGAGCGCCAGGACCAGGATCGGCAGCGCGGTGTTGGTGATGGCATTGCCGAGCGAGCTGATGCCCTGCCCCACCAGCACGACGAGGAAGTCGCGGTTCGAGCGAAGTGGTGCCGACGGAGGGTTGATCACGCGATGAGGGTAGGCGGCGCGTGGGACGCTCGCCAGCCGCAGGCGGCTGGTCCATCGCGCCGGAAGCGGGGCCTCGCGGATATACCCCCCAGGAGTATGCTTGACGCGTGGTACAGTTGCGACCAGCGGCTACCACGAGCAGAGACGACAATCGCACCATGACCGATCAGAACAGGCCCGCAGGCGGCGCCGACGAGGCGCAGGCCGACGGCCAGGACACCGCGCCGACCAACGGCGCCGCGAGCTCGCTGGGCTCGATGAAGATCAACTTCTCGAGCGATCAAGGCACCGGGGCCACAACGCCCGCAGGTGGCGGGATCGCCATCCTCTCCGATCCCGGAGGGGCCGCTCCGGTCACCGGCGGCTCGGCCCTGGTGGATTCCGAGGACGGTCGCACCGATGCGCCAGTGCTGATCATCGGCTCCGGCCCGGCCGGCCTCACTGCCGCGATCTACGCAGCGCGCGCCAACCTCGAGCCGATCGTGCTCGCGGGCTCGGCACCGGGCGGCCAGCTGATGCTGACGAGCGAGATCGAGAACTACCCCGGCTTTCCCGATGGCATCGACGGACCCGACCTGATGGCGCGCTTCCGCGAGCAGGCCGAGCGGTTCGGCAGCCGGATCGTGGACGTGGACGTCGATCGGGTCGACTTCTCCAACCGCCCGTTCCGCGCGTGGGCGCGGGGCGTCGAGTACACGGGCCAGGCGGTGATCGTGGCCACCGGCGCTTCGGCGTTGTGGCTCAACATCGAGAGCGAGCAGCGCTTGCGGGGGCGCGGCGTCTCCGCCTGCGCCACCTGCGACGGCTTCTTCTTCCGGGATCGCGAGATCGCGGTCGTTGGCGGCGGCGACTCGGCAATGGAAGAGGCGAACTACCTCACCCGGTTCGCGAGCAAGATCCACCTGATCCACCGCCGCGACGGTTTCCGGGCGTCGAAGATCATGCTCGACCGCACGATGAATCACCCCAAGATCGAGATCCATACCAACACCGAGATCGCCGAGGTGTTGGGCGAGGCGAAGGTCGAGGGACTGCGCCTGCGCGACACGCGCGACGGCAGCGAGCAGGACCTGCCGATGGAGGGGCTGTTCATCGCGATCGGCCACAGGCCGAACACCGACGCGTTCCGCGACTGGCTGGACGTGGACGAGAAGGGCTACCTCGTCGCCCACGAGCACACGGCCAGCCGAATTGAGGGCGTGTTCATCGCTGGCGACGTCGACGACCACCGCTACCGCCAGGCGGTGACCGCCGCCGGCGAGGGCTGCCGCGCGGCGTTGGACGCCGAGAAGTGGCTGGAGGCCCAGGGCGTGGGCGAGGTCGTCACCACCGCGGCGGTCTCGTAAGGGCGGGGGTCTGCCACTGGCGCTTGCACCCTGCCACGTGACGAATGTTGCGGGCGCAACGACCTACCCGGCGTGCTAGGGTCACGCGGTGAGCTTTCGTGGCGGTGGTGCCCGCGCGATGGGGCGGGGCGGCGGCGGCGGCCCGGGGCGCCTGACTCCGCCCGCGGATGACTTCGAGCGCGTCCCACCCGAGCGCAGGGCACGAACCACCCGGCGCATCATCGGCTTCTTCCGGCCCTACCGGCTCCAGGTCGCGGTCGTCCTGGTCGCGATCCTGGCCACGAGCCTCATCGGGCTCGTCAACCCGTACCTGCTCAAGCTGCTGATCGACAACGTCATCGTCGGCCAGCAGTACGAGCAGCTGAACCTGTACGTGGGCCTGATGATCGTGCTACCGATCATCTCGGGACTGATCGGCGTCGGCCAGACGTACCTCAACAACCTCATCGGCCAGCACGTGATGCAGGACCTGCGGAACGCGCTGTACACACACCTCCAGCGGATGCCGCTGCGGTTCTTCACAGCCACACGTACCGGGGAGATCCAGAGCCGGCTGGCCAACGACGTGGGCGGCGTGCAGTCCGTCGTCACCGACACGGCGTCGTCGATCACGTCCAACATCGCGATCACGATCAGCACCATCATCGCGATGATCCTGATCGACTGGCGACTGACGGTCCTGTCCCTGGGGGTGCTCCCGTTCTTCATGCTGCTCACGTTCCGGGTGGGCAAGATCCGGCGCGAGGTGAGCACCGAGACGCAGGAGCGACTGGCAGAGATGTCGGCAGTGACCGAGGAGACGCTGTCCGTGTCGGGCATACTGCTGGGCAAGACGTTCGGCGCCCAGGAGCGCTCGGTGCACCGCTACCGACTGCTCAACATGGACCTCGCCCGGCTCCAGATTCGCCAGGCGATGGTCGGCCGCTGGTTCTTCATGATCGTGGGCACGATCTTCTCGATCACGCCTGCCTTCGTCTACTGGCTGGCTGGCACCCTGGCCGCCAACGGCGCACCGGACGCCCCGACCGCCGGGGACATCGTGGCTTTCACGACGCTCCAAAGCCGGCTGTTCTTCCCGATGGGACAGCTGCTCAACGTCCAGGTCGAGATCCAGGGCTCGCTCGCCCTGTTCGACCGGATCTTCGAGTACCTCGACCTCAATCCCGAGATCGTCGACGCGCCAGACGCGGTTGCGCTTGAGCCCGCGACCATGCGCGGCGCGGTGGCCTTCGAGCGTGTCTCGTTCCGGTACCCGGCTGAGGCAACCCCCGGAGACAGCGTCGCAAGCGCGGCGGACGAGGCTGAGGCGGTGGACGCGGAGGCCAACCCGGCGCTGGTCGAGGCCCTGTTCGAGGAGGCGGCGGCTGCGGCCCAGATCGAAGTCGAAGAGGAGGCCGTGGAGACGGCACGGGCAGAGGAGATCGACGGGTTCGACGCGCCGCGCCGATTTGGTCCGTCGGCCTCGGCGGCGGTCGGGGGTGACGGCGGCGGCGACGCCGAGCCGTTGGTTGCCCCGCCGACAGCGTTCGGGCTCGACGACATCTCGTTCGAGGCGCAGCCAGGCGAGCTGGTCGCGCTCGTCGGCCCCTCGGGAGCGGGCAAGACGACGACCACCTACCTCATCCCCCGCCTGTACGACGCCACCTCCGGGCGGGTCACGATCGACGGCCTGGACGTGCGCGGGATCCAGCTCGGCTCGCTCGGGCGCGTGATCGGGTTCGTGACCCAGGAGACATACCTGTTCCATGCCTCCATCCGCGACAACCTGCGGTTCGCGCGACCCGACGCCACCGAGGACGAGCTCACGGCCGCGACGCGCGCAGCGGCGATCGCCGACCGGATCGCCGAGCTCCCGGACGGGCTGGACACGATGGTCGGCGAGCGCGGCTACAAGCTGTCCGGCGGTGAGAAGCAGCGGCTGGCCATCGCGCGCGTGCTGCTCAAGGATCCGCGGATCCTGATCCTCGACGAGGCCACGTCGTCACTGGATACGGTCTCGGAACGGCTCATCCAGGCAGCCCTCAACCGGCTCACCGAGGGCCGGACGACCATCGCGATCGCGCACCGCCTGTCAACGATCCTGCGCGCCGACCGGATCCTGGTCTTCGACCACGGCCGGATCGTCGAGCGCGGAACACACAAAGAGCTGCTGACATCCGGCGGACTGTACGCGCGCCTGTACCACGAGCAGTTCGAGGCCGAGGCGGCGCACGTCGCCGACCTCCGGGTTGACGCGGCGGCGTCGTGATCACGGGAGCGTCGGATCGCCCGACAACCGGGGCCACCGACTCGCTCGACAACCTCGGCGACAGACCTGCCCGACGGCGCGGGAGTGCCGCCTCGCCTGACCCGCCACGTCAGCGCCAGTCGACGGTCACCACCTCGACGGGTGCGCGGATGCCCTTGAGCTTGACCGATCGCGGTTCCGAGTGCGGGTGGCGTGATCCAGATGCGGTATCGAGCACGGCGCGCGTGACCAGAATCTCCTCACCGTCAGCGGCCGCCCCCACGCGCGCCGCCAGGTGGACGCCACCACCCGCGTAGTTCGTGCCGCGGCGCGTCGCTTCGGCCGCGTGAAGCCCGATCCGAACTCGTGGCGCAAAGCCGTGCTCGCGACGGTGGCGCGCCAGACGGCGTTGGATATCCACCGCGCACTCGATGCCGGAGACCGCGTCTTCGAACGCGACGAAGAAGCCGTCGCCCGTGTGCGTGACCTCCTGGCCCGAGTGACGGCCGAAGGTCGCGCGCAGCTCGCGATCGTGCCAGTCGAGGAGATCGCGCCAGGCAGCGTCGCCGATCACGCCCACGAGGTCAGTTGAGGTCACGATGTCCGTGAACATGAACGTGCGCGTGACCGTGGTCCGCGTGGCCGGGGCGGAGCCGGACGAGCGATCAGCCGCCCCGAGCAGCCGGTCGATCCTCGTCAGGTCAGCGGTCGCGCCGAGGCGCTCGAACGCGGCGCGTGCGGCCATGAGATCGCGACGAGCCATGGCGTCGTCACCTTCCGCGGCCAGGGCCTCCGAGTAGCGCAGCCGTGCGCGCGCGCTCTCGTACGGCAGGTCGGAGGTGAGCCACAGGCGCCACGACCGACCGAGCACGGGGGACGCCTCTGCCGCCTTCTGCTCACCCAGCAGGAGCTCGCCCCGGGCGGTCAGGGCGCCGGCCTCGAACAGCGGCTGCTGGTACTGGGTCGCCAGCGCCTCGAGCTCCTCGACGGCCGTTCGAGCAGCCTCGAAATCGCCGTCGGCAAGCGCGATGTCGACCCTTGCCGGGAGCAGACGGGCGCGCGCCGTACGATCCTCCACACCGCCGGTCCCGGCTGCCGTCGCGAGGGCGCGGTCGATCGAGCGTCGCGCGTCGGCCACCTCGCCGCGCGCGAGTTGCAGCAGGGCCATGCCCGGCTGGGCGTCGTGCCCATACTCGTAGGCACGATCGAAGGCCTCGGCGGCAGCAGCGAGGTCACCCATCCGCAGCCGGACCTCGCCGACCTGGTAGTGCGCCTGGCCCACCCCGTCGAGGAGCCGGTACCGCAGCAGCTCCTCGCTTGCCTTGCGCGCCTCCTGCTCCGCCTCCGGCCACTGGCCGTGCAGCATCTTGATCTCGGCCCGGTGGATGCGGCAGATGCCGGGGTAGCCGCCAACCGCATGCCGTCGCATGAAGCGCTCCCCCTCGTCCGCCCATTGGCTGGCGCGGCCCAGGTCGCCGATGCTGCGACAGGCCGAGATCGTGTGACAGTAGATATCGCTCGCCGTCCGGAGGTCGAGCTGACCCGAGGACGCGGCAGCCGCGGCCTCGTCGATCAAGGCAAGGCCCTTCCTGGTGTCTCCAGTCCAGACCGTGCCCATGCCCCGGAAGCTCATGGCCTCGTACAACGCGTCGGTGTTGCCCAGGCGTCGTGCGATGTCCATGGCCGTGTCCGCCAGCTCGATGCCCTCGGCGTACCGTCCTGCCGCCAGCGCCTCGGCGCTCCAGAACACGGGGAACCAGGCATGGGCCGGCGAATCCGGGTCATCCTCCAACAGATGCCCAGCACGAGCCACCCAACCGCCTGCGATCGGGCGCGCCAGACCGCGAAACGCCTCGTAGGCGAGACGTAATGCGACCAGTGCCGCCTCGGTCTTGTGACCCCCACCGACGTGCTCCTCGAATGCCCGCTCGAGGACCTCGCCAGCCTCGTCCGGTCGGCCCGCCCACCACAAGGCGCTGCCAAGCAGCTCAAGATCGGCCGCGCCAAGGGGTTGCCGGGCATCCGCCGCGACAAGCGCTTCGATTCCATCGACCCAGGCATGCCGCACCACGGCATCACGACCGTGCTCCAACAGCTCGGTCGTCGACAATTCAGCGGGATCGGGTCCCCGTTCCGAGCGCATCGGCCGATTATGAACCCGTGGAACAATGCGCCCGAGAGCACCGCACGAGTCATTGCATGAGTATGCAGACCGGCGTATAGTCATGCCGTGATGACGTTCTGCCCGACCTTCGATCCCACGCGCCAGCCGCCGGCGAGCGGCCACGCGCGCCGGTGAGCGCGGACGCGACGGGCGCGGCGATCGCGGCGGACCGTCCTCACGACCCCTTGCCCGAGCCCGGCAGCGCCGCCGAGCGCGGTGCCCGCGCAATGCTCGGCGATCCGGTGCGCGTCGCGATCGTGGGTGCATCCGGGTATGTCGGCGCGGAGCTGATCCGCCTGCTTGCGCTGCATCCGCATGTGCGGATCGTGGGGCTCGTCGGCCGCGAGCGGAAGGGCGATCCGCTGGCGGGAATCCACCCCCACCTCGCGACCCGGAACCTGCACGTGTACGACCGCGTTCCCGACGACGCCGAAGCGGTGTTCCTGGCCCTGCCGCATGGAGCGGCAGCCGGTCGGATCGACGACTACCGCGCCAACAGCATGACGGTCGTCGACCTCGGAGCGGACTTCCGCCTTCGCGACGCCGCCGACTACCCACGCTGGTACCACTTCGAGCATCCACGACCCGAGCTGCTGGACAGTGCCGTGTACGGGTTGCCCGAGCTGCATCGTGAGGAGCTCGTCACGGTCGGACGCAAACCCGGGGCGATCATCGGTGCTCCCGGTTGCTACCCGACGACCACGATCCTCGCCCTCGCGCCGCTCGCACGCGCGGGCCTCATCGAGGACCTCGTCGTGGACGCCAAGAGCGGCGTCTCAGGCGCGGGACGCGACCCGAAGGCCGACCTCCATTTCGGCGAGATCAACGAGAACGTCAAGGCATACGGCCAGTTCACCCATCGGCACACCGCCGAGATCGAGCAGGAGCTGGGTGCCCTGGGCCCGGCGGCCACCAACCCGGGCGTGGTCGGCATCGATTTCCTGCCCCACCTGGTGCCGATGACCCGGGGCATCCTGTCCGCGTGCCACGTCCGTCCGACGCGCGAGGTGAGCCAGGTCGAGCTCGACGCCGTGTACGCGGAGGCGTACACGGACGAGCCGTTCGTGACCGTGACCAGCAGCCCGCCGGCCACCAAGCACGTGCTGGGCAGCAACGAGTTCCGCGTCTGGTGCGGGCTCAACGAGCGAAACGGGCGAATCCTCGCGATCGGCGTCCTCGACAACCTCGTCAAGGGCGCCGCCGGCCAGGCGGTCCAGGCGTTCAACGTCGCCCACGGCCTCCCGGAGCCAGCGGGCCTGCTGCAGCTCCCGCTGGCACCGTAGACATGGCGATGGCGATGGCGACCGACCCCCTCCTCGTCCCGCTTCCTGCCGAGCGACCCAGGATCGTGCACCTGGCCCGCGTCCCGGCCGGGTTCCTGGTCGCCGGCACATCGGCCGGGATCAAGTTCTCGGGTCGCCCGGACCTTGCGCTGATCGTGGCCGACGACGGCCCGGTCCCCGCGGCGGCCGTGTTCACGCCCAACCGCTTCGCGGCAGCCCCGGTCCGCCTGTCGAGCGCCAATCTCCAGGCCACTGGCGGAACCCCGGATCACGCCGGGTTCGCGCGCGCGGTGATCACCACCTCGGGTAGCGCCAACGCGGCGACCGGACCGATCGGCGATGAGGATCAGGCGTCGATCGGGCGCGCCCTCAGCGCGGCGCTCGGGGCGACGCCGAGCGAGATCCTGCACATGTCGACGGGGATCATCGGCATCCGGATCCCGGTGACGCGCGTGGTCGACACCCTGGCTCGCGTGATCCCCGACGAGCTGTCCACCACGGACGACGCGCTGCATGCCGCCGCGACGGCGCTGCGCACGACCGACACCACGACCAAGGTGGCCTCAGCCAGGGTCGAGGCGCCCGGCGCCGATGGCACGCCCGTGACGATCACCGTGACGGGCGTCGCCAAGGGCGTGGGGATGATCCATCCGCGAATGGCGACCATGCTCTCGATCGTCCTCACCGACGCCACGGCCGATCCGGCTACGCTGCTTTCGCTGCTTCGCGGCGCCGCCGCGCGTACCTGGGACCAGCTCTCGATCGATGGCGACACGAGCACCAACGACACGGTGTTCCTGCTGGCCTCGGGCCGCGCCGGCGCAGCTGATGCGACGACCAGCGAGGGGGCTCGGGCGGCGCTGGCGACCGGGCTCGAGGCGGTGGCTCGAGACCTTGCGCGCCAGCAGGCGGCCGATGGCGAGGGCGCGGCAACGCTCGTCACCTGCCAGGTCTCGGGCGCGACGGACGATCCCAGCGCCCGCGCGATCGCGCGGGCGGTCATCAGCTCCTCGCTGGTCAAGGCGGCGGTCCACGGCCGCGACCCGAACTGGGGCAGAGTCGCCGGTGCGTCCGGGAACGCCGTGCTCGCCGAGGCCGCGGTGCTCGAGGCAGGCGGCCTGTCGGCGCCCGACGCTGCCGCCATCGCTGGCAGTCCGGCGCGACTGGACCCGGCCCGACTGCGGATCTCGATCGCTGGCCACCTCGTCTACGACGGCCGGATGGGCGGCCCGGTCGCCGTGGACAAGCCGGCGGCCGCGGCGGCGATGGACGCCGAGGAGGTGCTCATCCGGCTCGACGTCGGGCTCGGAGACGGGACCGGCGAGGCGTTTGGCTGCGACCTGACCGAGGAATACGTCCGCGAGAACTCGGAGTACACGACGTGAGCGAGATCGTGGTCGTCAAGCTGGGCGGGACCACGCTGGCCGATCAGCGCCAGCTGCTCGCCGAGGTCGCCTCGATTGCACGGCGACGACCGATTGTCGTGGTGCATGGCGGTGGCAAGCGGATGACCGACTGGCTGGAGCGCCTGGGCGTCCCGACGCGCTTCGAGAACGGGCTGCGGATCACCGATCCCGAGGCGCTCGAGGTCGCGGCGGCAGTGCTGCGCGGCGTGGTCAACAGCGAGCTCGTGGCCGCGCTCCGAGGATTGGGCTGCGACGCGGTTGGCCTGTCGGGCGTGGATGGCGGGCTGTTGATCGGCGAGCGACTACCGAACGTGGGCCTCGTGGCGACGGTCGTCGGCGTGCATCGCGAGCTGCTCGATTCGCTGCTGGTCGCGGGCCAGGTGCCGGTGGTGGCCCCGCTCGCGCGCGACGGCGACGGCATCGTGTGCAACGTGAACGCTGACGATGCGGCGGCCGGGCTCGCGGCCGGGCTCGGGGCACGGCAGCTGGTGCTCATGACCGACGTCGATGGCGTCCGTGACGCGAACGGCGAGCGGCTCGACGCGCTGACACCCGAGCAGGCCGAGGCGCTGATCGCCGACGGCACGATCGCCGGCGGGATGGTGCCCAAGGTGCGGGCAGCGCTGGCGGCCCTCGCGTGGGAAGACACCGAGGCGATCATCGCCGACTCGGCCGCCCCCAACGCCCTGGTTCGCGCCCTGGAGGACCCATCGTTCGGGACGCGGGTGTCGGCTCGCGCCCATGCCGGGGCGGCCTGAGCTGTGACGACGACACGGACGCCACTGATGGCAAAGCGCGATCGGCAGGGGGCGATCCGCCGTCTCGTCAGCAGGCGGTCGATCAGCAGCCAGGGTGAGCTCGTGGCCGAGCTCTCGGAACTGGGCTTCGAGGTGACCCAGGCCACGGTCAGCCGCGACATCGCCGAGCTCGGCCTGGCCAAGGTCATGCGCGGCGACCACGCCGCGTACGTCAACCCGGAGGATCTCGCTCCGGCCGCCCGTCCCCCATCCGACGAGCCGCTGCGCCGGATCCTGCTTGACATCCCGGTCACGGTCGGGCGAAGCGGCCTGATCCTCGTCCTCACCGGACAGCCCGGCACCGCGAGCGTGATCGCGCAGGCGATCGACGAGTCGACGCTCGATGAGCAGGTCGGCACGGTCGCGGGCGACAACACCCTCATCGTCCTGTTTCCCGACGAGCCGGCCCTGGATCGCTGGCTCGCACGGTTTCTCGCGATCCAGGCGCCGGCCGAGCCGGCGTCACGCTCGGAGGCCCAAACCCGATGAACAAGGTCGTGCTCGCCTACTCCGGTGGTCTCGATACGTCCGTCGCCGTCGCGTGGCTCAAGGAGCAGTACGGCGTCGAGGTGATCACGCTCACGGTCGACCTGGGCGCGGGCTCGATGCGCGAGGGCGTGGAGCGGCGGGCGATGGCGGCCGGCGCCAGCAAGGCGTGGGTGGTTGACGCTCGCGAAACGTTCCTGTCCCAATACGTCTGGCGCGCGCTCCAGGCGGGATCCGTCTACCAGGATGCCTATCCGCTGGCGACAGCGCTCGCGCGGCCGCTGCTCGCCCAGCTGCTGGTCGAGGTCGCACAGAAGGAAGGGGCGGACGCGGTCGCCCATGGCTGCACCGGCAAGGGCAACGACCAGGTGCGGTTCGACGTGGCGGTGCACGCCCTCGATCCGGGGCTCGAGGTGGTCGCACCGATGCGGGTCGGCATGGGCCTGTCGCGCGACCAGGAGATCGACTACGCACAGGAGCGAGGCATCGAGATCCCGATCACCAGGGCCTCCCCATACTCGATCGACGTCAACATCTGGGGTCGCTCATGCGAGACCGGCGTGCTCGAGGATCCGTGGGTGACGCCGCCACCGGATGCGTACGAGTGGACGGTGGCCCCGGGCGACGCGCCGGACCCGGTCGAGCTGGTGCTGGGCTTCGAGGGCGGGATCCCGGTCTCGATCGATGGCGAGCGGCTCGATTCCGTGACGCTCGTGGAGCGCCTCCACGAGCTCGGTGGCCGGCATGGCGTGGGCCGGATCGACCACGTCGAGGATCGCCTCGTGGGCATCAAGAGCCGGGAGATCTACGAGGCGCCGGCGGCCGTGATCCTGCACGCGGCGCACCACGCACTCGAGGGGCTGGTGCTGTCGAAGGACCAGCTGCGGTTCAACCGGCTGGTGGCAGACGAGCTGTCGCAGATCATCTACGACGGCCTGTGGTTCAGCGCCCTGTCGCGCGACCTGCGCACGTACGCGATGTCGTCCCAGCGCGTCGTCTCGGGCGATGTGCGGCTGCGCCTGGACCATGGTCAGGCGATCGTGATCGGCCGGCGCTCGCCGCTCTCGCTGTACGACAGGAACCTTGCCACCTACGACGAGGGCGACGCGTTCGACCACGCCAGTGCGGTCGGGTTCATCGAGATCTTCGGGCTGCCGCTCCGCGTCGAGGCTGCGCGTCATGGAGCCGTGGGCGAGCACCACGGCGCGGCCTGGACCTGGACCGAGCCGCTGCTCGCCGATCTCCCAACGACGATCGAGGAAGGTGCCCCTGCTGGTGCGATGGGCTGAGCGCTGACGTGTGCCCGGGCTGAGGACTGACGTGCGCCCGGGCTGAAATCTGGTTCGCGCCGAGTACTCTTGGCCGGTGACCAGCTCGATCGGCCAGGGGCCCAAGCTGCCCACGAAGCGCGCGAGCCGACATCGACAGCGCGCCTCGACCGGTGGGCTCGCCTCGGCACGCCTCGAGCAGCTTGCCTTCCTCCACGAGTTCGCGCGGCTCGCGACCCAGGCCCGCAACTGGGACGAGCTGATGCGCACGATCGTCGATCGGACGACCATCGCGCTGGGGGTCGAGGTGTGCTCGTTCTATGTGCTCGACCGCGACGGGGAGCACCTCACCCTGGCGGCAACCAACGGCCTCGACCGGGAGCAGGTTGGGCGCGTCCAGCTGGCGATGGGCGAAGGGATCACCGGCCGGGTCGCCGAGTCGCGGGAGGCGATCAGCACGCCCGACGTCACCACGGATCCCCACTTCTCCTGGGTCCGCGGCTTCGACATCCAGGAGCTTCACGGCATGCTGTCGATGCCGCTGGTCTGGAACGATCGCGTCGTCGGCGTGCTCAACGTCCAGACGGCTGCCGTTCGCGAGTTCGCGCCCGAGGAGATGACCTTCCTGGGCACCATCGCCGCGCTGCTGGCCGGGGTCGTCGAGAAGGGGCGGATGCAGGCCGAGGCCGAGGCGCAGCTCGATCGCCTGTCGCAGCTCGACGCGGCGAGGGCCGAGCTGCTGGCAGTCGTGACCCACGAGCTGCGGACGCCTCTTGCCGTGGTTCGTGCCTACGTCGACCTGCTCTCGGACACAGCCGTCGCACGCGCGGATCCGGCGGACCGTGACCTGGTGGAGACATGGCGTGAGGGGGCGACCGACCAGGTCACGCGGCTCGACCGGCTGGTCGACTCGATCCTGGCCACCGTCCGCGGCGAGGGCCTGACAGGGCTGCGTCGGGAACCCTTCGACGTGGTCGGCGCGATCAACAACACCGTGGGCACCCTGGCCCTGCTCCTGCGGACGCGTCCGGTCCGCTGGGAGGCGCCCGATCATGCAATGGTCGCCCGCGGCGATGAGGCCCGCTTCCGGCAGGTGCTGGAGCATCTGCTCGACAACGAGGCCAAGTACGCCCCGCCGGAGCGGGCGGTGTCGATCGGGGTGTGGCGGGTTGGCGACGAGATCCAGGTCTACATCACCGATGACGGGCCGGGGGTTCCGATCGAGGACTGGACGGCCGTGTTCGAGCCGTACGTTCGGGTTGACCAGGCGCGCTCGCGCGGCTCGGGGATCGGTCTGTTCGCCGCCCGCCGGCTGATGGAGGCGATGGGCGGCCGGGTGTGGATCGAGAAGAACGGCTTCGGCGGATCACGGTTCATCGTCGCGCTGCCGGCGGCCTGAGCCCGAAGACGCCGCAGGCTGAAGCTCCCGTGAGCGAGCGGATGGCGACAGCTGGCGTGGATCTCGCCGGCCCGCCCTTCACCCGCTACCCGTCGTTCGGCCCGGACACCGTGACCGCGGAATGCGGCTTCCCGGTCATGCGTCCGGCGCCCGTGGCCGGACGGGTCGTGAGCCTGGCGCTGCCGGGTGGCCTTGCGGCGTCGATCATCCATCTCGGGCCGTCCGAGGCGCTGGACCAGACCTACGACCAGCTCCAGCGCTCGCTCGATGGGTCCGGTCTCCATGCCGTCGGACCGATGTGGGCGATCTAACGGACGGACCCGGGCATGGAACCCGACCCGCAGCGCTGGCGAACTGAGATCGTCGTTCCGCTCGAGACTCACGTGGCCTGATCATCACCGCGGCGGCCTCGGCCCGCGGAGCGCGTGCCGGACAGCCGATGATCGCCGGTGCCCCCGCGTCAGTCCGACGGCACCACCACGGCCGACTCGCGCGCCCGCAGGTGCGCGTAGCCCGGCTTGACCACCTCGCCGATCAGACGCAGTCGTTCGTCGAACGGCACGAATGCGGACTTGACCGCGTTCGTGGTCAGCCATTCCATCTCGCCCAGCCCGATCCCGAACGCGCGATCGAGCGCTTCGAACTCGGACGACAGCGAGACGTTGCTCATCAGCCGGTTGTCGGTGTTGACGGTGACGCGGAATCGCAGCCGCCGCAGGAGATCGATGGGATGCGTCTCGATCGAGCCGGCAGCACCGGTGTGGACGTTGGATGTCGGGCACATCTCGAGCGGCACCCGGCGGTCTCGCACGAACGCCGCCAGCCGGCCGAGCACCACCGAGCCATCGTCGTGAACCGCGATGTCGTCGACGATCCGGACGCCCTGGCCGAGGCGCTCGGCGCCGCACAGCTGGATGGCCTCCCAGATCGATGGCAGCCCGAACGCCTCCCCGGCGTGGATCGTGATGTGGAAGTTCTCGCGCCTGACATGCTCGAACGCGTCGAGGTGCCGGGTGGGCCGGTAGCCGGACTCGGGACCAGCGATATCGAAGCCCACGACACCCGCATCACGCCAGCGCACGGCGAGCTCCGCGATCTCCATCGACCGCGCCGCCTGGCGCATGGCGGTCAGCAGCGAGCGGACAACGATCGGGTGGCCCGCGCGACCCGCGCGATCCATCCCGATCCGGAACCCGTCCAGGGTCGACTCGACCACCTCGTCGAGCGTCAGGCCCTTCTCGACCGACAGCTCGGGGGCGTAGCGAACCTCGGCATACACCACGCCGTCCGACGCCAGGTCCTCGACGCACTCCGCGGCGACCCTCGCGATCGCATCGCGATGCTGCATCACACCGACCGTGTGCCTGAAGGTCTCGAGGTACAGCTCCAGCGACTTGCGGTCCGCGCCGCGCCGGAACCATGCGGCCAGCTCCCCGACGTCCTCTGTCGGCAGGTCGCGGTACCCGTGCTCACGGGCCAGGTCCACGATCGTCGATGGACGGAGGCCACCATCGAGATGGTCGTGGAGCAGCGCCTTGGGCGCCTCGCGGATCATGTCGCGTGTCAGCATCTCGTGCCTCCCGGGCTGCCTGGATGCTACCGCTCATGGCACCGGGGCCGACGCCCATCGCACCAGGGCTGATCGGTCGTTTGCCCGATGATCGATATCGACAAGGCGCCTACACTCCCGCAATGGGCCGCCTGGGACCCCTCCTCAGCCCATTGCTCGTGGGTCGCGACGAGCTACTGACGCTCACCAGCCAGCGGCTCGACGAAGCCGCCGCCGGCCGCGGGCGGTCGCTGCTGCTCGCCGGAGAGGCCGGGATCGGCAAGACGCGCCTGCTCCGGGCCGTCCTGCGCAAGGCCCAGCAGGCGGGCTTCCGGATCGCGAAGGGAGACCTGGCACCCCAGGACGCGCAGGTGCCGCTGGCCTCGGTGCTCGATCTTGCGCGCACGATGCGCCAGGATCCGGCGTTCGGCGGGCTGGGCGAGGAGCTGCTGTCCATGCCCGGCGACCGCGGGGAGGACAGCCTGACCCGTCGTCGGCTGCTGGTGCGCGACATCGCCGAGCGGATCGTCGATGAGACCACGTCCCCCACCCTGCTGGCGTTCGAGGATCTCCAGTGGGCCGATGAGCTGAGCCTCGAGCTGGTGGGCGAGCTGGCCCGCCTCGGTCATGACCGTCCGCTGATCGTCCTCGCCACCTACCGCGAGGACGAGCTGCCGAGCGGCTCGATCCACCGGGAGTGGCGCGCGCGGCTGCTGGGCCAGCGCCTGGCCGAGGAGGTTCGGCTCGCCCCGCTCACGTTCGATGAGACGGCCCTCGTGACATCTCTCATCCTGGGCACCGGTATGCCGGCCTCGCGCGAGGTGGTCAACGCCGTCTACGCCCGCACGGACGGGATCCCGCTTCACATCGAGGAGCTGCTGGGCTCCATGGGCGACATCGCGCACACGGATGGCCGGGCGATCCTGGAGGCAACCGTTCCCGACACGATCGAGGACGCGATCCTGGCGCGTGTCGGCCGCCTCTCGGGCGAGGCGCAGGCTGTCGCGCGGGGTGGAGCGGTCATCGGCCGCTGCTTCGAGCCCAGCGTGCTGGCGGGCGTCCTGGACCGACGGGTCGAGGAGATCGAGGTCGCGCTCGAGGAGCTGGTGGCGGGCTCCGTCCTGTACCCGTTCGAGTTCGTCGATCGAGGCTACTACGACTTCCGCCATCAGCTGCTGCGCGATGCCGTGTACCGCACGATCGGCGGCGCCGAGCTGCGCCGCCTGCACGCGCGCGCGGGCGAGTTCGGAGCCCAGCTGGTGGGCGCATCCGAGATCCACGCCTCGCTCCACTTCGAGCGTGCCGGGCTCCGGCCGCAGGCGTTCCGCGCCGCGCTGGCGGGGGCCCACGCGGCGAACGCGGTCTCCAGCCGGCGAGAGGCGTTCGAGCTCTACGGCCGCGCGGTCGCCAACATGCCGGACGATCTCACGCCGGCCGAGCGGGCCGCCCTGTACGACGGCTACTGCGAGGCTGCGCTGGCCGTCGACAACGTGGCGATCGCGCTCGAGACCGCCGACCAGGCGCGCCACTGGCACGAGGTCGCCGGACAGCCGATCGATGCTGCGAAGGCGCTGATGGTCCGCGCGAGCATGGCGCGCCGCGACGTCTGGGCTCGTGAGGAGCGGCTGCGCCTGCTGGCCGCCAGCAGCAGTCAGCTCGAGAAGCTGGACCGATCCCCTGAGCAGCAGCGCGCCATGGCCGAGCTCCGCTACAGCGAGGCCGTGCTCGCCCTCGATGGCGTCGACCTCGAGACGGCGGCCGTCGTGCTCGGCCAGGCCCGCGCGTTCACGGCGGCCTCGAGCGATCCTGACGAGGTCGACATCGACTTCATGAGCGCGCAGGTCGACGTGCTCGCCGGCAGCGTCGACGCCGGGCTCGCCGAGATGCTCCGGATCAGTCGCGAGGCGCGTGATGCCCAGCGTGAGGAGAGCGGTGTGACTGCCTACCGGGTGGCCGCCGCGCTGGCCGCCCGGGTCATGGACTACGACACGGCCACGATCGGCCTGGCCGAAGGGCTGCGCTATGCGGACGAGATCCAGCAGTCGTACTGCCGCCACATCCTTGCCTCCACGTCGGCGCACGTGGCGTGGGCGAGAGGCGACTGGGACGAGGCGATGGCCATCGGCGGGGTGGAGCTGGTCGAGCCCGGCAGCCGGCGCGGCACGCTGGGCTCGCGCGACACGCTCGGCTTCGTCGCATTCGGGCGAGGTGAGGTCGACCGGGCTCGAGCGCTGCTTCTCGAGTCGCTGGCGATCGGGATGGCTGCCGTAGAGGTCGAGCTGGTGATGCCGGCCCTTTGGGGACTGGCCGAGACCGCTCTCGTCGCGGGCGATCCGCACGAGGCGACCGATCGCTGCGAGGCCGGCTTCGATCTGGCGCGCCGGACCGGCGAGCGGGCGCTGTTCGTGCCGTTCGTGGTGACCGGTGTTCGCGCGTACCAGGAGGCACGGCGACCCAGCGAGGCGGAGGCGTGGCTGGCCCGGGCCCGCGAGCATCTCGCGGGCTGGGCCCGGGCGCGGATCGCAATCGAGCACGGCGACGGCCTCGTCCGGCTCGCCGCCGGGTCAACGGTCTCCGCGCGGACGAGCCTGCAGGCAGCTGTCGACGGCTGGGCAACGCTGGGTCGGATCTGGGAGTCCGCCTGGGCCAGGCTCGACCTGGCGGCATGCCTCATCCGGGGTCACCGGCACGCCGAGGCCCTGCCGGTGCTCGAGGACGTGCGAGTCACCGCCGACCGGCTGGCCAGCGGTCCAATTCACGCGCGCGTCGACGCGCTCGCGAGCATCGCCCGCCGGCGGGGGGTGACCGAGGAGCCGTGGCGACCGCTCACGGCTCGCGAGTTCGGCGTGGCCAGGCTGATCACCGAGGGCATGACCAACGCGGCGATCGCCCAGGAGCTCTCCCTGTCGCCCAAGACCGTGAGCGCCCACGTCGAGCACATCCTGGCCAAGCTCGGGGCCATGCGGCGGGCGGAGATCGCCGCCTGGGTCGCCACCATTGCGGTGCCGGCCGCGGCTGAACCCGCGGTCGCCCCGGCTCAAACGGCCGCCAAGCCGGCGCGCGACGCGTCGGCGGGCGTCCAGCTTCACGCCCGGACATGAACGGGCCTCGACCGCCTGGCGGCAGGCGGTCGAGGCCGATGGAGGAGCCGTTCGCTCGCCCGCCGCGGACGAGCTGATGGTCAGGCGGGCGCCTACCGCTCGCCGGTTCCACCCTTGCACAGGCCGAGCTTGCCCGGGGCCCCCTTCGGGAGCCCGTAGTACTTCCAGGAGTCGGCCGCCGTCTGCACCTGCGAGACCGTCTGCCCTGACGTCTGGTCGAGATCGTTCAGACCGCTGGCGGCACAGGCCGAGTTGGCGTGCTCCAGCGCTCCGGTGTCGTTGGTGTTGTTGATCACGCCCGGCGGCCCCTTGACCTCGCCCGCGAACACCGCGCTGGCGCTCAGGCTCAGGACAAGCAGAGCGCCACCCAGCGCGAGCCCGATCTTCGACCGCCTCGTCGTCTTCGAATTTGCCATGGTGCGAATCTCTCCTTGGTCCCCCGGCTCGTGACTCCCCGACCGCGCGGGGTTAGACCTCGACGGTGAGGGCGTAGACCTCAGAAGTCGGATGGCCGGCCCGCTCGTGGACCCGCATCACGGCCTCCTTCGACGGCCCGGTGGCGAGGCAGAACACCTTGCCCAGCTCCGGATCCATCCAGGCACGCACGAAGTGCACGTCCTCGGCGCCCTCGATCGCCAGGTCGCGCTCGTGCGCTTCCTTGAGCTGCTCGGCCGTCACACCGACGAACCCACTGTGGACATCCATGAACTGCGCCATTCGAGGCCTCCTGTGCCGGGTGCCGCTCGGCTCCCCTGACCAACAACGTGGTCGACCGAGGAATGGTCGTCATCGGTCGAATGACCGATGAAGCCCTGTGAAGTGCGCCGGTGCCCTGATCGGCGCCGGCGCGGGGTAGCGACCTTCGTCGCCGGGATCACGGCATCAGCAGACGATGGGCAAACCCGTTCGTGTCCGTGATGAGCGTCCGCGTCACCGACGTGGTGGCACTCGACGGCGAGGTCGCGGCCTGCCCCACGGCCGTGGCATCCACCGGGACGCGTGCGTTGCGACCGGTGGCAGGTGACGTGACGATCAGCGTCGACGTCCCCATCGCGGCGGTCTCGAGCGAACGATCGTATGCGGATGTCATGGGTGCGACATGTCCGAACCCGCCGGTCGGAGCGAGCGTCGCCGCCGATCCGCGGCTCAATGCCACCGCGGCCCCGCCGAGGACGACGATGCCGGCAACGGCAATCGACGCGATGGCGAGCCTGGCCGGGCTGGGTGCACGGCGCGTGTACGTGCCGTCGGGTGCGGGAGCTAGTGCGCTGGTGTGTGCTGACATCGATGGCCTCCTTCGCGAGCCGGGCCCATCCGGTCGACTGCCGTCCCACGGGCCTGGCCTGCGATCCCCTGTTCGTGGCGCCGGGCGGCGTCATGCCAAACACGGTGGCCGCACCTGGGCAATCAGTCATCGGGGTTTCGACCGATGGGGCTCGGTTCGATGACCGATCCTGGGATCCAAATGACCTATCTGCGGTCAGTCGGAACCCCTGCCCGCCGCACGCACGCCTCCCAGGGGCCTTGCGTCGCGCGCCGGTCACCGAATCTCGGGCGGACCGACGACACGACCGGATCAGGGTCGACACCAGTCCGTACACTCGCCGGACGATGCGCACGACAGGGACGCCGATCTGCCCCGTTCTCGTGGGCCGCGACGACCTGCTCGCGCTGGCCCGCCGGCGGCTCGAAGAGGCAGCGGGTGGTCACGGCAGTCTGCTGTTCCTGGCCGGCGAGGCAGGGATCGGGAAGACACGGCTGCTGGGGTCGGTCGAGCGACGCGCTGTGACGTCGGGCTTCCTGGTTGCCGCGGGGCAGGCGTTCCCGCGGGATGCGGAGGTCGCGGGCGGCCTGTTCCTTGATCTTGCCCGGGGTCTCGCGCGTACCCCGCGATTCGCAGACGCTGGAGATCGGCTGGAGCGGCTGCTGTCCGCCGGCATCGGGGCCGACTCGAGGCACGATGCTCCGGGACTGCCGGGCGCAGGACCCGCTCCGGTCATCGGCGACGCCCACCATCGACGTCGCGTCCTCGTCCTCGACGTCGTCGACCTGCTCGCCGCGCTGCCGGAGCCCGGAGCGGTCCTGATCACGTTCGAAGACCTGCACTGGGCCGATGATCTCTCGCTCGAGATCCTCGCGATGCTGGCGCGGCGACTGCCGGAGCTCCCGCTGCAGGTCGTCGCGACCTATCGCAGCGACGAGCTCTATCCGCGTGTCCCGATGCGGGACTGGCGGGCGCGCCTGCTTGCCGGGCGCATGGCCGAGGAGGCGACGGTCAGACGCTTGGACCGCGAGGGAACGGCGTCGATGATCACGCTGATCCTGGGGATGGACCTGCCGGCGCCGGCGGACCTGGTCGGCTCGATCCACGATCGATCCGATGGTGTGCCGCTCCACGTGGAGGAGCTCCTGGCCGTCACCCAGGTGGCGATCGACGCCGACGGCGCCGACGTCGTCCCGGGCAGCCGGGCATCGGCGCCGGAACGCGTCCATCCGCGCGTCGTCGTCCCGGAGACTCTCGAGGTCGCGATCCTGCGCCGCGCCCAGCGCCTCTCCCCTCGCGCTCGCTCCGTTGCCGGGGCGGCGGCCGTCATCGGGCGCTCCTTCGACCTCGATCTCCTTGCAACCGTCGTCGCGCGACCGGCTGAACAGCTGGCCGCCCCGCTGTTGGAGCTCGAGCGCGAGTTCTTCATCCAGCGCACGGCCGAGGATGGCCGGTTCGACTTCCGTCACGCTCTCATTCGGGACGCGCTCTATGACGACCTCTCGGTCCCGGCGCGCCGGCGCCTGCATGGGCGCGTGGCCGACGCGGCGACCGATGATCCCCGCTTCGGCGACGCGTTCCGATCCGTCCATCTCGAGGAGGCTCGACGCGGTCCCGAAGCGTACGCCGCGGCGCTGGCGGCCGGCCGGCGCGCCGCCACCGTGTCGGCACATCGCGAAGCGCTCGAGCTCCTCGAGCGTGCGCTCCGGAACCTGCCTGCGGGCACGCCGGCAACCGAGCGGGCGGCCCTTCTCGCCGAGATTGCCGTCGAGGCCGTCGCGAATGACCAGAACCAGCTTGCGGATCGATCGTTCGAGGAGGCCGAGCAGCTGCTCCGCGAGGCGGGCGACCTGCCCGCGGCTTCGGCGCTGATCCCCCGGCACGTCGCCGTTCGCCACCTGCTCGGCGACGACCTCGACGCGCGCATGGCCAGACTGAACGCGGCCCTCGACACGCTGGAAGGGACGCCCGACGACGAGGCAACCCAGGCCGTGCGAGCCAGGTTGCTGGCCGGCATGGCAGCAGCGAACATGCTCGACCGGCGGCTCGAGGCGGCGATCGAGTACGGCGAGGCGAGCCGTGCCCTCGCCACGTCGATCGGTGACGTGTCGGTGACGCTCGACGTGGCCGCGACCGTTGGCTCCTGCTTCGTGTTCGCAGGTCGGATGGCCGAGGGCTGGTCGCTGCTCGAAGAGGCCGTCACGCGCGCCCGGGCCGACGGCCGGGAGGCGGATGCCGCCCGCTCCTACCGGATGATCGGTTCCTGCGCGTCGGTCCTGGTCGAGTACGACCTGGGCGAGCACTGGCTGCGTGAGGGCGTCGACTACGCCGAGCGGGTCGAGCTCTGGAACCACCGTCACTACATGGCGGCGCATCTCGCCCACGTCGCCTGGGCGACCGGGGACTGGCCGCTGGCCGAGCGCCTCGCGGGTCATGCACTAGCCGACGGACGGGGCGGGATCACGACCCGGATCACCGCGCTCCACGTGATGGGTTATGTCGCCCTGGGTCGCGGCGAGCTGGGGCTCGCGCGGGAGGTGCTGGACGAGGCGCGGGTGCTGGGCGAGGAGATGTCGGAGCTTCAGCGGCTCTCGCCGGCCCTGTGGGGACTGGCGGAGGCAGCCCTGCTCGCCGAGGAGCACGCGGCCGCGATCGCGTGGTGCGAACGAGGTCGCGAGGCGTCGGGGCGCGTG
Organism: uncultured Chloroflexia bacterium; assembly: GCA_963734935.1. Taxonomy (GTDB): domain Bacteria; phylum Chloroflexota; class Limnocylindria; order Limnocylindrales; family CSP1-4; genus CAIXZV01. The sequence goes on along the minus strand of CAVTIO010000009.1, from coordinate 323,866 downwards.
GGCGACGCCGCGTACCTGTTCCCGTTCCTGGTCACCGGCACGCGCGCATACCTCGCGGCCCGCGATCCGGCTGGAGCGACAACCTGGTTGGAGACCGTATCGTTGCCGCTGCGCACGCGCGGCATCCCGGGCACGCTGCCCGCGATCGACCACGCGAGAGGGCTGATCGAGCTGGCCCGGGGGGCGACAGGCCAGGCCCGACTGTCGCTTGAGGCCGCGCACGCCGGATGGCTCGAACGGCGCCGGACCTGGGAAGGGACCTGGGCGGCGCTCGACCTGGCGGCGGTCCACCAGCGGTCACGACGCCCGAACGATGCCCGGGTGCTGGTGGAGGCGGCCGCGCGCACAGCGGACCGACTCGGGTCGCAACCGCTGAGGACCGCCTCGACAGCGCTGGGCCGGCAGCTGCGGAGCCGGTCCTCGTCGGATCCGGCCTGGGCGCCGCTCACCGCGCGCGAGCTCGAGGTCGCCCGCCTGATCCGGGATGGCCTGACGAACGCTGCCATCGCAACCGAGCTGGGCATCGCGCCCAGGACCGTGGGGGCCCACGTCGAGCACATCCTGGGCAAGCTCGGCTTCACCCGGCGCGCCGAGATCGCCGCCTGGGTCGCTACGAGGATCCCGACCGGAGGCGCATAAGCCCGCCCCGGCTCAGTGGCCGAGCCGCTCTCGTGCGGCCGCGAGCGCGGCGGCCACCCTTGCCGGGGCCGTGCCGCCGATCACGTCGGCCGACTCGAGCGCACCGTCGATCGACGCGGCCCCGCGGAGCGTGGCCCCGATCCCCTTCTCCTTCGCGAGCGACCGCGCGACCGGGTCATCGCTCCCGTCGAGCGCCGACCGGAACGCCTCGTCGGAGAGGGCAGCGAGCGTGGGCTTGTGCTCCGCCTCGGCGCCGCCGACCAGGCCCCCCACGATGTGGTGGGCCGCGCGGAACGGGACGCCGCGCCGGACCAGCGCATCGGCGAGCGCGGTGGCGGTCGTGTACCCCTCCTGGGCCGCCGCCAGCATGCGAGCCCGGTCGACGGCCAGGGTCTCGACCAGCCCCGCCATGACGACCAGCGACGACTCCAGCGTGGCAAGTGCCGCGAACAGCGCGGGCTTGTCCTCCTGCAGGTCGCGTTGGTAGGCGAGCGGCAACCCCTTGAGCAGCGTCAGGGTCGCGGTCACGGCGCCGATCACCGCCGCGGACCGCCCCCGGACCAGCTCGGCCGGATCCGGGTTCTTCTTGTTGGGCATCATCGACGAGCCGGTCGAGAACGCATCGGCGACGTGAACGAAGCCGAAGCGTGGGTTCGACCACCAGGTGATCTCCTCGGCGAGGCGGCTGAGGTGCACCATCGCGAGCGCCGCAGCGGCCTCGACCTCGACCACGAAATCGCGGTCGGACACCGCGTCGAGCGAGTTCGCGGTGACGCCGTCGAAGCCCAGCTCCGCGGCCGTGGACTCGCGGTCAAGCGGATAGCCGGCCCCGGCCAGCGCCCCGGCACCCAGCGGGGACACGTTCAGCCGCCGGCGAGCGTCGTCGAGGCGTCCGCGGTCGCGCTCGAGCATCTCGACGTACGCAAGGAGGTGGTGCGCGAGCAGGATGGGCTGGGCCGGCTGCACGTGCGTCGCACCCGGCAGCACCGCGTCACCGTCCCGCTCGGCGAGGCCCACGAGGGCCAGCTCGAGCCCGACCAGCGCGGCGTCGAGCCGGTCGATCCGCCGTCGCGTCCAGAGCCGGAGATCGGTGGCGACCTGGTCGTTCCTTGAGCGGCCTGTATGGAGCTTGCCACCGACGCTGCCGACCCGCTCGGTGAGCAGCGTCTCAAGGTTCATATGGACATCCTCGAGATCAGGGTCCCAGGCGATCGCGCCCGACTCGACGTCTCGCTGGAGGCTCGCCAGGCCACTCTCCAGGAGGGCGACCTCGTCCGCCGTCAGGAGACCCGCCCGGCCCAGGCCCCGCACATGGGCGATCGAGCCGGCGAGATCGTCAAGCGCGAGCTCCGCGTCGATCTCGATCGAGCGCGTGTAGTCCGCCACCCTCACGTCCGGCTCGTCGTCGAACCGGCCACCCCACATCCGCATCTCGACCCTCCGTGCCCCTCCCTGGCCCGTGGCCGGGGTCGCCGTCCATCGTACCGGGCGCGCTCGTGCCTCTGCCCCACAGCCTCGGTCCAAACGCCGGGCAGCCCGAACCGCGCCAGGTGGTCGTGGGTCAGGGCGCGCCCTCGCGCGTCGCGAATGCCGCGATGCCGGCGACGATAACGACCAGGCCGGGGGCAGCAGCGGGGCCAACGTCGGCATGCCCTGGACAAGCAGCGTGCCCGCCACCGCGCCACCCAGGAACGCGCCCAGCTGACGCACCTCCCGCGTCGGCAGGTTTGCGCGTGGTCGGCTGATCGCCCGGACGGCGCTCAGGGTCCCGGTCAGGTAGGTGGTCGAGGCGCCCTCGATCCCTGTGCTCTGGGCGATCGAGCGCTGGGTGCCCATCGCCATCGCGGCAGCGAGGAGGAGGAGGAGGAGGAGGAGCGAGACCTCGTGCCCGGGATGTCCGCCGGTTCCCCACCAGCCCAGGGTCGCGATCGCCCGCCCCAGGTTCACGAGATTCCCGGTGATGACGCTGGCGAAGGCGCCACCCAGGTTGATGACCAGAAGGCATCGATGGCGCCCGAGGCGACCGCGAGGGCCGTCAGCAGCCCGGCGACCACCCGGCGAGGCGCGCCGGATCCGGTTGGTCCCGCCTGGGCTGACTCGTCCGGCCTCGTGGGCGCGCCGCTCAGACTCTTGCCGCGACCAGCTCGCCGCGTCCGATCGGGACCACGAGGCCCGTCAGCCGCGGATCGGCAAGTGCCGTGTCCCGGAAGACGGCCAGGTCTGCCTCGTGGCTGGTGAGGTTGTCGGCCACCAGCAACCCGCCGGGCCGCAGCGCTCTGATCGCAGGCTCGAGCATCCGCAGGTAGTCGTCCTTCTCGCAGTCGATGAACACCAGGTCAACGGTCCCGCTGTGCTCGGCGAGGCCGGCCGCGCCGTCGCCGTCGCGCTGTTCGACGAGCTCGTCTACCCCGGCCGCCAGGAATGACTGGCGCGCCCGCTCGATCTTGGCCGGATCGACCTCGAACGTGATCACGCGGCCCGCGGTATGCCGCGCTCCACTTGCAAGCCACAGCGTGGAGTAGCCGCCGCTGGTCCCGATCTCGACGATCGTTCGCGCCCCGATGCCGACCACCAGCGTCAGCAGCAGCTGGCCCACCTCGGGTGGGATCGCGCGCAGGCGCTGCGACTGCGGGGTGCCATCGACGCGATCCTGCGCGTCGCGAGCCTCGAGCGGGGCCATGGCGGCGCGGACCTGGGACGGGACGAGATCCATGGGATGACTCCCTGCAGCCGGCGATCAGGACGGGCCGGTCTCATCAGCATGCCACTCCGCGCGCCCAGGCAACGCTCATCAGGCGACATCGCGCCGGATCGTGAACGACGCGACCACTGCGAACACGACCGCGATCACGGCCAGCACCAGCACGTCGAGCTGCAACGCGGGCACGCTGAGATCGGCGCCGCGGATGAGCACCTGGCGCAGCCCGTTCACCGCGTAGGTGAGCGGCATGATCGCCGCCAACGGTTGAAGGATTGCGGGCAGGCTGCTCACGGGGAACAGCACGCCCGACAACAGGAACTGGGGGACGATCACGATCGGGATGAACTGGACAACCTGCAGCTCGGTGCGGGCAAACGTCGAGAGGAAGATGCCCAGGCTCACCGCGCCCACGGCGGCCAGCAGCACGACCAGGAAGGCGAGTGCCGGGCTGCCGTTGACGGCAATGCCCAGTCCGATCGAGAACGCGGGCAACGGACCGATCGACGGCACGGAGATCGCACCCAGCGTCCACGCCAGCAGGATCGCCACCTGGATCGTGGCGAACAGACCGAACCCGAGCGTGTAGCCGGTCACCACCTCGAACCGCGTCACGGGCGTCGCCATCAGCCGTTCCAGCGTGCCGCCCGTCCGCTCTCGGAGGAAGCTCACCCCGGTCAGGATGTAGACGAAGAAGTAGGCGAAGAAGCCCACGATGGCAGGGGCGAACGCCGCCATGGGATCGTCGCTCGGCACGCCCCACACGGTCTCGTGGGTCACGGTCGGCAGCCGGCCACCGGCGGCCGAGGTGGCGGCGCTCACCACTGCCTGCTGGACCTCGCCGATCTGGGCCGATTCGGCAAACGGGTCGAGGCCGTTGGTGAGCAGGACGATCGATCCGCCGGACCGAAGATCGGCGGGCAGGATGATCGCGACCGACGTGTCGCCGTCCGCGACCTGCTGGCTCGCGGTTGCCTGATCGGTCTCGGTCACGGTGATGTCGGCGGCCTCGAGAGCGTTGCTGATCGCGCTGGCCACGGCGCTACCGGGCACGCCGGCCTCGTTGACGATGGCGGTGCTGACCTGGGGCGAGTCGGCCTCGCGGAGAATGAACGTGAGCAGGCCGGTCATGACCACCGGCGCGACGAACAGGAGCGCCAATGACGGACGATCGCGGCGGATCTCCTGGGCCACGCGGCGGAACAGGGCGCGCAGACGGCGCGGGTTCACCGCTCCGCCTCCGTCTCGCCGATCGCCGGCCGGTCAGGTGTCGCCTCGCCGGCAAACCGGAGGAATGCCTGCTCGAGGTCGTCGGTGTCGGCCTCCCGACGGAGATCGCCACCGGTACCGCGGGCGATGATCCGCCCCGCACGCATGAACACCAGCTCGTCGCAGCGGTCCGCCTCGTCCATGACGTGGCTGGAGACGATGATCGTCGTGCCGCCCTCCGCCAGTGCTCGAAAATGCCCCCAGAACTGAACGCGGAGCAGCGGGTCGATGCCGACCGTGGGCTCGTCGAGGAACAGCACCCGGGGCCGATGGACGAGCGCGCACGCAAGCGACAGTCGGCGCCGCTGGCCTCCCGAGAGGGTGCCGGCGATGGAGCTCGCGCGATCGGCCAGGTCGACGAGCTCGAGCACCTCGGTCGTGGCGCGATCCGAGGTCGTCCCGTAGACGGCAGCGAAGAAGCGGATGTTCTCGCCGACCGTGAGCGCCGGGTAGATTCCGTCGCTCTGGGTCATGTAGCCGATGTTCGCGAGGTTGGCCCGCTCCGGCATCTGGACACCCAGCACCTCGGCATGCCCGGCGGTTGCCCGGGCCATCCCGGTGAGCAGGCGGATGAGCGTGGTCTTGCCCGACCCGTTGGGTCCCAGCATCCCGAAGATTCGCCCCGTCTGGAAGTCGAAGCTGACGCCGTCCACGGCCGTCAGGTCGCCGAACGTCTTGACCAGGCCAACGGCCCGGACGGCCGGTGCCGACGGGCCGGACGCAGCGGGCGCCGCTCCCTCCGCGGCCGATCCGCCCAGGCCAGACGAACCGGAAGTCGGCACCCCGTCCTCCTCGATCGTGATCTCGCTCACGAGCGTCACCTCCCGTGATCGACGGACCGGCCGGCGGTCACGCGATCGACCCCATCGTAGGCTCCGCGGGCCGCCCTGGGCGGGCCGTCCGGCCGCGGGCGCGGGGGTCCGTGGGCAGCGGTGGGAGCCACCACCCGGGGCGGTCGGGATGCTCGCCGTTGGTCACCACCGATCGCGGCGCTTCGGATCAGCCGAAGCGCTCGCGGAGACGGGGCAGGATCAGCTCGGCATAGCGGGCGATGGCGGCCTCCTGGTCCTCGCCCGGGAAGTGGAACACCAGGTGGTTGAAGCCGTACTCGACGTAGGGCGCGATCTGCTCCACGTGCTCGTCCGGGTCATCGCTGACCAGCCACCGCCGATGCGCGTACGGCTCGGCCTCCTTTGCCAGCTGCTCGAGATCGCGGGGGTCGTGCACCCCTGCCTTGACCTCGCCCGGCAGCGCGAGCGCGGCCCATTCCTTCGTGTCCTCGAGCGCCCGCTCGCGGTCGGTGTCGAAGCTGACCTTCATCTCGATCATCTTGTCCATCGTTGCAGCGTTGCGACCGGCCTTCTCGGCCCCTTCGGCGAGCGCCGGCAGCAGCGTCTGGGTGTACAGCTCCTCACCCTTGCCGCTGGTGCAGATGAAGCCCGTAGCCACGCGCCCCGCGAGGCGCGCGGCGGCCGGCCCGGCCGCCGCGATGTAGATCGGGACCGGGTTGTCGGGACGGTCATAGATCGTCGCGTCGTGGGTCCGGAAGAACTGGCCCTCAAAGCTGATGAAGTCCCCGCGCCACAGCTCGTCGATCAGGGTCACCGCCTCCTTGAGCCGGGCGAACCGCTCCTTCTGGTCGGGCCACTCGATGCCCACGGGCACCTCGTTCATCGACTCCCCGGTGCCCACCCCCAGGATCATCCTCCCGGGGGCGAGGCACGACAGCGTGGCGAACGCCTGGGCGACGACCGCCGGGTTGTAGCGATAGCTGGGCGCGAGCACGCTCGTCCCGAGCGTCACCCGGCTGGTCGCCTGGCTGGCGGCGCCCAGCCACACCAGCGCATTGGGGGCATGGCCGCCGGTGTGGCGCCAGGGCTGGAAGTGGTCGCTCGTCCACACCGAGTCGAAGCCGGCGGCCTCGGCCGCCACGGCGAGGTCAAGCAGCCGCTGGGGATGGAACTGCTCGGCTGACGCCTTGTAGCCGAGCGTGAGCCTGGGTAGCGATTGGGTCAATTCGGTCATGCCCAGATTGTGACATCCGGTGCCACGCCGCCCGAGCCGCGGATGCCGTACCGGCGTCGTCCGCGGCAGGTTGCGGTTGGGACGGCAGTCCCGGTCACGGGGCGATGTCGCGCCGACTCACCCCCCACGCCCCGACCGCGATGCCACCGGCGGCCAGGCCGACACACGCGACGATGCCCACCGGGTCCCAGGCGCCGATCATCGGCTGACCCAGGTGCGCCGTGAGCGCCAGCTGGTGGAACCAGTCCGGCAGCCCGAGCGGTGGGGCGAGCAGGTCGATCAGGTAGGTGATGACCACCAGGATCGCGGTGACCTCGGCCGCGAGCGACGTGCGCCACAGCCCGCCGACCGCGATGCCGACACCCACGAACGCCGCCGCGACCAGCCCCAGCGACGCGGAGCCGATGATGGCGTCGCCCGCCGAGGCATTGCCGGCCGCCGTCCCGAGCCCGATCCCGAGCCCGAAGATGACGGTCATGACGATCACCGCGAGCACGGCGGCGATGCCGCCCGCGACGACCCACCTCGCGCGAGCCAGCGGCGAGGACAGGACGAGCTCGAGCCGGCCGCTCGTCTCGTCCGAGGCCCACTTGGCGACCAGCGTGGCGGCGGCGAACCCGGCCGCGATCAGGAACAGCTCGAGATAGAGCTGGAGCCATCCGCCAGCGGCCGTGAAGTCGTAGCCGGGGAACAGCTTGTCCAGAACCTCGGTGATGCTGGAGCTCGAGACGCCCTCGGAGAACGAGCCGACGAGCGAGGCCAGGAGCGCACCCCAGATGCCCATCCCGATGCCCCATGCGAGGGCCCGCGGGAGCTGGTCGCCGAAGGCGCGGCTGACGGGTCCCCGGACCCCGAGCACGTCGGCGGGCAGGGACGGGAGCCCGACGCCGGTGGTCACGCCGAGATCTCGCCGGTTGAACAGCTCGACCCCGATGACCAGGAGCACCACGCCAACCAGGGCGGCCGCCAGCACCCCCGGCCAGTCGAAGATGCCCACCAGCGGGATGTGGTTGACCGTCCAGTGGAACGGGCTGAGCGTCACCAGCGGTCCGCCGACATCGAGGCCGCTGGCCAGCCACAACACCATCATCAGCAGCGCGCTGATGCCCGCGGCGCCGCCGCGGCCGAGCAGCGGCGCGAGGGCGAAGGCGAGGCCGCCGAAGCACAGGGCGATCGCCCCCACCCAGAGCGAGAAGCCGATGGCGTCGGTGAGCGGGATGTGATCGCCCATGGCCGCCTCACCGAATGCGTTGGAGCTGACGGTCAGCATCACGGCGAGGATCGCCAGCGCCAGCCAGACCATGGTGAGGTGGGCGGCGAGCTTCTCGATCGCGATCCGCCGCTTGCCGAACGGAGCCGTGGCAACGATGTCGAGGCTGCCTCGGCTGGCCTCGCCGGCGAGGGTGCCGGTGAGGGCGAGGACCGACCACAGCGCCGTGCCCAGGCAGAACAGGGCGCCGTACTTCCAGGTCAGGTAGCCGCCCAGCGTGCCGAGGGACGCCCCCATGCGTGTCGCATTGCCGAACAGGTTGACCATCGACGCCGGCATGGCACCGACCAGGGCATTGAGGTCGTTCCGAGCCTCGGGCGTGGGGAACACCGTCCCGATCGCGGTGCCCATGACCAGCGCGAGCCCGCCGAACAAGCCGGCCGCGATGATGAACGACAGCCGCGAGTCGCGGATCGTCTTGCCATAGATGCTGCCGAACCCGTACAGCCGCTTGCGCAGCGGGATCGGCGGGAAGGTGGTCGCCGCGGGCTGGTGCGGCGTGCCGGCGCTAGCGGTCATCGGAGCCTGCCTCCACCGTTTCGCGGCTGTACTGCGCGAGGAACGTCTCCTCCAGCGACGGCTCGCGGGAGACGAAGTCGAGCAGCTCATACTGGGCCGCGGCTCGCACGACCGGGGTGATCGCCCCGGCAACGCGCATCCGCAGGACGTGGTCCTCGGCGACGACGTCGGACACCCCCGGGAGCTCGGCGAAGGTGTCGGACGGCACCGGCCCGGAGAACCGCAGCTCCACCTGGTGGTGGGCCAGGTCGCGCAGGCTCTCGACCGTGCCGGTCTTCACCAGCCGGCCGTCGCGGATGATCGCGACCCGCCTGCAGCTCTTCTCCACCTCGGACAGGATGTGTGACGAGAGAAACACCGTCGCCCCGTCGCTGACGGCGTCGCGGAGCGTCGCGAAGAACGTCTGCTGGACCAGCGGGTCGAGGCCGGACGTGGGCTCGTCGAGCACCAGCAGCTCGGGCTTGTGCTGGAGCGCCGCGATGACCCCGACCTTCTGCTTGTTGCCCTTGCTGTACTGCTTGAAGCGCTTGGACGGATCGAGATCGAAGCGCTCGATCAGCGAGGACTGATAGGCCGGGTCGACCCCGCCCCGCAGGTTCGCGAAGTACTCCAGCGTCTGCTTGCCGGACAGCCGGTCGTAGAGGGCGAACTCGCCCGGGATGTAGCCGATCCGCCTGTGGATCGCGACGGGGTCGGCGGTGGACTCGATGCCGAACACCATGGCCCGGCCGCTGGTGGGTCGGATCAGGTCCAGCATCGTACGGATGGTCGTGGTCTTTCCGGCCCCGTTCGGGCCCAGGAAGCCGAAGACCTCGCCCTGCTGCACCTCGAGGTCCACGTCGATGATCCCGCGGCTCCGGCCGTAGGACTTCGTGAGCTTCTCGAGGGTGATGACCGGGGGCATGGGGACTCCTTTTCAGGCAAACCAGGTGCGCATGGCGTCGTCGTCGATGAGCACGAACGATCCGGGCGGCAGCCCGAGGATCCGCTCGATGGCCTCGTTGTAGGCGCGGATGAACCGTTCGACCTCCTCGTACGGGACGCGGCCGTCGAGCCGGTCCAGAAGCAGGCGGCGGATGGCGCCTGTCGAGCCCGCGAACAGGGCGGTGAGAATGACGGCCGCGTGGTCCGCCGAGGACACCGTCATCGTCCCCTCGGCGACGCCCTGGCGCAGCACCTGCGCCATCAGGGGCCGGAACTGCTCGTAGGCAGCGGCCTCGACACGCACCCGGACGACGTCGTTGCCGGGCTGGTACCAACCGCGGATCAGCGGGACCAGGAAGTCGCGCCGCTGGCCCTTCCAGTTGCTCGCGGCCGTGAACATCGTCTGCAGCTTGGCCACGGCGGAGCGTTCGGGGTCCAGGGCGATCGGGCGGATCACGGCCATGCCGGCGGCGGTCATGCGGTCGATGACCGCCTCGAGGATCGCCTCCTTGGACCCGAAGTAGTGGTAGAGCGCGCCGCGCGAGACGCCGAGCTCGTCCTGAACGCTCTGCACGCTCATCGCGTCGTAGCCGCGGGTGCGGATCAACCGCTCCGCGACATCGAGGATCTCGTCGCGGCGAACGGCGTGGACGGCGTGGTTGATCGTGCGTGCCATGATGCCTTCAGAATTGTCCGACCGACTGTCGGTCGGATTATAGATCCGACGGTCAACGGATGGGGCGGGCCGGCGGATCCGCCCCGGCCGGGACCCCGCGGCAGGCATGGACGGGCGTTGTCCGGCACTGCGGGTCAGGCGGCCGGCCAGCCTCCGAGCTCGGCCAGGGTCGGCGGGTTCGCGCCGGCGCGAGCGCACACGGCGGCCGATGCGCGGACCGCGAACCGCGCTGCCCGGAGCGGAACAGCCGGGTCCGCCAGCTCGACCGGCCCGACACCGTCGTGCACGAGACAGGCAAGGAACGCACCGCCGAACGTGTCCCCGGCACCGACGGTGTCGATCACCTCGACGGGCGGCGCCGGCACGAGCTCGCTGCCGCCTGCGGTCATGACCCGAACCGGGCGGCTGCCGTCGGTCACCAGGACCACTGCCGGCCCATGGGCAAGGACCCAACGGGCTGCGGCATCGACCTCGTCGCCCGGACGCAGGCAGGCAAGATCGTCGGTGCTCGCCTTCACGATGTCGGCGCGTTCCATGATCCGGTTCATGCGCGCACGCCAGCCGTCGAGGTCGCGCGTGATCGACGGACGGGCGTTGGGGTCGATCATCACCAGCCGATCGGGCGGCACCCCGACGGCGACGGCCTCGAGCGTGTCGGCCATGGGCTCCAGGACCAGGCCCAGCGAGCCGGTCAGGAACGCGCGTGCCGGGGGCGGGAGACCGCCCGACAGCGGGCCGGGACGGACGGCGGGCGCCGAGGTGGCGTCCACGTAGAAGCGGTACGAGGCGCTGCCATCTGCGGCAAGCTCGGCGAGGGCGAGCGTGGTCGGAAGATCCGTCCGCTGCACCAGCTCGAGCTGCACGCCGTCGTCGACCAGCCCGGCCTCGAGCTGACGCCCGAACCAGTCCGCTGACAGGGCCCCCACCCATGCGGCCGGGATCCCGAGCCGGGCGATGGCCCGCGCCGCGTTGTACGGGCTGCCCCCGGCCAGCGGGGTGATCTGCCCGCCGGGCCGGACGAGGAGATCGATCAGCGCCTCACCGGCAACAACGACCTGCGGCTCATGGCCGACGTTGGCAGTCATGCCGGATCAGACGCCGATCGGATGCCAGACGGTCTTCATCTCGAGGAACGCGGCGATCCACTCCGGGCGCTCGGTGGCACGATCGTCCAGCCAGTCGAAGCGAGCGTCGCTCGCACCGGCCGGTCGCCTGGCCACACGCTTGACGCTGTCAGCCGCCGAGATCTCGGCGGCGGTCCGCAGGTCGTCGGGGATGCCCCACCCGTCGAGCCCGTCGACGTCCACGTGGGCCGCGAGCACCGGCACCAGCTCCTCCCGGTGGCCGGTGAGGATGTTCACCACCCCGCCCGGCACATCGGAGGTCGCCAGCACCTCGGCCAGGGTGATGGCCGGCAGCGGACGGGACCCCGACGCGAGCACCACGACGCTGCTGCCGCCCACGAGCACGGGCGCCAGGCGGGACACGAGGCCGAGCAGCGAGGACGTCTCGGGGGCCACGATGCCCACCACCCCGGTGGGCTCCGGCACCGTGAACACGAAGTACGGCGCGGCCACCGGGTTGGCAGAGCCGAGCACCTGCGCGATCTTGTCGGCCCAGCCCGCGTACCACACCCAGCGATCGATCGCCCGGCCCACCGTCGCTCGTGCCGCGTGCACCGCCAGGCCCTCGGCAGCTGCGACCTCGGCCGTGAACTGGTCGGCACGACCTTCCATCAGCTCCGCGACCCGGTACAGGATCTGGCCGCGGTTCATGGCGGTCCGCGCCGCCCAGCCGGCGGACGCGCCCCGGGCTGCTCGAACCGCCTCGCGCAGGTCCTTGCGCGACGCGCGACAGGCGTTCGCGAGCGGCAGCCCATCGGCGGCGGACACGAGGTACGAGCGACCGGATTCGGTGCGCGGGAACGCGCCTCCCACGAACAGCTTGTAGGTCTTGAGCACCGGGATGCGGGCGTCGCCCGTGGCCGTGGAGGGCACCGGCGACGCGGCCCGGGCGAGCGCCCTTCCGGCCATCAGCGATCCTCCAGGCGCACGTACGCGTGCAGTCCATGCATGCCACCTTCGCGGCCGAAACCGGACTCCTTGTAGCCGCCGAACGGTGCGGTGGGGTCGAAGCGGTTGAACGTGTTGGCCCAGATCACGCCGGCCTTCATCGCCTGGACCATCGCGAACACCTTCGACGCCTTCTCGGTCCAGATCCCGGCCGACAGCCCGTACGCCGTGTTGTTGGCCTTCTCGATCGCCTCGGCCGGCGTCCGGAAGGTGAGCACCGAGAGCACGGGGCCGAAGATCTCCTCCTTCGCGATCCGGTGGCTCTGGGCGACGTTTGTGAACAGCGTGGGCCGGATGAAGAACCCGCGATCGGGCAGGTCGCAGGCCGGCTGGTACAGCTCCGCCCCCTCGGCCACGCCCGAGGCGACGAGCTCGGTGATCTTCTCCAGCTGGGCCCTGGAGTTGATGGCCCCGACATCGGTGTTCTTGTCCAGCGGATCGCCGACCCGCAGCGTCGCCAGGCGATCCTTGAGGCGACCGATCAGGTCATCCGCCACGGACTCCTGGACCAGCAGCCGGCTGCCGGCGCAGCACACCTCACCCTGGTTGAAGTAGATCCCGTTGACGATGCCTTCGACGGCCTGGTCGAGGGCTGCGTCGTCGAACACGATGTTGGCCGCCTTCCCACCCAGCTCGAGCGTCAGCGCCTTGCCGCTGCCGGCAACGGCCTTCTGGATCAGCTTGCCGATCTCGGTCGAGCCGGTGAACGCGACCTTGGCGACGTCGGGGTGACTGACCATCGCCATCCCGATCGCTCCCGGGCCCGGCACGATGTTGACGACACCCGGCGGGAGATCGGCCTGGCGACACACCTCCGCGAACAGCAGCGCGGTGAGCGGCGTGGTCGAGGCGGGCTTGAGCACCACGGTGTTGCCGGCCGCCAGCGCGGGCGCGATCTTCCAGCTCAGCATCAGCAGCGGAAAGTTCCAGGGAATCACCTGGGCAGCCACGCCGAGCGGCCTCGCCACCCGCCCGGGGAAGGCGTACTCGAGCTTGTCCGCCCAACCGGCGTAGTACCAGAAGTGCGCGGCCGCCAACGGCACGTCGACGTCGCGGCTCTCCCTGATCGGCTTGCCCGAGTCCATCGACTCCAGCACCGCGAACTCCCGGCTCCGCTCCTGGAGGATGCGCGCGATCCGGAACAGGTACTTGGCCCGCTCACGGCCGGGGAGGTCGCCCCAGCTGCGACGCTGCGCGCGGCGGGCGGCGCGCACGGCGCGGTCCACGTCCTGTGGCGTCGCCTTCGCGATCTCGGCCAGTGGCTCCTCGGTCGAGGGATCCACGCTGACGAACGAACCGCCATCCCACGAGTCGACGTCACGCCCATTGATGAACAGGCCGTACCGCTCGCGCAGCCGGACCACGTCGCGCGATTCCGGCGCTGCCGCGTACTCCCAGGGGATCGCCTGGCCATCGCCCAGCCCCCAGCTGGCCGGCGCACGACCGGCCGACGGCGCCAGGGCTCGATCGTTGCTCATGGCCAGCCATTATGGCACCGGCCCGGCCTGTCATCGGCACGTGCGCGTGGCCATGTCGACGAGAGAAGTCACAGCCAAGTCGCGAGCGGTACCCTGCGCTTCATGTCAGATCTGCCCGCCTGGGAGCAGCGATTCCGCGCTCCGATCCTGTCATTTCCGGCCTGGGCGCCCGATGCGCCTGACCGGATCGTCCTTGCCTCCACCGAGAGCGGCAGCTACCAGCTGCACGCCTGGGACCGGTCGACCGGCGCTCGTCGCCAGGTCACCCGGGATCCGGTCGGGATCCTCGAGGGGCGGCCCACGCGTGACGGCAGCGGCGTGATCTGGTTCCGCGACGAGACCGGATCCGAGAACGGGGCCTGGGTCATGGCACCGTTCGACGAGGATGTCCCGGCCGAGCCACTGATCGAGGGCATCCCTCAGGGCTGGTCAGAGGGGCTCGCGCTTGGGGCCGTTCGAGCCATCGCCGGGATCAGCACCCAGACCGGGTTCTCGATCTGGTCGGCCGAGCGGGGTCGGCCGGCACACCTCGTGTACGAGCACCCGCAGCCGGTCCGGCTCGCCGGCGGATGGGGCCTCGCCGGATCAGCGGACCGCGGCGCGCTGTCGGCAGATGATGCGATTGCCGTGCTCGAGCTGATGGAGGACGGCGACGTGCTCCATCCGTCGTTGCGCGCGATCGACGCCGCCACCGGTGCCACTCTGGCCGAGCTTCGGGACCCGGGCCGAGAGCTGGCGGGTGTCCGCTTCTCGCCCATCCCCGGCGACCAGCGCATGACCATCACCCATGAGCGAACCGGAGAGCGGAGACCCGCCATCTGGAACGTGGCCTCGGGCGAGCTGGCCGAGCTCGCGCTCGACCTGAGCGGACCCGTCGAACCTGTCGACTGGTGGCCGGACGCCACCGCCGTGCTCCTGCTCCAGCTGGTCGACGGGCGACATCGACTGCACCGCTATGACATCGCCACTGGCACCGTGACGCCGCTGGACCATGAGCCTGGCTCCATCACCGGTGCGGCCGTCCGTCCGGATGGCGAGGTCTGGTACCGCGTCCATCGCGGTGAGCACCCGGCACGGCTGATGGTCGTCGGTTCAGCGACGCCGTTGCTGTCTCCCGATGGCCCCGTGGCACCGGCCGGACATCCGTTCGAGACGTGGACCTTCGCCAACCCGGCTGGTCAGCAGGTCCACGGCTTCCTCGTGCGGCCCGCGGGCGTTGGCCCGTGGCCGGTGATCATGCGAGTCCATGGCGGTCCGCACTCCCTGGACATGGACCGCTGGGCGCCCGATGTCCTGGCCCACGTCGACGCCGGCTTCCTGGTCGCGATGGTCAACTACCGCGGCTCGGAGGGCTTCGGGCAGGCATGGCGCGACGCGCTCACGGGCAACATCGGTTTCCTCGAGCTCGAGGACATCCTGGCCGGACTGGACGACCTGGTGCGCCGTGGGCTGGCGGATGCATCGCGAGCCGTGCTTGCCGGCTGGTCGTGGGGTGGCTACGTGACGCTGCTCGGCCTTGGCCGACACCCGGACCGCTGGGTGGCCGGCATCGGTGGCGTGCCCGTGGCCGACTACGTGGCGGCCTATGAAGATGAGGCGCCGACACTTCAGGCGCTCGACCGGGCGCTGTTCGGTGGCACCCCGGAGACGGTCCCGGGGTTGTATGTCGAACGCAATCCGATCACCTACGTCGACGCAGTGCGAGCGCCGTTGCTCATCATGGCCGGCGAGAACGACTCCCGGTGCCCGATTCGCCAGGTCTGGAACTACGTGGAGCGGCTACGGGCGCGTGGCGTCGAGCCCGAGGTCTACACCTACACCACGGGTCATTCGTCATTCGACGTCACAGAGCGGATCCATCAGTCCGCGGTCGTGCTGGACTTCCTTGCGCGCCACGTGGCGGGGATCCGACGTCTCGAGGGACTCGACGCCATGGCGGCGACGGCGGAAGCGGCACCGGTCGCCGGCTGACGCCCGACGGTCAGGCGACGTGGTGCCTGGTCGCGGCGCCCTCACGGCACCGAGGGCCTCGCCCGTACTCGATCACGCCAGTGGTCACGTCCGCCAGGCACCAGAACGCGGTTGACGTGGCCTCGGCGCCGTCGTCGTGACGGCAGATCGACGGTCGCGACCCGTGGTCGGAGAGGAACCCGAGCAGTGACTCGCGCGTGATCGAGCCGGGAGCTGGGCCGCTCCCATCGTCGCCGTCGAGCAGCTCCAGCGCGCGCCGCAACCGCACGCTTGATCGCCGCGCGTCGTCCGGGTCGCCTTCGAACCCGAGCATCCGGCTGCATGCGTAGTGGTTGGTGTGCGCCAGCGTGCCACTGGTGGACAACCCGGCCAGCTCCGCGTCGGTCGCTGATCCCTCCACGTTGACCACTCGCCCGTCGCGGTGGGCGAGCACTGTGTTGTACGACGACGCGCGGTCGGGACGAAGGGTCATCTCCACGGCCGCTTCGATCGACCACGCGGTCAGCTGCTCCCGGACCATCAGCAGCCGCGGCACGCCAACCCGATCGTCGTTCGGCGACAGCTCATTGCCTGTGAGCGAGAGCCCCGCGGAGCTCCAGCCAACGCTGATCCAGGGGCCGATCCCAAGCGAGAAGACGACCGGCTCACCGGGCACTCGCCACTCAACCGCGACGATCGATGCCTCGGCGGCCGGCGAGAGGTCGTTGTTGTGGGCGACCCACAGGTGGTCATCGGCCGTCGCGGGCGGTCCCGCGACCATGTCGGTGCACCGGCCGTCGACGATGGAGCCCCCGCTCGCCTGCGACGGACGGACGGTCCAGATCTCCTCGACCGACGCGGCAAACAGGGCAAGCGCGTCGACGCCCGCACCCTCGGCCGCTCCATCGATCTCGTCAACCAACCACGGAGTGGCTCGCAGCGTTGCGGCGCGATACCGGCCCGCGAGCCCCAGCTGCTCGTCTCGGGTCCGTCCAGGCGGCAGTGCGGCATCGAACGCGACAGCCTCACGGAGCACATCGGCGGTGGCCTCGCCGACGGCCCGCCCCACCTCTCGATGGCTACCCGATACCGAGATGAGCGGGATCGACGTCGTCTTCGTCACGGCCGGGCAATCAGTCGATCGTGAAGTGGTCCGGGCGCTGGTACACGCCCGTGCGCTCCTTCTCGATCTGCATCAGCACGTCGTTGAGCAGCGACGAGGCACCGATCCGGAACCGATCGGGCGTCATCCACGCCGGGCCCAGCGTTTCGTACAGCACGACCAGGTATCCGATGGCCTGCTTGGCGTTGCGGATCCCACCGGCCGCTTTCATGCCCACCGCGCGCCCGGTCACCCGCTCGAAGTCGCGGATCGCCTCGAGCATGACCAACATGACGGGCAACGTGGCGGCAGGCGACACCTTGCCGGTCGATGTCTTGATGAAATCCGCGCCGGCAGCCATCGCGAGCACCGAGGCGCGCCGGACGTTGTCATACGTCTCGAGCTCACCGGTCTCGAGGATGACCTTGAGGTGGGCGTCGCCGCACGCCTCTCGGACGGCCACGATCTCCTCGAACACGGACGCATAGTCGCCGGCCAGGAACGCTCCCCGATCGATCACCATGTCGATCTCGTCGGCACCGGCGGCGACGGCGGCCCGCGTCTCGGCCAGCTTGACGTCGAGGAACGTCTGGCCTGACGGGAAGGCCGTGGCGACGGACGCAACCTTGACCCCGGAGTCGCCCAGGGCTTCTTTCGCCTCAGCCACGAACGTCGGGTAGACGCAGATCGCCGCGACCGGGGGGATCGTCGGATCACCCGGCTGCGGCCGCATGCCCTTGGCACACAGCGCGCGAACCTTGCCCGGCGTGTCCTTCCCCTCCAGGGTGGTCAGGTCAATCATCCGGATCGTCAGGTCGAGCGCCCAGACCTTGGACGCCTTCTTGATCGAACGTCGCGACAGCGAGGCGACCCGCTCCTGGACGCCAACGGCATCGACCGGGGTCACGCGTCCAAGCAGGCTGCCGAGATTGCCCGCCCGGCCGTCCCAGGCGCGGATCAGCTCGTTCGCCCGGTCCCGGGCGGCAGCGTCGTGTGCGACGGTGGTCGACATGGCGGCGAGTCTACACGTCGGACGGCTCCATGCCCGGAGCCGGCGTCCCCGGACAGGCACCGGCCCCCGTGGTGTCCACGAGGGCCGGTGAGCCGAAGGTCCCATCCCGCCGGAGCGGGTGAGCCGGATGAGCTTCGTTGATCAGGCCACGGGGTCCAGCGCCTCCGGCTCGGCCAGCTGCTCCATGAACTCCGGATAGGCCTCGGTGCCATGCTCGATCCGATCCAGGCCGGCGATCTCGACCTCGGGGCGGACCCGCAGGCCGACGGTGAGCTTGATGGCCCAGAAGACGACCGATGACGTGACGAACGTCCAGGCCACGATCGAGACCGCGCCGATCAGCTGTGACACCAGCTGGTCCACGCCGCCGCCGAAGAGGAGACCGCCAGACGTGTCGAGCAGGCCGACCGCGACCAGGCCCCAGACCCCTGCGACGCCGTGAACGGAGATGGCGCCCACCGGGTCGTCGATCCTCATCCGGTCGACGAGGACGACCGAGAACACCACGATCGCGCCGGCAACGAGGCCGATGATGACCGCACCATAGTTGTTGACGTTGGCGCAGCCGGCGGTGATGCCGACCAGGCCTGCCAGACAGCCGTTGAGCGTCATCCCCGGGTCCGGTCGCCCGTAGGCCGGGTTTGCCCAGGCGACGAACATGGCAGCGGTGCCCCCGGCTGCGGCGGCCAGGGTCGTGGTCACGATGACCGACGGGAAGTCGGCACCCACCGCGGCCAGCGTCGAGCCGCCGTTGAAGCCGTACCAGCCGAACCACAGCAGGAACACGCCCAGCGTCGCCAGCAGCAGGCTGTGACCGGGGATTGGCCGCGACCTGCCGTCCGCGTCGTACTTGCCGATGCGCGGTCCGATTGCGAGCACGCCGGCCAGGGCCGCCACGCCGCCCACGAGGTGCACGACACCCGATCCTGCGAAGTCGATGTACGGGGTGGGCAAGGTGGACAGGAAGCCCCCGCCCCAGGCCCAGTGCGACACGATCGGGTAGATGAACCCGGTGATGAAGACCGTGTACATGAGGTACGACGAGAACTTGGTGCGCTCAGCCATGGCGCCCGACACGATCGTCGCCGCGGTGGCCGCGAACACCACCTGGAAGAACCAGCTCGTGCTCAGCGCGCTCTCGTTCACGAAGAACGCGTCACCGATGCCGCCGTAGGCGACGAAGCCACCAAGCGTCGAGCCACCATAGGCGAGCCCGAACCCGATCGCCCAGTAGACGAGGGCTCCGACCGAGAAGTCCATGAAGTTCTTCATGGCGATGTTGGCGGTGTTCTTGGCCCGCGTGAACCCGGCCTCGACCAGGGCGAACCCGGCCTGCATCAGGAACACGAGGGCGCCGGCGATGATCACCCAGACCGCGTTGATGGCATCAACGATGGTCGCCTGGTCGATGGTGTCAGCAGCCAGCGTCGTTGCGGCAAACGGCCCCATGAGGGCGGCCGTCACCAACCCGAAGATCAGCACACGTCGCTTTCGCAATGGACCTTCCTCCCTTTCGCGGTGAGATCGACTGCGGTGGTCGTCCCTCCTGGCCACCGGGGATTTGTCGGGATCGGCGGCGCCGATGCCCGGAGCGCTTGAACGCAGGCCGGCTACTCGCCGTCCAGCGTCGGGATCCTGACCGGTACCAGCGCCGGGATCGCGGGTGCCATCGACGGCACGCGCAGACCGCGGCTCCAGAGGGTCACGCCAATCGGCGCGATCACCGTCGTCGCCACCGCCAGCAGCACGACGGCGGCGTACACGCCGGCATCGATGGCCCCCGCCTGAAGGCCCACCGTGGCCGCCACGAGTGCCACCTCCCCTCGGCCCACCATCCCCCAGCCGACGAGACCCGCGTCGGTGCCCGACAGGCCGCCCAGCCGGGCCCCGAGCCCGGACCCGACGACCTTGCCGACGACCGCGACGGCGAGCAGCGCCAGCGCGAGCGGCAGGACCGGTGGCACTGCCCGAAGATCGGCCGCCAGGCCGATCGCAACGAAGAACACGGGCACGCACAGCGCCTCGCCGGCACGGAGGAGCCCGTCCTTGAGGTGCTCGGCCATCGGTGACCCAGCGAGGGCGAGCCCGGCGACGTAGGCTCCGGTGATCGCGGCCAGGCCGCCAAGAGCCTCGAACGCCCAGGCGACCAGGAGCACGAACCCCAGGGCCAGCGCGAGGCCGCCACCCCGAACGTGGAACGCATCGAACACCCGGTGCAGGTGCCCGGACAGGTGCCGCAGCGCGAGCACCGCGAGCACGATCGTGATCGCCATGGGGAGCATCACCGCGAGCGGCGACGTCGCCGTCCCGGCGCCTGCGACGACCAGCGCCAGCACGATCAGGCCGAGCACATCGTCGATCACCGCGGCGCCTAGGATGGTCAGGCCGCCCACGCCGTTGAGCATGTTGAGCTGCTGGAGCGTGGCGGCGGTGATCCCCACGCTGGTCGCCGCGAGCGTGGCGCCGCAGAACAGAGCGGCGATCGTGTCCAGCCCGAACGCCTGCGCGACGAGGAACCCGAGCCCGAACGGGAGCACCACGCCGCCGACCGCCGCGAGCAGGGCCGGCTTGCCCACCGTGCGCATGGCAACGAGGTTGGTCTCGAGTCCGGCGGTGCCCAGGATCGCGAGCGCCCCCAGCTCGGCCAGGAACCGAATGATCGTGTCATCGCCTACCACGCCCAGCAGGCTCGGGCCGATCACCAACCCCGCGCCGATCTGACCGACCACGCGCGGCAGGTGCGCCAGATGCGCGAGCACGGCTCCCACCTCGGCGGCGATCAGGATCAGCGCCAGGGGCAGGATGAGGTCGGCCACAAGGCTCGCTCCGCTTGGCCGTCGTACCTGGGCGGGGACGGCGCTGGGCGGAACCTACGCGCTCACCACCCCGCAGTCGGTATCAAAGCGGTTGCGAACATGGCGATTCTTGGGCGCTCGGAACAACGACTCAGCCCTCCGTTGGCTGGGAATCGCCGTATGCCCGTGCGTGTGCCTCACTTCTTGTGCATACAGCACAAGCAACCCTAACGGCCAGCGCGACTCCTGGGCGGCGGAGGAAGCCGCCGCTCACCACGCACCAGGAAGTGGACGAACCAGTCGCGGACCTGGGCCAGGTGCTCCACCCGGCGGAAGGGGGTCCCGCTACGGGTCAGCTCATGGGTCTCTCGCGGCACGCGCATGAACCGGACCGGCCGATGCAGGGAGCGCAGCACGGTGAACAGCGCCTCGGCCTGGCCCACCGTGGTGCGAATGTCGTGCTCCGCGTGCTGGATGAGGAGCGGCGTCCGCATGTTCGCAGCCAGCGAGATCGGCGAGATCCGATCGAAATAGGCGGGATCCTCCCAGGGCTTGCGCCCGAACTCGAGGCTCGCCCACTCGCCACCGGAGATGTCGCCGGTCAGGAACAGCATCCGCATGTCGGCGACCGAGCGACACGTCATCGCTGCCCGAAAGCGCTCGGTCCGACCGACGATCCAGTTGGTCAGGTAGCCGCCGTAGGACCCGCCCGTGACACCCAGTCGATCGGGATCGGCATGACCGTCCTCGATCAGGATGTCGATGCCCGTCATCAGGTCATCCATCGGCCCGTCGCCCCAGTCGCCGAGATTGGCCCGGTTGAACGCCTCCCCGTAGCCCTGGGAGCCCCGCGGATTGGCCGCCAGGACGGACATCCCTGCCCCGGCGAGCACCTGCCACTCGAGCATCGGTGCCCACCCGTAGAGCGTGTGGGGGCCACCGTGGATCTCGAGGACCAGCGGCTGACGGCCCATCCCCGCGGGCAGCAGCCAGCCCTGGATCTCGCGACCACCGCTCGACCAACGTCGCTCCAGCGGCTCGACCCACTCGATCTCGGCGGACAGGGCCTCGTTGAGGTCGGTCAGCGGCGTCGGGTCGGTGACCCGCGATCCACGCCGCCGGCGAGCTGGATCGATGGCAATCACCTCGGGCAGCCGGGTCGGCGACGACCGGATCGCGGCCACGATCTCGGTCCCGCCCTCGGCCGCGACCGCGTCCCAGCCCGACAGGTAGTGACGGTCCTCGGTGATCCGCTCCGGCTTTCCACGCCCGTCGATCGCCACGCGCCATAGCTCGACGCTGCCGTCGATCGGCGCGGTGAACAGGATCGACGCGCCGTCCGCACCCATCACCAGGCGCGCACGCTCCTCGAGGGTCACGTCGCTGTTCATCGGCGCGTTCGGCGCAAGCGGGCTATCGGGCAGCAGGTCGTGACCCGCGCCCGGCCCCGAATCGGATCCGTCGGCGGCAAAGCGCCAGATGCCCGTCCGGTATGCCGCTCGCGGCATCCGATCGCCCAGCGCCAGGACCGACGTGCCGTCGACCGACCAGATCGGCGAGCCGAAGTGCGCGTCCGGACCGCCGGCAACCGGTCCGACCTCGCCGTCGGCCACGTCCACCACGAACAGGGAGGATCGAGCGTCGATGTCGTGGTCGCGGTGGCGGTTGGCGGCAAAGGCGATCCGGGTGCCATCTGGCGACCAGGCCGGGCCGGTCTCGGCTGACGATCCGGCGACAAGTGGCCGCGCACGTCCTGTCTCGACGTCGACCAGCCAGAGGTGCACCTCCCGGTCGTCGACGAACCCGACGCCGTTGGACTGGTAGCTGAGCCGGTCGAGGTACCGGAAGTCGGACAGCGGCGTCTCCCCCGGCTGCGGACGCGGCGGTCGTCGCCGGCGGCGCGCCTCCTGCTCGGCCGTGGCGCCGAGGGAGCTGGTCAGGATCGCCAGCGTCCGACCGTCGGGTGACCAGGCGAACGACGACACGCCGCGCGGCAGGTCGGTGAGCCGGCGAGCCTCCCCTCCATCGAGCGGCAGGAGGTAGATCTGCTCGAGATCGTCGCGGTCCCGGGCCTTGCGCGGCCGGTTGGGCTCATCCTCCGTGAACAGACGGCGGTCCGAGAGGAACGCCAGGGTCCGTCCGTCAGGCGCAAAGCGTGGGTGGCGGTCCGTCCGGACGCCCAGGGTGAGCTGGCGAGCCGGCGATGAGCCGTCCGTCGGCGCAGCCCAGATGGCCTGCCGATAGCCGTCGTTCGCGGTCGAGGCGGACTTGACGCCGAACGCGACCTGGCGGCCGTCGGGCGACAGGCGCGGATCGGACGGGACGTGGATGCGATAGAGGTCGTCAGGGCGAGCAGGTCGAGGCAAGACAGCTCCGGGGATCGGGCCGGGCACGGCGAGGTCGCCACGTGGGCGCGCGGCTCCGTCCGGCAGTCTATCCCGCATCGAGCGGCTACCATCGACCACGCCATGGCCGAGCAGCTCTCTCTCCGTCTCGAGCCGGCGCTCCCCAACCCTGGCGACGTGGCGCCCATGTGGCCCACGCCGCGAGCCGACGCGTTCGACTCGCCCGCGTACCTGTTCGAGCCGACCTGGGGCGGCCACCGTGCGCTGGCGTTCATCGGTCCCTCGAAACAGGCAGGTGGTGGCGCCACACGCCTGGTGGACCCGTCCGGGAACGAGCTCATCGAGCGGCTACCGGAGCTGGCCGGGATCGCCGTCCGGGTCGCCGCACGATCTGCGGTGCTCGATGGCGAGCTGGTCGTCGTCGATGGGCAGGGTCGCGCCGATGACCACGCGCTCCGGGCGAGGCTGAACGGCGGCCCGGGCCGCGCCGTCGCCTACCTCGTGTTCGACCTGCTCCATCTCGACGGCAGGTGGCTCCTGAACCAGCCGCTCGAGAAGCGCCGTTCGGTGCTCCGGAAGGTGCTGCGGCCAGGTGACGAGGTCGTCGTCGTGCCCGCCATCGCCGGCGAGGGTCGCGCGCTCCACGCCGCCGTGACGGCCCAGGGGGTCGCCGGTGTGCTCGCGCGCCGTCGATCGAGCCCGTATCTGCCGGGTGTCCGGAGCACGCTGTGGCGCTCGATCCCGGCTGGGCAGGCCTCACCGAGTGCGACCGATGACGAGGGCGGCGTCAGGACGGGCGACGGGACACCAGGCGACCCGGACGACGCGACGGGGACGGCCCCCGTGCTGGCGCTGTTCCGGAGGTTGCCGTTCGACGAGGAACCGCCGGACGGGGCATGACCAGCACCACGGCGCCGGTGACGCCTGACCCGCGCCCCGCCATCTCTCCGTCGCAGCCCGGGCGGTGCTACCCGCGCAGCGCCCGCATGAACACCCCGACCGTCGGCGGCTGCCCGTAGAGCAGGACGCCCGCGCGGTAGACGCGGATCGCGAGCAGGGTGACCAGGGGGACGGTCAGGATCAGGAGGCCCAGCGAGAGGGCGACCTCCCAGGGCTCAACGTTCCCGGTCGAGAGCCGGGCCAGCATCACGAACGGGCTCCACAGCGGCACGTAGGACGCGAACCGGATCAGCGGGCCGGCACCACCCGAGAGCGCCAGCACAGCCGGGAAGTAGCCGGCGATGGCGGGGATCGACAGCGGCAGCGCGATGGTCTGCAGGTCCTCTGCCCGGCTCAGCAGGGATCCCGCGCCCGCGTACAGCGCCGCGTAGAGGGCGAAGCCCAGGGTGAAGTAGACGAGAAACGCCAGCACGAGCCCAGGTGACAGGCCCGCGAGCGAGGCTGCGGGCGCCTGGTCCTCGCCCAGGATCGCGTCACCAATCGCGCCGGAGGCGAGCAGTGCGAGCACGGCGGGCGCAAGCACCAGCACGACCTGCGTCAGACCGGCCAGCCCGATGCCCAGGATCTTGCCGACCACCAGCTGCCGTGCCGTCGCGGCCGAGATGAGCAGCTCCATCACACGGTTTGCCTTCTCGGCGACCACGCCGGACGCGACCCACAGCCCGTAGAACACGAGCGTCAGGAACGAGAGCACCACGAACACGATCCCGACGATCCGGCGACTCGCGTACGCCGCCGTGTCGATCTGAAGATCGCCGCCCGAGCCCGCGGCGGCGGTACCCGCGTCGACCACGGCAAAGCTCGGGTTCACGAACGGGCGCGTGCCGGCTGGCTGCGATGCGGTCCAGTCCAGGACTCCGACGCCGAAGGCCCCGACCTGGAGCAGCTGGGCGCGGTCGGGCGTGAGCCCGCCGGCCGACAGGACGCGGAACGAGAGCCCGCCATCGGTCGAGCGCGTGATCACCACCGCGCCCGCCACCGCCCCGTCGCGGACCTGTTCGGCGGCGACCGCCGGATCGTCGATCCGCTCGAACTGGAATGGGTGCGGCCCGTTGGTGTCGGGCGACAGCTGCGCGTTGAGGAAGCTGTCCATCACCGACAGGGCGCGGTTCGCCAGCTCCGCGTCGGGCGCGACAATGGCGATGCGGGTCACGGTCGCGCGGTCCACGAGCCGGACACCGAGCGGGATCAGCGCGACGACCACCGCCAGCCCGATCAGCAGCAACGTCGAGAACACGAATGCCCGCGCACGAACGCGCTCGGAGTACTCGCGGCGCGCGACCAGGCGGACGTTCGCCAGCGTGCCACCGTCCTGCATCATGCGGCGTCGGCCCCCGTGTCGGCGCCGGCGTCCGCTGGCGCCAGGTGGGCGTCCTCATCGACCGGGTGACCGACATGGTCGATGAACACCTGCTCGAGGCTGGGGTCGGCGACCTCGAAGTGGAGGACACGAGCACCCGCGGCGACTGCCGCCGCCAGAACGGCCTCCGGTTCGACGTCCGGGTCCAGCTCGACCGCCGAGCGATCCATCCCGGCTCGGATGATCCGCGTTCCGGGCACTGATGCAAGCCATGGCAGGCGGTGATCGCCGGCGATCGAGATCTCGACCACGCGGCGCCCGCCCGCCCTGCGGACCTCGCGCAGCGGTCCCCCGATGACGATCCGGCCCTGGTCCACGATGGCCACCGACTCGCACAGCGCCTCGGCAACCTCCATCTGGTGGGTCGAGAACACCACCGTCCGGCCACGGTCGCGGAGCTCGAGAAACGCCTCACGCAGCAGCATCACGTTGACCGGGTCGAGGCCCGTGAACGGCTCGTCCATCAGCAGGACCGGCGGATCGTGGAGCACGGCCGCGATGAACTGCACCTTCTGCTGGTTGCCCTTCGACAGCTGCTCCGCGCGGCGCTCGGCGAGATCCTCGGCGCGGAACCGGCGTAGCCAGCCCACGGCCTCGCGCCGTGCCCGGTCGGGCGACACGCCGTGGAGCCCGGCAAAGAAGACCAGCTGCTCCATCACCTGCATGCGCGGGTACAGGCCTCGCTCCTCGGGCAGGTATCCCCAGGTCGACCGAGGCAGGCGGTGGCTCTCGGTCCCTTGCCAGGTGACGCGGCCCGCATCCGGCTCGAGCACCCCGAGCACGATCCGCATCGTGGTCGTCTTGCCCGAGCCGTTCGCACCCAGAAAGCCGAAGACCTGACCCGGGGCGACATCGAACACGAGGTCGTCGAGCGCGAGCACGGACCCGAACCGCTTGGTCAGGTGGTCGACGACGAGCGTCACGTGCGCAGGAGGGGGTCGGTCTGGCTCAACATGCGATCCGAGGATAGCGGTCGAGCCCGTGGTGGCCATTGAGGGAAGGTCCTCCCGGCCCGCTCGATATGGTCCCGGATCATGGTCGGCCGTGGCACAGTCGTGTCGTGAACGGAACTGTGCTGCTGGGCGTGCTGGCCGGGCTGATCGCCCTCTGGTTGGCCATGCTGGCGCTGCTGTGGGCGGTTCGCCCACGGGAGGTCGCGCCGCGCGAGCTCATCCGGGTGATCCCGGACGTGCTTCGCTTCATGCGCACGACGATCACGGACCCAACCGTGCCGATCGACGCTCGGCTGGTCCTCGTGGCCCTCGTCGCCTGGATCCTGTCGCCGCTGGACCTGATCCCCGAGTTCGTGCCGGTGCTGGGTCCGCTCGATGATGTGATCGTGGCCGTGTTGGCGATGCGCTATGTGCGCTGGCGCCTGGGGATCGACGGCGTGCGTCGCCGCTGGCGTGGCTCGGAGGACGGATTCGCGCTCGTGGCGCGCGTCATCGGCGGATGACACAGGTGGTGGCCCGGTCGCGATGAGTGGAGGGGCCAGACTTCCGCACCCGCCGGATCCGTGCGCACATCCGCGATAGGATCGAACCCGTGCAGGATCCGAATCGCACGCGGCCGGTGCGCATCGATGCCGATCGCCAGGCAGGCACGGTTTCGCTCGAGTGGGCCGACGACCACCGAACGACCTTCGACACGGTCACGCTTCGCTGGCTGTGCCCGTGCGCCTACTGCCGCGGAGAGGCCGGTCAGCCGGGCTGGCTTGACTCCAACCCCAGCCTGACCCCCGAGCAGACTCGCCTGGTGGACATGGCCCTGGTGGGGAGCTACGCCATCCAGCCGACCTGGGGCGACGGACACGCGACCGGCTTCTACACGTTCCACCTGCTGCGGGCACAGTGCCCATGTCCGGTGTGTGCGGACGAGCGGGCGCGGCGGCACGAGGACCACGCGGAGATCGGCGCGGAGGACGGCTCCACGCCGCACTGGCATGGAGGCCAATGATGATCATCACCACCACGCCCTTCGTCGCAGGTTATCGGGTGGCCGAGACGAAAGGTCAGGTCTTCGGCCTGGTCGTTCGGAGCCGGGGTCTGGGCGGCAACCTGCTGGCCAGCCTGCGCTCGATCGGGGGCGGCGAGATCCACGAGTACACGAGCCTGCTCGAGGACACCCGTCGCCAGGCCGTTGACCGGATGGTCCACAACGCCACGCTCATGGGCGCCGACGCGGTGCTCTCGATGCGCTTCGACTCGTCCGACCTGGCCGGTACGATGTCCGAGATCGTGGCCTACGGCACCGCCGTCGTCCTCACACCCGACGCGAACGCCTCGCAACCGGTCGAGTAACCGGGGTGGGCGTGTCCATCGCCCGGGTGCTGGTGGGTGTCATCGGCCTGCTGATGTTTCTGGGTGGGATCGCCGTGGCCGCAGGTGGCGGGGCCACGCTGCCCGCAGCCCTGTTTCTGATCGTGCCGGGCACGGTGCTGCTGGCCGGGGTGATCCTGGAGCGGACCCGCTACCGGTCGCTCGACGCCGAGCGGAGCGGCGCCGGACACGGCCCCGGGGGCGGCGAGCCCGGCCCCGCAGCACCGCGCTTCCGGCCCACAGAGGAGCGGTTTGTCGATCCCACGACGGGGGTCCCGATGCGGGTGTACACGGACGTCCGGACCGGCGAGCGGCGGTACGTGCCGGAGGGCTGAGTCGAGAACGCCGAGGCGGCAGTCGCCACGCGTCACGCGGGCGCCCGCGACCGTCGCCGACGACGCGCCCGGGGGCAGAATCCGGAACATGCCATGTTGCCCTCGGGCACCCGCCGGGTTCGGGTGGTGGCGTATGGTTATGCCTGCGAGTCGTTACCGCGCGCGCGTGTCGCCGGCTCGGCCCGAGACACCGAGAGGACGATGACCGCAGTACGCCCCGCTCCCGGACCGCGCGCCGCCACCCGCGGTCGCCGGCGCGGTGCTCGCGAGAACCACAACCCGATCCTCAACCGGGAGTTGTCCTGGGTCGAGTTCAACGCGCGCGTCCTGCACGAGGCGGCCGACGCTCGCAACCCGTTGCTCGAACGCGTGAAGTTCCTGTCGATCTTCGCCTCCAACCTGGATGAGTTCTTCCAGGTTCGTGTCTCCGGCCTTCGGCGTCAGCACCAGGCTGGTGGGACCCACCACTCAGTCGACGGGTTGACGGCGGGGCAGCAGCTCGACGCGATCCGTGTCCGGGTCCGCGAGCTGGTCGACCAGCACTCGGCGATCTGGAGCGAGATCCGTGAGGAGCTGATCCCGGAGGGGGTTGAGATCGTCGACTATGACGACGTCCCCGAGCATCACCAGACGCTCAGGCGCCGCTTCCACGACGAGATCTTCCCGGTGCTCACGCCGCTCGCCGTCGATCCCGGCCATCCATTCCCGTACATCAGCACGCTGTCGCTGTCGATCGCGGTCGGGCTGATGGATCCCGACACGGGTGAGCGGCGCTTCGCGCGGGTCAAGATCCCATCCCTGCTGCCGCGCCTGTTCGCGGTGGAGAAGAACCGGTTCGTTCTCCTGGACCAGGTCATCGAGGCGAACCTGGACGAGCTTTTCCAGGGCATGAAGATCGTCGAGACGCACCTGTTCCGGGTAACCCGTGATGCCGACATCGCGATCGAGGAGGACGAGGCGGACGACCTGCTCCTGGCGATCGAGGAGGAGGTCCGGCGGCGACGGTTCGGCGAGGCCGTCAGGCTCGAGGTCGAACGCTCAATGCCCGAGACGACACGCCTGATCCTGATGAAGGGGATCGGCGTCCGCGACGAGGACACGTTCGAGATCACTGGCATGCTCGACCTCACGGCGTTGTGGCAGCTGGTCGACCTCGAACGCTCCGACCTCAAGGCGCCAACCTACGTCCCCGTCGTGCCGCCGCGGCTGCTGCCGCCCGACGAGGGCGAGCCCGTGGACGTGTTCGCCCAGATCCGGGCTGGCGACATCTTCCTGCACCACCCGTACGAGTCGTTCACGGCCTCTGTCGAGCGGTTCATCACCCAGGCGGTCGACGACCCAGAGGTCATGACGATCAAGCAGACCCTGTACCGGACATCGGGTGACTCCCCGATCGTCCGGGCGCTCATCCGTGCCGCGGAGCGGGGCAAGCAGGTCGTGGTCCTGGTCGAGATCAAGGCCCGCTTCGACGAGGAGAACAACATCGTCTGGGCCCGCCGCCTTGAACAGGCGGGTGCGCACGTCGTGTACGGGCTGGTCGGGCTCAAGACGCACTCCAAGGTGGCCCTCATCGTGCGACGCGAAGGCAGCGGGCTGCGCCGCTACGTGCACATCGGCACGGGCAACTACAACTCGAAGACAGCGCGCCTGTACGTCGACCTCGGCCTGCTGACCTGTCGCGAGGAGCTGGGCGCGGACGTCACCGACCTGTTCAACACTCTCACGGGTCTTTCGCGCCAGCGGGCGTTCCGACGATTGCTGGTGGCGCCGCTCACGCTGCGCTCGCGGTTCATGGAGCTGGTCGAGCGCGAGACGCTGAACGCGCGGGCCGGCAAGGCGGCGCGGATCGTGCTCAAGGTCAACTCGCTCGTGGACAGCCAGGTGATCGAGGCCCTGTACGAGGCCTCGCGGGCAGGCGTCTCGATCGACTGCATCGTGCGTGGGGCGTGCTGCCTGGTGCCCGGGCTCGAGGGCGTATCCGACAATATTCGGGTCCGATCGATCGTGGGTGAGTTCCTGGAGCACTCCCGGATCTGGATGTTCGCCAACGCCGGACGGCCTGAGTGGTACATCGGATCGGCCGACCTGATGGAGCGCAACCTCGATCGGCGAGTCGAGGTGGTCACCCCGGTCGAGGATCGCGAGGCACAGGCGCGCATGGCGCGCATCATCGAGGTCATGCTGGCCGACGACCGCCATTCGTGGCGGCTGAACGCCACGGGCCACTGGACGCGGACCGAGGTCCTGGAGTCGATCGAGGGAACGGTGGACACGTTCGCGACCCTCAAGGACGACGCGGAGAAGGCCGCGGCTGATGCAGATGTCCCGCGCCGGCCGCACGCCAATGCGGGATCGATGGATCCGCGCGCGTGACAACGGAGGCCGGGCCGGCAAGTCGCGCGCCACTCGAGGTCGAGCTCAAGTACGGGGTGCGTGACATCGCCGCCGCACGGCGGCTGGTCGCTGCGAGAGAGCTGACCGGGCTGACCGCGGTCGGCCCCATGAAGACCGTTCGGCTCGTCGATCGGTACGTGGACACGCCCGACGGGGCGCTGGCACGTGCCGGATGGGCCGGCCGGCTGCGAGAGACGGGCCAAGGCGCAGAGTTCTCGCTGAAGGGTCTCGCGCGGCACGATGCAGGTGGCGCACTCCACCGCCGCGAGGAGCTCGTGGGCGCGGCCGACCCGCTTCGTCCACCAACCACCTGGCCGCCGTCCGAGGCCCGGGACCGGCTCGTTCAGCTGATCGGGGACCACCCGCTCGCGGAGCTCGTGACGCTGCGCCAGGCGCGATACCAGCGGCGCTACACCCGTGATGACGCCGAGGTTGAGGTCTCGGCCGACGATGTCGAGGTCGTGGTCCAGCGTCAGGTCATCGACCGATTTGCCGAGCTCGAGCTGGAGCTGCGAGGAGGCGACGAGGCGGCGCTCGCGCCGCTGATGGCATGGCTCGACGGCAACGGGGCGCTGGCAGCGGTGGACGGATCCAAGCTTGAACGCGCGTTGAACGCGGTGCGGCGCCATGCCACGCAGCAGGTGCCGGTCGTGCCCGTGGCGTCCGAGCCGACCGTGGCCAACACCGGCAAGGCAACCGCCCTCGATCCCGCGCTCAATCCGGCGGACACATCCGCGGCGGGGGTCGACGCCACAGCGACTGGTGCGGCCGGGACCTCGACGACGATCGTCCCTCCCGCCAGGGTCGCGGCCGCGGCGAGCGAGACGGCGACAGTCGCGCCCCCTGAGGCCGAGGCCCCTGCAACGCCGCGCATCCTGGTCCCGAAGTCACCCGGCGTGCTTGCAGACGACCATATGGCCGAGGCCGGGCGCAAGGTCCTGCGGTTCCATCTTGCGCGAATGGTCGCCCGCGAGTCCGGCACGCGCGAGAGCCCCGATCCCGAGGAGCTCCACGGGATGCGCGTCGCGACCCGCCGTCAGCGCGCAGCGTGGCGGGTGTTCGGTGACGCGTTCGAACCCAAGCGGACTGCCCGCCACCGCCGGCGACTCCGGCGCGTCGCTGCCGACCTCGGGGCCGTGCGCGACCTGGACGTGCTCATCGAGTCGGCGCGGGGCTACCGGGCCCGTCAGTCGCGCGCCGAGGCGACCGCCCTCGACGCTCTGATCGTGGCGTGGCAGGAGCGGCGTGCGATGGCACGCGCCGTGCTCCTGCGGGAGCTCGACTCCAACGGCTATCGCCGCTGGCTCGACGGCTACGTCGCGTTCGTCCAATCCGAGGGCCAGAGCGTCCGTGCAGTCGGCCCCACCGAGCCGCACCGGGTCCGCGACACGATGCCATCGCGGATCTGGGCGGCATATGAGGCGGTGCGCGCGTACGAACCCGTGATGCGCTGGGCGGATGTGAGCACGCTGCACGACCTGAGAATCGCCGCCAAGCGGTACCGGTACACGCTTGAATTCGTCCGCGAGGCGCTTGGCCGGGACGCCAGCCCCATGATCGCCAGGGTCGTCGCGCTCCAGGACCATATCGGCTGGCTCCATGACGCAGACGTCGCGGCCGGGCTCGCCCGGGCGTTCCTGGTCGAGCACGCCGGAGACCTGACCGAGCTCGAGAGCGCGGCGATCGGCCGCTACCTGGTGGATCGCGAACGCGAGCAGGCCAGGCTCCGGCGGACCGTCGGCCAGCCATGGCGAGGGCTGTCGAGCCTCGCTTATCGGCGATCTCTGGGCAAGCTCGTCGCGGGTCTGTAGGACACGATCCTCTCGGGTTTCAGGACCCCGATCAGGCCGGGCTCAACGCCCCGTCGGGCCAGCCCCGAACGAGATCGTGCAGGACATCGCGCCACGCGCCGCCGGCGGCCGCCGCGGCAAGCACGGCACCCTCGCGAATCCCCTCCTCCACCACTCGCACCCGGCTGATGCCATAGCGCTCCAGGACCGCATCCATGATCACCGCGCCGGCAGGGAGGATCCGTGCTCGCTGCGGGCGGATGAGGTGTCGCTCCGCGGCCTCCTCGCTCTGCTGGACCGAGAGCATGGCGAGCGTGACCGTGATCCGACGGCGGGTCAGCATGTGGTCGAGCGAGGTGGACGGCATCAGCTTGAGCAGATTGGACGCGGTGCCACCGACGGCAACCATCTCCGACGCATCGAGGTCCGGGGCCTCGGCCAGCGTCGTTCGGGCTTCCTCGCGCATGGCCTCGATCTCGTTCAGCGTCGGCGGATCGGAGCGCGCGTGGTCAAGGGTGAGCGTCGCGCAGCCGAGTCGGAGGCCCATCGTCCGCTCCACGCCATCACGTCCGGCGAGGACCAGCTCGCTGCTTCCACCACCGAT
The DNA here is from genome assembly GCA_963734935.1 of uncultured Chloroflexia bacterium. GTDB lineage: Bacteria > Chloroflexota > Limnocylindria > Limnocylindrales > CSP1-4 > CAIXZV01. The sequence continues at coordinate 291,331 of CAVTIO010000009.1, read as the reverse complement.
GTCCACGACGAGCTCGGTGTGCCGTATCGGGTGACCCATGGTCACGCCCAGCAACGTGAGCATCGCCTCCTCGTCGTGATCGAGGACGTGAATCGCGACCCCGGACGCCTGCTCGACGGCGTGCACGAGCGCCGCCGCATCGGCGGCGCGACGAAGCGGTTCCGTCCCGACCATCACGATCTCGCGAGCCCCGAGGCGGCGAGCAGTGTCGGCGTAGTCGGTCAACGCTGCGACGACCTCTGCGCGCGCGCTTGATCCCATATAGCCGCGTTCGGTGACCCGATCGCCGAGCCCGAGAAAGACCGATTCATCAAGGATCGGGTGGACCTGGTGGCCACCCGCGGCAGCCACCAGCAGGTGGGCGCTGTTCGATCCGACGTCAACGGCCGCGGCGACGATCGCGCCAGGCGCCGGCTCGGGCGGCTCGATGTCCCCGATCCCCGGCGCAGATGACTCGCCGGACGCCGGCGGGGCCGACGGCTCCTCTGGAGGCCGAATGCGCTCGACGATGCGCTCCGCCGGCGGCTGGGCCGCCTGTCGGACGAGGTCAGCCACCTCCTCGAGCATCGCGGCGGTGGTCGGCCGGATAGGTCCCTGATCCGGGGGCTCGTCGGCTGGACCCGGCTCTGCCGGGGCTGAGGTCTCGTCGTCGGGCTCGGCGGCGTCCTCGGGCTCAGTCTCGTCCTCGGGCTCGGGGGCGTCCTCGGGCTCAGCGGATGCCGGAAGCTCGGCCGACGCTCCCTCTTCGGCCGTTCGGGTTGCCCGGTCTGCGCGTCGCTCGGCCTTCCTTGCCCTTCGCTCGGCCTTCGCCGCCGCCCGCATCGCCTTCTTCTCGGCTCGCACCGCGGTGCGCATCTCAGCCCGAGCAGCCTTGGCGGCATCCTTCGACGCCTTGCGAGCAGCCATGGCGGCGGCCTTCGCGGCCTTGGCCGCCCTGCGCTCGGCTTTCGCGACTGCCTTGCGCTCGGCTTTCGCCGCCCGCTTCGCGGCCTTCGCCGCCCGCTTCGCGGCATCACGAGCAGCCTTCTTCTCCGCCTTGGCTGCCGCCCTGGCCCGCTTTGCGACCTTTGCCGTCGATGCTGCGTCGATCCCTGTCTCAGGATCGCCCGGGACGGACGCAGCGGCATCCCCGGCTGTCACCGGCTGCGCGCCAGCCGCCGCGACCTGCCCGTCCTCCATCCGTTCACGCTCCTCGTCGGCTCGCAACCATCCGTCTCCGTTCACGTCAGTCTGCCGCAGGTCGGCCGCGCGTGTATGCACAGCGCGCAGCTGGCGATCGCGCGCCGATGCCGCAGCGGCGATCTGCATCGGCGGCGCTTCCTGCGCGGGGCAAGGCCCCCACGCGCCCGGCCCGCCTGGTGACGGTCCGCGATGTCGGCTACCGGCTCGATGCGCCAGAGCGTTAACAGGGCCTTAACAGGTCGGACACCAGCCGTTGACGACCTCGATCGAGAGTTGCGGGGGAAGTGACACCAAGTGGACGAGGCAGCGCGATCGCACCGCCCGTCATGTGGAGGAGTCCTCAGTGACAGTCAGCTCAACCGGGCGGATCGGCGCGATCGCCCTCGCCGCAGCGCTCTTCGCGGGCGCCTGCAGCTCCAGCTCAACGCCCGAGCCCACCCAGGCCACGGGAGCGTCCGCGTCAGGCAGCCAGGCCCCGGGGATGACGGCCCCGGAGCCCCCCAGCGCGAATCTCACGCTCCAGGGAGCGGGCGCGACGTTCCCGGCACCCCTCTACCAGGTGTGGTTCCAGGACTACTCGGACATGCACGGCAACATCCAGTTCGACTACCAGGCGATCGGCTCCGGCGGCGGCATCAAGGCCGTCACCGACCAGACCGTTGACTTCGGCGCCTCCGACGCGGCGCTGAAAGACGAGGAGGTCGCCTCGCTCCCAGGACCGGTCCTCCATGTGCCCACCGCGCTGGGGGCGGTCGTGGTGATCTACAACGTGCCCGGCGTCAGCGACATCAACCTGGACGCCGAGACCATCGCAGGGATCTTCCTGGGGACGATCAGCAGTTGGAACGACCCCGCGATCGCGGCTCTCAACCCGGACGCGACGCTGCCGGACACGGCGATCACCGTGATCCACCGGTCTGACGGCTCCGGCACCACGAACGCGTTCACGACCTACCTCGACACCGTGAGCCCTGACTGGCAGTCGCAGGTGGGCGCCGGCAAGGAGGTCAACTGGCCGACCGGTATCGGCGCTCAGGGCAACGATGGCGTGGCCGGCGGTGTCAAGCAGACAGACGGCGCGGTCGGATACGTCGAGCTCAACTACGCGAGCCTGGCCAACCTGACGTCGGCCAAGGTCAAGAACGCGGATGGCAACTTCGTCGCCGGCAGCACCGACGGCGTCACCGCCGCCGCCGAAGCCGCGGCCGCCGACTTCCCGGCGGACTTTCGACAGGCGCCGATCATCAACGGCGCCGGCGCGAACACCTACCCCATCGCCTCCTACACCTACCTCCTGATCCCAACCGACTGGTCCGACGCCGACAAGGCAGGGGCCATGGTCGCGTTCACCTACTGGGCGTTGACCGACGGCCAGTCCGAGGAGGGCGGCCTCGGCTACGCGCCGCTGCCGGCCGCGATCCAGCAGATGTCCATCGACGAGCTTCACAAGGTCACGTCGGGCGGCGCCCCCGTCTGGCCCTAGCCAACCCTTCCCGAGGCAACGCTTCGAGGTTCGCCGATGACATCCATCGCCAGACCCACCCGTAACCTGGCGCCGGGCCGCACGCGCTATGCGGACCGGCTGTTCCGCGGCGTGTCCAGGTTCGGCGCGATCACGGTCCTCGTGATCCTCATCGGGCTCGGTGTCATGCTGACGCTGACCAGCCTCCCGGCCCTCCGGGAGTTTGGCATCGCCGGCTTCGTCACGGGCACCACCTGGGATCCCGTTGCCAGCATCTACGGGGCCCTGCCGTACATCGTCGGCACGCTGCTGTCGTCGGCCATCGCACTGGTTATCGCGACGCCGGTCGCCATCCTGACCGCGATCTACCTGTCCGAGCTTGCGCCAAGCCGGGTGGCCATCCCACTGACATTTCTCATCGAGCTGATCGCGGCGATTCCGTCGGTGGTGATCGGCCTGTGGGGCGTGTTCGTGCTCACGCCGTTCCTCAAGGTGACCATCGAGGCGTTCATGGTGGACACGCTGGGGTCCACATTCCCGATCTTTGAAGGGCCACCCCTGGGCATCGGCCTGTTCGCCGCGGGCGTGATCCTCGCGATCATGATCCTGCCCACGATCGTCAGCGTCTCCCGGGAGGTGATCACCTCGGTGCCGACGGCCCAGCGTGAGGCGATGTATGCGCTGGGCGCGACGCGTTGGGAGGTTGTCACCAAGGCCGTCCTGCCGACGGCGCGGTCGGGCATCGTGGGCGCCATCATCCTGGGCCTCGGACGCGCACTGGGCGAGACGATGGCGGTGACGATGGTGATCGGCAACGCATCGGACATTCCGACGTCGCTGTTCGACCAGTCGCAGACGATCGCATCCAAGATCGCCACGACCTTCAACGAGGCGACCAGCGAGCTCCAGGTATCGAGCCTGATTGCCCTCGGTCTCGTCCTGCTGGTGATCACGATTGCCCTCAACATCATCGCGCGCCTCATGGTCTGGCGAGTGGCCGGACCGGCAGGCGGAGAGTGAGACCATGACGACTGCCACCACCGCCCTGCCGGTCAGGCGTGCTCTCACCCGGACTGCTCGCGATCGCCGACGGAGCTTCGTGGACCGGTTCTTCCGAGTCCTGTCGTTGCTCGCAGCGCTGCTCGGGGTCATCCCACTCGTGGCGATCCTGGTGTTCGTGACGCTCAACGGCATCAAGGCCCTGAACCTCGACCTCATCACGAAGCCTCCGCGGGCGCTGGGCATCGGAGGCGGCGCCGCTGGCGCGATCCTCGGCACCATCCAGATGGTCGGGCTGGCGACGTTGATCGCGGTTCCGATCGGGATCCTGGCCGGCGTCTACGTCAGCGAGTTCAGCGGCCGTCGGTCGGCACGCGTGATCCGGTTCGCGGGCGACGTCCTCGTCGGTGTGCCGTCGATCCTCGTGGGCATCTTCGTGTTCACGTTCCTGGTGCTGCCGTTCAAGCAGTTCAACGCGTTCGCCGGTGCTGTTGCCCTGGCGGTGATCATGGTCCCCGTCATCATGCGGACCACCGAGGAGATCCTGAGGATCGTGCCCGGTGGCCTTCGTGAGGCCTCGCTCTCGCTCGGGGTGCCCGTCTGGCGAACGGTCCTGTCGGTGGTGATCCCCACCGGTCTCGCCGGTATCCTGACGGGCGTCATGCTCGCGGTGGCACGCGCCGCCGGGGAGACGGCGCCACTCCTGTTCACCGCCCTGGGCAGTCGCCTGATCAACGTCGGCGACTTCGGCCGCCCGATGGACGCTCTGCCGCTGTTCATCTACACCAACGCGCGCCAGCCGTACGAAGCGCTGAACGAACAGGCCTGGGGCGCCGCGTTCCTGCTGCTCGTGTTCGTGCTCGCGATCAACGTCCTCGTGCGCTTCCGCACCTGGGGCCGAAGGGCCGGCTGAGGGAGACTATGTCCGTGAACCTGTCCGATCCTCCGACCGCGCAGCCGCCCGAGCAGGCGGCTCAGGGTGCGGTCGCCGACCCGGCCGCACCGGCGGCATCCACGCAGCCGGGCGCACCGCGCCCGACGACGCTGCCGCCGCGAATCGAGACCCGCCCGGGCACCGACCCGGCCACCGCCCCCACGCCCGAATCCGAGGCGGAGGCCGTCCCCGGCTACATCGAGGTCGCCAATCTGTCGGCCTACTACGGAGCCTTCCGGGCCGTGCGCGAGGTGTCCATGACCATCCGGCCCCACGCGGTGACCGCGATCATCGGGCCCTCGGGCTGCGGCAAGAGCACCTTCCTCCGCTCGCTCAACCGGATGCATGAGCTGATCCCTGGTGCCCACATCGAGGGCAAGCTGATGCTCGACGGGCTCGACCTCTACGCTCCCGGCGTCGACCCGGTGCAGCTCCGCCGCATCGTGGGCATGGTGTTCCAGCGGCCGAACCCGTTCCCGACCATGTCCATCTACGACAACGTCGTCGCCGGCCTGCGACTGACGGGGCGCCATCCGCGGAGCTTTCTCGACGAGACGGTCGAGCGCTGTCTCGTGAACGCGGCGCTATGGGACGAGGTCAAGGACAAGCTCAAGCAGCCCGGAACATCCTTGTCCGGCGGCCAGCAGCAGCGGCTGTGCATCGCACGGGCGTTGGCGGTCGACCCGGAGGTGCTGCTGATGGACGAGCCGGCGTCGGCGCTCGATCCGGTGGCGACACTCCGGATCGAGGAGCTGATGTCCCAGCTTCGGGAGTCGTACACGATCGTGATCGTGACCCACAATATGCAGCAGGCCGCACGGGTCAGCGACCAGACGGCATTCTTCAACATGGGTGACGATCGCGCAGGGTACCTGGTGGAGATGGCCGACACCGCGACGATCTTCACGAACCCGGCCGACCAGCTGACCGAAGACTACGTGTCCGGCCGGTTCGGCTGAGACGGGAGGCGACGATGACCGAGAATCGCGAGCCCGATCGCGGCACCGACAGCGAGCGACAGATCGCCGCTGTCGTGGATGGCGTTCCCGAGCCCGACGTCCTCAGCGAGCGGGAATCCCCGCCGCCGGGCGTCCACCCCCGGCGGCATCAGTACGACCTCGAGCTCAACGAGATCAAGGATGACGTCCTGCGGATGGGGATGCTGGTCGAAACCCAGATCCGGGCCGCAATCGCCGCGCTGGTTGCGCACGACGCAGAAGCCGCCCTCCAGGTGATCCTCGACGACCGCAAGATCAACGACGTCCAGCGCGAGGCCACGACCCGAATCGCGACCACGATCGCGACCCAGGCCCCGGTCGCGCGCGACCTGCGCTACCTCCTCACCCTGGACCGCGTGTCCTACGAGCTGGAGCGGATGGGCGATCACGCGGGCTCGGTGGCCAAGCAGGCGCGAAAGCTGGCGCCCCACCCGCCGCTCCAGAATTACGTGCGCATGCCCGTTCTCGGCGAGCAGGTGGCGATCATGGTCCGGCGAATCATTCGGGCGCTCGTGGACATCGACGAGGAGGCGGCCCGTCAGGTGGCCGCGCTGGACGACGAGGTCGATGACCTGTACCACGGGATCTTCGACGACGTCCTCGAGCTGATGCGGGCCGACCCGGCGAACGTCGATCCGGGCACGCGCATCCTGTTCGCCTCGCACTACCTCGAGCGGATCGGCGATCGGGTGACCAACATCGCCGAGGACATCGTGTTCCTGGGGTCGGGCGAGGTTGAGGACCTCAACCCGTGACCGAGCTGCACGTTCTGCGCCACGCCCATGCCGGCAATGCCAGCCGCTGGTCGGGCGACGACGCGGCACGCCCACTCTCGGACAAGGGCGAGCGACAGTGCCGGCGCCTCGGGTCCCTGCTCGCGGCCTACGATGAGGCGCCCGACCTGTTCATCACCTCCCCGAGGGTGCGCGCGGTTCAGACGGCCGAGCTGGTGGCGAGCGCGGTTGGGGCACCCGTCGTGGTCGACGAGCGCGTTGCGGGCATGCTCGACCTCGAGATCCTGGCCGCGATCCTGGCGGCCGCCGGACCAGCCGAGCGGCCCTGCATTGTGGGCCACGACCCGGACTTCTCGGAGCTCATGGCCGACCTGCTCGGCGTGTCGGATCTGCCGATGCGCAAGGGCGCCATCGCGCGGATCAGCCTGGACGGCCCGCCCTTCCGACCCGGCAGCGGCGTGCTGCGCTACCTGTTGCCGCCCGACGTCGTCCCGGGCTAGAGGTCCTCGGGGAGCCGGACGTCCCCCGGGCGCGACCACGCCCAGCGCATCGAGTGCTCGACCGTGTCACCCGCTTCGACCACCGTGGGGTCAAGGTTCGCCGCATCCGGCGGCCCGCTCTGCGGCTCAACGCACAGCGCGTTGACCGGCTGCGTGTACACAACCCACCACTCGCACGTGGACGAGATCTCGAGCCGCAGGCGTCCCGGCCACTCCAGCACCGGGTTCGAGCGCAGGCCGGTGAACGCGTCGTCCCAGGGTCCGGCCGAGGGCGCGACCAGCTCTCCGGTCGGGATCCCGGTCGCGTCGCGCATGAGCATCCGCTCAGGGTCAAAGCGGAGCTGGACGCCCGGCTGGTCGGGTACGCCGAGCGCGCGCCGGAACCACGGGTGCCAGCCCATCGTGACCGGCATCGACTCCTCGGCCTCGAGCGTCAGCACAGCCTCGAGCCAGTCAGGGTGGAGCGCGACCCGGTGCGTCACCCGGCCTCGAAACGGCCAGCGGTCGTCCAGCTCGATGCCCATCGTCGCCGACGACAGTGTCTGGGCGATGATCGACCACGGCCGGTCGAGCACGACGCCATGGATCGCGTGGGGGGGCATCCTCAGGGGCAGCTGATGCGGACGGCCGGCAAACGAGAAGCGGCCGTTCCGGATCCGACCCGCCCAGGGCACCATCGGGTAGGCACCCCAGTAGATCGGCCCATCCGGGCTCCCGGTCACGAGCAGCTCGTCGCCGCCGAGCTGGACCGAACCGAGCCGGCCGCCGGCGTCCGGACGCACGACAACCCGGGCGTTGCCGGCCTCGAGGATCAGTCGGTCGCGTGCCATATCAGCGTTCACATCGTCCACCCGTAGTCTGCCGCCAGCGACCAGATGGCGCTGGGAGCACTGCAGGTCGCCCACCAACGCGGGATCCGGATCCCGGACGACATCGCGGTCATCGGGTTCGATGGCCTGCCCGAGGCTGCCCAATACGTGCCCTCGCTCACCACCATCCGGCGACCGCTTGCGGAGATGGGCCGGCTTGCCGTTCGCGAGCTGGTCGCGGCGGTGGCGGCCGAGAGCGGCGAGAAGGTCACGCGCACGATCGAGCTGCCGGTCGAGCTGATCCAGGGCGACAGCGCTCCGGTGCCGCCCGGGCTCCTTGCGATCGCCACGACGGCGACCGAAACCCCGGCCTCTCAGCCCACCTGACGGTCGCCGCGCCGTGGTGAGCTGGCACGTCAGCCGTCGAGCGCGGCACCCTCGACGCAGCAGGCGATCACGCCGAGGGCAGCGAGGCGATCGAACGTCCTCGTCTGGCGCACGGTCCACGCTGCAAGGTCGAGGCCGGCTGCCCGGGCTCGCCGGATCCATGCCGGGGTCACCGCCTGCCAGCCGCAGCAGACGGTCGTGCAGCCGAGGTCGGCCGCCGTCGTCAGGACGGCGGCCTCTAGGTCCTCGACGTTGAGCCAGGCACCCCAGCCGGGAAGCCGTTTCCGCATGGAAGCGAGCGTCTCCGGCTCGAACGAGGAGAGGACGGCGCGCTGCGGCGCCGTGCCGAGGGCCGCTCGCAGCACGGCGGCAGTCGCCGCACCATGTCCATCGCCCTTGAGCTCGACATCCAGGAACGCGTCGTCCGGCAGGGCGGCAAGGACCTCCGCGAGCGACGGGATGCCCGCCGGGCGCAACTCCCCCGCATCGAGCTCCCACACCCGCTCGTCCCGACCCTGCACCCGCTCGAGCGATGCGTCGTGCAAGAGCACCGGAACGCCGTCCCGACTCAGCCGCACGTCGAGCTCAACACCGTCGCAACCAGCGATGCCCGTGGCCAGGACAAGCGCCTCGAGCGAGTTCTCAGGCGCGACACGCGAGTCGCCGCGGTGGGCCAGCCGGAGGGTGTGAGCCGGCGCCTCCTCACGCGACGCCGGGCCACTCGTCTTGTCCATCGTCGGCGTCAGGTGACCCCGCCGCCCGCGGGTGGCATCACACCCCCGTCGTCGACCGGGATCGCGAACGAGAACGTCGAGCCGCGGCCCTCCTCGGATTCGACCCAGATTCGGCCACCGTGGCCCTCGACCACGTGACGGGCGATCGACAGCCCGAGCCCGGTCCCACCACCACGAACGCGCGCCCGGTCTGCCTTATAGAAGCGCTCGAAGATGCGTGCCTGGTCGGCACTCGAGATCCCGATCCCGTGATCGATGACGGACACGACGACGTCGCCACCCTCGCGGCTCGTCCACACCCGGACCTCCCCGCCGTCTGGACTGAACTTGACTGCGTTGTGGACGAGGTTCACCAGCACCTGGCCGAGCCGCTCCTCGTTCCCACGCACCGGCGGGAGGTCGGCCTGTGCGTCGGTCACGAGAGCGACTCCCTGCCGCTCGGCGAACAGCCGGAGCCGTTCGACCGAGGCGTCGGCCAGGCGGGCGAGGTTGACGACATCCTCGAGGTGGACCTGCGTACCGCCCTCGATGCGGGCCAGGTCGAGCAGCTCGTTGACCATCTGGACCAGGTGTCCCGTCTCCACCTCGACCTTGGCGATGCGCTCCTTCATTCGCGCCGGGACGTCTGCGCCCTCGGCATCGCGCGCCAGCGTCTCCGCGAGCAGCAGCACGGTGCTCAGCGGCGTCCGCAGCTCATGGCTCAGGTTGTCGATGAACTCCGATCGTATCTGCTCCAGCCGCCGGAGCTCGGTGACGTCCTCGAGGACGATCAGCGTGCCCGCTCCGACCGGCCGGTGGACCCGAACGATCAGGGTTCGCCGCTCTGCATCACCGACAGCTGGCTCGCCGGCCCGTGTCGCCGTCTCCCCGGTCTGCATCTCCCCCGTCCCCGAGCTGCCCTCCGGGACGCCGCCGATGAGCGACTCCACCCGTGCGTCAAGGAACGCCTCCATCACCGTTCGACCCGCCAGCCGACCGGGGCCCACGCCCAGGAGCGTGTGGGCTCGGGGGTTCGCGCGATCGACCCGCCGGCTTTCGTCCAGGCGGATGACGCCAACGGGCAACAGGTCATCGAGCGGCTCCACGCGATCCGGTTCCTGCGCGGCCGCGCTCGGACCGCTTGCCACCAGGGACGCGAGGCGAAGCGCGTCGAGCTCATCGGTCCGGCGCCTGATGACCCACAGGGCTGCGACCAGCGCGAGGACGAGCCCGACGAACACGATTGCGATCACCGCATCCATGGTTCGAGCATCGCATATGCTCCCGCGCGCTGCGCACCTCGCTGGTGCGCGGCGGAACCTCGTCGGTGCGCGGCGGAACCTCGTCGGTGCGCGGCGGAACCTCGTCGGTGCGCTGGGAACCTCGTCCGTGATCCGGTCGGCCAGACTCCGTGAGCCGTGTCGCTCAGGGCGCGCGTCGGATGCCGGGCCGGGTGGCTGGGTCATCCCCGCCCGGGGAGCCACCCACCGCTGAGAGCCAGGGGGCGATCAATCCCTCATAGACCTGCGATCGATATGCGTGCCGCAGGGCGGAGACGTAGCCGATCCGCGCCGCGAGACGCCTGGCGCGCGTGGCGGTCGCCCGGGCGAGCCCGGTCACCGGGACCGCGGCCGCCACATCCCGCGCGGCAAGCGTCGCGGAGATCCGCAGGGCCTCATCCTCGTCGTGGTCGAGCATCGCCGGCCACGGGTGCTCGTCGGCGTCAATCCCCCGCGACGCCCGGACAAGTGCGGCGATCTCGGCCGGCGTCAGCGTCCGGGCACGCGCGATGAGCCCCACCACCTGGTTGCTGTTTGGCCCGTATCTCGGCTGGGCCACCGACGCCTGCCATGCGCGCAGCAGTCGTTCACGGGCACGGCTCCGGAACGGCTCATCAAGCGTCTCGTCGAGGAACCCGGCGAGCACGAGCTCGGCCGTCACGCCAAGGAGCCCCTCGCGGAGGCCCGCCTCGGCCCACCGCTCGCGCGGCACGCGGCCCGCGAGCTGCGTCTCGGCCGCCTCGAACGAGGCGCGCGCCGGCTCGGGGACGAACCGCCGGATCGTGGCCAGGAACGCGATCGGTGGCGGCTCCGCGGCTGCAAGCCGATCCAGCTCGTCGGGTGTCAGCCGCGACACCTCGTCGAGGAACCGGGCCAGGCGTTGTGCAGAATCGCCCCGCACGAGGTCCGGCCGTCGTGAGACACGGGGCGGTCCGGCCCGCCATCCAGCCGCTTGGCGCGATCGCGCTGGTCGGGACTCCCCTCGCCCGCGTGGATGGGCTCCGTGCCGGACACCCGTCGGTCCCCGGCCGCCACGACCGCTGCCGGCGCGCATGCCCAGCCGCTCATGGTCGTAGCGGGCGCGCAGCGTCGGGTCGCTCAGCCAGTCGTGGGCGACGTTGATGCGCTTCGCTCGCTCGAGCGCGACGTGACGCTCCGGCTCGCCCGCAAGGTCGGGATGGTGCCGCTTGAGGAGGGCGCGCCAGGCGAGCTCGATCGCCTCCGGCGAGGCGTCGACGGACACCTCGAGCCGGCCGTAGAGGTCATCCTCCGGGACCAGCGGGCCGGGCATCGGCCGCCGCGACGGCTCAGACGGGCGAGGCTGCCCGGCCGGCCAGGAACGCTTCGACGTCCTCGATCGGCCGCACGACCCGGTCGCCCGTCTCGCGGTTCTTCACCTCGACCCCGCCCGCCTCGAGTGACCGAGGCGACACGGTCAGGATCCAGGGCATCCCCAGCATGTCTGCGTCCGCGAACTTCACACCGGGCGACTCGTCACGGTCGTCGTACAGGATCTCGCGATCGGGCCCCGAGTCGACGGACACCTGGTGGAGCCGCTCCGCGGTCTCCGTGACGCGCGCGTCCCGACCCGCGCCCAGCGCCACCAGGTGGGCCGGGTAGGGCGCGACCTCGGCCGGCCAGATGATCCCCCGTTCGTCGTGGTGGGCCTCGACGATGCAGGCGACGTTCCGCCCCAGGCCGATCCCGTACGAACCCATGACCACCGGGTGTCGCTCGCCGTCCTCGGCCAGGTAGGAGGCACCCATCGGGATCGTGAAGTCAGTGCCGAGCTTGAAGATGTTCCCGACCTCGATCCCCTTGCGCAGCTTGACGGGCTGCCCGCAACGCACGCACGCATCGCCCTCGCGCGCGTTGGTGATCTCGGCCACGACGTCCGGCGTGAAGTCGCGCGGGACGTTGACGTTCCGGACGTGCCAGCCGGGGCGGTTGGCGCCGGCCACCAGGTTCGGCGAGCGCATGACGAGCTCGTCGACGACGACCACGGCATCACGCGCGCCGATCGGCGAGCCGTAGCCCGCCTCCATGCCGCGGGCCGTGATCTCGTCCACCTGGGCGGGGCGCAGGCCGCCCGTCGCCTTGATCGCATTGACCAGCTTGGTCTCGTTGACGTCGTAGTCGCCGCGCACGATCGCGGCCACGAACCGCCCGTCGCCGGTGACGAAGAACGCGGCCTTGGCGGTCCTCGAGCTCGGCACGCCGAGGAACGACGCGAGTGCCTCGATCGTCGTCGCACCGGGAGTCTCGACATCCTCCATCGGGAGCGCCGCCTCGGGCTCCGGATCCGCCTTGTGAACCTCGGCGATCTGCTGGTTCTCCGCATAGCCGCACTGGTCGCACAGCACGAGTGTGTCCTCGCCGAACTCGTTGAGGACCATGAACTCGTGGGCGCCCGATCCACCCATGATGCCGACGTCGGCACCCACCGCGATCGCCTCGAGTCCCAGGCGCTCGAAGATGCGCGCGTAGGCCTCGTAGTGCTTGCGATAGCTGACGTCGAGGCCGGCCTCGTCCCGATCGCACGAGTACGAGTCCTTCATCACGAACTCGCGGACCCGGATCAGGCCGCCCCTGCTGCGGGGCTCATCCCGGAACTTGGTCTGGAAGTGGTACACGATCGCGGGTAGCTGGCGGTAGCTCCGGACGATGTCCCGCAGCAGGTCCGCGACGACCTCCTCGTGCGTCATCGCAAGGACCATGTCCCGGTCGCCGCGATCCTTGAAGCGCGCCATCTCGGGCCCGATCTTGTAGTACCGCCCGCTCTCCTTCCACAGGTCCGCCGGGTGTACCACGGGCATCTCCATCTCCTGGCCGCCGATGGCGTTGAGCTCCTCGCGGATCACCTGCTCAACCCGCTTGTTGACCCGGAAGCCGAGCGGCAGCAGCGAGTAGATCCCGGCCCCGAGCTGGCGCACGTAGCCGGCCCGGAGCAGCAGGCGGTGCGACGGCATCTCCGCTTCGGAGGGATCGTCGCGAAGCGTGGTGAAGAACAACTGGGAGAGGCGCATGGCGCGAAGGATACCCGTGCCGAGCGGCCATGCGTCCGCCCGTGCTCAGGGGCGGCCAGTCACGCCGCGTTGCAGCACCCCGCGCTGGAACGCCCAGCGTCCGGTCTGGAATGCCAGGCGCGGCAAGTCACGCCGCGTTGCAGCACCCCGCGCTGGAACGCCCAGCGTTCGGTCTGGAGTGCCAGGCCGGGCGCATGACGTCCCTGGAACGCCCCGCGTTCCCAGACAGGGAATCCAGGCGCCACATGGAACGCTGACCGAGCCAACAGGCCGGGCCCAACCTCGCAGCCGATGGAGCGAACGCGCAGCGTTCCGCCGGCCAGGCACGGTGGCGCGAGCCGCACTGCGGAAGGGCACTGTGGTGCCGCCGCACGACCCAGGCGCGGCGCGGGATTCGCGGTCCGCGGGGTTCGCGGGGTTCGCGGGGTTCGCGGGGTTGGTTTCGCGGTCCGCGGGCGAGATCAGCTCGTCGCGGCCAGCTTGCCGACCTTCTCCTCGATCCGGCCCATCAGCGATGTCCACGACGCGACGAACGATTCCGCGCCCTTCACCTGCAGCTCGGTGCCGACGGCCTCGACGTCCACGCCCGCCGCGGCGAACCTGGCGAGCAGAGCGTCGGCCTCGGTGGAATCGGCCGGGAGCACGCGATCGACCTTCCCGTGATCCGCGAACGCGAGCAGGGTTGGCTCGGGCGTGGTGTCCACGGTGTACGGCGCAACCAGGCCCGCCACGTATAGCGTGTCGGACGCGGCAGGGTCCTTGGTGCCGGTGCTGGCGAACAGCAGCCGCTGCGGCCGCGCGCCCTCGTTCATCAGGCGCAGCCAGCGATCGGTGGAGAAGTACGCCCGATACTCGGCGTAGGCCTTGCGCCCGATCGCGACGCCGAGCTGGTTGTGCAGCTCGGCTGGCACTCGGTCAACCACGGCCGGATCGAACCGGCTCACGAACACCGACGCGACGGAGGCGACCGCCGGTGACAGCCCGGCTTCCACGCGCCGCTCGATCCCGCGGGTATAGGCCTCCATGCACGCGCGGTACTGCGCCATCGAGAACAGGAGGGTGACGTTCACCGGCACTCCGGCCGTGATCGTGTCCTCGATCGCCCCCAGGCCCTCGGGCGTCCCGGGGATCTTGATGAACAGGTTCGGTCGGCTGCCCAGCGCGTGCAGCCGGATCGCCTCCGCGTGGGTCTTGGCAGCGTCGTACGCAAGCAGCGGCGAGACTTCGAGCGATACGAACCCGTCCACGCCGTCCGTGCGCTCGTGCACCGGGGCGAACAGGTCCGCGGCGCGACGAAGATCGTCGAGCGCCAGCGAGAAGAAGGCCTCCTCAGGCGCGGCACCTCGCTCGGCCCCGGCCCGGATATCCGCGTCGTATGCGTCCGAGCCGCCGATCGCCTTGTCGTAGATCGTCGGGTTCGAGGTCAGCCCGGTCACCGACAGCTCGTCGATGTAGCGGGCAAGGGTGCCGTCGTCGAGCATCGTTCGCGTGATGTTGTCGAGCCACAGGCTCTGGCCCGTGCGGGCGAGCTGTCGCGTGGGATTCATGTACTGCCTCCAGTCGATGCCTCGCCGTCGCAGCGCTGTCGTGCGGGGCAGGACCCATCTTCGGGACGCTTCCGCGCCAGCGCGGCCCCACAAGCGTAGCCCAGCCGGTGGGGAGACCCCCATCCCCGGCGGCGGACCACGGGAGCGGACCACGGGAGCGGACCCGGCGCTGCCGCGGCGCCGTCGATCCGGAACGAGGGCAAGTCCCGATCGGAGCGGGCGCCATTCGGCATACAGATGCTGTGACGCAGGCGCGTGAACGCAGGTGCATCGGCCCGCCAACCCATGGTCTCGTGGCCCACCAAGGTGTCTGTCTTCTCGATATGCTGGCAAGGTGCCGCCGGTCCGAGCCGGCTGGCCCACCCAACTCGAGGTTCCGGTCATCGAGCAGTTCACGCTCGGGCTGCTCGTCGTGGTCGTCCTTGCCGTGGTGTTCGACTACATCAACGGCTTCCACGACACGGCGAACGCCATCGCGACGTCCGTTGCGACACGCGCCCTGCGGCCGCAATATGCGCTGCTCATGGCGACCGCGTTCAACTTCATCGGCGCGTTCGCGGGCACGGCCGTGGCCAAGACCATCGGTGCCGGGCTGGTCAATGAGCAGACGACCACCCAGGCGATCGTCGCCGCAGCCCTGATCGGCGCCATTACCTGGAACCTGATCACGTGGTGGCTGGGCCTGCCCAGCTCCAGCAGCCACGGCCTGATCGGCGGGCTGCTGGGGGCGACGATCGTCGCGGTCGGCGTTGGTGGGCTCAACATCGATGGCATCGTCCACAAGGTGCTGGTCCCCCTGGTGACGTCGCCCATTGCCGGGTTCGGTGGCGCATTCCTGCTGATGGTTCTCCTGACCTGGATCTTCCGGAAGGCGGCACGCAAACCGCTGGCAACGTCCTTCCGCCGTCTGCAGGTCTTCTCCGCCGGCTACATGGCCTTTGCCCACGGATCGAACGACGCCCAGAAGACGATGGGCATCATCACCCTTGCCCTGTTCTCGGCGGGTGTCATCTCCAGCGTCGAAGTGCCGCCCTGGGTCATCGTCCTCTCCGCCTCCGCGTTGTCCCTCGGGACTGCCGTGGGTGGCTGGCGGATCATGCACACGATGGGACATCGCGTGGTTCAGCTCGAGCCGATCCATGGCTTCGCGGCCGAGACGACGGCGGCCAGCGTCCTGCTGACGACCGCCCACCTCGGGATGCCCGTCTCGACGACCCATGTGATCTCGAGCGCCATCATGGGCGTGGGGGCCAGCAAGGGGGTCCGGGGCGTCCGGTGGGGTGTCGCGCGCAGCATCGTCGTGGCCTGGGTGCTGACGCTGCCTGCGGCGGGCGTGCTGGGTGGGCTGACGTGGATTGTCCTCAACGCTATCGGGATGTCATGAGCAACCGCAGCACTCGAGTCGGCCAACGCTCGATCCACCGTGGCTCGCCCGCTCTGCAGCCCCACCCGATCACCACCACCGGAGGCCCGCGATGGTCCGCCTGATCCCGCGCGACGAGAAGTTCTACGACCTGTTCATCGAGGACGGCGCGAACCTGCTCGAAGCCGCGCGCCAGCTCGACAGCATGATCGGCAGCTACGATCGGCTCGAGGAGCGCGTGGCCGAGATCCAGGCGCTCGAGAAGCGCGGCGACGAGATCGACGCCGAGATCAGCGCCCGGCTGGAGCGAGCGTTCATCACCCCGTTCGACCGCGAGGACATCCACGAGCTGATGACCCACCTCGATGACGTCGTGGACGGGATTCAGGCATCGGCCGAGACGTTTGTGATCTACCGGATCGAGCAGCCGGACGACGACGCCCGCCGGATGGTCGGGATCCTCGCCGCACAGGCGGCGCAGCTCATGGAGGCCCTCAACAAGCTCGAGCGCGGCAAGGGATTGACCACCCATCTCGCGACCGTCCACGAGCTCGAGCACGAGGCGGACGGGCTGTCGAGGGCGGCGATCGGACGCCTGTTCAGCGACAAGCGCGATCCGCTCGAGGTGATCAAGCTGCGCGACCTCTATCGCGAGCTCGAGGAGACGATCGACGCGGCAGAGGATGCTGCCGAGGTGATCGAACGGATCATGGCCAAGAGCTGAGGCGAGGGTCGGCTTCGACCCCCTGTCTCTCTCGGCGCTTCGCTATCGCTTGCGCGCGATCGTCATCCCGTCGGCGATCGCCAGCAGCACGTGCCGGACGCGTGGATCGGCCGCGACGCGCTCGTTGACCGCCCGGATCGCCCTGGTGCTCTCGTGGTCGTCGTCGGGATCCGCCACCCGGCCGGACCACAGCACGTTGTCGAGCGCGATCACGCCACCCGGCCGGACCAGCTCCACGCACCGCTCCCAGTAGTCGGCGTAACCGGTCTTGTCGGCATCGATGAAGGCGAGGTCGAACGTCCCCGCGGCCCCGTCCGCGAGCAGCGCGTCCAGCGTCTCGAGCGCAGGTCCCAGCCGCAGGTCCACCTTGTGCGCAACCCCGGCCTCGGCCCAGTAGCGGCGCGCGACGCTCGTGTATTCGTCGGACACGTCGCAGCACACGATGCGGCCGTCGGGTGGCATCGCCAGCGTGACGGCGATCGACGAGTAGCCCGTGAATGTCCCGATCTCGAGGCAGTGCCGCGCGTCTGTCAGCTCCACCAGCAGGGCCAGCACCGCTCCCTGCTCGGGTGATATCTGCATCGTCGCCCGCGGATGCGCCGCCGTCTCCTCGCGCAGCCGCGCGAGAACTGCGGGCTCGTCGAGGCCCCAGCGCAGGACGTACTGGTGGATCCGATCGGGCAGGCCGAGGGTTCGGGACGTCACGTGCGCATAGTGGCAGGTCAGGCGGGGCGACGGAAGACGTAGCCGACGCCACGAACGGTGTGCAGGTAGGCCGGAGCAGCCGGATCGGCCTCGATCTCGGCGCGGAGCCAGTGCACATGGACGTCCACCGTGCGCGACTCCCCCGCGAAGTCGTAGCCCCAGACGTGTTCCAGGAGCTGGTCCCGCGTGAACACCTGGCCCGGGTTCCGGAGCAGGAACGCCAGCAGCTCGAACGCCTTGGGCTTGACCGGCAGCGTCTGTCCGTCGCGCAGCAGCCGGTGACCCGCAAGATCGACCTGGACGCGCCCGAGGTCGATGACCGGCGGTGTCTCGGTAGTGCCGACCTGCTCGGCCCGCCGGAAGATCGCGCGGATGCGGGCGGTGAGCTCGCGCAGGCTGAACGGCTTGGTCACGTAGTCGTCGGCGCCGAGCTCGAGGCCGACCACCTTGTCCACCTCGGAATCCTTGGCCGTGAGCATGATGATCGGAACCGCGGACTCGGCCCGCAGGATTCGGCACACCTCGACCCCCGACAGCTCGGGAAGCATCAGGTCGAGCAGCACGAGATCGGGTCGATGCGCGCGGAACGCCGCCAGCGCCTCCCGGCCGTCGGCAGCGGGAACGGCGCGATATCCCTCCGATTCGAGCGCCTCCACGAGCGTCTCGCGAAGGGTGGTCTCGTCGTCAACGACGAGAATCGTGCGTGCCATTCGCCGCGCAGGATGCCCCGAGCCTGTTAACGCCGTGTTCATCGCGGCTCGGGCGTCTACGCGTCGGCCAGGTTCGACAGCCGGTCGATCGCGGTATCCAGGCGCTCGAGCGTGCGCGCTCGACCCAGGGCCACCAACGTGTCGAACAACGGCGGCGTTGCCGTCCGGCCGGTCGTTGCCACGCGGATCGCCATGAACAGGTCACCGGCCTTCCAGCCTCGCTCCTCGACCAGCGCCCGCAGCGGCGGCTCGAGCTCCTCGGCTTCCCAGGTCACCGGGTCGTGCCCGGCCAGCAGGGCCCGTGCGGACGTGAGGCCATCGACGGTGGTGGCGACGTCCCACCGCTTGGGCGTGATGGTGCGCGGATCGAGGTCGAGCTCCTCGATCCACAGGTAGCCGACCACGTCCACGACCGCGGCCAGGGTGGGCAGGCGTTCGCGAAGGATCGGGAGGAGCGAGCGCAGCTCGCCATCGGTGGGCATACGGTCGATGTCGCCGGCCACTGTCGCGGCCTCGATGAACGGGAGCAGGCGCTCCAGCAGATCCTCGTCGTCGAGGCGCCGGATCCACTGGCCGTTCAGCCACTCGAGCCGTTCCCGGTCGAACCGCGCGCCACCCTTCTGGACCTTGTCCAGCTCGAACCGTTGGACCAGCTCGGGCAGCGTCATCAGCTCCTCTTCCGTGCCCGGTGACCAGCCCAGGAACGCCAGGTAGTTGACGAGTGCCTCGCGGATGAACCCCTGAGCGATGTAGTCCGCCAGTGCTGTCTGGGACTTGCGCTTGCTCATCTTGGTGCCATCGGGGTTCAGGATCAGGGGCAGGTGCGCGAAGACCGGCGGCTCGTGTCCCAGCGCCTCGAACATCAGGATGTGCTTTGGAGTGTTGCTCACGTGGTCCTCTCCCCGGATCACGTGGCTGATCTCCATCGCGGCGTCGTCGACCACGACCGTGAAGTGGTACAGCGGCGTTCCGTCCGCACGGACAATCACGAAGTCGCCACCCAGGTTCGCGGTGTCGATCTCGACCCGGTCGCGCACGAGGTCCGTCCAGCCCACGACGCCGGAGCGCACGCGGAACCGGATCACCGGCCGTCGACCCTCCGCCTCCCTCGACGCCCGCTCGGCGGGCGTCAGCGCGGCACAGCGACCCACATAGCGCACCGGCTCTCGTGCCGCCTCCTGTGCCCGGCGGTCCTCGGCAAGCTCGTCCGGCGTGCAGTAGCAGGGATAGGCGCCGTCCGCGGCCAGGAGCCGCGCGGCTGCCTCGGCGTACGCGTCGAGCCGCTGCATCTGTCGATACGGCGCGTACGGCCCCGCCTCCTCGAGACCCGCCACGCCCGGTCCCTCGTCCCAGCTGATGCCCAGCCAGTGGAGGCCATCGAGGATGTCCTTCTCGAACGCCTGGGTGCTGCGTGCCACGTCGGTGTCCTCGAGCCGCAGCACGAACGCGCCGTTCACGTGGCGAGCGAACAGGTAGTTGAACAATGCGGTGCGCACCGTCCCGACGTGGAGCGGACCGGTGGGGCTGGGCGCGATGCGCACGCGGGTGTCGGCGGGCATGGGCCGATTGTATGGGCGGCGGGTGACTGGAGAGCGTTGCCGCCGGGCCCGCGGCCGGCGCGCAGGTCACGCTGCCGTCAACGCGGTGGGCTCGTCAGCGGCGCCGCCGCCCTCCTCTGGCCGGTGCCGCCACACGTCATCCGCCGGCAGGCAGCGCGGGAACCTGGTGGAACAGAGCCGGATCGGCCTCTCCGGGAATCACCCGGATGAGTGCTGCTGGGCGAAGTCCGAGCGTCGCGAGACCTCGCGGCCCCTCCAGGGTCAGCGAATCGAGCGACGCGGAGCGGGACAGAATCGTCACCTGCGCGCCCGGGGTCAACGCCCGCGCCTCGAGATACGAGAGCAGGCCGGCGTCCTCCTCCGCCTCTTCGGTGATCCGGTACACGGTCGCCTTCGATCCCGATTCCATCTCCGACAGCGGAGTGCCGGCCGGCCGACGATGGGCCGTCGCGAGATCGATCGGGTTGCCATGCGGGCAGGTCTCGGGATGCCCGAGCAGATCGTCCAGGCGCGCCTCGACCCGGGGTGACAGGGCGCCCTGGAGCCGCATCGCCTCGACGTCGCTGTCGGCCCAGCTGAGGCCCACGATCGAGGTCAGCAGCCACTCCAGGAGCGCGTGACGGCGGAAGATCGCGTCGGCCGCGGCCCGTCCGGCGGTGGTGAGGACGAGCCCGCGTCCGGGTGCCTGGCCCACCAGTCCATCCGTGGCGAGGCGGCGACACATCTCGCTCGCGGCCTGGGTGCTCACGCCGACGTGGCGACCGAGCTGGGCCGCCGTTGCCACCCGGCCGTCCGAGCCCATCACGCGCAGCGCCAGGAGGTACTCCTGGGCCGCGGCGGAGATGTCGGCCGGATCGTGACGTCGCTGCATGACGTCCCGAGTCTACGGCTCGCGCGATGGCCGCCACAGGGCGATCGCGCCGCCGACGATCGCCACGAGATAGACGGTCGCGACCATCACGCCAAGGACCGGCGCCCCCGCGTGGCCGTCGGGGCCGGTGCCCACGGCAAGCACCGCGGCAAGGGGAACCGAGGCGGCGAGCGCCGCGATCGTGCCGAATGCGGCCAGGGCGGCGATCGGGGGTGCCAGGACGAGCAACAGCGGGATCAGCGGCTGGACGAGCAGCGCGAGCGTGGGCACCGGCTCGGGACATGACGCGGCGAACTCGGCGCACCCGGTGACCGATGTGAGCAGCGAGCCGATGGCCAGACCGATTGGTGCCCAGCCGACGGCGGCGAGCAGCCATCGCCAGCGCAAGCCGCGGTGTGCCAGCGCAAGCAGCCCTCGGGGACCCAGTCGGCGCGCGAGCGACTCGAGATCGGGGACGAGCGGCTCGGCCGGTTCCGCCGGTGCCGGTCGGTCCGGGGACGCGTCCGTGGCGGTGGCATTGGATGGCGACGCCCACGTGGCGCTGGTCGCGCCAGCGGAGCTGCCACCAGGATCGTGGCTGACTCGTCCGCTGGACCAGGCGGCATCGCCGTCCCCCGCATAGGTCCACGACTCATCGTCGCGCGCGGCGTCGTCGTCGGTGTCAGCGCTGTCGGGACGTTTGGTGGGTCGCGTCCGGGCGGCCGTCTGCTGCCCCGCCCGGCGCGCACGAGCCTGGTACTCAGGGCCGTGCTTGCGCGGGTCGGCGTACTCGCGCGGGTTGATCGTCCAGTAGGTCCCCAGGGTCGGCCCATACCACGAGCCGCCGTCCCACGCGGGGTCGCGCGTGCCGTCGGCCGCCTCGTCGTAGGTTGTCGATCCGGGGGTTGCGCGCCGCGGACCCCGCCGGCCGCCCCGATCCTCGCTCGTCGATCGGCGGCGTGACGACCGATCCGGGCCGGGACGCGTGGCACCACCGGGACCGGACTGCCCGCCGTCGCCCGCCCTGGGTCGTTCTGGGTCGCCTGCGCCGGTTCGCGCGCCGGGACGTGCCGGGCCACTGCCGGATCCCCCACTCGTCGCGCCCGCACGTCGGGCACGCCAGGCGTCGCGAGATGCCCGGGCCCTGGCCGCATCCGCCCGCCACGGCTCGGTCGGTCGCCGTCCCGCCCCGGATCCCCGTCCCCCTGCGGCTCCCTGTCCCGCCCCGGGTCCCCGTCCCTCGCCAGGCAGTCGCAAGCGTCCCTCGGCATCAACAAGCCGCTCGTAGGCGGCCTGGATCGCGAGGAACCGCGCAAGCGCCCGCTCACCGGCGGCATCGGGGTGGTATTGCTTCGCCAGCCGACGATACGCGGCCCTGATCTCGTTGAGCGAGGCGCCCGGCATCACCCCCAGGATGCGATAGGGATCGCCCTGGGGCGTCATGGGGTCCTCAGCCGATGAGCTCCCCGACCGGCGCGAGGTCGAACGACGGGACGGTCTCCCCGCCCGTGCGTCCGTGCGGGTCGAGCGTCTGCGGATGGTGATATCGGGCGAGCAATCGCAGTGGCTGCCCGTCGAGCACGCCCGCCTGTCGGACCGCCTCCACCGACGCGGACCATGTCGCGCGTTCGTGGCCGTCGCCATCCTCGATCTTGATCGCCACGCCCGATGCCGCGATCTCGGCACCGTTGGCGCGCGGACCACGCAGGATGCCGATGCCGCGGAGGGCCTCCATCCCACTCTTGCTGACCACCCGTCCCTCGGTCGCCTTCATCAGCGAGGTGTCCAGCCGATCACGCGTCCCGGCCACCAGGTCCGGATGCGCGAGCATCGCGTCACGGATGGTGATCAGGTGGCGAGTCAGGCCGCTCCGTGGGTCGTCACCGGGGAGCGCCTCGGGATCAACGAGGATCGCATACGCGCGCGCAACCTCCCGGAGCGGGAACGCGTAGGTGAGGATCCCGCACCCATCGAGCCCGGTCTGCAGCGAGCTCGCGGGCACGTTGTATGCGTCCGCGACCCCATCGCGATACGCAATCTGCGCCGGGTGCTCCGCCTGCCAGTAGGTCTCGAGCTCCCACCCACCAAGCTTCGCGAGCAGGATCAACGCCGAGTGCTGACCCGAGCACATGTGGCGCACGACGCTGGGGCGCTCGCCATCGCGTGCCAGCCTCGCGGCGGTCAGCGCATCAAGCGGCGCCCCTTCGGCACCACATGCAAGGAGGGACTGCGAGATCCCGACGCGACGGTAGAGCGCCTGGATCGTCCGGACGTGGAGGTCCTCCCCGGAATGGCTCGAGGCCATCACGGCGAGCTCGTCCGATGTGAGGTCGAACTCCTGCTGACCACCGGCGCGGAGCAGCGAGACCAGGCCAAGGGGCTTGACGGTGGACCGCAGGTAGACGACGCGGTCGGGGTCTCCGAGCACCCGCAGCATCCGACCCGCGACGTCGACCTCGACCACGTCACCGCGGTGCACCGATTCCACGACGCCGTTGCGGATCTGGCGTGCCAGCACGGGCGGCACCGGCCAACGTGGCTGCCGGGGGCGCGCAGCGTCCCGCGCCTTGCCGCGCCGCGTCGTTCTGCCGGAGGCACTGTGGGTGCTGGTCGCTGCTCCGTCCGCCATCGGACCCCGAGCATAGCGCGGCATCGCGTCGCGGAGGCATCCATGCGACCGACGTCGCTGACCCAGCCCTTCCTGGCCGTCCGCTCTCGTGGTGCTCGCACGCACCATCCGGCGGCCGCGAGCCGCCCAACGGCGCGGTCGCGTCGCACTCCCTTCGCGTGCCGGGACGCGTTACGATTCGGCCGCACCCGGCAGGTGCCGCAGCACGGCCACCCTGCCCGCCCCGTCCGACCGGATCAGACTGCGAGGAGCCCCGTGGCAACCTGGCCCAACCTCCACGTGTCGCAGCACCCAGCGGTGCGTCACAAGCTCGGCATCCTGCGCGACGAGTCCACCGAACCCAAGAAGTTCCGCGAAGTGGTGCGCGAGCTGTCGTGGCTGCTCGGCTACGAGGCGCTCGCCGACGCGCACACCCGACCCATCGACGTGCCCACGCCGCTCGAGACGATGCAGGGCGAGGAGCTTGCCGACCGCATCGGCCTGATCCCGATCCTGCGAGCGGGTCTGGGCATGGTCGATGCCATGCTGGAGCTGATGCCGACGGCCGAGGTCTGGCACCTGGGCCTGTTCCGCGACGAGCGCACGCTGCGCCCGGTCGAGTACTACAACAAGCTGCCCGACACGACCAGCATCGATCTATGCCTGATCCTCGATCCGATGCTCGCCACCGGCGGCTCGGCGACCGCGGCGATCGAGGTCCTCAAGCGATGGGGCGCCGTCCGGATCAAGCTCGTCAACCTGATCGCAGCCCCCGAGGGCGTCGAAGCGGTGCTCAGCGCCCATCCCGAGGTGGAGATCTACTCCGCCGCGCTCGACCGCCAGCTCAACGAGAAGGGCTACATCATGCCCGGCCTCGGCGATGCCGGCGATCGTCAGTTCGGCACCGGCGGGGTCGGCTGAGGCCTACCACTGGTAGTGAAGGTCGATCGTTTCGCGCGCCTGCTGAATGAAGGTTTCGCGGCATTCCCAACTGAACGGGGCTGATCAAGGAATCGGCTTGTTCGTGGACGCGCGGGTGGACACGGATGGCCCCCCGGCCATCCCGCGACCAAGCAGGTGGCTACAGTAGGGACGCTGATCGTCCATCAATCGCCTTCGGGGTACGTCCATGCTGACCGGCCAACTGCGGTCCCAAATCGACAAGATCTGGGACGCCTTCTGGTCCGGGGGCATCTCGAACCCGCTCGAGGTGATCGAGCAGATCACGTACCTGCTCTTCCTGCGCCGTCTGGACGACCTCGAGACTCTCGAAGAGAACAAGGCCTCCCGATTGGGCGAACCCATGACGCGCCGGTTCTATCCCGAAGGCAAGGACGCGTTCGACCGACGCTACGACCAGCTTCGCTGGTCGCGCTTCAAGAACGAGGCGCCGGCCGAGATGTTCTCGATCGTCCGCGACAGCGTCTTCCCGTTCCTCCGGAACCTCGGCACCGACGGCACCACCTTCGCCCACCACATGGAGGGCGCCCGCTTCACGATCCCGACGCCGGCCCTGCTCGCCAAGGTCGTCGACCTGGTCGACGACGTGCCGATGGCGGACCGCGACACGAAGGGCGACCTCTACGAGTACATGTGCTCGGCAAGATCGCGACAGCGGGCCAGAACGGCCAGTTCCGGACGCCTCGCCACATCATCGCCCTGATGGTCGAGATGACGGCCCCGCAGCCGACCGACGCGATCTGCGACCCCGCGTGCGGCACCACGGGCTTTCTCGTTGCCGCCGGCGAGTATCTCCGCCGTGAGAACCCGAACCTCCTACACGACGCGAAGCTGCGGCAACACTTCCACGAGAAGCTGTTCCATGGATTTGACTTCGACAACACGCGGGACGCCTGACCGTGCTCCCCCAGGAGGTCATCCGCGCCAAGCGCGACGGACGCGCTCTGACTGACGAGGAGATCGACTTCTTCGTCGCCGGCATCACCGACGGCTCGATCGGCGAGGGGCAGGCGGCCGCCTTCGCAATGGCCGTCCTGTGGCGGGGCATGACGCGCGCCGAGACGATCGCCCTGACGAGAGCCATGGTCGCCAGCGGCACCGTCCTCGACTGGTCACAGGCCGACCTGCCGGGGCCGGTCCTCGACAAGCACTCCGCCGGGGGTGTGGGCGACAAGGTGAGTCTGGTGCTCGCGCCGATGGTCGCCGCGTGCGGCGGGGCGATCCCCATGATCTCGGGTCGCGGCCTGGGCCACACGGGCGGCACCCTGGACAAGCTCGAGGCCATCCCGGGCTATCACATCGCCCCCGACCAGACCCTTCTCGAGCGGGTCGTCCGCGAGGCCGGCTGCGCGATCGTCGGCCCGACGGCCGACCTGGCGCCTGCCGACCGTCGTCTGTACGCCATCCGGGACGTCACCGCGACCGTTGAATCGCGCCCGTTGATCGCCGCCTCGATCCTGTCCAAGAAGCTGGCCGCCGGCCTGGACGGCCTGGTCATGGACGTGACCTTCGGCAGCGGCGCCCTCATGGGCACCCTCGCTGAGGCGCGTGGGCTGGCCCAGGACATCGTGGACGTGGCAACAGGTGCCGGCTGTCCGGCGACGGCCCTGCTCACCGACATGAACGAGGTTCGCGGCACCAGCGCCGGCAACGCGGTCGAGGTGCGGGAGGCCATCGCCTATCTGCGCGGAGAGGCGCGAGAGCCCCGCCTGCACGCGGTGAGCATGGCCCTGGCTGCTGATCTCCTCGTCACCGGCGGACTGTCGCCCGACATCGCCACCGCGATGTCGGCGCTCGATACGTCGCTGACGTCGGGCGCCGCGGCCGAGCGCTTCGCCCGGATGGTCGCCGGGCTCGGCGGACCGCCAGATCTGATCGAGCGGCCCGACCATTACCTGCCACTGCCGGAGGTGTCGTTGCGGGTCACGCCCGCCCGCAGCGGTTTCGTCACGGCGGTCGATGCGCGGTCCGTCGGCCTCGCCATCGTCACCCTCGGCGGCGGCCGCACTCGCGCCGACCAGGCGGTCGACCACACCGTGGGGATCACCGACGTGGTCCCGGTCAGCGGCGAGGTCGACCAAGACCGGCCGGTCTGCACCGTGCACGCCCGGACGGCTGACGCGGCCAGGATCGCGGCGGAGCAGATCCGGGCGGCGATCACGGTCGCCGACACGGCGCCGGTTGAACAGCCCGTCGTCGTCGAGCGCATCACCCGGGCCTCCGGCGACTGAGCCGCGAAGCGAACTCGCGATCGGTACTCGCGCGGACGGTGCCCCTTGACACAACGTGATCTCGACCAACGGTCGAATCAGCAGGAGGACAGTCCAGTGCAGGTCGAGCCGACACCCGAGCACATGGCGTACCGCGCGCTCCAGCACGCGGCCGAGCAGATCGGCGACGCGAACTACGCCCGTCAGAAGGAGGCGTGGCGCAAGGCCGGCCAGAGCCCGTGGCACGACGACTCCCAGCGTGCGTTGTTTCGGCTTTCCAACCGCTAGATGCCCCCGCGGCGCGAGACCTACCGGGACCGCTGTCGGGACGCCTCGACTCGGACTTCGGTGGGAGGTCTCCCTCGCACCCCCGCTGCGCACCTGGCCTCGCAGATCGCCGTTTCGCCCGCGACGCGGAGATGGTTCAACCCATCCGCTACCGTGCGTGGTCGGTAGAGTCGCGTAAACATGAAGCGACCGGCGATGCGTCCCATTCGTTTCGTCGTCGGCAGCAGCCAAACGGCGGCGATGCGAAACCTTCGTCCTTCACTACCAACCACCCGGCGATGACATCGAGTGGGAGCCATGTCCGGTCGTATCGCGGCAACCACGTACGATCGCCATGAATCGTGCCATTCGCCTTATCGGGCCTGGCGTGCCTCCGTGGCCGGCGGGGCGGTCGCAGCCTGCAGACGCTTCCGGAACCAGAGGGCGTCCGTGCCAGACGGGAAGTCCGCGACCCGACCAACGACTTCGTAGCCGGCCCGCTCGTAGAGGCGCCGAGCCTGGAACCCATACGAGAAATGGATGGTCTGAGTACATCCGCGGGCGGCCGCCTCGGCTTCGGCCGCGGCGATCAGCCGCGGCGCGAGCCATTGACCCTTCAGGCTCGGATCGACCCAGAGGCTCGACAACTCGCAGCAATCGCCCCAGGTCCAGCCGCTGATGCCGGCCATGATCCGATCGCCGTCTCGCACGAAGATTGCGAGCTCGACCTCGTCACCGAGTCCCATGGCCAGATCCGCCTCGAGGCGGATCTGCTGCTCGAGGAATCCGACGTCGAGCGGATCCGGGTCGCGCTCGACGTGGAAGTCCACAATACGGGCCGATCAGGCGCCGAGGAGCTGCTCGATGAGCGTCATGTCGTCGAAGTAGCTCCGGAATGAACGGATCTTGCCGTCGCGGAAATCGGCCACGGTGGCGCCGGCCAGCTGGATCCGCCGCCCGGTTGCCTCGATCACTGACTCCTCACTGAGGATGTAGGGTCCAGTGTGATCCGCTTCGATGACCCACTCGGCGAACGCCTTGTTGCCGACCTCATCGAGCCCACGAAACAGGATCACGACGTTGGAGAACGCCAGCTGGTGGATGGCCTCCAACGCACTCAGTGCGGTCAAGCCTGAGACATTCGCG
The DNA here is from genome assembly GCA_963734935.1 of uncultured Chloroflexia bacterium. Classification (GTDB taxonomy): domain Bacteria; phylum Chloroflexota; class Limnocylindria; order Limnocylindrales; family CSP1-4; genus CAIXZV01. The sequence continues at coordinate 263,658 of CAVTIO010000009.1, read as the reverse complement.
TACGGCGACCAGCCGACGACATCGTCGGTGAACAGGGTCCCGGGATCCACCGTCTCGCCACCGACCTCGGCCTCGAGCGCCCTGGCAAGCGTGTCTCTGCGCGATCTAGTCATTGCAGTCCTCTGCTCCTCTTGTGACGATCCGTCCGAGGTCTTGGGCGACACGCGTCGCGCTCACGACCCGAGGATCTTCGCCTTTGCGTCCGCGAACTCCTGGTCCGTCAGCGCACCCGAGGCATGCAGCTGGGCGAGGTGCTCGATCTGGTCGTACGGGTCAGGCGGCGGGGGCGCAGGGGCGACCGGGGCCGCGGGTGCCTGATACTGGGGTGCGGGAGCGGTCGCCTGGGCGTCGGCCACTCCCTGTTCGTAGCCGGCCTGCTCCTGCTCCGCCGCCATGTTGCTGCGATGGTGGGCGACCGCTGCTCCGGCGACCAGGGCGCGGCGTCGCGTTCGTCGTCTCATTCCCATGGGATTCTCCTTTGCCGTTGTGCTTTTGCCGATCATGCCGACCCATGACTGACCCGGCATCACCCAGAGGGGCTGATATTCGGCACACGCCCGTGGACCACGGAGACCGTGCCCGCCGGTGACGTGCGGCATCGGAGACGTGCCTATAGTCGTCAGATGCGGACGCCGATCAGGATCTCGCCCGACCCGATGTATGCCGAGTTCGAGGTGCACCGGACGATGATCCGGGACGAGGTCCGCACTGAGGCCTTCCGGCGCGCGATCGAGTCGGTCGTCCGCCCCGGCGACGTGGTCCTCGACGTCGGCGCGGGGAGCGGCATCCTGAGCCTGTTCGCGGCCCGAGCCGGCGCCGCGCGCGTGTACGCGGTCGAGCAGACGTCGGTCGCCGTCCTGGCGCAGGAGCTGGCCGCCGCAAACGGGGTCGCCGACGTCGTGCAGGTGATCCAGGGCGACGTCATGGCCATCGAGCCGCCGGAACGGGTCGACGTCATCGTCTCGGAGTGGCTCGGCGGATTCGGGATCGATGAGGGGATGCTCGTCCCGGTCATCGCCGCCCGCGATCGCTGGCTCAAGCCCGGCGGGGCGATGATCCCCAGCTCGGTCACCGCATGGACGGCGCTGGTGCACGACCGCTACGTCGCAGACGCGGTGGGGTTCATGCGAGACAACCCGTATGGCCTGAACCTCGACGCCCTGGTCGAGAAGACCGTCAACGAAATCATCTACGCCGGCACGTTCCGACACCTCGCAGCAGATGATCGGCGGTCGGAATCGAGCCCACTCTGGACGACGGACGCGGGCTCGATCGCGTTCGAGCAGGCGCAGGCGCCGCACGTCGCAGCGGTCCAGCTGGCCGTCCGGGACCACGGCACGGCCAACGCGCTCGCCCTGTGGTTCAGCGCCGACCTGGTGCCCGGCATCTCGCTGTCGATCGGCCCCGGCGATCCGCCGACGCACTGGGGAATGACGACGGCCCCACTTCGCTCACCCGTTGAGCTCGAACCAGGCATGGTCGTGCGCGCCAGAGTTCGGACCGCCCTCGCTCACCCGGTCGGGACATGGTCGAGTTGGGCCATCAAGATGCCGGGTGCCGAGTGGGAGGAGCACGACGAGCAGTTGATCTGGGAGGAGGTCGACGACTGAGGAATCCCTGACGCCTCGTGGGCGACCGCCTCGAAACCTCCTCGCACGCGTTGCTCGCATCTATGCTCGATCCGATGGCTCATCCGAAGCGGAGCGTCCCACCTCCTGACCGCCAGCCAGACCTGGATTGTCGATGTGGCCACGCAGGAAGCGCGTCAGGTCGGATCTTGCCCCGCCCCGCGGTGCCACGGGACCGTGCCCTCGAGCTCGATCTCGAGCGAGAAGCTCAGGAAGGTCCGTACGAGCACGATGAGCCCCAGCGTGAGCGCGCTCTCGATGGTCTGATCGATGGTCACCGTGAGCACGATGTCGGCGATGATCAGGACCTCGAGGCCCAGCAGGATGCAGCGACCGAGGTTCTGACGGAATCGCTCGTACGCGGGTCGCGGCGGACCGCGGAACAGGTCGCGGACGTACACGGCGAGGGCCACGAGCCCGCCGCCCGCGAGGATCACGACGCCGGCGATCTCGAAGGACTGGACGACGCCGTCCATGACCTCGGTGAAGGTCATGCTCGCCCTCTCGGGCGAGCGGCATTGGCTGGTCGCTCGGGCATGTCAGCCGCCGCTCTGGAGCGAGGCGCGTAGCTCGGCGACCTCGGCCCGCAGGCTCGCCAGCTCTCCGAGGATCGCGTCCGCCGTCCTGGTATCAATCGCCGTCGCATCCGTCGCCGTCGCATCGGGGGCTGACGCCTCGGTCCCTTGGGCGTCAGAAGCCGTGGGCTCGTCCGGCGTCGACGGTGAGACCAGCATGCTCGCGAGGATGCTCGCCAGCGCGCCGATGATCCCGATGCCGGCGAACATGACGAAGATGCCGGTGAGGCGCCCCATCAACGTGACCGGGTAGAAGTCACCGTAGCCGACCGTGGTGATGGTCACGAGGCCCCACCAGATGGCCTCCCCACCGGTCTTGATGTTGCCGTCGGGCGCCTGGCTCTCGAACTGGAGCACCAGGATGCTCGCGGTGCTGAGCACGATGCCGGCCAGCAGGATCGTGATGAACGTTGCGTACTCACCGCGGTTCGCGAGGACGTCGAGGACGAGATCCTTGCCGGCCTGGCCACGCAGCAGGCGAGTGATGCGCGCCAGCCGGCTCAGGCGGGCGAGGCGGAACAGGGCGGTGAACGGGATGAAGCCGAAGCTTGGGATCGATCCGAGCAGGTCGAGCCACCCGCGTTGACCGATGAAGTAGGCGCGTCTGGGCTTCGCACCCACGAGGTTCATCCCGAAGTCGATCAGGAAGATGACGCAGACCGTGTTGTCGTACATGGTCAGCAGATCGCGCTCGGCCTGTGAGATCGGCAGCAGCAACAGGACCATGATCGCCAACGAGAAGATCGTCAGGACCAGGATGAAGATGTTGTAGGCGTTGCCGTGCGCGCGTAGCACGGGCGCCTCCGCGGTCATGACTGCAACACCTCCAATCCCCTCCCCGACCCGGACCAGGCCCGGGCAATGCCATCTGCCGAGAGCGTACCGCGACGACCGGGCCGCGTTGTCTCCGTCGGTGCACCCCGGAAGCAGCGACGCGGCCTGCGTGGCCGCGGCTCATCCCTGCAGCGTCAGCGTAGGGATGCCCCTGGCGTCGTCTCAGCCGTTTGAGACGGGCTGGGCAAGCCGCAGGCCGTAGAAGGGCTCCAGCAGGCCGAGCTCGATGGCACGCTCCACGGCTTCGCCGCGCGACGTCGCCTCGACCTTGCCGTAGATGGACATCGCCTGGGTCTTGACCGTGTGACGGGAGATCCCCAGGCGATCCCCGATCTCCACGAACGACAGGTATGTCGGCAGCAACGGGAGGAGCCGAAGCTCGGCATTCGTCAGCGCGGACGCACCAACCAGGGTCGTCGACGCACCGGCAAGCTGCTGACGCATCTTGATCAGATCGGTGGTCAGGGTCCCCAGGTGCGGGCGCTTGCGGATCACCTGCTCGGCCTCGCGGACCACCAACCGGGCGCCCGTCGGGTCCGAGATGGCGAGATAGGCCCGCGCCAGCTCGAGAAGGGCGCTGACCGCGAACCAGGGCGCGACGTAGGTGGCCATCGGGCGGACGAGCTGGGCGCGGACCAGGTCAGCTCGACCACCGGCGATATCGCCCTGTTTGATGGCGATCCGCGCCCCGACCGCGTAGACGATGAGCGACGGCAGGATCTCGCCGAGGTAGGACGGTCGTCCAGGCCGGCGCGGGCCGAGCGCGCGAATCCGTCGGCCGCCTGCCAGTCGCCGCGAGCCATCGCGATGCTGGCTCTGCCAGCGAGGGCGATCATCTCCGTGGCGCCGGCCGAAGCCTCGGGCGGCCACGGTCACGTCGAATGCGGCGTCCGCGGCGTCAGAGTCACCGAGCAGCAGGCGCGCCGACCCAAGCAGCCACAGGGCGTTTGGTCGCCAGGGGCTGTCGCGGAGCCTCCTGCGACACCGCGTACTCGGCCTTCGCGAGGACGTCCGACGGTCCATGTCGAGCCATGATCGCCTGGAGCATGGCTCGCTCGGAGTCGAAGGACGCCGCACCGAGACCGGAGGCTCCAGCCGACTGACTGATCGCTCGATGATGTCACCCATCTGGTTCGCGGCGTCCGCGCGTCCGTTCATCAGGTGGAGCCAGCCGGCGGCGACGGCAAGCGATGGGTACCGAGTCAAGCTGTCGGTGTCGAAGCCCCGGAGCCACCGGTCGAGGGTCCGCCCCTTGCCCGCGTAGAACATCGACAGGGAGGTAGCGGCCACGATCCGCGCGGCGCCATCGGTGTCACCGCCGGCCATGGCGTGGTCGACCGCCTGGTCGAGCTCGCCGGCGGCAAGGAACCACGACGAGGCTCGACGGTGAGCGGCGCTGGCACCCCCTGGCTCGCGACGCTCGAGCTCCGCCAGGAGGAAGTCGCGCAGCAGGTTGTGATACCGGAACTCGTCGGTCGACCCCTTGACCTCCTGGATGAGCAGGTTGGTGAGCGCAAGCGTCATGGAGTCGTGTCCCGGCCGCTGGCATGGCCGTGACGGTTCGGCGACGTCCGGGGAGACCGTGTCGAGGATCGAGGTTCGGGTCAGGAACGTCAGCTGGTCATCGTCGAGATTCCGTTCGAACTCCGATCTCAGGTAATCGGCGATGAACTCGTCCCGTCCCGAGACGCTCGTGAGTGGGGTGAGCGCACCTGGACGTCGGTCGCGAGCCATCGCGGCAAGGTAGATCCCGACGGCCCAGCCCTCCGTCTGGGCCAGCAACCGACCTGCTTCCTGTCGCGACACCACGAACCCGGCAGCCTTGGCCAGCGCCGTGATCTCGTCCTGGTCGAGGGCGAGGTCACGCTGGTCGATCTCCAGCAGGCCACCCTGCGCGCGGTGTCGAGCGAGCGGCAGATTGGGGTCCCGATCCTCCCGGCGATCGCGATCTGGAAGCCCGGGGCCAGCTGGTCCATGAGCGCGGTGAGAATGTCAAGGCATGTCTGATCGACGAGGTGATGGACGTCGTCGAAGATCAGCACCGCCGGGCGCTGCCACTCATGCAGCCGGGATGTGAGGCGTGGGACGGCGGCGGCAAGGATGCGATCGTGCGGCGCGGCGAGCGCCGACCGGAGCGATCCGGCAATCGGTTCGATACGGTCCAGCGCGGCGGCCAGGTAGGAGAGCAGCACGACCGGGTCGTTGTCGAGGTCATCAAGGCTCAGCCAGGCGACCGGCCGTCGTTCAGCCGCTGCCCATTGCGCAAGCAGGGTCGTCTTCCCGTACCCGGCCGACGCGACCACGGAGACGACCGGACGTTCGGTTCCGGCGCCGATCGCGTCAAGGAGCTGGGTTCGCTCGATCGTCGCGTGCCGGGGAACCGGCGGGTTGAGCTTGGCCTCCACCAACGGGATCGCGGGTTGGAAGCGAGGCGCCGTGCTGGTCAATGCTGGGGGCCGATCACCGTGATACGCGGCGCTGGCCTGAAGGGCGGGCCAGCCTACGAGCGGGGCCCGATTCTAGCAGGCGGAATCTGGTCCCATCGCGGCGCAGGAATCGGCCGAGGCAATCGTCACCGAGGCGGCGCCCACGGCATGGCCGCCTCGAGCGCCGCCTCGACATCGTAGCCGGCCGCCAGGGAAACCTTCGGCGCCGCTGCGATGACACGCGCGGAACCGACCGTCCCTGCGACGGCGATGAGCACCGCAAGCAGATCCTCGAGTCGCGCACCCGCACGCTGGGCCTCGTCGACGATCGTTCGGTAGGACGAGGCAGGAGCGTCGAGGGCAATCAGCGCACCCAGACGCACCAGCGAATCCGTCCTCGCGTCGAGTCGCTGCCCACAGAACGTCGACGCCGCCGAGCCTTTCAACGCGTCGACGAGACCCGGATCTCCGATCGTGAGTCTTCGAAAGCCTTCCTCGGCCGTGGACATGGTCCCTCGATTCCCCGCCTTTGCTTGCGAGTCTCGACCGAGATCCGTCGCTCGCTCCATCCAACGCTCGCTGGGCCTGACGCCGCATCATCCCGCGTGGGGGATAGCCTGGCCCGAAACCGACGACCCAGGCGCCACACGGTCTGCCTCGCGGGATGATCGAGACCCCGCAACCCCGACCGCTGGGCTGCGGTCGACCAGAGTTTGGAGGAATTGCGGCGGCCGGACTCGCGCCGGCCGCCGGGTGGCGTGTCGGCCTAGAAGCGGCGCCGGCCGGGTGTCACGGCAGCGCCGACGACAGCGGCCTTGGCGACCGGCGATGGGCCGGGTTTGACAGCAGCGCCGACGACCGCGGCCTTGGCGACCGGCGACGGGCCGGGTTTGACAGCCGCCGTGACCACGGCGGCCTTGGCGACACGAGAGGGTCGAAGCGGCATGTCAGGCTCCCTGGGCCGCCAGCGCGGCCTCGTCCGCCTCGACGGCGGCGATGATGGCCTGGATGGGGATCCGGCCATTGGCGACCATCTGTCCGCCGGCACGGCGGAGGGCCGACCCGAAGTGCGCGGCCCACAGGTTCTCGTAGACCAGCACGGCACCCAGGCTGCCGGGGGCCATGACCTCGCCGAACTTGAGGACATCTTCCTCGGCGAGGGTCTCGGCCAGCTCGGTCTCGAGCCGGGCGAACTCACCCATGTCCTCGAGGTTCCCGAGCTCCTGGGCCATGACGGTCCCGTCGTCGCCCTTGCCGATGAACACCAGGTCCATCACCCGGATGACCCCGGAATCGTGGAGCCGCAGGAGCTCATCGGCGGCCTCGCCGGTGAAGTTCTGGTGCCCCGCCGGGAACTCGACCACCAGGTAGTCGACGGGCCCCAGCTCATCGATCGATCTCTCTTCCATGATTCCTCCTGTTCGACGAGGCGCAAACCCTTCGACGTTCGCCAGCTCGCCGCAATGGGACCACGGCATGGGTGCCGGGGCATCGCCCCAAACGGGTGAGGACGGACGACCGCGCCCGTCGACAAGCCTATTCCTCGGTCGATACTCAGTCAGACGGCGGCCGACCCCCCGCCAGCGCCCCAGGGTCCGCGTTGCCGGCATCGTCCTCGCGCAGGAACGCCTTGACCCCGTCCTTCACCGAGCCGTACAGGTGCCCTTCGTCAATCGTCTGAAGGAGGCCGTAGCGCACGATCGTGTCCCGAACGTCCGACTGGAGCTCGGCGAACGCGAGGTGAACTCCGGCCGCGTTGAGCTCGAGGTCGAGGTCGGCGAGCATCGCCCCGGCGGTCACGTCGATGTCGGTGATCGGTTCTGCAGCCACGAGGACCCAGCGGGGCGTCGGTGTCGAAGACTTCACGAGCTCGCGGATCCGGTCACGGAACTGGTTCGCGTTCGCGAAGAAGAGTGGCGCCGCCCAGCGCACGATGAGCAGCCCCGGCACCTGCTCCGCGTCGGGATAGCGCCGGATGTCGTGCCAGCCGGGAACGGCCGGCGTCTTCCCGAGAACGGTCGAGTACGGTGACCACGCCCGCTTGAAGATGTAGATCACCGAGAGCACCACGGCCACGACGATCCCCTCAAGGACGCCGATGAACATGACGCCAAGGGCACAGGCCACGGCCAGGGCGAACTCCGTGCGGCGGACCCGGAACAGCCGGCGCAGCTCGGGAACGTCGAACAGGCTGATCGAGGCCGCGATCACGACCGCGGCCAGCACCGGCTGCGGCATCGCCTGGACCAGACCAGGCAGGAACAGCAGCATCACGACGACGAGGGCGGCCGCGGCGAGGCCCGTCAGCTGGGTCTTGGCACCTGACTGGAAGGCCACGGCCGTCCGCGAGCCGCTCGTGCTCACCGGAAAGCCGCTGAACAGACCGGCCGCCAGGTTCGCTGATCCGATCCCGGCAAGCTCCTGGTTGCCGTCGACCTCGTATCCGGCTCGGGCCGCGAACCCGCCCGACACGGAGATCGTGTCGCCGATCGCGACGAGCGAGATCCCGGCGGCGGCGGCGAACAGCAGCGGAATGTCCTCCGGCGCGACGGCCGGGAGCTTCGGCATCGGGAAGCCCTGGGGCAGCACGCCGATGACGTCGACGCCGCGAGCGGCGAGGTCAAGCGCCATCGAGAGGCCGATCGAGACGACGACCGCGACGAGAATGCCCGGGGCCCGGGGCCGAAGCCGCCTGAGACCCTCGATGATGGCGAGGCTCAGAAGGCCGATCCCGAGGGCCCAGAGGTTGGTCTGATCGAGGCCCTGGAGGAACGCGCGCAGCTCGTCGACGAGGCCGCTGGCGTCCGTCGAGAACCCGAACAGCTTGGGCAGCTGGCCGATGAAGATCGTGATCGACAGGCCGGCGAGGTAGCCGGTCCTCACCGGGCTCGAGAGCAGATCGGCGATAAAGCCGAGCTTCGCGACCCCAGCGCCGATCGTGATGAGCCCGACCATGAGCGCAAGCATTCCGGCGAGGGCGATCGCCATCTCCTCGCTGCCGGCGGCGAGCGGCAGGATCGTGGCCGCGATCAGCGGGCCCAGCGCCGAGTCCGGGCCGAGGATGAGGATCGGGGACGGTCCGACCAACGCGTAGGCGACGAGGCAGATGACCGTCGTGTAGAGCCCGGTGATGGCCGGCAGGCCGGCGAGCTCCGCGTAGGCCATCCCCTGCGGGACGAGCAGGGTGACGAGGACGATCCCCGCGACCAGATCGCGCGACAGCCACGACCGTTCGTAGGTGCGGACGACGCGGACGCCGGGCATCCAGTGCTCGATCCGGGCCCGGGTGGAGGTCGGCCGCGCTGCGGTCGTCACTCGAATCCTCCTGGTCCTGCGTGGCGCTCGGTCCGTCCACCACCGACGGCGGGGCGGGTCCGCGGCCAGTGACTCACAGTCTCGCGATCGCCCGACCAAGTGCGCGCCGGTAGCTCGCGGCGACGATTGGACGCCATGTGGATCCGAGCGTCCGACCGAGCCCGTCGACCCCCCTGTCGAGGTGCGCGACGAACCGGCTGATCGACTTCGCCTGGGCGGCCGTCAAGGTCGCCGACATGGCGAACTCGCGGGCAAGCACCGCGGCGACATGCTGGTCGTGCTGATCGCCGAGGTGGTCCTGGAGCGCGACCATCCGGCGGATGAGCCCGGCGGCTTCGGGTTCGAGGGGCGCACGGACGAACTCGAGCGTGTATCGCAGCCACTTGGCGGCGATGCGGAGGTCATGGAGCGTGGCGAAATCGGCCGTCGCGAGGCCATCATCGAATGCCCAGACAGCCTGGTAGGCAGCCCAGATCGTCGCCGGCATCCGGTACCGCACGAGACCGGGAGCGTACGGTTGGACAGCGACAGAGGCGTGCCCCGGCGTCTCGACGAGCCGCTCGTAATCGCTGACGAACGTCGCAAAGCGTTCCGAGACGAGCGCAGCGGCGAGATCGACGCGCCGCGCTTCCCTCTCGACGCGCCATGCCGAGAGGAGCGGCTCGAGGCCGGCACGGTGACGGGCGCTGCGGCGCTCCCCATCGGCCACGAGGATGCCGATGAGCACGTCGAGATCCCGGACGGTCCCGAGCCGCCTCCCGATGTCGCGGAGCTCGGCGCGATACCGTCGCTCCGCCTCGCGCTCGAACCCGTCGCCGAAGACCCTCCACGCGGCGCGCACGCGGCGCGAGGCGACACGCATGGCGTGAACGTCCTCGACATCCTCTCCGGAGATGACGCCTGGCACACGGGCCAGCATGCGAGCGAAGTGGAAGCGCAGGACCTTGCGCCCTGCCTCCGCCCACGCGTCGTCGGCCTGGACGTCGATGGCCCCGCCATCCGCGAGGCGGTCGGCCGCGAGGACGATGGGCTCGGGGAGCGGCGCGGCTTCGGCGTCGCCTCGGCCGAGGCCGGCAGCCTCGGCTCCGGACGTCGAAGGATCTGGATCGAGCTCGAGCTCGATCCTCCCGCGATCACCCGGATCCTGAGGTCGCTCCGTCCATCATTGCCTGGCCGCCGGCGATCGGGGCCGCACGGCCGGGGCCGTCGCGGATCCCGTGGCCGACGGCATCTCCGTCAGGCGGCGGCGCCGGCCGTGGCCGCCTGAGCTGCGGCCGGCTCGTCGCCGGTCCGGATCTTGAGCAGCTTCCGTGCCTCCTCGGCCAGGATGACCGAGAGCGAAACCAGGATGCACACGACCCACTGGTCGATCGACAGGCTTGCCGTGCCCAGGATCCGCTGGAACAGCGGCAGCTCGGTCGCAAGGATGATCGTCAGCACGGACATTGCCGTTCCGATGAGCAGCGGCCGGTTCGCAAGGATCGACCCACCGAACATCGACTCGTCCTCATCAGCGGTCTCCAGCGACGAGAAGAGGCGGAACAGCGAGAAGGTGGTCACCCCCATCGTCCGCGCGATCACGTCGCCATAGGCGTCATTGGCCCACGCGAGGACCCCAAGGGTGCCCGCGGCCATGATCAGCCCGATGAACACGAGCCAGGTCGCCAACCTGCGGGGCATGATCTTCTGCGACTTGGGCCGCGGCGGGACCTCCATGAGGCCCTCCCGTGGCTTCCCGTAGCCGAGACCGATCGCCTGGAAGACGTTGACCGTGAAGTTGAGCCACATGGTCTGGAGCGGGAGGAACGGGATCCCACCCAGGATGTTGAGGAGCGAGGAGCCCAGGAACGTCGCGATGAACCCGAACAGGCCGGCCATCTGGAACCGGATGAACCGGAGCAGGTTGTCGTAGACGGCACGCCCGAGACCGACGGCCTTCACGATGGTGGCGTAGTTGTCGTCGGTCAGGATCATCACGGCGGCCTGCTTCGAGACCTCCGTTCCGGTGATCCCCATCGCGATCCCGATGTCGGCCTTCTTCAGAGCCGGGGCGTCGTTGACGCCGTCGCCGGTCATCCCGACGACGTGACCCTTCTTGCGCAGGACGTCGACCAGGTGGACCTTGTCCTCCGGGGACACGCGGGCGATGACGCCGATGTCATCGATCTCGCGCATCACCTCGTCCTCGCTCATCGCGCGGAACTCGGCGCCTGTGACGGCGCGACCTTCTATTCCGAGCTGATGGGCGATCGCCTCGGCCGTCACTGCGTGATCACCGGTGATCATCCGGACCTGGATCCCGGCCGCCTTCGCCCGAGCGATGGCATCCTTCGCGGCCGGCCTCGGCGGGTCAACGATCCCGACGATGGCAAGGAGCGTGAGGCCATCGAGCGCCGGGAGCAGATCGGCATCCCGGTCGAACCTGGACGGGTCGAAGTCCTTCTGGCCGGTCGCCATGACCCGGAGACCCATGGTGCCGAGGCGCTCGTTCTCGGCGAGGTAGTTGTCGCGCAGCCGCGCGATGGGCACCTCGACGCCGTCGGGCCCATGAGCACTGGTCGCCCGCGCAAGGAGCTGGTCTGGCGCGCCCTTGATGTAGGCGCGGATGACATCCTTGCCCTTCGCGTCCTTCATCGCGTGGAACGTGGCCATCATCTTGTAGGCCGCGTCGAACGGGAGGGTCGCGACGCGCGGGTACTGCTCGCGCGTCAGCGCCGGATCCACGCCGCCCTTGGCGGCAAGCACCACGAGCGCGCCCTCGGTCGGGTCGCCGACGAGCGAGCCGTCGCGGACCTCTGCGTCGGCGCACAGGGCCATCGGCAGGAGGTACTGCTCGAGCGGCACGTCCGGCTCACCACCGGTGTGGGCGATCTGTCCGATCGTCGAGTAGCCGTCGCCCGAGATGGCATAGCGCCGGCCGACGATCGCCATCTGGACGGCTGTCATCTGGTTGAGCGTCAGGGTGCCCGTCTTGTCGGAGTTGAGCGCCGACGTCGACCCGAGCGTCTCCACCGAGCGCAGGCGCTTCATGATGGCGCCGGCCTCCGCAAGCGTCTGCGAACCCTTCGACAGGATGGCCGTGACGACCGCGGGAAGGGCCGTCGGGATCGCGGCAACGGCGAACGCGACCGCGCTGAGGAACAGGGTCTGGAGGTCGACGTCTCGATAGAGACCGAGCGCGATCGACACCGCCAGCGCGATGCCGGCGATGACCAGGATCTGATTGGTGAGGGCGTCGAGCTGCTTCGTCAGCGGCGTCTTCTCGACCACGGTGGCCTGGAGCATGCCGCTGATGTGCCCGACCTCGGTCGCCATCCCCGTGGTCACGATGAGGATCGTGCCTGCCCCGCGGGTGACCTGGCAGTTCATGAACGCCATGTCCACCCGGTCTCCGAGGGCGGCGTCGGCAGCGACGGCATCCACCTGCTTGGGGGTGGGGACGCTCTCGCCGGTGAGCGCCGACTCATCGATCTCGAGGGTCGCGGCGGACAGGATGCGCGCGTCGGCCGGGACGAGGTCGCCCGCCTCGATGTTCACGATATCGCCGGGGACGAGCTGGTCGATCGGGATCTCGACGAGGTCACCATCCCGCCGGACCTTGGCCTTGACGACCATCATGTTCGCGAGGGCCGAAGCGCTCGCCTCCGCCTTGCCCTCCTGGTTCATCGCCATCCACGCGTTGAACACGGTCAGGAGCAGCAGGAACACGCCGGTGTAGAACTGTCCGGGCAGGAAGAGGCAGACGATGCCGGCTACGAGGAGCACGAGCTGCATCGGATCCGCGTACTGGCGGACGAACAGCTGCAGGGGCGACGCCTTCTTCGCCTGGGCAAACGCGTTCGTCCCGTACTTCGAGCGCCGCGAATCGGCCTCGGCGGATGTCAAACCGGCGGCGGGATCAACCCCGAGGCGCTTCGCGACCTCCTCCGGCGTCAGCGCGTACCACGTGACGTCCGATCCAGCCCCGGCGGGTTCGGCGACCTCTGTCATGACTTTCTCCCGTTCCTGGTTTTCTCGCTCGTCCGGCCCGGTTGGCCTTGTCCACCGCTCGCCCTCGAGCGGGTCCGCCGGCGCGCCGCCCGGTCCCTCGACCCGGGGGGCTCGCGCCGGTCGCCGTCGGTCAGTACGGCGTCGGGATGAACTTCAGTGGCAGATCCGACTTCGCCGGCCTTGTGCTCACCTTGCGCGCGTGGAAGCTTGACCTCCCGGTGCTCGAGCGGCCCATAGGGCACCTGATCGAGGAGGTGGGTGATGATGTTGAGCCGGCCCCGCTTCTTGTCATCGGTACGCGCGATCCACCACGGCGCCCACGGGGTGTCCGTCGCCGCCAGCATGGCGTCCCGGGCCCGGGAGTAGTCGTTCCAGCGGCTGTACGACTTGAGGTCCATGTCGGTCAGCTTCCAGACCTTGCGGGGATCGTTGATGCGGCCCTCGAGACGGCGTGTCTGCTCCTCGGGGCTCACCTCCAGCCAGTACTTGAGCAGGATGATCCCGGACTCGACCATGGCCTTCTCGACGGCGGGCACCTGCTCGAGGAACCTCTCGGTCTGCTCGGGCGTGCAGAAGCCCATGACCCGCTCGACGCCGGCGCGGTTGTACCAGCTGCGGTCGAAGATCACGACCTCACCCGCGGCCGGGAAGTGCGTCAGGTAGCGCTGGACGTACATCTGCGAGCGCTCGCGATCCGTCGGCGCGGGGAGTGCCACGACCTTGAACACACGAGGGCTGACCCGCTCGGTGATGCGCTTGATCGTGCCGCCCTTGCCGGCGGTGTCGCGACCCTCGAACACGATGCAGACCTTGGCTCCGGTCGCCTTGACCCACTCCTGCATGGCCACCAGCTCGCCGTGGAGGTGGCGCATCTCGCGCTCGTAATCCTTGGTCTTCAACTTCGCCGGCTCGACGACGGTCGTCGCCTCGGATGCGCTGCTGCTGGCATCCGCGGTCTGCTCCGTGCGCTCCCGCTTGCCTTTCTTCTTGCCCATGTCCTGGGTGCCCTCCCCGGTGGATCCGAGCGGCCGGCGGTCGAGTGGCCGGGGCTGCTCGTGCGGCGACGGAAGGCCGCATGCAGGTTGGTTGTCGCCGTCGATTGGCTGTGGCTCATCACCGTAGCGGTTCGCTGGGCCGCGACATCCCCCAGGGTGGGCTATGTCGCGAGCGTGAGAGCGCCGTTCGCGCTCCCAGCGGGAGCCTGATGGGCCACGACGCTCGCCGCTCATCGCGCTCGCCGGCAATCACCCCGTACGGGTGATGCGAGCGCCTCCGGGCCGTGATGTCATCGGCCTGCGCACGGGCCTGGATGTGCTATGGAATGCGCCGAACCGGGTAGATCGCCGTGTGACCATGCGCACCAGGAGGCCACTGTGACACTTGGACCGCTTGAGTACGTCGTCGTCGGCTTCGCGGGCAATCGCTTCGACGGGAGCATCGCCAGCGAGATCGGCAAGGTCGTCGAGAGCAAGATCATCCGGCTGGTCGACGTCGTGTTCGTCGGCCGTGACGCGGATGGCAACGCCGCGATCCTCGAGATCGACAACAAGGACGACCCCCGGTTCGCCAGCTTTGCTCCGCTGCTCGCCGACTCGATGGCGTTGTTCACGCCCGAGGACCTGGAGAGCATCGCCGCTTCGCTCCCGCCGGACACCTCCGGCCTCGCGCTGCTCTTCGAGCACCGATGGGCGGAGAACATCAAAGACGCGATGGCCGCGGCGGGCGGCTTCCTCGTGACCCGCACGGTCGTGCCGCCCGAGGTCCTCGAGGAAGTATCGGCCGAGCTCGACGCCGCTGCCCAATCCGCCTAGCAACCACCACGACAGGAGGACCCAGCCAATGATGATGCGACGACGCGGACGGCCGCTTGTTCGGGCCGCAGCGACCACCGCCGTGGTGGCTGGCACCGCTGGCGCCGTGCACCACCACCAGGAACAGAAGTACGCGAACCAGGCAGCTGAGCAGCAGGCAGCCTACGAGCAGCAGGCGGCCGAGCAGCAGGCCGCCCATGAGGCGCAGATGGCGGCTGCCGCACCGCCGGCTCCGGCCCCGTCGGCCGGGATCGACATGGACCAGCTCAAGCAGCTCGGGGATCTCCATGCGTCGGGCGTGCTGACCGACGAGGAATTCGCGGCCGCCAAGGCCAAGCTCCTGGGCAGCTAGCGAGCGCCCGCTCAATCCCAAACAGACAACGACATCCATGAGGGAGGAATACGTTCATGAGGAATCCACCGATCCTGATCTCGGTCATCGGCTTCTTCGCCGCGCTGGCCGGGTTCGCCTACCTGTTCTTCGGGCTACGCGTCCTCGGCTTTGACTGGTTCGGGGCGCTCGGCGATCTGCCGGCCTTTGAGTCGGTCGGCATCTGGGGATGGATGGCGATCGGCATGGCAGTCCTCTGGCTGCTGATCGCGTTCGGGCTTTGGGCACTGCAGCCCTGGGCATGGCTCACCGCGGTCATCATCGCCGGCTTCAGCCTGTTCGAGGCGTTCATCGCGTTCTTCCAGTTCCCGGGCAGCGGGGTCGGCTTTGGCATGGCGATCCTGCCTGTCGTCATCCTGCTGTACTTGAACTCGGCCTCGGTCAAGGCAGCCTTCGGCGTCGGCGATCCGCCGCCGGCCGCCGCCTGACCCAGTCGCCACCCCACCGCGGTCTCGCTGAATCGACCGCGGTGGGGTGCATCCGTACCGGGGGCATCACCCGTGCGATCGGAGCTCGATCGGAGCTCGATCCGCTGGCCCCAGGCTGACGATGGCGTCCCGGGCCCCACTTTGACCGGAGCGACGCAGGACCCCCTCAGCCCACCGCCTTCTCGACCAGCGCGCTGATCCGTGCCTCCGCGTCGGCGGTCAGCTCGGTCAGGGCGAAGCTGGTGGCCCACATCGAGCCGTCGTCGAGATGAGCGTCGGGCTGGAAGCCGAACGTCGCGTATCGCGACTTGAACTTCGCCGCCCCCTGGAAGAAGCAGACGACCTTGCCGTCCTTCGCGTAAGCGGGCATGCCGTACCAGGTCTTCGGCTCGAGCGTCGGTGCGCTGGCCATGACGATCGCGTGGACGCGCTCCGCCAGCGAGCGATCCGGTTCGGGCATTGCCGCGATCTTCGCGCGCAGGTCGGCCTCGCCGTCCGCCTTGCCCTTCTTCGCGCCCGAGCCGCGGCGCGCCTCGGCCTTGACCTCGCGGGCGCGCTCCTGCATCGCGGCCCGTTCGTCGGCAGTGAAACCCTCGGATGCCTTCGTGTTCTTCATCACGGATTCCTCGTGGCATGTGGCTTTGGCGGCGACCCCGAGCCCGGACCCGCCCGCCTGGTCATTTGCGCTGCGGTGCGCGGCGTCAGCCGGCCATCAGGGGCTCACCGGTCTCGAGCAGGGTCTTGAGGCCCGCGATGATGAATGGCCAACCGGCGGCCACATCGGTGATCCGGGTCGTCGTCCCCGGCTCTGTCTCGTGGATGACCGTCAGCTTCGCGACGCCAGGCCCTGCGTCGTCGATCTCGAACGTGACGCGGGACGGCGGCTCGTCGACGGCACCCCACGCCTGCCTGTACGACACGACGAGGCGACCGGGTGGGTCGGCCTCGAGGACCTCGCCCGTGATGCCGACCTCTCCGCTCGCCGTGTGGAGCTCCCACGGGGCGCCGGCGGTCCAGTCGGAATGGACGGTCGAGCCGTACCAGTACCGGGTGGTGAAGTCGGACTCGGTGAGTGCCCGCCAGATCGCCTCCGGCGTCGTACGGATGAACGTGGCAAAGACGTGGCGCGGGGCGACTTCGGCTCCCTGTGTGGTGGTCTCGGTGGACGTCATCGGGTCGATCTCCAGCATGGTCTTGAGGTCGGTGAGCAGGTCGGCGGCGCGGATCGCGTAGCGGTCCAGCCATCGATCGTGGATCCGGCGGATGGGAACGGGGTTGAGGTAGTGGTGGCGCTCGCGGCCGACCTTGCGGCGGATCACGAGGTTCGCGCTCTCGAGGACCCGAAGGTGCTTCATGACGCCGAACCGCGTCATCGCCGGCAGTGCCGTCTCCAGCTCTCCCAGCGTCTGGCCATCACGCTCGAAGAGCCGGTCCAGCAACGTCCGGCGACTCGGGTCGGCCAGCGCCCGGAACACCTCGTCGTCCATCGCCGCCACCATATGTGACCATCCAGTCACATGTCAACAGGATGGTGGTCTCCTCGTGCGTCACAAGGTTCGGCTCGCGCCAGAGGAGATCCAGGTTGCCAGTTGCGGTTCTGCCGGTCCTGGCGCGAGAGCGGTCGTGACCCGTCTCTCTATTTCGTCGTCAGCACGATCGCGATGTTTGCGTGCAAGATCCCACCCGACGCAGCCCGGCGATCATCGTTCGTTGGGGTGACAAGACCTCGTGGAGCCACACGATGCATGATCCGGTCAGCGAGCAAGTCGATGCCTACAACGCCCAGGACATCGATCGATTCTGCGCCTGCTATCACGACGACGTCGTCATCGAGGACGGAGACGGGACGGTCCGTTCTTCGAGCATCGAGACCATGAGGATCGCCTATGGGTCCATGTTCGCTCGCTATCCCGACATCCGAGCCGAGATCCTGTCCCGAATCCGCATCGGGCCCTGGGTCATCGACGAGGAGCGTGTGACCGGTCGGACCGCCGAGCCGATGCGAGCGATCGCCATCTACCTTGTGCGCGACGGCAAGATTGCCAGCGTCAGGTTCCTGACCGACGGACTCCCACGCCGATAGAGCGAGGTTGGCTCCTCCTCGCGTCATGTGTCTCGAGTGTCGGGGGTGACCGCGGCGCAGACAATGGCGCAATGGACTTGCCAACCGTCCTTGACGCACATGGTGGTCTCCCTGTGTGTTACAGGCGTTCGGTCCGTTCGACCGAGGTTCAGCCGGCTCGCCGCTCGGGGCGAGCACGAGCACTGCAGGAACGAATCGGCCGTCGGCGCCCGGCGGACACGCCGGCTAGCGCACCACGCGGTAGCGGAGGTAGACAACTCTCGAGCTGATGGTCCGGGTCTCGACGAGGTCGAGGTCCACCCGGCGCTCGCGCTGCGGAAAGAACGGAATGCCACCGCCGACCAGCACCGGATAGACCATGGCTCGATACTCGTCGATCAGACCCAACGCGGCCGCCTCTGCGGCCAGTCTCGCGCCGCCGATCGCGATGTCGCCCTCCCCCGGCTCGGCTCGCAACCGCCCGATCTCCTCCATCAGGCCACCGGAGGCCAGGCGGGCAGTGCCCTGCACCGCCGACAGCGTGGTGGAGAAGACCACCTTCGGGAGCGGCTTCCAGAGCGCGGCCCACTCAAGCTCTGCGTCGTTGAGCGATGGATCCTGGTCGGCGGTCTCCCAGTACAGCATCGTCTCGTACAAGCGTCGTCCCAGCAGGTGGACGCTGACCTCTTTGATTTCGTCGATCCAGAAGCGAAAGACGTCCTCGTCGGGCGGCGCCCAGTCGAAGCCGCCGTCCGGCCCGACGATGTAGCCGTCAAGCGAGACGCCCATCGAATAGGTCACGCTGCGCATCGGACGTCCTCTCGGGTGGTGGGTTCGACAGTTTGACTGCCGGACGCCGCAGGACTCAAGTCGGCACGCTGGATCTCCTGGGCGATCGGCTGGGCGTCGCGCGACCCGTGTCGCTCGACTCGCCATATACTCGCCGCGTCCTCCGGACGTCCCGACGATGTGAAAGGAAGCTTAGATGCGTCGATGGTTCTCCATGCTCGCGGTCGGCGCGATCACCGTCATCCTCGCGGCCTGCTCATCGAGTGGCTCCTCTGGAGGCACCGGTGGCGCGATCGAGGGGCTGACCTGGAAGCTCGCGTCACAGACCGTCAACGGGACGGCCACCGACGTGCCGGCGGGCGTGACCGTCGATGCGCGGTTCGACAGCGGCAACGTCGCCGGATCCAGCGGTTGCAACCTCTATCACGCGTCGGCTGTGGTCGCCGATGCGACGCTCGAGGTCGGTCCGGTGGCCACCACGAGCATGGCCTGCGAGGGTGCGGCGTCTGATGTCGAGTCCGCGTATCTCGCCAACCTCGCGAACGCGGCCACATACACGGCAACCAGCGACGCGCTGACCGTCTACGACTCCTCGGGTGCCGTGATCCTCACGTACGCTTCAGGCCCGGCGAACCCGCTCGAGGGCGAGTGGGTCGTCACCGGCTACAACAATGGCAACCAGGGGGTCGTGTCTCCGGAAGCCGGGACCACCCTCACGGCCACCTTCACGGCCGACTCCGTTGCCGGCGACGCCGGGTGCAACACGTACTCCGGCGGGTACACCCTCGATGGAGACCAGGTCACGGTCGGCCCGCTCGCGAGCACGATGAAGGCTTGTGACGAAGCGATAATGACGCAGGAGACACAGTTCCTCACGGCTCTCCAGACGCCGGCCACCGTCGAGACGACCGGGGGCACGGTCACCCTGCGGGATGCCTCGGGTGCGACACAGGTGACCCTGGCGCCGAAGTCCTGACCTGCTGGACGCTCGGTGCTGGCAAGCGCCGAGCGTCCTGAGCCCCTGAACGCACGCCGCCGCACAGTGGCGCCAGTCTCTCCAACTGCGTCTGCACCCCATGGAGGGGCTGGCGCCGCACGCGCGCTGTAGAACCTCCCACCCGGCCGCGGGACCTCGCACGCGCCGCGGGACCTCCCGCCCGTTTCGATGCGGGGCATCCAGGCTGGCGCCCATGAGCTTCGCCATCAAGCATGAGGGCACGGACACCTTGTCCGGACCTGCGCCGGTACGAGCCCTCGCTCGTCGCCGGCCAACAGCACCGGGAGCCATCATGCGTGAGCGAATTCTCGCGACCACCTGGCGCGACGAGGGCCAGGGCCTCGCCGAGTACGCGCTGATCCTTGCCCTGATCGCGATCGTCGCGATCGTCGCCCTGATCTTCCTCGGCGGCCAGATCTCCGACATCCTGAGCCACGTCGGCAGCTCGATGTAGGAGATCTGCAACTCGGCGGTCCGGCCCGCCGCCCGGTGGGGCCCGTGAGCCGAGCCGGGGTGCCCGGGGACTCCGCCTCGCCTACGAGGGTGTCGCTGCTCCCGTCGCGGGCGAGGCCGCCCCGGGTGAGGTGACCGGGCCGCCCGACGGGACGGGCGACTCGATGGGTGTCGGCGTGGACGAGGCGCCAGGCGTGCGTGGGGCCGTCGGGGTCGGCGTCGGCGGCGGGATCGCGGTCGGTGGTGGGGTTGAGGCCGGCGCCGAGCCGCTCGACACCGTGTAGGTGACGGTCGTCCCCGCTGCGACCGGCGCCTCCGGGTCCGGGCTGGTCGCCAGCACGTCACCGGCGGGCACCACCGGGTCGTACTCCGCGCCTCCTCGTCGAACAACCAGGCCGGCACCAGTCAGCTGGGCGATCGCGTCCGCCTCGGGAAGACCGATGACATCGGGCACGAACACCTGTTGGCGGCCGGTGCTGACGATCGGCACGATCTCCGAGCCCGCGTCCGCCAGCGTGCCGGCCTCCGGGTCCTGGTCGATGATCGTGCCCTCCGGCCACGACGAGGATCGGACGTAGATGCTGGATCCGAGCTCAAAGCCGGCGTTCGACACGGCCACCGAGGCACGGTTCACTGACAGCCCGACCAGGTTCGGCACCTCGCGTGGCCCGGCCTTCGGACCCAGGCCCTGCGAGGCGAGCAACGCCGCGGCAACGGCGGCCCCGACGATAACGACCAACCCGACGCCGACGACCCGGGCCGGCAGGCTGCCCATCGCCGCCGCGACCGTCCCCCTGGGCGCCGCCGCTGTCGAAGGCTCGCCGCGGCTGGACTCCAGCGGCGGCGCCGGCTGGGTGGGATCGATGCCAAGCCCGCGCAGCACGTCATCGACCGACCCGCGGACACCTTCGGTGGGCTCCATGAGATCGCCGAGCCCGTAGGCGCGCAGCTCGTCTCGCACACGGCCCATCGGTCCCGCCACCGCCAGGCGACTGCCCGAGCGCGCCAGCTCATCGGCCAGGTGACGGATCTCGTTGCCTGCCGTGAGATCGACGTCGGCGGTGGGCTCCAGGTCGATGACCACCGCCTCGGCATCGGGCCGTGCTTCCAGCAGCTCACGAATCCTGGCCCCGAGGGCGTTGGCGTTGGCGAAGAACATGGGCCCGCTGAAGCGGACCACCACCGCACCCCGGACGCGCTCCCGACCCGGACGTCGCTCGAGGTCGCGCCAGCTGCCGTCTGCCATGCGCCCGAGCTCGGCGATCTGTGGCCAGGCCGCGCGGCGCACGATGTTCAGAGCGGCCAGGAGCACGGCAACCCCGACACCGGCCAGCGTCCCGTAGAACACCACGCCGGCGACGGCAAGCACCGCGATGATCCCCTCGCTCCGTCGCAACAGCCAGATCCGACGCAGCTCCCGGATGTCGATCAGGCTCAGCACCGACATCAGGATCACGGCACCCAGGGCGGGGGTCGGCAGGTAGGCGAGCGGTCCCGTGAACAGCACGAGCACGACGGCCAGCGTCAGGGCGGCGACGACGCTCACCATCTGGCTGCGTCCGCCGGATCCCTCTGCGGCCGACGTCCGGGAGGGACTGGAGCTGATCGGATACCCGCTGGTGACGCCCGCGGCCACATCCGCGACGGCAAGCGCAACGAGCTCGCGGTTCGCGTCGGTCTGCTCCCCGCGCCGCGCCGCGAAGCTCCGTCCAGTCGCGGACGTATCCGCGAAGCTCAGGATCGCGAGCCCGAGGGCACCGGGGATGAGCGCGATGAACTCGCCGAGGGTGGCGCTCGGCATGCCGATCGGGGGCAAGCCGCTGGGCACCGGGCCGAGGACGTCAACGCCCTTGGCGCTGAGATCAAGCACCGCGCTGGCGACCAGGGCACCCAGGATCGCGATCAACGCCATCGGGAGCCGCGGCGCCAGGCGCCGGCCGAGGTAGATGACGACGATGACGGTGCCGCCGACGGCGATGGACCATGCGTTCACGCCAGCGTCTCGCACGGCGATCCTGACCGCATCGGTCACCGCTGCCGGGTTGGCCGCGGACCAGTCGATCCCGCCCAGGACCGCCGCCGAGGTGGCGATTGCGGGACCGCCCAGGATCTTTTCGACCTGGCCCAGCGCGACCGTGATCCCGACACCGGTCAGATACCCGACCAGGATCGGGCGTGACAGGAAATCCGCCAGGAAGCCGAGGCGGGCCAGGCGCATCGCCAGGAACACGGCGGCGACCATGAGCCCGAGCATTGCGGCGAGGTTGGCCCGCTCGTCCGCCACCACCGCCAGTGGTGCGATCGTGGCGCCGATCAGGGCCGCCGTCGACGCGTCCGGCCCGACGATGAGGGTACGGGACGAGCCGAAGACCGCGTATGCGAGCAGCGGGACCAACGAGGCGTACAGCCCCACCTCGGGTGGCAGACCGGCCACGCTCGCGTACCCGATGCTGAGTGGCACGATCAGCGACGCGACGGTGAAGCCGGCGACGAGGTCGCCCCTGAGCAGGTCCGGCGTGTAGCCGCGAAGCGTCCAGGCGAGCGGCTGGCCGCCACGGCCCTCGATGGCGGAGATCAGGGAGCCGAGCGCGTCACGCAGCTGGTCAGCTGTCCCACTCATGGTCCAAGCGTACCCGGGCGGCCGTGCCGCCGGCGGTCCAATCAAACCCGTGGCATCACCCGGTTCGGGTGATGCCGACACCCGACAAACGCGGTGTCATGAATGTGTTCAGGCTCCGGAATGGGTCCGAGGCAGGCACGTGATCAGCCTCTCCGAGGCGTCCTCGCATGAGTCCCGTTCCGCGGCAGGGTGGAGGGTCAGGTCGTGGCATCGGCAGCGTATCCCAGGCGGAAGCCCTCACCGATCCTGGGCGGGATCCTGCCCATCGATCCGTCCCGGGTCGCTCCGGACCTGATCGCCGGTGCAACCCTGGCCGCGCTGGCCATCCCCGAGGTGATGGGCTACGCGAACATCGACCACTCGTGTCGACCGTACGACACGCTGGTCGTCCGGCGCCCGAACGGGGATCCTGACCTGGTGCCGCTCGCCGACGGCGGCCAGCTGGCCCCGGGCCTGATCGCGTACCGGTTCGGCTCCGGCATCTACGACGCCAATGCCAATCGGTTCACCGAGGACATCATGGATCTCGTCGAGAACGCCGACCCGCCGGTTCGCTGGCTGGCCATCGCGGGCGCCTCGATCTCCGACATCGACTATTCGGGAGCTGACACGGTCCGGCAGGTCGCGAAAGAGCTGTCCGGCCATGGGGTGACGCTGGCCTTGAGCGAGCTCAGCCCCAAGGTCCGCGCACAGCTGGATGCCTACGCACTGACCGATGTGATCGGCACGGACCACATCTTCGAGACGCTGCGCGAGCTTGCTGCCGCGTTCGCCGCCCAGCCCCACTCAGGTCCTCCGGGGGACGGCGGCGGCCAGGCGCCCGATGCGGGAACCGATGCGGGAACCGATGCCGGGCAGGGATGACGCGGCGGCCCGCGTCGCGGGGGCTCGGGAGCAGCTGCCGCTGGCCGACCTCGCCGCCTGGCAGGCGGCACCGGGTCGGGTGGATCCGGTTGCGCTCCTCGAGGAGCAGGCCAGGACGCGGGTGCCCGATCTCGTCCCCATCCGGCACGGCCGGATGGCGGTGTCGCCGTTCACCTACTTCCGTGGCGCGGCCCAGCCCATGGCGGCGGATCTCGCCCACCTGCCGCGGACCGGGCTCGACGTCCAGCTGTGCGGTGACGCGCACCTGTCGAACTTCGGCCTGTTCGCCTCACCCGAGCGCGACCTCGTGTTCGACGTCAACGACTTCGACGAGACGCTTCGGGGCCCGTTCGAGTGGGACATCCGGCGCCTTGCGGCCAGCCTCGTGGTGGCCAGCCGTTCACGCTCGTTCGATGAGCATGCCGGACGGCATGCGGTCCACCGCATGGGGAAGGCCTACCGGACCCGGATGACCGAGTACTCCGCGATGCGGGCGATCGACGTCTATTACGCCGCCGTGGACGTCGCCGGCGTGCTGTCGTATGTAGACAAGCGTGCCCGACCGTTCCTCGAGCATACCGCCCATGCCGCCCAGCACCACGACGCGCTGCACGAGCTGCCGAAGCTCACCGAGATCGACGATCAGGGCCTGCGGCGGATCGCCGACCACCCACCCGTGATCACCCACTACGAGGGGGCCACGGTGGACAGACTCGACGCCGTGCTGAGCGACTATCGCGCCACCCTCCAGGAAGACCGGCGCGTCCTGTTCGATCGGTATCACCTGGTCGATGCCGCCCTCAAGGTGGTCGGCGTCGGGAGCGTGGGGCTGGCGGCATTCGCGATGCTGTTCATGAGCCGGGACGACGACCCGCTGTTCCTCCAGTTCAAGGAGGCCGAGGCGTCGGTGCTCGAGCGGTATCTAGGCCCCAGCGCCGCCGCGAGCCCCGGGGCCCGGGTCGTTGCCGGCCAGCGGCGGCTCCAGGCAACGAGCGACATCCTGCTGGGCTGGGCAACCGGGCCGCTCGGTCGACACTGGTATGTCCGGCAGCTGCAGGATCAGAAGGGCAGCGCGGTCATCGATGCGATGACCGAGGATGACCTCGTGACGTGGGCCGAGCTGTGCGGCTGGGCGCTGGCCAGGGGGCACGCCAGGTCGGGCGAGCCGGCGGAGATCGCCGCCTATCTCGGATCAGACACCACCTTCGAGCATGCGCTCGCCCATTTCGCGTCCGCGTACGCCGACCAGAACGAGCTCGATTACGCGGCGTTCGTGGCTGCGATCGACGGCGGGCGGATCCCGGCTCAGTCGGGGACCTAGCCGCGCTGGACATCGCGGCGGGGTGTTCGGCCGATAGGCGCGTGCGTTGCGCTATGGCGGCGCATCGAGCCGAGCGCGTCGCGCACGTGTCACACCGTTGGACCGCCCCGAACCGGGCCAGGAGCGGTCCGGATCGCGCGTCAGGGGTACCGTCAGGCATGGAGACCGATGGCAGCGCATGACCAGGACAAGGGAGGCACGATGCAGGTCGGATTGATGGCGCCCCAGGGCTGGAAGGGCGAGTACGACGGTTGGGACGCAGCGGTGGCCTGGCAAAGAACGGTCGAGCTGAGCCGACAGGCCGAGGCGCTGGGGTTCGAGTCGCTCTGGGTGTTCGACCATTTCCACACGGTCCCCGACCCGACCGATGAGATCACGTTCGAGTCGTTCTCGGTCCTGTCTGCGCTGGCGATGGCCACCGAGCGCGTGCGCCTCGGGCACATGGTCATCTGCACCGCCTTCCGCAACCCCGGGCTGACCGCAAAGCTGGCCTCGACCATCGACGTGATCTCGGGTGGCCGCTTCGAGCTGGGGATCGGCGCCGGCTGGAAGGAGGAGGAGTGGCTTGCCTACGGATACGGGTTCCCGCCGATACGCGTGCGGCTCGATCAGCTCGAGAACCACCTCGAGGTCATCACGCGGATGCTGGGGCCCGGCCGCGCCACGTACGAGGGCGATTACGCCCAGGTCAAGGGCGCGATCAACGTGCCCAAGGGGATCCAGTCGCACATCCCGGTGATCGTCGGTGGTAATGGCCGCCAGCGGACGGCCGGGTTGGCCGTGCGGTTCGCCGATGAGCTCAACTTCGTGTTCATCCCAGCGACCGAGATCGGCGAGCGGATCGCCGACGTGCGCGCGAAGTGCGAACAGGCCGGACGCGACCCGACGTTGATGCGCTTCTCGCTCTACGCGAGCGACGAGGACATGCGCGACCCGGGGCAGGCGCGTGTGGATTGCATCGGAGACCTGGCTGCGGTCGGGCTGGATCGCCTCGTGGCCTTCCCGACGCGATGGAACCCGACGATCGATGCGCAGGCTGCGTTTGCGGATGATTGCCGGGCGGCCGGGGTCAAGCTCGGAGCCAGCTGATGCACATCGCGACGTTCGTGTGGTGACTCAATCGCCCGATCAGGCGCGCCGGAAGGCCACCAGGGGCAGCTGCTCAACGGCGCGACGACGGGCCGCTGCCGAACCATCGTAGGTCCAGCCGAGCAACCAGCTGAGCACCCGGCGCACGATCTGCTTCGGGATGCCGCTGTGCCGCTCGTATTGCCGGAGCGCGTCCATGGCCTCGTCGACGTCGAGGATCCGGTACGCGGGCACGTATCGCTCGCGACCGATCCAGATCTCGCGAGCGAGACCGGCCTCGACATTGTGGAGCCACTGGGTCTTGCGTCCCCACCCCGCCGCCACGACCGCCTCGCGCCTGGCCTTGTCGTAGTGCATGACCTCGAGCGGCGTCTCGCGTCGCAGCCCAGTCTTGCGTCCCTCGCTGACCAGCACCAGGAAGCGATGGCCCATCAGGAACCCGAGACGGGCGCGGAACAGGTAGCGCGGCAGGCTCAGAAGCCAGCCCACCAGCCCCTTCGGTGGCGCCGGCTGAGAGGCGGGTACTGCGGGTGCTGCCGGCGTCTCGGCCGCCTCGGCCGCGATGGCCTGCCCGTCCCTGGCGGACGGCTCGCTCGAGGCAGACGACGCAGTCGTGGTGGACGGCTCGCTCGGGTCGGACGCACTCGCGGCTGACGGCGTGTCGGCGGCGGACGCCTCGGTCGTCCCCGCGGTTGGATCCGATGTTGGATCCGAGGTCGGGTGCTGGGTGGAGGTGGCTCCGGTTGCGGTCATGATCGGCTCCCCGACGCCGGATTCCAACCGACGTCCTGGCGGATATTAGGCATTTGCCCAACTATCATACGCCCGGCGCGCCGTTCCCGGCTCGCCCGGTGCCCCATCCCGGCGACGCCCAGCCGGCAGGCACGGCCAGCCGGCAAGGTCAAGACTCGGCGAGCAGCTCCTGGATGACCGCCTCGGATGCCGCGTAGTCGCCCTCGCCGTAGTGGACATGCCGAATCCGGCCCTGGCGATCGACGAACCAGAAGGCCGGCCAGAAGCGGTTCTGGTATGCGTGCCAGGTATCGAACTGAGGGTCGAACCCGACCGGGAACGTCACGCCGTCGTCGGCCACCGCCTGGCGAACATTGCCCAGGTCGCGCTCGAACGACAGCTCCGGCGTGTGGATCCCGACGACCACGAACCCGTCGTCGCCATACGCGTCGTACCAGGCCTTGACGTACGGCTGGACGTGGATGCAGTTGATGCACGCGAAGGTCCAGAAGTGGACCAGCACGACCTTGCCGCGCAGTGATGCCATCGTCAGCGGGTCGCTGTTGATCCAGGCAGTGATGCCCGCGAACTCCGGGGCTGCGCCCAGATCCTCGAGCGGGACCGTGAGCCCGGTGTTTGGGCTCGAATCGATCACGCCCGCTGCGGGGGCCGACGTTTGACCGGCCGCCAGGGCGGCCTCCTCGAACCCGGCCGAGGTCGTGGCCGCCGCCGACTGGAGGCGAAGGTCCAACCCGGTGATGACCAGCACACCGGCGAGCAGCATCAGCAGCCCGTAGCCCTGGCGCAGCCTGAGGCCCCGCGAGGCAGTGCCCAGCCTCGCCGCCAGCGTGCGCCCACCGAGCGCGAGTGCCGCGAGCGGGATGGTGGCGCCGATCACGTAGGCGCCCGCGATCGCGATGCCGCCGGGCGTCGGGCCCTCGACGGCGGCCGCCGCGATGACGCTGGCCATCAGCGGGCCGACGCATGGTGCCCACAGCACGCCGATCCCGGCGCCGAAGGCAAGCCCGGTCACGAGGTCGCCGCGGGGGCCGAGCGGTTTCGGCCGAGCGTCCGTCCTCGGAGCTCGACGCGCAAGCCAGGCAGTGGCACGGGGCCAGACGAGCAGCCCGCCGGCCACGATGAACACCATCGCCGCCACCACGCGAAGCGGCTGGGTCGTGAGCCCGATCGCCGCGAGGACGGAGGTGATCGCGACGGCCGTGAGCAGGAACGAACCCGCGAACCCGAGCAGCACGCCGGTGACGCGGATCGCCCGGCCCGAGCCGGTCGCGCCGACGACGAGCGGGATGATCGGGAGCGAGCAGGGCCCGAGAACGGTCAGCACGCCGGCCAGGAACGCGACAGCGAGCAGGCCAGGAGCGAACACGAGCTCGGTCATGGGCCGAACCCTACGCGGTTGTCGGTGACGGCTCGATGACGGCGCGAGTCAACGTCCGCCACCTGGTGCGGACGCGGCGGCCGGGGAGCCGATGCGTCAGCCCGTGGGTCCCGTGAACGCCTGATCCGCGATGTCGAGTGCGCGGTCGATGATCTCGAACCCCTCGGCCAGCTGCTCCTCGTTGATGCTCAGCGGCGGGTTGGTATGGATCGAGTTGTTTGCCATCAGCGTGTACAGGCCCTGCTCGCGGAAGAACTTGCCGATGGCCTTCATCTCGTCGCTGGTGCCGTTGAATGGCGTCAGTGGCGTCCACGGGTCGCGGGACCGAACCAGGTCCAGGATTCCGAACAGGCCGAGGCTCCGGTGCGCACCGACACTCGGGTGCTTCTCGGCCAGTCGCTCGTGATGGCGACGCATGACCGCGCCCATCCGCGCGGCATTCCCGATCAGGTCGTCGTCCTCGTAGACCTCGATCGTTGCCAGCGCGGCGGCCAGGCTGACCGGATGCGACGAATACGTGAGTCCGCCGAAGAACATCTTCGACTCGAGTGCCTCGGAGATGTGATCACGCATCGCGACCGCACCGAGCGGCAGGTAGCTCGAGGTGAGGCCCTTGGCCATGGTCATGAGGTCGGGCACCACGTCCCAGTGATCGACGGCGAACCAGCGCCCAGTTCGCCCGAACCCGGCCATGACCTCGTCGCACACCATGAGGATGTCGTAGCGGTCGCAGATCTCGCGGACGCCCTTGAGGTAGCCGTCGGGCGGGATGAGGATGCCGTTGGTGCCCACGATGGTCTCGAGGAACACGCCCGCGATCGTGTGTGGCCCCTCGTACTTGATGACGTCCTCGAGGCCCTGGAGCGACTCCTCCACGGGCCGGGGTTCCGGCTCTCCCCAGCGATGGGTATCCGCGTAGCGGACGACGCCGACCAGCCCCGGCTCGTTGGCCCAGCGGCGGTAGTCACCGGTGAGCGTCATCGCCCCGTGGGTCGCGCCGTGATACGAGCGATAGCGGGCGAGCAGCTTGTAGCGGCCGGTGTAGTGGCGGGCGAGCTTGATCGCGTTCTCCACCGCTTCGGCGCCGCCAAGCGTGAAGAACACCTTGTTGAGGTCACCCGGCATGATCTCGGCCATCTTGGCGCCCAGCCGTCCGCGGATCTCCGTGGCGAACGCAGGCTGCACGAACTGCAGCTTGGCGGCCTGCTCGTTCATCGCCTCGACGACACGCTGGTTGCCGTGTCCGATGTTGACCGACATCAGCTGGGCGTTGAAGTCGAGGATCCGCTTGCCTTCCGGCGTATAGAGGTAGACGCCGTCGGCATGGTCGATCGCGATCGGGTCAATGGCCCCCTGGACCGACCACGAGAACAGCGTGTGGGCCCGGTTGAGGGCGACGATTTCCTCGCTGGTCATACCGGGCGCGGCGCTGATACCCATCGGATCCTCCGTTCCGGACCACGGTCCATGTGGTCCGCGTGCAAGGGCGGCTTCGCAAGCCCCTCGGCGGACGTCGAGCCGGGGGCACGAGCGTGGCCACCATTACAACACACGACCCGAGCCAGGAGTCCCGGCACGGCGCCGAACGTGCCGCCCCGCACGGCGTCCCAGCCGAAGGTCGGCGCCACGCACATGGCGGGCGGATCAGGTGCCCGGCACCTCGCGTGCGGCGCGATGGATCATGTCGACCACGAGATCCCCGTGCTCGCTGGTGGTCGCCCAGTTGGACACCGAGATGCGCATCGCTCGCAGGCCGTGCCACGTCGTTCCGCTGAGCCAGATCGACCCGTCGCGCTGGATGGCGTCGATGACCGCGAGCGTTCGAGCGTCACCGGCCGCCGGATCGCCACTCGGATCCTCGAACCGGACCAGCACCTGGTTGAGCACGACGTCGTTCAGCACGCGCACTCCGTCCGTGGCCGCAAGCCCGGCAGCGATCTGCGCTGCGACATCGCTGGTGCGGCCGATCATCTCGGCAATGCCGTCCCGTCCGAGGCTGCGGAGGGCGGCCCAAACCGCGAACCCGCGGGCCCGCCGCGAGGACTCGGGCACCCAGTTGAAGCTGTCGCGCTCGACGCCGTCCGTCTCCACGTAGTACGCGGCACCCAGCGTCATCGCAGCATGATGGGCGGCGGCATCACGCAC
The DNA here is from genome assembly GCA_963734935.1 of uncultured Chloroflexia bacterium. GTDB lineage: Bacteria > Chloroflexota > Limnocylindria > Limnocylindrales > CSP1-4 > CAIXZV01. Next base: position 233,789 of record CAVTIO010000009.1, on the reverse strand, counting down.
GAACGAGAGCCCCGAGTCGTACGGCACGTTGAGCCACTTGTGGGCATCGGTGGTCCACGAATCCGCGAGGCCGACGCCGTCGACCAGGTGCCGGCGCGCCGGATCGGCGGCTGCCCACAGGCCGAACGCGCCGTCGACATGGAGCCAGCCGCCGTTCTCTCGAACCGCGTCGACAATCGGCGGCAGCGGGTCGAAGGCACCAGTGTTCACATTGCCGGCCTGGGCGGTGACCAGCGCCGGGCGCCCAAGGCCCCGAAGTGCTGCTCCAAGCGCGCCCGAGCGCATCCGCCCCTGGTCGTCGGTCGGGATGCGGGTCACCCGGTCGCGGCCCATGCCCAGCATCTGCAGCGCCGCGAAGATCGTGACGTGCGACTCGTCGGAGACCACGACCGGCAGGTCGGGCGCACCGAACAGACCCTGTCGCTCGACGTCCCAGCCCTGCGCTCCCAGCAGCGCATGGCGCCCCGCCGCGAGGCCGGTGAACGTGGCCATCGTCGCCCCCGTCGTATACCCGACGCTGACGTCAGCGGGAAGCCCGAACAGTTCCGCAATCCAGGCGCCGGCGACCTCCTCGACCACCGCGGCCGCGGGCCCGATGACGTACAGGCCTGCGTTCTGGTCCCAGGCGCTCGTCAGCCAGTCGGCCGCCACTGCGGCCGGCACACCACCCCCGATCACGAACCCGAAGAAGCGCGGTCCGGCGCTCCGCATGAGCCCGCCGTCCACTTTGGCGACGAGCTCGTCGATGACGTCGGCGGGGTCCGACGAGCCATCCGGCAGCGGACCGGAGAACCGGGCACGGAGCTCGTCGACGGTCACGCTGGCGCCGACCGGGACCGTCTCCGGGCTCGCGATAAACGCCTGACCATGCCGCGCGGCGCGTTCGAGGGCCAGGGCGGCCGATGGGTAGGCCGGGGTCGAGGCAGGTCGCTCGGTCGGGACGCTCATGTTCGGCTCCTGTGCACGCCCGGCCGGGTCTGGCTCGGTCTCCGAGCATTGTCACCCGGATCGGCACGTGCCAGGGCCAGTCCATGGAAACCGTCAGTGTAACCCCCAAAAATCATTAGATCGGTTACACTGTGGCGCGAGTCGGCGCTGGCTGCCGACAGGCCCAGGAGGGACGCCCATGACCCAGAACGACTTCGCCCGATGGCTCGACGCCTACGTGGACGCGTGGCGCACATATGACCCGGCCGCGATCGGTGCCCTGTTCAGCGAGGATGCCGAGTACCGCTACCACCCATGGGACGAGGCCCTCCGGGGGCGCTCGGCCATCGTCTCCAGCTGGCTCGACAACCCGGACGAGCCCGGGACGTGGACGGCCGAGTATCACCCGTGGGTCGTCAATGGCCAGGACGCCGTCGCAACCGGCGTCTCGCGCTACGACGACACGGACGGCAAGCGCGAGTATCACAACGTGTTCCTGTGCCGCTTCGACGCCGAGGGTCGCTGCCGCGAGTTCACCGAGGTCTACCTCAAGCGGGGCTGAGGCACGCGCATGAAGCTGAGGACTGTGTGCGAGCCCAGGTGTGTTCGCGCTGCGCTAACGGGCTCGAGCTGAGGAACGCAGGTGGGCGGAGGCCCGTCCCCGCGTGGTGGCAGGAGAACTGAGGGGTCGGGTACTGCCCATCTAAGGCTTGTTCCGATGCGACTGAGGCCCATTGAGACCTAGGTTCGTGGTGTGCCCTTCGGCCGGGCACCACCATCGCGGGACCAGTCCTGGCCGGCCGAGCCGGTGACGAGGCCTCCGCGCTCGAAGCGGGTTCAGCAACGAACCCGAGGAGGAACCACAGCCATGCGGAACCAGCCCCGTCACAAGTTGGGAATCGGCCTCACCCTGGCCCTTGCCGCCACCGCATTCAGCGGCACGGGCGTGATGGCATTCCCGGCGCCTGCAGACACGACCCACGCTGGTGCGGAGAGCATCGTGCCCCCGGACTCCACCACGCCCCCGTCCTGGCTGCCGGCTCCAGTGACCGACATCTTCACGAGATCGCCCGAGACCGGCCGCAACGTCAGGCTCCCGGGTTTCGACTCGCCACTGCGGCAGAGCGACGGGAACGGCACCATTGTCGGCCGCTCGCCCGAGACCGGACGCAACGTCCGGCTCCCGGCCTCCTGAACACGCGCCACGTTGGGACAGCGACCAGGATCCAGCTCGACCGAAGGTCAGCTGGATCCCTCCATCCAGCAGGCCGACGCCGCCAGCTGCCCGCTGACCACGATCAGCCTCTCGGATCTCGGGACACGGTGACTATGCTTGAGGACGTGCCTCGTGATGCGTCCCCCGCGTTCATCGGACGTCATGCCGAGCTCGACCTGCTCGACGCGGCGTGGCAGCGTGCCGCCCGGGGCGAGCCTGGGCTGCTCCTGATCGGCGGCGACGCGGGCATCGGCAAGACCCGCCTGCTTCGGGAGTACCTCGCGCGGCCCGTCGAGGCACGGGTGACCGCCACGGGTGGCTGTGTGCCGATCGCCGGTGGCAGCCTGCCCTACCTGCCGTTCACCGAGATCCTCCGAACGCTGGCCTCGTCGAGCGGCGAAGCCTACGACGCTCATCAGGTGCTGGATACGCTGGGCCAGCGTCGCGCGGCGAGCTCGGGCGCCTCATCCCTGCGTTCCGGTCGGCGGACTCGCCTGCGCGACTCCAGGTCGCGGTCGAACGGGACGAGCCGTTCGCCCGGGCTCGCCTTTCGAGGCCGCCCTGACCTACCTGCAGGCGTCGCCGCCCAGGCACCCCTGCTGCCCGTGATCGAGGACCTCCACTGGGCGGACGGCTCGAGCCGTGACCTGCTCCCTACGTCGTTCGGAACCTGCACAACGAGCCGATCCTGTGCTCGCCATGTACCGAACGACGAGCTCCACCGCCGCCACCCGCTCCGTCCGTGGGCGGCCGAGATGGGCCGGCTCGAGCACGTGGAGCGCCGCGAGCTGGCTCCGCTCGCCGCTGACGACCTGCGCCGCGATGTAGCGGATGCGCTCGGGCCCGATGCGGACCCTGCGCTCGTGGACCGGATCGTGCACCGGGCCGAGGGCAATCCGCTGTTCGCGATCGAGCTCGTGGCCAGCGTCCGCGAGGGACACACGCAGCAGGCCCTGCCCGAGACCCTCCGCGACGGCTTCCTCGATCGCTTCGAGCGCCTCGGACCGGACGCCCGGCAGGTGACCCGCCACGTCGCTGTCATCATGCGGCCTGCCTCGGAGCAGCTGCTCGAGGCCTCGACCGCGCTCCCGGCCGACCGACTGGGGGCAGCGCTGCACGAGGCACTCGACGCCCAGGTACTCACCACCGTGCGCCACGAGGGGGGCGAGCGGTTCGAACCCCGGCATGCGCTGCTGGGCGAGGCGATCGTCGACGACCTGCTGCCGGGCGAGCGGACCGCCTTCACCGCCGAATTGCCGACCTGCTCGAGGCAGGCGTTGATGACGACGGCGACCCGGCCCGGATCGCGGGCGAGATCGCCTACCACCGCTGGGCGGCGCACGACACCGAGCTCGCGGTCGCCGCCAGCGTCCGGGCCGCCGTCGCCGCGGCCGACGCCCGTGCCTATGTGGAGGCTGATGCCCACTGGACCCAAGCGCTCGAGGCCTGGCCGGCCCAGGGCGAGGTCGAGGGGTTCGACCATGTGGCGGCCTGGCTGGAGGCTGCCGTGGCTGCCGAGGCCCTCTGGGACCCGTGGCGAGCCGGGAGCCTCGCGACCCAGGCGGTCGCGCACATCGACCCGCGCGTCGATCCGTTGCGGGCCGCACTGGCTCACCGGCAGCTCGGCATGCACCTGTCGACAGTCGACAGGCGGGCCTTTTCGGCCCACATCGGGCGGGCGGCACGCCTCATCGAGGAGGCCCATGCGCCAGCCGATGCGGCGCGCATCCTCGCGTCTCACGCCGTCGTGCTGGGCGACCGGCTCCAGCTCGATCGGGCCGAGCCGATCGCGCGGCGCGCCCTCGAGCTGAACATCCGGGGTGGGACCCGAGTCGAGCCGGATGCTCTAGGTGTGCTTGGTGAGTGCCGTCTCGGACGATCCGAGCACGCGGCGGCCATCGAGCTCCTGGCACGCGCCTTCGAGCTCGCGATGCAGCTCGACGATCCCCGGGACTACAGCCTGATCCAGGCGGGGTTCCGGTCGTGCTGTGCCCTGAACAGCACCGGCCGCTGGAGCGTGATGCTCGAGCACCACGATCGATACCAGGAACGCATCAGGGAGCTCGGCCTCAGCCGCCTGTGGGGTTGGTGGCTGCACGACTCTCGGGTTGCTGCCCTGCCGGCCTGGACGCTGGCTCGAGGCCGAGTCGGTGGTGGAAACCATGCTCGTCGAGGTTGACGTGGCGGAGCACCCCGCGTTTGGGGCGGTCGCAGCCGTGGTCTGGGCGCGCCGCGGGCGGGTCGAGGAGGCGGCAAGGCTGGCCGCGATCGCCGCCGCGGACCCGAACAGGGCCCCGGTCGAGCGGGTGGCTCCGGCCATGTGCCTGTCGGCCCGCGCCGAGGTCGCGCTCGCGCAGGGTCACTGGACCGAGCTCCGCGAGACGGTCGGGCGGGCGTTCGCAGCCGTGCCGGCCAAGGTGCGCGGCGCGTATCCGGACCTTCGCCCGTTCGTGCTCTATGGCCTCCAGGCCGAGGCGGAGCTCGCGTTCGAGGCCCGGATCCGGCGGGACGCGGACGCCGAGACCGCGGCACTGGGCATGCCCGCGACCTCGCCGCTTGGACCCGGAACCTGCCCACGGGTGACCGACGCCGGCGAGCCGCTGGCCGCGGCGACGCTCGCCGATGCGGCGCTGGCGGAGGCGCTGCTCACCCGGGTGGAGCATCGACCGGATCCGGACGCCTGGACAGCGCGCTCGAGCGCTGCGAGACCGTCGGCAACCCGTACGACATCGCCCGGGCCCGCCACTGGCTGGCCGAGGCCATCCTCGACGCCGGTGGAGCTCGATCCGAAGGCACGGCCCAGCTCACCCTGGCGCTGGCCACGGCAACCGAGCTCGGCGCGGTGCTCCTGGAGCGGGCGATACGCGACCTCGCCCGACGGGCACGCCTGGATCTTGGCATAGCCTCCGGGACGACAGCGACAGAGTCAGGGGGACCCCACGCGCCGGACGACGGTGTGCCGGCGACAACCCCGGATCGCACCGCCCGCGGCCGCGCGCTCGATGACCTGTGGAGCCCCTGACAGCGCGGGAGCGTGAGGTGCTCGGCTATGTCGCCGTGGGGTGGACCAACCGGCGGATCGGCGAGGCCCTGTTCATCAGTGACAAGACCGTGAGCGTCCATGTGTCCAACCTGATGGGCAAGCTGGGGGCCACCAACCGGGCGGAGGCCGCGCTCATCGGCGACCGACTGGGGCTCGCGGTCCGCGAGGACCATCGGTGAGACGACGGCTGCCCGGCTGAGCCGTCCAGCATGGCGAGACATCGGCCCGTCCGACGGGCGTATCCTCCGGTTCTCGCAGCACGGGACCGGTCCCCGGTCGCATGCCCGCGCCGACCGGCGTTGCCCACAGCCGCGTCGACCGGCGCACAAGCAGCGCGCGTCACGAGGCGCCGCGCGTCCACACGAGGAGGATCCCCGCATGCCCCGTAATGTCCGTGGCGCGCTCCTGCAGGCAAGCTGGACCGGCGACAAGGAGTCGATGATCCAGAAGCACGAGGGCTATGCGCACGAGGCCGCCAAGGCGGGCGCCCAGTTCATGCTCTTCCAGGAGCTGTTCTACGGGCCCTACTTCTGCCAGGTCCAGGACACCAAGTACTACAGCTACACCGAGTACATCCCCGACGGCCCCACCACCGCGCGCATGTGTGCCCTCGCGAAGGAGACGGGCATGGTGCTCGTGGTCCCGATGTACGAGGAGGATGCCCAGACCACCGGCATCTACTACAACACCGCGGCCGTGATCGACGCCGACGGGACGTACCTGGGCAAGTACCGCAAGACCCACATCCCCCATGTCCAGGGCTTCTGGGAGAAGTTCTACTTCCGCCCGGGCAACCTCGGCTACCCGGTGTTCCAGACAGCGGTGGGCAAGATCGGCGTCTACATCTGCTACGACCGCCACTTCCCCGAGGGCGCCCGGGCGCTGGGCCTCAACGGCGCCGAGATCGTGCTCATCCCGAGTGCCACCAGCCGGGGCTTGAGCGAGTACCTGTGGCGGGTGGAGCAGGTGTCCCACAGCCTTGCCAACGGCTACTTCGTGGGCACCATCAACCGGGTGGGCATCGAGGCCGACATCGGGCCCGACGACTTCTACGGCCAGAGCTACTTCTGCGACCCGCGGGGCCAGTTCGTGGGTGCCGTGGGCAGCCCCCACGACGAGGAGCTCATCGTCCGTGACCTCGACCTGGACATGATCAGCAAGGTCCGCCAGACGTGGCAGTTCTACCGCGACCGGCGGCCCGAGATGTACGGTGATCTGACCAGGCCGTAGCGCGCTTCGACCGCGAACGCGAGAAGATCAGGCCAAACAGCACCCTCGACACCGAGGCAACTTCGGGTATCATCCCGCGGGCTCGGCTGCCAGGAGGAGGGCGGCCGAGCCGTTCTCTTCCCCGGGTGACTTGGAAGGAGGACGTCGATGCAGTTCGGGTTCACGCTCAAGCCCGAGCACTCCATCGAGCGCACCGTCTCCCTGGCTCGCCAGGCGGAGGCGGCCGGCTTCGACTATGGCTGGCTGTTCGACAGTCACGTTCTGTGGCGCGACCCCTACCCGCTGCTGACGGTCATGGCCCAGGCCACCACCCGGCTCCGCTTCGGCACCTGTGTCACCAACCCCGCCACGCGCGAGCCGTCCGTCACCGCGTCCACGCTTGCCGTGCTCAACGAGCTGTCCGGTGGGCGCATGGACCTGGGGATCGGACGCGGCGACTCGGCGCGCCGCGTTCTGGGCAAGAACCCGACCACGATGAAGGACCTGGAGCAGGCGGTCCATGTGATCCGGGCTTTGGCGGAAGGTCGCTCGATCGAGTTCGAGGGCGCGATGCTTCAGCTCCCCTGGGCAGGCGGCCATCAGCTGCCGGTCTGGATCGCCGGCTACGGGCCGGTGGCGCTCAAGCTCACCGGCCGCATCGCCGACGGATCGATGCTCCAGATCGGAGATCCGGACCTGATCCGCTGGTTCGTGTCACAGGTCCGCGACTCGGCCGCGGAAGCGGGACGCGACCGGATGGCCGTTCAGGTGATGGCCGCGGCGCCCGCGCACGTGGGAGACCTTGCCGACGCCCGGGACCGGACTCGCTGGTTCCCGGCCCTGGTCTCGAACCACGTGGTGGACCTCGTCAACAAGTACCCGCGCGAGGATCTGCCCGAGGAGCTCACAACCTACGTCCGGGATCGTGAGGGGTACGACTACCTCCATCACGCCGAGGTGGGCAGCGACAACGCGTCCTTCGTGAGCGACGAGATCGTGGATCGCTTCTGCCTGGTGGGCTCCGTCGACCAGCACATCGAACGGCTGCGCGCTCTCGCGGATGCCGGCGTCGACCAGTTCAACCTGTATCTGATGAACGGCGACGAGGAGAGGCAGCTCGAGATCTACGGGCGCGAGATCATCCCCGCGCTGCGCGACGTCGTGGCCAACGGTGGCTGACGCCAGGACCTGATGGAGTTGGCCGCCGCTCTCGCCTGATCGACCCGCTGCGGCAACATCTCGCCGGCCGGGCGTGGTGCGCGCGGGCAACGGGAAGCCAGACATGCAGCCGCCGTGAACAGGGATGGGGTGCGGTCCGGTTGGGTTGCATCTGGTCCCTGTGCCTGTCGTTCACCCGGTCGCCACCCGGAGGTCACTCTCGACCAGGGGGGCACGTTCGGCGACACTGGGAGCGATCTGGAGAATGCCAATGCCGACAGTGTCCCTTCGTCGCCGAGACCCGTGGTGGGAGACGGACGGCCGAGCCGCGCGCCGCACTCGTCGACGCCGGACGTTCGTCTCGAGCGTGGCCTTCGTCGCGTCGCTTGCCGCGATCGCGGCTGCCGCATTCGCATGGTCGATCGAGCTGGGGCTCGCCGCGTCCATCGGGGTGCACGCCAAGCTGCCATTCGGCTGAGGCGCGTCTCGGGGCTGGGATGTGGCTGAGGGCGGGGATGGCCTCCGGCGCGTACGATTCAACGCCGGAGGTCGCGATGTTCGTCACGCTGGTCCACGTTCACGTCAAGGCCGATCACATCGAGCCGTTCATCGACGCCACCCGCGCCAACCACGAAGCCTCGGTGCGCGAGCCCGGCAACATCCGCTTCGACGTGCTGCGCTCGGTGGAGGACCCCAACCGCTTCATCCTGTACGAGTGGTACGTGGACGAGGCGGCCGCAAAGGCGCACAAGGACACGGCCCACTACGCGGCCTGGCGCGATGCGGTCGCCGACTGGCTTGCAGAGCCTCGACACGGCGACCGCTACGAAGGGCTCTACCCGGAGACGGCAGCCGGGTGAGCGCCGATGACGGCGTGCCGCTGCCGGCGTTCAGTCTGGGTCGCCTGCCCAGGATCGCCTTCGGCTCGGGACGTCTCGAGCGCCTGCCGGAGATCGCGGGTGGACATGGGCGTCGGGCGCTCCTGATCACAGGTGCCCGCTCGCTTGCAGCATCGGGCCGGCTCGACGACATCGGGCAGCGGCTGACCGATGGGGGTGTCGAGGTCGCGGGGATCGTCGGCATCTCCGGGGAGCCGTCGCCGTCGGTGATCGATGAGGCCGTGGAAGCCTGGCGCGACGCCGGGATCGAGGTCGTGATCGGGATCGGCGGCGGCAGCACGCTCGACGCCGCAAAGGCGACTGCGGGCCTGCTGCGCACGGGCACCAGCATCACCGACCATCTGGAGGGCGTCGGGCCGGGGCTCCCCTACCCCGGGCCGGCCGTGCCGTTGGTCGCGATACCCACGACCGCGGGCACGGGCAGCGAGGCGACGCGCAACGCAGTCGTCACCGAGCGTGGCCGGGAGGGCTACAAGCGGTCATTCCGCGACGAGCGGCTGGTGGCGGCCGACGCCGTCGTGGACCCTGACCTGCTCGCCGGCCTGCCACCCGAGGTGATCGCGGCCAACGGGATGGACGCGGTCACGCAGCTGTTGGAGTCGTACGTCTCGCTTCGGGCGGGTCCGGTGACCGACGCCCTCGCAATCGCCGGGCTCGAGGCCGCGCGCGACGGCCTCGTCACGTGGCACGCAGACCCGGACGGGCCTGACGCTCCGGCCGCGCGGTCACGGATGGCGTTCGCTGCCCTGCTGTCGGGGATCTGCCTCGCGCACGCGGGATTGGGCGCCGTCCACGGGCTCGCCTCGCCGCTCGGTGCGCAGCTCCCCATCCCGCACGGCGCAGCCTGCGGTGCCACGCTCGGGGCGGTCACGGCGGTCAACATCTCGGCGCTCTCCGATCGCGACCCTGGGTCGCCGACCCTGGCGCGGTACGCGACGGTCGGGCGCCTTCTTGCCGGGCTGCCCATCGACGCCCCGGACCCGGAGGCGCGGGCTGCCCTGGTCACGGTGCTCACGACGTGGACCGGACAGCTCCAGGTTCCGCGACTCCGGACGTTCGGCCTGACCGAGGCGGCGATCCCGGCGGTCGTCGCTGACGCCCGCGGGAGCTCGATGCGGACGAACCCGATCGTGCTGACCGACGACGAGCTGACCGCGATTCTTGACGCCGCCCGCTAGCAACCCAGCTAGATGTCGCCCGCCAACCCCGGGATCTCGTGGCGGATCGCCACCAGGTCCGGGTCCTCGAGCGCCCAGTCCTGAAGGTCTGGTCGACGGCGGAGCGCAGCGCCGATCAGGCGCCGCGCATCGTCCAGCCGCCCCGTCAGGGACGCGGTGCAGGCCAGGTTGTAAAGCATCACCCCGGCGTCCCGATCCGCGATCCGGCCGCGTCCGAGGATCGCCTCGATCCGCGCCTCGAACGCATCAAGGTGTGGTTGCGCACCCGGGCCGGCGAGGTCGGCGACCTCGGGCAGGTGACCGAGCGCGTGGTTCGCGCCGTTGGCACCGATGCCGGCCACGGCGTTCTCCGACCGCTCCAGGTTCTCGGGCGAAGTGGCGCCGATGGCCTCCTCCAGGGCATCGATGCTGGCCTCGGCATTCTGGGCGACCCGCTCCCAGGACCATGACGACCGCTCGGCCTGGACACGAGCGTTCACGTCGTCCTCGGTCTCGCCCGCCTCATTCTCCGAGGATGAGCCCGGCGTGCCGGCGGCCTGCCGGTCCCGCCAGCCAGTGCGGAGACGCTCGGTCTCCACCTCTCGCCACGAGGCGAGATGCGCCAGGACGTCCTTTGCCGACCAGTCGCCGATCGTGCGAGGTGCATCCCGCACGTCCGGATCGAGCAGGCCGTAGATCGCTCGCTCGGCGTCGCGCGTCGCCTCCAGCATCTCGACCAGATCCCCGTGCAGCGACCCGCCCCCGACTGTCTCGTCTGCCATCTTCCCGCCTCCGTCGAGTGCCCATGCGCGGCCGTCCTGTGGCCGAGGACGAGCATGGCACCCGGGACAGCCTATCGCGCCGTCCAGAGCCCTCCCGGGGTTCGCTGCGCGGCACCCCGTTGCCTGCACGCACCGCTTATCGGCTTGCCGCGCACCGCTCGGTGGGAATCGCGCGGCACCGGGGCTTGACCGGCGGTGGGTGGCTCAAATAGCCTCGGCCACAAGCCCGCTACCGGGGGCGGGTGGCCAGGTCCGGCGGGGGCTGCGGGCCATCAGTGCACGGACCGGGAGCAGGCGGCCCTGCAGTCTCCGGGGAACCGGCTGCTCCTCGCGTCACGTGCCTCGCCCGTCCGGAGAGGGGACGGGCAGGGAAGGATGGGTACCCGAGTGACGCTGTCGAGGCGACGGTTCCTGGTTGGCTCTGCGGCGGCCGGCACCAGCCTGTATCTCATCTCGCACGTTGGTGGGGTTCGGCTCGTCCGTGCCGCCCCGGTCCCGGGCGGGACGCTTCCTCCGGGCGACATCCCCAAGTACCAGACCCCGATGCTCATTCCGCCGGCCATGCCCCGTGCCGGCAAGGTCAAGCAGACCATGGGCAAGAACGTCGACTACTACGAGATCGCGGTCCGACAGTTCCCGCAGCAGATCCTGCCGCCGGATATCCCGGGACATCCCGACATGCCGCGGACCACCGTCTGGGGCTACGGCCCCGTCAGCGCCCAGAACGGCGCGGCGATCTTCAACGCACCGTCGCTGACCATCGAGGCCAAGTACGACAAGCCGGTCCGCATCAAGTGGATCAACGAGCTCGTCGACGCGAACGGGAACTACCTGCCCCATCTGCTACCGGTCGACCCGACGCTGCACTGGGCCAACCCGCCCGGCGGCACCGAGGGCAGGGACATGCGGCCGGATTTCGTCTCGACGCCTGGCCCGTACGTCGGGCCGGTGCCCCTCGTTACCCACGTCCACGGAGCCGTCGGTGTGGGAGACGAGAGCGACGGCTATACGGAAGCCTGGTTCCTGCCTGATGCCGGCAACATCCCGGCGGGGTATGCCACCGAGGGCACCTGGTACGACTTCTTCGCAGGCAAGGCCCAGGCCAGCTTCGACGAGACCTGGGGCCCGGGCTTCGCCACCTTCCAGTATCCGAACCTGGGCCGGGCGTCTGCCGACTGGTACCACGACCATGCGCTGGGATTGACCCGCCTCAACGTCTACGCGGGGCCCGCCGGCTTCTACATCATCCGGGGCGGGCCGAGCGACATGGTCCTGGATGCGCGCAACGGGCGGCCTGCGACCCTGCCCGGCCCGGCGCCCGCGCTGGGCGACGCCCCCGGGACGACCTACTACGAGATCCCGATCGCCATCCAGGACCGCTCGTTCAACATGGATGGCTCCCTGTTCTACCCGGACACGCGGGCGTACTTCGACGAGATCGTTCGCTACTACATTCCGGACGGTGAGTTCTCGCCCATCTGGCAGCCCGAGTTCTTCGGCAACACGATGATGGTCAACGGAAACACCTGGCCGTACCAGACGGTGGAGCAGCGCCGCTACCGGTTCCGGTTCCTCAACGGCTGCCAGTCGCGGTTCCTGATCCTCGACTTCAACGGGATCCCCGGCGTCGAGGCGTGGATGATCGGCAACGAGGGCGGCTTCCTGGATGCGCCGCTGAATCTCACTGCCGACAACGAGAACCGCCTGCTGATGGGCCTGGCCGAGCGGGCCGACGTGATCGTCGACTTCAGCAACGTGCCCGTCGGCAGCCACGTGCTGGGCAACGTCGGACCGGACGAGCCCTTCGGCGGCGGAGTCTCGGGCGACGACTTCGACTCGGCCGATGAGGACACGACCGGCCAGGTGATGCAGTTCCGGGTGGTGCCGCGAACGGGGCACGACCACTCGACGCCCCCTGAGCGCCTGGTGCTGCCGGCCGCGCCTCTCCTGCCCGCCGCCATCACGACCCGCAAGCTCGCGCTCATCGAGAAGGCCGGTATCGGTTACGACGCGAGCAACGCCGAGGTCGAGGGCCCCGTCGAGGCTCTCCTTGGCACGGTGGACGAAAGCGGCCTGGCGGTCGAGAAGCTCTGGGCGGACGACATCACCGAGAACCCCGGCGTCGGAGACACGGAGGTCTGGGAGATCTACAACACGACCGGCGACGCGCATCCGATGCACGTCCACGAGGTCGCGTTCGAGGTCGTCAACCGGCAGAAGATCGAGGTCGAGGAGGTTGAGCCGGATGCGCCCGGCCACGTCAGCCTGGTGCCCGATACCGAGACCGGCCCGGAGCCCTGGGAGACCGGCCGCAAGGACACGGTGATCGCCTACCCGGAGCAGGTCACCCGGATCAAGCTGCAGTTCGACGTGCCCGGCCAGTTCGTGTGGCACTGCCACATCGTGGAGCACGAGGATAACGAGATGATGCGCCCGTTCCGGATCGGGCCAGGCCAGCCCGGCCAGCCCGGCCAGACCGACACCTAGGTCCGACCGGAGCTTTCGGATTGTGCGGCCCGTCACGTGACGCGACGGGCCGCTCATCTCATCGCGTGCGCGGGAAGCCGAGGTCCACGCTCGAGGTCCCCGGGTCCGGCCAGCGGGACGTGACCACCTTGGACCGCGTGTAGAACTGGATCCCCTCGGGCCCGTACATGTGCTGGTCGCCGAACAGCGAGGCCTTCCAGCCACCGAAGCTGTAGTACGCAACGGGCACCGGGATCGGCACGTTGATCCCGACCATGCCCACGTTGACCTCGAACTGGAACTGGCGAGCCGCCCCGCCGTCGCGGGTGAAGATCGCGGTCCCGTTCCCGTAGGGGTTCTCGTTGATCAGCTTCAGGCCTTCCTCGTACGACCCGACCCGGACGACGGTCAGCACGGGGCCGAAGATCTCGTCGCGATACGCATCCATGCCCGGCGTCACGTTGTCGATCAGCGACACGCCCAGGAAGAACCCGTCCGACTCGCGGAACAGCGGGTGCTCGCGCCCATCGGCCAGCACCGTCGCCCCCTGCTCGGCCGCGCTCTCGAGGTACGAAGCCACCGTGTCCCGGTGCTGGCGCGTGACGAGCGGCCCCATCTGGGAACCGGCATCGGACCCCGGGCCGACGGCAATCTTCGGCAGCCGCGCCTCGATGGCCTCCACCAGCGGCTCGGCGACGCCCCCCACCGCGACAACCGTGGCTATCGCCATGCACCGCTCGCCGGACGAGCCGTACGCCGCGGAGACCGCCGCGTCCGCCGCCATGTCGATGTCGGCGTCGGGCAGCACCAGCATGTGGTTCTTGGCGCCACCAAGGGCCTGTACGCGCTTGCCGTTACGGGTGCCCGTCTCGTACACGTAGCGGGCGATCGGCGTCGAGCCAACGAACGAGACCGCGGCGATGGACGGGTGGTCGAGGATCCGGTCCACCGCCACCTTGTCGCCATGCACGACGTTGAACACACCCTCCGGCACGCCGGCCTCGCGCAGCAGCTCGGCCATGAACATCGACGCCGACGGGTCCTTCTCCGACGGCTTGAGGATGAACGTGTTCCCACACGCCAGGGCGTTGGCGAACATCCACATCGGCACCATGGCCGGGAAGTTGAACGGCGTGATCCCGGCCACCACCCCCAGTGGCTGGTGGATCTGGTACACATCCACGCCCGTCGACGCCTGCTCGGTGAAGCCGCCCTTGATCAGATGTGGCACGCCACATGCAAACTCGAGGTTCTCGAGCCCGCGCGCGATCTCGCCCAGCGCATCGGATGGAACCTTGCCGTGCTCGGCGGTCAGGAAGCCTGCCAGCTCCTCGCGATGCTGCTCGACGAGGTTCCGGATGCGGAACAGGATGTCGGTCCGCCGCGACATCGACAGGCTCCGCCACGCGGGGAACGCCGCCTCGGCCGCAGCCACGGCCGCGTCTACCTCGGCCGTCGACGCGAAGTCGACCCATTTCGTCTGGGCGCCGGTCGCCGGATCGAACACGGGTCCCTGGCGGCCGGATGTGCCGGCCACCCGGGCGCCACCGATCCAGTGGCTGACGGACGGGAGGGAGATGGACGTGGAGCCGGACGGGGCGACAACCTGGGCCATGAGGCGACCTCCAGGGGAGCGTGATGGATCGCAGATGGAGCCCCAACTTTACTCCGTCACCCAACCCGTACCCCGCTCGGGCGAGCCCGGCGCACCGTCGGGTTGCCGCCTGCGCGTCAGATCCTGGGGCGGGATGTCGGGTCCGGCCAGTCCGGTCCGGTGCCGCCGCCTGCCGGGGTGGTGGCCGCGGCATCGGCGGCTGCCGGGGCATCGGCGGCTGCCGGGGCATCGGCGGGGGCCCGGGCGCGGCGCGCCGCGATGGTTGTGGTCACCAGCAGGAGGATCGCTCCCGCAGCGATCGCCAGCGAGATCACCTGCTCCATGTTGAGCGGCCCGACCACCGACGGGTCGCGCCAGACCGTCGCGATGCCCGCACGCACCAGGGCCCACAGGGCGATGCCGAGCAGGAACAAACCCCCGCTGCGGCGGGAGAACCTGCCGGCCGTGAGCAGCAGGACGAGCACGAACACGACGATGAACGTCGCCACGCCCTCGTAGACCTGCGCGGCATGCGACGGGATCTCGGGCGCGAGCGAGCCCCACGGGCCGGGGCCGAGGTAGGCCGTGGCGTAGGCGCCATCCCACGGCACTCCCTGTCCGGACCCGCCCAGGGCCATCGCGAGCTTGCCGGCGCCGATCGCCAGCAGAACAGGCAGGATCAGCGCGTGCATCCAGCGCCCGAGCGTGCCTCCCAGCATGGTGGCCACGATCGCGGCCGTGAGCGTTCCGCCGACCACCGCCAATGCCAGCTCCATCCCGCCTGAGCTGATGTCGAGGATCGCGTCGGGGTTCGCGGTGTAGTAGTCGAGATGGAGCAGCACGTACCCGATGCGTGCACCGACGACCGCTCCCGGCAGGGCTCCGACAGCGAGGTACAGGAGATCGTCCGCACGGAGGTGGTTGGGCTCACCGTCCTCGTCGAGGGCGTCGGTCCCGCGGGTGAGGTCCACCGGGGTTCGCCCCCCGATCAGCGCGGCGATCACGAGCGCGGCCAGGATCGCTGCGGCAAGCGCAACCGTCTCGAGCCGCACGTCGATGGCGCCGATCGAGACGATCGGGGAGAACGTGAGCTCGATGACGGCCAGGACGGGGCTCAGCGGTGGCACGACGGCCGAAGTCTACCGGCCCGCGCTGGGTGCCGGAGGAAACGACAGATCCCCGGCCGCCGGCCGGGGATCTGTGGCGTCGGTGCTGGTTTGCGGGTGCCTCCCCGATGGCGAGGCACCGAACCGCTACGGGGCGCTGGTCTGGACGCTGACGATGGTCGAGCCGATGTCGCCAGATGCGTTGTTGTAGATGACCTGCCCCAGGTACCAGGTACTGGCGTCAAGACCGGTGAAGCCAAGGCTGACGTCCAGGGGCCCGGCCACAGTCACGGGCGCAGGGGCCGGCAGGCTCATGTTCCCGGCATCGGACATCGGCACCTGCCAGTCGAACAGCGTGAAGTCGGTGCTCGGGCCGGCGGTATCAAAGCCGTGGACGAACACCATGTAGTCGCCCGCGTCCGGCTGATTGAGGGTCACCATCTCGTTCGAGTCGCCGTCGGCCGACTGACTGACGAAGTGGAGCGTGCCATCACCTGGATCGACCGCGTACAGGAACACATCGAGGTCCGTCCCCGGTACCGCGATGTAGCCCTCGTCGATCCCGACCCGGAACAGGCTCAGGCCTGCCGGCAGCGTGATCTCCTGCGAGAACGTGCCCGTCGGGTCCTTGGGATCAAACGTCTGGTCCGGATCCTGGGCGACATTAGCCTCGGTCGTGATGGCCGGCACGAGTCCGTAGGCCGAGAAGCCGAGGGTCCCGTTGAAGCCTGCGGCGACCGAGTACGTGATCCCATCCTCCGAGCCGGAGACCTCCGCCGGGGCGGCGACCCCGACCGGTTTCACGACCATCGGGATGCGCACGTCGTGCGTGCCATCGGACCACGTGAGCTGGCCACCGGTGTAGGTGTTCAGGTCCGCCGTGTCCTCGGTGAAGCTCACCGTGAATGCTCCGGTCTCGCCCTTGGCGAGCGTGAGGCTGGTCGGGCTGACGACGGTGTCGATCCCGTCCATGCCCGTGAAGCTGGCCGTGTAGGTCGCCGCCGTATCGCCGACGTTGGTCACCTGGCGGGTCACGGTCTGTGTCCCGGCCATGGCGCCGATGGCGATCGAGGCGCTGTTGTAGTCGCTCGCGTCGAGCGAGTAGCCCAAGCCACTGAGCGCGGCGCAGGTCGACGGACCCACAGCGCTGGTCGTCCCGCACAGGAATGCCAGCCAGTCGAGCCAGCCAGCGTCGTAGACGAGCCCGGGATCCGCGGCCGTGTTGGGGGCGACGAAGCCGGCGCCCTGGCGGAAGATCAGGATCGGGTTGTTGGTCTGCGAAGGCGGGCTGCCGTCCAGCACGTCGTAACCGGTGGTCATCAGCGCCGACTTGACTGCCATCGGCGACCAAGTCGGGTGGAGGTCCATCAGCAGCGCGGCAAGGCCGGCGACATGCGGGCTTGACATCGACGTGCCGCTGTACAGGTTGAAGTCGAGCCCATGGTTCCCTGGCGGCGCGACCGCGGCCAGGATGTCCTGGCCGGGAGCCATCAGGTCGGGCTTGAGCACGTCGCCGCCGCCGGCGGCCAGGGGACCGCGCGACGAGAACGAGGCGGTGAACGGCGCCGGGGCGTCGTAGACGATGGTCGCCGTGCTGATGGTGGCGGTGGCGCCCGCCGTCGCGGCATAGGCCTCGACCGCCGCGAGATCGGTGTCCGGAAGATGGATCGTGGGCACGAAATGGAAGTCGGCGTTGATCGAGCTGGGAGTGGTGTTGATCAGGACAGATCCGACGCCACCGGCCTCCTGGACGGCCAGGCTCTTGTTGACTCGTGGGGTCGCGCCGCGCTCGCAGACGACGATCTTGCCCTCGACCTTGGCCGGGTCGAGCACGGGATCGCCGCCGGTGTCGACGGTCGAGAAGCACAGCCGGACCTCATCCGGGTCGGCACCCGGGAGGCCGGCATCGGAGGCGTTGATGATCGGTGCGGTCACCGACCGAGCCGCGACAGACGCGCCCTGGTAGGTCGCATCGTTCCCGAGCGTGAGCGTGCCCCCACCGTCGCGGTTGTGCGTGCCCGCGGCAACGGTGGTGGTCCACGGCGACGGGTGCGCGACGGTGCCGCTGTCCGGCCCGCTGTTGCCGGCTGATTCGGCGACGAAGATGCCCGCGTCGGCTGCGAACAG
Organism: uncultured Chloroflexia bacterium; assembly: GCA_963734935.1. Taxonomy (GTDB): domain Bacteria; phylum Chloroflexota; class Limnocylindria; order Limnocylindrales; family CSP1-4; genus CAIXZV01. Next base: position 216,105 of record CAVTIO010000009.1, on the reverse strand, counting down.
GAACGAGATCTCGACCGGATCGGCAAAGTTGGTCGTGGTGCCGCTGATCGAGTAGTTGATCACGTCCACGCCATCGCTCACGGCTGCGTCGATGGCCGCGACCAGGTCGGGCGTCGAGCCACTGGCCGTGGAGGCATCCTCGGTGGACCACAGCGCCTTGTACATCGCGATCCGAGCGCGCGGTGCCATGCCGTTGACCGGCCCGAATGCCTCAGCCGGACCGGTGGTCGGCGTCTGGTAGTTGCCACCGGACGTCGACGAGGTATGGGTGCCATGGCCGTTGTAGTCCCGCGCGGACGCGAACTCCCACGGGTGGGACGCCTTCATGCCGGCATCCCCGCCCAGGGTCGCGTCGAACCACTGCGCGCCGATGAGCTTCTGATTGCAGTCCGAGGCGTGGAAGTCCTCGCCCGGCACGCATCGTCCGTGCCAGCCGGGAACCTGGTGATAGGCGAGCTTCGCGCCGGGCGCGTCGCTCGGGAGGCCGGTCTTCTTGTCCACCCGATCGGCAAAGCTGAGCGAGTCCGGCCAGATGCCCGAGTCGACGACGCCGATGATGATCCCCTCGCCCGCCTTGCTGGGGCCGCCCAGCTGGGCCCAGAGCCCAGTCTGCGGGTCCGTGAGGCCGAGGAAGTCCGGCGTGGACGAGGTGTCAATCGAGTACGTCTCCGAGGGGGAGACAGCCAACACGCCCTTGGTCCCGACCATCTTGTTCGCCTGCGCGGCGGTCAGCTTGGCCGCGAAGCCGTTGTACGTGTAGACGTAGTCGTACAGCTTGTTGGACGCGCCCACCTTGCGCATGGCAGCGCTGTGGGTGCCCTTGAGGAAGTCCGTGTACTTGATGACTGCGCTGGAGTTGGGGTTGATCTTCTCGCCCTTCTTGGGCGCGGTGGCCTTGAGGCCCGTCTTGTCCCCGGTGTAGGCGACGACCGGCAGGTCAGCCATCTGGACGACGAAGATCCCGCCCCTCGTGAACTGCCCGCCCTCGGGCGACTTGGCAGCCACGGCCGACGGCAGCACGGCGGCCAGCAGCAGCATCGATCCCACGAGCGATGCGAGCACCCTTCTGTTCATGATCCTCCTCGGGTGATGCCGATCTGTCGAGCAACGTCGGTCGGCCGGGGACGAGCGACCGACAGCGGCTCGAGGGCTCCTCCAACGGGCATGCAGCCGTCGGCTCTCACCCTACCCCTCCGGTCGCAGGATGTCAGCCTCATATCGGCGACCGCAACCATGCGCCCGGCTCGTCTGTGTTGCCCCCGCGCACCACCTCCGGGCACCGGGGCCCCGTCATGACGGGCGGGGTCGATCAGACCCCGAGCGAAGCCAGGCTGTCGACGAGCTCCTGGACGGCCGCCGCCGACTTGTCGAATGCCGTCTGCTCTTCGGCGGTGAGCGTGATCTCGAACACGCGATCGAGCCCATCGCGACCGAGCACGACCGGCACGCCCACGAACAGGCCGTCGACACCGAACTCGCCCTTGAGCTGCACCGCACACGGCAGGACGCGCTTCCGATCGCGCAGGATCGAGTCGACCATCTCGAACGTGGACGCTGCCGGAGCGTAGTAGGCCGACCCCGTCTTGAGCAGGCTCACGATCTCGGCGCCGCCCTTGGCGGTGCGCTGCTCGAGCGCGGCGACCCGGTCAGCGGGCAGCAGCTCGGTGATGGGCACGCCCGCGACCGTCGAGTAGCGCGACAGGGGCACCATCGTGTCGCCGTGGCCGCCCAGCACGAACGCATGGACATCCTCGACCGAGACACCAAGCTCCATCGCGATGAACGTCCGGAAGCGGGCCGAGTCGAGCACGCCGGCCATCCCGATCACCCGCTCGCGCGGGAACCCGGAGGCCCGCATCGCCACGTGGCACATCGCGTCGAGCGGATTGGTGACGATGATCAGGATTGCGTCCGGGGACACCTCGGTCGAGCCCTTGACGACGCTCGACACGATCCCGGCGTTGGTGGCCAGCAGCTCGTCGCGGCTCATGCCCGGCTTGCGGGCGATGCCCGAGGTGACCACGATGATGTCCGAGCCGGCGGTGTCGGCGTAATCGTTGCTGCCGATGACCCGGGCGTCGTGCCCGACGACCGGCGCAGCTTCGGCGAGGTCGAGCGCCTTGCCCTGGGGCATGCCCTCGACGATGTCCACCAGCACGACGTCGGCCAGACCGGCCTCGGCAATGCGCTGCGCGGTCGTGGCGCCAACGTTCCCGGCGCCGATGACGGTGACCTTGTTGCGTGCCATGAGCGTGATCGCCTCCCTGGAGTGCGTCATCCCCGCGCGGCGGGCCGGACTGCGCCCGGGCGACGGGTGGTGGTGGCCGGTGGGTCGCCTCAGCCCACGGCGTCGCGGTCGGTGTCGATCGGAGCCGGCCCCGCGTCGCTGATGGCGTCGCTGACCCCATCAGCGTACTTCGCGAAGTTGTCGTGGAACATCACCGCCAGCTTCCGGGCCGCCTGGTCGTAGGCCGCCGGGTCCGGCCACGTGCCGCGCGGCGTCAGGACCTCATCGGGGACGCCCGGAACGTGCCGGGGCACCGCCACGCGGAAGATCGGGTCGATCTCGGTCCCGACGTCCTCGAGCTCGCCATTGAGGGCCGCCCGGACCATGTTCCGGGTGTGGGCGATGTTCATCCGGTGACCGGTCCCGTACGGGCCACCAGTCCATCCGGTGTTGACCAGCCAGACCGGGACGTCATGCCGTTCGAGCCGGTCGACCAGCATCGCGGCGTACTCGCCCGGATGGCGCGGCAGGAACGGCGCCCCGAACCCGGCGGAGAACGTGGCCGACGGCTCCTGGACCCCGACCTCGGTTCCGGCCAGCTTTGCCGTGTAGCCGCTGATGAAGTGGTAGGCGGCCTGCTCGCGGGTGAGCCGGCTGATGGGCGGCAGCACGCCGAACGCGTCGGCCGTCAGGAACACGACCGTGCGCGGGTTGCCCGATACGCCCGTGGGATCGGCGTTGCCGATGAAGTGGAGCGGGTACGCGCCTCGGGTGTTCTCGGTGAACCGCTCCGAGTCGAGGTCGAGATCGCGGGTCTCAGGATCGATGTCGACGTTCTCGAGGATGGTCCCGAAGCGCTTGGTGGTCGCGAAGATGTCGGGCTCGTACATGGGCGACAGGCGGATGGTCTTCGCGTAGCAGCCGCCCTCGAAGTTGAACGTGTAGCCCTCGCCCCAGCCGTGCTCGTCGTCCCCGATCAGGCTGCGCTCCGGGTCCGCCGAGAGCGTCGTCTTGCCGGTGCCCGACAGCCCGAAGAACACGCAGGTGTCGCCCGCCTGGCCGACGTTGATCGAGGAGTGCATCGGCAGCACGCCCTCGTCCGGCATCAGGTAGTTCATCACCGTGAAGGCGGACTTCTTGATCTCGCCCGCATACATGGTGCCCACGATGATGATCTCCATCCGCTGCAGGTGGAGCAGGATCGCGGTCCCCGTCCGCGTGCCCTCCGTCGCCGGGTCGGCCTCGAAGCTGGGCACGTTGATGATCGTGAAGTTGGGCTCGAAGGTCGCGAGGTCCTCGCGCGGCGGGCGCCGGAACAGGTTGCGCGCGAAGATGCTGGCCCACGCCGTCTCCGTGTACACGCGCAGGCTGCGGCGGTGCGCCTCGTGGGCGCCGATGTACATGTCCTGCGCGTACAGCTGCCGGTCCGCGAGGTAGTCCATCAGCCGGGCACGGAGCCGGTCGTAGTGAGCCTCGCTGATCTCGTGGTTGACGTCGCCCCACCAGACCTTTGCCTCGCTCCAGGGCTCGCGAACCACGAACTTGTCCTTGGGGGAGCGACCAGTGTGCTCGCCCGTCCGCACCACCAGCGGACCCTCGGCCGCGATCGTGCCCTCCCCGGCGGCGATGGCACGTTCGTAGAGCTCGGCCACCGACAGGTTGGCCACGACGTGGCCGCCGATCCGGGTGGCGGGATGGGGGGTCATGATCGCCATCGTCGGTACCTCGACTGGGACGCGCGCTCCGTCCCTGGAAGGGGAGGGCCCGCGTTGGGTCCGTGTGACCGGCCGCGCGTGACGGGCGCGTGACGCGCCCGGGAGTCGGCTTCCGCAGTCAGGGTTGCGATTCGGTTTCGGGCATTGTAACTGGTCGATCGGCCGGGCAGGCAACGGCCGAATGTCACATCGCCTGCTCCCGAACTCTGCCCTCGGGATGGCTCCCGATCAGATGTCATCCGGCGGCACGAAATCATCCGTTTGGCATGATCCCGTTCCTTCGTGCAGCCGATACCCTGCGAGGGAATGCTGGGAGGAGTAGACCCGTTGGGTCGTTCCCGGTGAGGGAGTCGTTCCCGGGCGCAGCTGACGGAGAGCAGCCGCGCCCTCCATATGCAGGGAGGTTCAGGAAATGCACAGACCGATCGGTGTCACGCTGCTCGCGCTTGGAGCAGGGCTCGCCGGCCTCTACGAGCTGTACCGAATGCTCGTGTTCATGGGCATCGCCAGCTTCACGGTGCTTGGCAAGGAAGTCAGCTATCCGGACGCTCAGTGGGGCCCGGCGCTGTGGGCGCTGGTCCTCGCCGGGATCTGGTTCTGGGTGGCGGCCGGTTTCTGGGCCGTCCGCGGGTACGCCTGGTCGTTCGGCCTGTTCATCAGCATCTTCACCATGATCTTCGGGTTCTTCTCGATCATCGGGGCAGGCACCACCACCGAGTTCGAGACGGTCGCCTGGCTGCTCTCGATCGCGATCTTCTTCTACCTGAACTACCCGGGCGTTCGGGACCAGTTCATGGCGCACGAGCGCGCGCTGATGACCCCCGAGCAGCGGGCCGCGATGGATCAGGTGGCGGCCGCGAACGCCGCGGCGGCGGCCGCGATGGCGACGCCCGCGCAGCCCGCGCCAGCAGCACCCGCAACCCCGCCGCAGGAGCCGCCGGCGAACCCGCCCGCGGGCTGACCACCGAGCGCACAAGCGGACAATGAACCTGGCCAACGGCCGGGTGACCACCGAGACCGACCGGCCATCCCGGTCGGTCTCGTCGTTTCCGTGACCGGCGCGGCCGGACGGCCGCGAGCGCTCGGGCCTGTCACGCGTGGTCGAGGGCTGCCTCCAGGTCCGTGATCAGGTCGCCCACCGCCTCGATGCCGACCGAGAGTCGGATCAGGGCTGGGTCAACCGCCAGCGGCGACGCTGCCACCGAGGCATGGGTCATCGCCGCGGGCAGCTCGATCAACGACTCTACGCCGCCGAGGGATTCGGCCAGCGTGAACAGACGGGTCTTCTCGCAGATCGCAGCGGCCCGGTCGGCCGCCGATCCCCCGTTGTGGCCAGACGCCGGGATGAACGACACCATGCCGCCGAACGCCGGCGTGTCGCCCAGTCGCATCTGGCGGACAGCGATCGCCGCGCCGGGATGGGCGTGCGAACCGTCGGCCAGCCCCGGATAGCGCACGCGTGCGACGTCACTCCGCTCCGCCAGCCAGCGAGCGATCTCGAGGGCATTGGCCGAGTGGCGCTCCATGCGAAGCGCGAGCGTTCGAAGGCCCCGGAGCACGAGGTAGCAATCGAACGGACCGGGGACCGCGCCCATCGCGTTCTGCAGGAACCGGAGCCGCGCGGCCGTCTCGTCGTCGCTGGTAACGACGACGCCGACCACGGTATCGGAGTGACCGGCGAGGTACTTGGTCGCGGAGTGGAACACGATGTCCGCACCCAGCCCCAACGGACGTTGGAGCGCCGGCGACGCGAATGTGTTGTCCACGACCACGAGCGGGATCGGGCACCCGGCCTGCGTGGCCCACTCGCGAGTGACGCCGGCCGAGGCGGCGATATCGGTCACCTTGAGCAGCGGGTTCGACGGCGTCTCGAACCACACGAGGCGCGTTCGCTCGTTGAGGCCCTCCCACAGCCCGTCCATGTCAGTGGCCAGATCCACGTAGCGCGCGCGCCCCGCACCCGCGGGGCGATGGACGGCCTCGAGGTAGCGGAACGTGCCGCCGTAGACGTCGTCGCCGACCAGGATCTCCTCGCCCGCCGCGGCGAGCTGGGCGATGGCCGCGGTGGCCGCCGAGCCACTCGCGAATGCCACGCCGTGGCGGCCGCCCTCGAGGTTCGCGACCGCACGCTCCAACCGCTCGCGGGTGGGGTTCTGGGTGCGAGCGTACTCGTAGCCGCGGCGCGGCCGGCCGATCCCGTCCTGGGCGAAGGTGGAGGTCTGGTAGATCGGCGGGGCGACAGCGCCGGTCAGCTCGTCGGGCTCCTGCCCGGCATGGACGGCGCGCGTGGCCAACGTGTCGGTGGCATCACGGTCCCGGTCGGGAGCGTCGGATTCGTTCATGGCTGTCCTACCCAGATCGAGATGCGGGGGCGTGGGCCAGGTACTCGAGCAGGTCGAGCTTGGTCACAACGCCGGCGGGGCGGCCACCCCGGATCGCGAGCAGACCGGCGGCACCCCCCGACAGGAGTGCGAACGCATCATCGAGCACGGCCTCGACATCGAGGATCGGCAGCGGCCGATCCATGACCTCACCGACCGTCCGACCCACGATCGCCGGGTCGCGATAGGCGCGGTCGAGAAGACCCTTCTCACTGACCGATCCCACGATCCCGGCCAGGTCGTCGCCGTCCGGGTGCTCAGAGACCGGGAGCTGGCTGATCCCGTACAGCTGGAGGAGGTCGATCGCCGCGCCAACCCGGTCTATGGTCCGCGCCAGCACGACGTCAGGGATCTCCTGGCCCTGGTGTCGCTCGCGGAGGACCTCAGCGATGCGGACCACAGCGCCCGTTGTCGAGAGGAGGCCGCTCGCGCGCATCCACTCGTCGTTGTACAGCTTCGAGAGGTAGTTCCGGCCCCCGTCGGGGAGGATGACCACGATGACCGCATCGCGTGCCCGATCCGGGCTGTCGCGCACCAGCCGACGGGCCTCGTCGAGCGCGGCGATCATGGCCGTGCCACACGACTCCCCGGCCAGGATCCCCTCCTCGCGCGTGATCCGGCGCGCCATCGCGAACGCGTCCCGGTCGCTCACCCGAACCCATCGGTCGACGACGGACGGGTCGTGGGTGCCGGGCATGAAGTCCTCGCCCACACCCTCGGTCAGGTACGGGCGCGCGGTGTCACCGCTGAGCACGCTCCCCTCGGGGTCGGCGCCGATCACCCGGATCTCCGGGTTGCGGGCCTTGAGGTAGCGCGCGGTCCCGCTGACGGTGCCGCCTGTCCCGGCCGACGCCACGAAGTGCGTGATCCGACCCTCCGTCTGGCTCCAGATCTCGGGCCCGGTCGTTCGCTCGTGAGCGGCCGGATTCTCCGGGTTCCAGTACTGGCCGGGGCTGAACGCTCCCGGGATGTCCCGGGTGAGCCGAGCCGCGACCGAGTAGTAGCTCTCGGGTGACTCCGGCGCGACGTTGGTCGGGCACAGGACGACCTCGGCACCGTAGGCACGCAGGAGCGCCTGCTTCTCGGCCGACTGCTTGTCGGCCATGACGAAGATGCAGCGATAGCCCTTGAGAGCGGCCGCGATCGCCAGCCCATGGCCGGTGTTCCCGGATGTGGGCTCGATGATCGTGCCGCCCGACCTGAGCAGACCGGCACGCTCCGCCGCCTCGATCATCGGCAGTCCGATCCGGTCCTTGACCGAGCCGCCCGGGTTGAGCATCTCCAGCTTGGCCAGCAGGAGCGGCTGGCGGTCGGCGAGACCGAGGTCGCGGGTCAGGCGCGAGATCCGCACCAGGGGCGTGTTCCCGACCAGGTCGAGGATCGTCTCCGCGTACTGCATGGAGCCCGAGCATACCGTGCGACGATCGCCGTCCAACCGGCCGGCCGCTGTGCGTGGGGGGACGAACCTTTCCGGGTGCATCGCGGTCGTGCCCGTGTGCCCTTACGACACGGGACCGCGGTCGACGGGGCCCGGCCGCAGCAGCAGCCACGTGAGCCGGTGACGGAGCCGACGGGGACGGCCAGGCGGATCGACCGTGCCCGGGTAGATCGCCTCGACCGCCGGGCCCAGGGCGGCCTCGAACCTGGTGCTCAGCGCGCGTGCCAGGTCGAGCTCCGCACGCGACCCGGCCGGTGGCAGAGTTCCGTCCCAGGCGTCGCCGAGCAGGGTTCGGGCGTCGGTCGGCGGCAGGATCCGTGACGCCATGCGACGTCCGAGGTACAGCTCCTCTGTGCCCACGATCGCAAGCAGGACGATCGGCACCCCGGTCCGTAGCGCGATCAGCGCGGCGCCATGGCGGAACGGGCCGATCCGTCCCGCCGGCCCGTTGACCGTCCCCTCCGGCATCTGAACGAACACGCCACCGTTGTGGATCACTGCCTCCGCGGCGGCCACGTGCTGGTCCACGCCGAACCCGCCACGCCAGACGGGCAACAGGCCGCCCAGCCGATGGATCAGCCGCTCACGCCACCAGGACGTGAACGTCGACGGACCGCTGCCCAGGAACCAGCAGCGGGGCTCGGCCGGGAGCGCGTGCATCGCGACGAACGGGTCCATCCAGCCGCGGTGCGCGGCGGCAACCAGGAAGTAGCCACCGGTCGCGGGCAGATGCTCGGCGCCCCGGGCATCGATCCGGAACCGGAACAGGCCGAACAGGACGAGCCGGGCAGCCAGGCGCAGAAGTCGATAGAGCCACGATGCGTGCGCCTCCGGCTCGCGTCCGAGCCAGGCGAGCCCCTCCCGGATGCCACCGCGGGCCGTCGCCATCGCCTCGGGCGAGGTACGGGCAGCGGGTCGGCGGCGAGACGGCCGGTCACCGTCGAGCTCCGGCTCCGGCGCCCGGTCAGGCGGGGTCGCGGTCGCCACCCTCGTCGCCCGGGACGCCTGGGCCATCGGCCATGGCGGACCCCTCCTGCTGCATGTCATCGGGTCCGGCGACATGGTGGTCGTCGTTCTCGTCGGTCGCAGTCGCATCGACCGCGTCGTCGGTCACGTCGTCCTCGTCGACCTCGACCCATTCCTCGTCGTCGTCTGCCTCGTCCCCGACCACCGGCGGCTCCCCCCAGCGATCACCGTCGGCCGCACCGGGGCGATGGCGATACGCGAGGACCAGCAGCGTTGCCACGATGGCGATCGCCGATACCAGCATGGCCGTCGGAACCCCGAAGAACGTCCAGTTCCCGGTCCGGAACGTCTCGAGCGCGAACCGCACGACGGCGTACCAGATGATGAAGATCAGGAACAGGTCCCCGGGCCGCATCCGGCTTCCCCAGCGACGCGCGATCCAGAGCAGCGTGATCGCCCCCAGCACACCGCTCAGCGACTCGTACAGGAACAGCGGGTGGAACCCAGTCGTTGCCACCGGGTACTGGTCGCAGGACCACTGCGCGATCCCGTGATCGCCCACGCGGTGCGCGCAGTCGATCGTGATGCCCCACGGGAGGTCGGTCGGCGGCCCGTACAGCTCCTGGTTGAAGAAGTTCCCCCAACGGCCGATCGCCTGCATCACGAACAGTCCGGGCGCGATGACGTCGGCCCACTTCCCGAACGACTGGTGCCAGCGCCGGGTCAGGTACCAGGCGACAATCGTGCCCGTGACAATCCCGCCGTACACGCCCAGGCCCGTATAGGGCGGCAGGATGATCTTGATCGGGTCGTCCTGATACAGGTGCCACTGGTCGATGACGTGGTACAGGCGACCGCCGAGCAGCGCCGCGATCCCGACGATGATGATCCCGTTGTCCACGAGACGGGCGTCGAGACCCCGCCGTCTCGCCTCGCGGGTGATGACGATGTACGCCGCGGCGAGACCGATCGCATAGCACACGCCGTACCAGAACACCGGCACGGGGCCCAGATGGATCGCGATCGGGTCGGGCGTGATCGCGATCAGGGCGAGCACGGATCCGAGCGAGAGCACGAAGGGTGTCAGGGGGAGCATCGAGCGAGAGTGTATCTGCCATGAGCCCCCTCCATCGCGGGTCCACGGCGGACCTTCCGGCAGGCCGGTCCCTGCCTCGATCCCAACCCAGGCGTGACGGGACCGCGCGCGGGCCCTGATGTGAACGTGTCGGCTATCCTCCATCCCGATACACCGACCACGTTGCATCCGGTTGACGGTGGTCAGGCCAACAGCACGGGGTGCCGATGGGCGCTGAGTTCAACTGGTGGCTGCTGATCGTCGGCGTGATCGCCGGCGGCGTGATGACGTGGCTCGTGATCGCCGACTCCAATCGGCGTGACCGCGAGATCGACGACAGGGAGCGGACCGCGGAGGCGGCCTGGATCGCCAGCTACGTGGCCGATCCGAAGGTCGATCCCGAGACGGCGGAACGCGTGCTGCGGGCGCATCGCACCTATCTCGGCTTCCCGCCGCCCGACGTGCTCCTGGCCCCCGACGAGGTCGACCGGGCCGTGCCCGAGCCCAGCGACGGGACGATGGCCTGACATTCGCCGCGGTCGAGCCTGGCGCGAGGTCGAGCCCGTGACCTGGTCGGGCGGCCGCGTCGAAGAGCCGGGCGCCCGCTAAGAGCGGCGGCGTCAGCCCCGCGGAGCGGCAGCTCGATTCACCACCCGCCGCTGTCGAGCCTCAATCCGTTTCGGATGCCTGGTCCCCCTCGAGCGCGGCCGGGATCGGTCGGCCCTCGAAGCCGGTGCTGAACACAACATCGGTCTCGGTGGAGAACACGTGGCGCGTCGTCTGCACCTGGCGGACGATCTCGCCCAGATGCTCCATGTCGCGCGCCCGGATCTTGAGCAGGTAGTCGGCCTCGCCGGTGATGTGGTGGCACTCCTCGATCTCCGGGATCAGCGCGAGCTCGGGCGTGAGGTCATTCGCGATCGTTCCCGGGGCCTGCGTCACCCAGGTGAACGCCAGCACGGTGAGCCCGAGCGAGCCGGGATCGACGACGGCCGCGTAGCGCCGGATGATGCCCCGGGCCTCCAGCTTCTTGACCCGTTCGTGCGCCGATGGACCGGCCATCCCGACGTCCGAGCCCAGGTCCGCGTAGGAGCGGCGGCCATCCTCCTGCAGGATTGCCAGGAGACGTGCGTCGTTCTGATCAATGCCGCTATTTCTGGTCATCTACCAGCCATTCATCAGGCAGTCCTTTATCCTGACCTTAGATTCTTAGGTATACTCACCGATGCAAGGGGCATCGGGACGCCGACCCCGCCGGCCCTTCCGGCGGGACCCACACGGTCCGCGGCAGTCCCCCGCAGCAAGAGGTGCACGAGATGGTCGTCGTTGCCGTGTTTGCGCTCCTGGCGCTGGTCTCGATTATCAGCATCGTGGAGAGCGCCGAGGAAATCGAACGTTCCAGCGATCTCTACGAGAACCCGCGGCTCTGGGCGCTCCTGGCTCGCCGCTAGGCGCCTCAGCGTACTCCAGCGAGCGCCTCGGTCAGTGCCGGGGCGCTCGTCGCGTTCCCGGGCGGGGACGGCCGCGAGCACCTGAGAGCGACCGGGCACGAGCACTCGGTGCGGGAGGTGGCCGCTGCCCGTATGCTTCGTCCCCCATGCGGATGCAGTCGCGGCACCCACGATCGGTCTCGTCGCGCACGGTCCCGTCACGCGGGGTCTCGTCGCTCGCATGAGCACGCTCGATCTGCGCCGTCCCCTGCGTCCGGTCGCTGCTCCCAGCTACCGCCCATGGGCGGGTCACCGCCTCGGCGAGGGGGGCATCGGCGAGCTGTGGCTGGCAGGGCCGGGCTCCACGGTCGAGCTCGATGATGGCGAGCATCCTTCGCTCGACCGCCTCGCGGAGATTCATGGCGCGTCCCTCGTCGGCGACCGCGCACTGACGCGCCTCGGTGCGCGATTCCCGCTCCTGATCAAGGTGATCGACGCGGCCGAATGGCTGTCGCTCCAGGTCCACCCATCGGATGCGGTCGCAACCGTGCTCCATGGCGAGGGCAGCGTGGGCAAGGCAGAGGCATGGGTCGTCCTGGCGGCCGATCCCGGCGCCAGGCTGATCACCGGGCCCCGCCGCGACCTGGCCGAGGCCGACCTGCGTGCGGCGATCGCGGCCGGCACGCTCGGCAAGGCTGAATGCGAGGCGAGTGACGGCCGCCCGGGCGACACCTGGCTGATCCCCGCAGGCACGATCCACTCGATCGGCGCCGGGTTGCTCGTGTATGAGATCGAGCAACCCTCCGACCTGACCTACCGGATCTCCGACTGGGGGCGACCCGCGACGCCGGGCCGCTCGCTCCACATCGTGGAGTCGCTGCGGGCGATCGTGCCGGACGCACACGCCGTTCCGTCCGGGTCCGATTTCCACCTCGACGATGACGCCGTCACGGTCCCCGAGTTCCGGCTCGAGCTTGTCGGAGGTGGGCTGGCCATCCGACACCCTGCCGGCCTGAGCCTTGAGATCGTGACCGCGGTCCGTGGCGCCGTGACGCTCACGGGTGACGGCTGGCAGGCAGCGCTGTCGCCGTTCCAGACGCTGGTCGTGCCCGCCGCTGTGGCGAGCTACACCATCAGCGCGGCCGACAACGCGATGGCATTCGTGGGCAGCATGCCGTAGCAGGCACGACGCCGCCGGCCGACCCGGAACGGTGCGCGCCGAAGTGCCGCACGCCAGGCGCCGGCGACGCTACCAGTCGCCGGCCGCGGTCCGTCGTGCGGCGGTCAGGCTGCCCGCGGGCAGGTGCGCCTCGAGGCACGTCACGCCCTCGCTGCCAACCATCGCGTCGTGGGAGGTCCCGGCCGGCAGGTCCAGCCGGTCGCCGACCGCCAGGTTGAGGCTTCGATCCTCGGCGGGCAGACCGAACCTGATCGACCCGGCGGCGCACACGAGCACCTTGTCATAGCCGTGCTCGTGCGCCGGATACCGGTCACCCGGCCCGTTCGACCACGAACCAGGCTCGAGGCCCTCCGTGCGTAGCCGCTCCATGAGCTCGGCGGACGTCCTGGCCATGACTAGCCGGCGACCCCGACGCCGATGATCCGGCCGACCGCGAAGGTCACGGCCGCAGCGGCAGCGCCGAGCCCCATCTGGCGGAACCCTGAGTACAGGAGGCTCCGGCCGGTGAGCAGGCTCACGCCGGCGCCGACCAGGAACAGGGCTCCAAGGCTGAGCACGAGGCTCGCGACGAAGCTCGCTGTCCCGCCGCCGAACAGGTACGGGATCACGGGCACAGCGGCCCCCACGCAGAAGGCAGCGAACGAGCCGGCGGCGGCCCCCCATGGCGACCCGAGCTCGGAGGGGTCGAGGCCCAGCTCCTCCCGAACCAGCGCATCGAGCGCGGTCCGGGGATCCTCGAACATGCGCTCGGCCATCCGCTCGGCCTCTGACTGCGAGAAACCCTTCGCCATGTACAGGGCCCCAAGCTCACGCTGCTCCTCCTCGGGCATCGCCTGGAGCTCCGCCCGCTCGAGCTCGATCTGGCGCTCGAACAGCTCGCGCTGGCTCTGCATCGAGATGTACTCGCCCGCGGCCATGCTGAAAGCACCCGCGAGCAGCCCCGCGATCCCGGCCAGCAGGATGAAGCTTCCCTGGTCCGACGCGCCGGCCACACCCATCACGAGCGAGAGGTTGGACACGAGGCCGTCCGAGACGCCGAAGATCGTCGCCCGCAGCGTTCCCGACCGGCCGCTGCGATGCCACCGCTCCTGGCGCTGGATCGTCTCGGGCATCTCGGGCCGCCCGGGGTCGATGTCAGGGTGCTCGGCGGCGGTGACCGTCGCCATCGCTCGCTTCTGGCGCGCTGCGTCCGCCGAGGGCTCGACCGTCCCGGCATCCAGCTCATCCCAGATCTGCGCGTGCTCGCGCTCGTCGGCCGCGATCGAATCGATCTCGTCTGTCGCGACCTGGGCCTCGTAGATCGCCTCCTCGTCACCCTCGAGCGCTCGGACCAGCTCGGACACGGCGCGAGTTCCGAAGGCGCGCGCGAGCAGGATGATCAGGCGCACCCGCAGCCGGGGCCGCCCCGGCGGTGGAACGCTCGCTCCCAGCTCCTCGAGACGCTGGGCCCAGATCTCCGCGTGGCGGCGCTCGTTGTGGGCGATGTGGCGGAACGCCGCGGCCCGACGTGGATCCTTCTCGATGCGGGACAGCGCGTCGTAGAGGACGACCGCGTCCTGCTCGAGCTTGAGGTTCTCGAGGCTCTGGGCGATGCTCACCCCGCCAATCTAGCGGAGCCGGCGCCGGACAGCCGGGCCGCGGCGCCGCGATTCGGTGACTAGACTGCTCGCCATGAGCCACGCGCCCGCGCTGCGATACCTTGACGCTGACGACGTCGCGGCGTCGATGCCGCCGCTGGCTGAGCGCCTCGCCCTGGCCGAGACCACCCTGCTCGGTCTCGCGGGCCCCGCCGAGCTGCCAGCGAAGATCGCCGTGCACCCGCGGCCGGACGGGTCATTCGCGCACGCCATGCCGGCGTTCATGCCCGGTGGGGACCCGGACGGGTCACGGGACCAGCTGGGCATGAAATGGGTCCTCGGGTTCACCACCAACAGCGTGCTGGGCCTGCCGGCGATCAGCGGCCTGCTGCTGCTCAACGACCCCCGGACCGGCCTGCCGACGGGCATCCTCGACGCGGGTCCGATCACAGCCCAGCGCACCGCGGCGGTCTCGGGAGTCGCCATCCGCGCGTGGGCACCACGTGTGGCCGGGAGACCGCACCGCGCCGCGCTGGTGGGCGCGGGCGTCCAGGGTCACAGCCACGTCCCCGTGCTGGGCCTCGTGCTCCCGGGCGTGGATCTCGTCGTGTACGACCGTTCCCGGGAACGCGCCGACAGTCTCGCCGGGACGGCCCGCACGACCGAGGGCATCGGCTCGGCGCGCGTGGCGGGCTCCGCGCGGGAGGCCGTGGACGGCGCCGACGTCGTGGTCACCGTCGCGTCGTTCGTGGCGCCGCCCGAGCGGCAGGTGATGACCAACGACTGGCTGGCGCCCGAGGCGCTGGTCGTGCCGGTTGACTACGCCACGTACTGTGCGGCCGAGGTCGCCCGCGACGCGTCGCTGTTCGTCGTCGATCACCGGGATCAGTTCCTGGCCAATCGCGACGCGGGCCAGTTCGATGCCTACCCGGACCCCGTGGCCATGTTTGGCGAGGTGCTGGCGAGCGGCGCCCCGCGGCCTGTGGGTCGCGTGGTGGCGACGCACCTCGGGACGGGGCTCGCCGACGTGGTGTTCGGCAGCGCGATCCTGGTCGAGGCGACGACCCGGGGACGCGGGACGGTGCTGACCCGCTGACCGACGGCACCGGGATACCATGGGCCGCCATGTCACGCGACCGCGCGCTCGCACTCGGGACCGTCAACGCCCTGCTCGCGGCTTCGCTGTTCGGCACCCTGGGGCCACTGTCGCGATTCGCCGGGGACGCCGGCGTTGGTGCCATCGCATTCACCGCCTGGCGGGCCCTGCTGGGCATGGCGTTCCTGATCGTGATCGTCGCCGCGCGGCGCTCCCTGGGGTCTGCGATCGGCTCCCTCACCGGGCTGGATGCGCGAGGGCGCGCATCGCTCGCGATTGCCGCCCTGATGGGCCTCGGCATCAACGTCGCCATGTTCAGCGCATTCAGCATGATCCCGATCGCGCTGGCGCTGCTGATGTTCTACACCTACCCGGCCGGGGTGGCCGTGATCGACGTCCTGCTGGGCAACGAGCGGGTCAGCGCGGCCAAGCTCGTCGCGCTCGGCCTGTCGTCAGCGGGGGTCGCGCTGGTCCTGGCGGGCAGCATGGATGCCGGGGTTGGGGGATCGATCAATGGCCTGGGCGTTCTGCTCGGCCTGGGTGCGGCCGCCTGCCAGGTCGCGTTCGTGACGATCAGCCGCAACGGCTACAAATCCGTCGCCGCCGATACGGCCACAGTGCTCATCCTGTTCGTGTCGGTCGTGGGCGCGGTGGCGCTGGCGGTGCTCATCGGCGAGGGCGCGCAGCTCGTGACGCCGTTCGGGGATCCCGCCACGTGGCCGGTTCTGCTGGCCGCGGGCGTTCTCGCGGGCGGCGTGTCGACCGTGCTGTTCCTGCGCGCCATCCGCCTCGTTGGCGGCACGCGGACGGGCATCCTGATGCTGTTCGAGCCGGTGGTCGGCGTCTTCCTGGCTGCACTGCTGCTCAGCGAGCCCCTGGTCCCTGTCCAGCTGCTGGGCGGTGCCCTCGTGCTCGCGGGAGCGGCGGTGCTCCAGCTTCGGTCCGCCCCGGACCACGAGCCGCTGGTTGAGGTCGGCGCCAGCCCGATGGTCTAGCCCTCGGCGGAGTGACCGGCGGCCGGGGACCCGCACGTCCGCCCGGGCCGCCCTACCATGGTGACAACGGTCCGCTGGGGCTTGCTCGATCGAGGAGGCGCACCGATGCTCCGAGTCACCGCCCTCGACGGCCGCGTCGCCGTCGTCACCGGCGCCGGTCGCGGCATCGGGCTGCGGATCGTCGATTCCCTGGTCGCCAACGGGTGCCGGGTTGCTGTGCTGGACCTCGTGCCCCCGGAGCGTGATGACATCCTGGGCATCGAATGCGATGTCAGCGACGAGGCCGCGGTGGGGACCGCGTTCGACCGGATCGAGGCCGAGCTGGGCACGACATCCGTGCTCGTCCTGAGCGCCGGGATCACGCCTCTGCTCCCGTTCGAGGAGACCTCGACCGAGCTCTGGGAGCGGACGATCTCCGTCAACCTCACCGGCGCCTTCCTGACCCTGCGCCGCGCCATTCCCGGGATGCGCTCCCTGGGCTACGGGCGAGTCGTGGCCCTCGGTGCTGCCGCCGGGAAGTCGGGCGGGGCCCGCTCCGCGGCGTACGCGGCGTCGAAGGCCGGGTTGATGGTGCTCATCAAGTCGCTCGCCAGCGAGTATGCGCGGGACGGGATCACCGCCAATGTGGTCGCCCCGGCGCTGATCGACACCGGGATGCTGCCCAATGCGAGGGAGTTCGTCGATCGCGTTCCGGTGGGCCGCCTTGGCACCGCGGAAGAGGTCGCTGCTCTGGTGACCTACCTGGTTTCGGGCGATGCCGGCTATGTCACCGGTGAGACGGTGGACATCAACGGCGGCACGCTCATCGACTGAGCCCCGGTGCGCTCAACGCACGGAGCCGATGTCCGGCAGGCATCACGTCGGGCGCACACCCGCGAAGCCACCGCGTGAAGGCCGGCGCCGGTCGCCGACGAACCTCAGGCTTCCTCGTTCACCTCCAGCGGACCATCGGCAACCTCGATCGTGACACGACCACCGACGATCTCGACCGGATAGACCGCCAGCGGCAGCTCGGCCGGCGGATCCAGCGGCTCGCCGTCGGTCAGGTCGAACCTCGACAGGTGCAGCGCGCAGGTCAGGGTGCCGGCCGTCAGGAACCCGCGATCGAGCTCGAAGTACTCGTGCGAGCACGTGCCCTGGAGCGCGTGGAAGTCGCCGTTGACGTGGACGACCAGGACCGGATCGGTCTCCTCCACCCAGACCATCCGCATCTCGCCCTCGGCAAGCTCATCAACCCCAAGGAGATCGATCCGGCGACTCACGCGTCGATGGTAGCGGGAAGCGGCGAACGCTCAGGCGGTGCCGGTCGCACCGGATGCCCACTTCGCCTCGAGCGCGGCCCGCAACCGGTCGCGCGAGTCCTCGAGCGGCACCCGGGCCACGACCGGCTCCAGGAAACCCATCACGATGAACCTGCGTGCTTCAGCGGCGGGGATGCCACGGCTCTCGAGGTAGAACAGCTGCCCCTCGTCGATGGGGCCCACCGACGACGAGTGGGCCGCGCGGCGGCAGTCCGGTTGGTCGATCTCGAGCGATGGGATGGCCACTGCCCGGGCGGTCTTGGTCAGGTTCATCCCGAACTCGCCGAGGAAGCTGTCGGTGCCGACGGCACTCCGCTCGATCGTGATCAGGCCCTTCATGTAGCTGCGTGCGCTGTCGATGAGCACGCCCTTCGACAGCAGCTGGCCGGTCGTGTCACGGCCGAGGTGGCGCGTGTACGAGGTGAGATCGTGCAGCTGGTCCGCGGCGCCGAACACGATCTCGACCTGCTCCACCGTGCTGCGGTCTCCGGCCAGCATGTTGTCGACACGCGAGCGGACGAGACGCCCGCCCAGCTGGGCCAGCGCCCAACGCAGATCGGCACCCTCCCCGAGTGTCGCCCGACGCTGCTGGAACACGATCTGATCCGGTCCGCTCTCCTGGAGGCTGGCCATCGCCAGCCTGGCATGTGCCCCGAGATGAACCTCGGTGGTCGAGGTGAACAGCGACTGCTCGCCGGCCACGGCGGCGCCGGATGGCACGATCTCCTCGACCAGCGACGCCTCGGCGCCGTCGTCGAGCACGATGATCGATCGCGTATGGAGCGCGCGACCCGGCGCGCCAGCCGCCCAGCGAACCACGATCGGCTGCTCCAGGACCACGCCCTGGGGAACGTGGACGTAGGCGCCCTGGCTCCATGCCGCCCGGCTCAGCTGCGCCAGCCGATCGTCGGCCGGCAGTGAGCCGGCATCGGTCAACAGCGACCGCGCGACCGCCGGGTCGCGCTCCACCAGGGCGCCCAGCGGCTCAAGCGTGACACCGGCCGCCCGTGCAGCTTCGTCCAGCGCGAGCGTCGCGACCCGGTTGTCATCGAACACGAGCAGCGCCGAGAGCCCGGGCTCGAGCGCGGTTGACGCGGAGCCGCCGTTGTCCGTGCCGTCCCAGGCCACGGCGCCGGCGAGCTGCGCGGCGCGCAGATCGACATATCCCGTGTACAGCTGGTTGGGCTCGATGGGCAGGGTGTCGAACGCGGCCAGCGCGGCAACCCGGTCCGCCGCGAGCCAGCCAGGTTCGGTGGCGGCCCGGCGCTCGACGAGCTCCCGGTCCAGGCGATAGCTGAGATCGGCTGGCGCGGCGCGCCGGCGCGTCCGGGGTGCGTCGGCGGTCGGCGCAGCAGGTGTCGTTGAGGTCGAGGCTTCGGCCACCCCGCTCACCCGAGCGACCCTTCCATCTCGAGCTTGACCAGCCGGTTGAACTCGACCGCGTACTCCATCGGGAGCTCCTTGGTGAACACCTCGAGGAAGCCCTGGATGACGAGGTTCTGGGCCTCGTTCTCGGTCAGCCCGCGGCTCATCAGGTAGAAGATCTGGTCCTGGCTGATCTTGCCCACGGTCGCCTCGTGGGTCATGGTCGTGTCGTCTTCCTGGATGTCGATGTAGGGGTAGGTGTCGCTCCGGCTCTCGTCATCGAGCATCAGCGCGTCGCAGCGGACGCTGGCGGTAACGCCGGTCGCACCGGGCGCCACCTTGAGCTGGCCGCGGTACGTGGCACGGCCGCCGTCCTTGGACACCGACTTGGACACGATCCGCGAGGTCGTGTTGGGCGCCAGGTGGATCGCCTTCGCACCCGTGTCCTGGTGCTGGCCGCGCCCGGCGACCGCGACCGAGATGACCTCGGCCCGGGCGCCCTCGCCGCGGAGGTAGATCGCAGGGAACTTGACCGTCTTGCGTGACCCCGTGTTGGCATCAACCCATTCGACGGTCGACCAGGCATGCGCGTGGGCCCGCTTGGTGACCAGGTTGTAGACGTCGTTCGACCAGTTCTGGATCGTGGTGTAGCGGACCTTGCTGTGCGGCAGCGCGACGACCTCGACCACCGCGGCGTGGAGCGAGTCGGTCGCGTAGATCGGCGCGGTGCAGCCCTCGATGTAGTGGACCTTGGCACCCTCCTCCACCACGATCAGCGTTCGCTCGAACTGGCCGGTGTTCTCGCCGTTGATCCGGAAGTACGCCTGGAGCGGCAGCGGGACCTCGACCCCCTTGGGCACGTAGACGAACGAGCCGCCCGACCAGACCGCGCTGTTGAGCGCAGCGAACTTGTTGTCCTCGGGCGGAACGACGGTGCCGAAATGCTGCCGGAAGATCTCGGGGTATTCCTTGAGCGCCTGGTCGGTGCCCATGAACACGACGCCGATCTTGGACAGCTCCTCGCGCACCGAGTGATACACGACCTCGGAGTCGTACTGGGCGCCGACGCCGGCAAGGAACTTCCGCTCGGCCTCGGGGATCCCGAGCTTCTCGAACGTCGCCTTGATCTTTTCCGGGACGTCGTCCCAGGACTTCTCCCCGCGCTCCGACGGCTTGCGGTAGTACACGATCTTGTCGAAGTCGATGTCATTCAGGCCATCGGTCCAGGACGGCATCGAGCGCTTCACGAAGTGGTCGTACGCGCGCAGCCGGAACTGGAGCATCCACTCGGGCTCGTCCTTGAACCGGCTGATGTCCTCGACCGTCGCGCGCGTCAGGCCGCGCTTGGTCTCGGCGAGATAGGTGATGTCGTCATGGAACGCGAACTGGTCGCGTTCGTCACGAACGAGGTCTCGGGTCGAGGTCATCGCTGCTCCAATCACGGCCATCAGGCCGCGGTTCGGGTCGGAAGGTCCGGGAACGCCGCGGCCGCGAGGCGGGGCCGCGGGCTAATCCCGAGTGAAATTATCGGAATTCCCGGCCGAATTGTCAACGCGGGTCCGGAATCCCCGGAATTCATGCGATCGGGGGGAACGAACCTGGCCGTCGGCGTGTGACGATGGGATGGAAACGTCTTGGGCTCGCCGTCGCGGCACGTTGGCGAGCTGGCTGGAGGTCAGGCGGTATGCGCAGATTCCTCGTCGAGGTCGTGATCGACGCGCTGATCCTGTTCGTGGTCGGCTTCCTGCTGTCGCTGATCTCGGTCCCGCAGCCATTCCCGTTCGGCTCCGGCAGCGCGCCGATCTTCACCCGCGTCACCAGCGGTGCGCTGGTGTACCTGGCATTCGCCGTCGCCCTCGGCCTGTCGAACCGCCTCGTGCGGCCGGTGGTCGTGGCCTTGACCGGCCGGATGGTGCTGGCCACGGCCGGCCTGTTCATGATCGTGATCACGTGGCTCGTGATCGTGACCGCATCGATCTTCGCGCCCGACCTGTTCACGGTGGCCAGCCCGTGGTGGCTGTGGACGCTGATCGGAGCGGGCATGTACGCGGGCATCTCCGTCTTCCTGGATGCGCTGCTGGGCCTGAACCGGCCGTCGCTCGATCCGGAAGGTCGCGGCCGGTTCCTCTGGCGGATGCTGGACGGCCTGCCCACACCGCGCCGCAACGCGATCATCGAGAATCTTCGCTTCCAGCAGGTGTACGACACCGTCTACCGCTACGGCCTCGACATCTTCCTGGGTGGAACGCCGGTCGGCGACCTCCGCGCCTGGTTCCAGCGCAGGATCCTGCGCGAGACCGACGTGCTGGCCGGGGAGAGCGCCCCGGCCCGCGTGCGTCTCATGCTCCAGAGCCTCGGTCCCACCTACGTCAAGATCGGCCAGATGGTTGCCAGCCGTCGCGAGGCACTCCCGCCGGAGTGGCTGGATGAGCTTCAGAAGCTTCAGAGCGACGTCGCGCCGTTCCCGTGGCCAGAAGCCAAGGAGACGATCGAGAAGGAGCTGGGCAAGCCGGTCGACTCGCTGTTTGCACACTTTGAGCAGGAGCCCTTCGCAGCCGCCTCGACCGCGCAGGTGCACCGGGCGACGCTCCACGACGGGACGCTCGTCGCGGTCAAGGTCCAACGCCCCAAGATCGTGGCCAAGACCAAGGCCGACCTGGGCGTCATGCAGCAGATGGCCAAGGTGCTGGCCGATCGATTCGAGCTTGCTCGCAAGCTTGATGTCGAGGGCATCCTGCGGGAGTTCGCGAGCGGCGTCCTGATCGAGCTCGACTATCGCAACGAGGCCTATCACGCCGTGCGCATCTCGGAGGCGATGGCCAAGTTTCCCAAGATCCACGTGCCCGTCGTCTACCCCCGCCTGTCTGGCGAGCGGGTGATGACCGCGGAGTTCGTGAGCGGGATCAAGATCAGCAACGTCGCGGCGCTCGATGCCGCGGGTGTGGACCGCCGGGAGCTGGGCAACCTGTTCGTCCGGGCGCTGATCAAGCAGGTCCTCGTCGACGGCTTCTTCCACGGCGACCCGCACCCGGGCAACATCCTGGTTGACCCTGCCAGCGGCCGGATCATCTTCCTCGACTTCGGGCTGATCGGCCGCCTCTCGCGCGACCAGCGTCTCGACCTGCTCGATCTGATCAACGGGCTGCAGCTCGCCGATCCCGGCGTCATCGCCGATGCGATCCAGGGCCTGGGAACACCGGGCCCGGACTACAACGAGACCACCTTCCGGTACGCGATCGACCGGATCGTCAATCAGTACCTCGTCCACAACGACGGCGGCACACTGGCGGACGCGCTGTCCGCGGTGCTGGGCGCCGTCTATCAGAACGGGCTCCGGCTCTCCAACGACCTGACGCTGGCGATGAAGGCGGTCATCCAGGCACAGGAGACGGCGACGATCCTCGATCCCTCGATTGACATCGGCAAGGCAGCCCTCGACGAGGCACGCGACGCGCTCTTCGCCAGCATGAACCCGGAGTTCGTCAAGAAGACGGCGGCGACAACGGGCATGCGGGTAGGTCGCCAGATCGTCCGTCGGTTGCCGACGCTCGAGCAGGCTGCCTACTCGTGGATGGACCAGTTCGGCAAGGGCAAGATCACGGTTGCCATCGATGCCAGCGACCTGGGGACGCAGTTCGAGCGCCTCGACGACACCGGCCGCTCGCTGGCGCAGGGCATGATGGTCGTGGGGCAGCTGATCGGGAGCGCCATTCTGGCGGGGATCGCGCTCCAGCCCACCGTGGCCGACGAGACGGGTCCGCTGGCGTCGATCGCCGTGGTCGTGTTCTTCGGCGTGCTGATCAACAGCCTGATGGTCGGCTACCGACTTCGTCGCTCCTCGGGCGACGAGCGACGAGGCAGATAACGGCCATCGCCTTCATCGATGCCGGCTGAGGGCGGTTCCCCTGCTCCAGGCTGACACATGGACCGTGGTCGCAACCCGGGGGTCACACCTATAGTGATGCGCGTGCACGGCGCCGAGGGAGATGCCGGCACGCGAGGGAGGCTCAGGAGATGACACTCATCATGGCGATCATCGCGCTGGTGATCGGCGCGGCGTTCTGCTTCGGCGGCTTCAGGTTCTTCCTGGTGCTGCTGCCCCTGTGGGGGTTCGTGGTCGGTTTCGGCGTCGGCGTCGATGTGGTCACCGCGCTGTTCGGTGACGGGGCATTCGCAACGGCCACCAGCTGGGCGGTCGGGTTCGTCGTGGCGGTCGTGTTCGCCATCGCGTCGTACCTGTACTACTACCTGGCGATCGCCCTGATGGCCGGCATGGCAGGCTACGCGCTGGGTGCCGCCGCGTGGGGCCTGATCGGCAACGAGTACGGTGTGATCGCGTTCGTGATCGGCATCGTCGTGGGCGCCATCCTGGCGATCGTGGTCCTGGCCCTCAACGTGCCCAAGTACCTCGTGATCGTGATCAGCGGCATGGCCGGCGCGGCGACGATCCTGGCCGGCTGGTTCATCCTGATCGGGACCATCCCGACCGAATCGATCCACTGGACCGAGGTCGGGGCGGCGATCACCGACAGCTGGTTCTACCTGATCGTGTGGGGCGTCATCGCGGCCGCGGGCATGATCGCCCAGGTTCGGTCCACCACCATCGGGCCCGACAGCTACGAGCTCAACAGGATGTCGTACCGCTACTAGGCGCTCAGGTCCGAAGCGTCGCGACCCGTAGACGCCCAGGTACCGGTCGCGCTCAGGCTCGACCCGCGGTGGCAGCAGCCGCCGCGGGTCGGATTCTGTCCGGCGCGCGGGTCGACGCGATCAGAAGCCCGTCGAGCACCACGGCTCGTCGGTCGTCCGGAGCAGGTCCTCCAGCTCCCTGACCGCGCCCGGCCGATGCTCATCCACACCGGTCCCGATCGTCGCCCAACCCAGGGGCACACCGCCCAGATACGCCGCCCCGAGCGCAGCGACCGGCAGGCTGAGATCGGGCTCGCGGTCCGTGACGCGGCAGTCGGCCCCATCGGGCGAGGCGTCGAGGGCGACCCGGATTGGTGCCGTGAGCTCGGGATCGACGACCTCGATCACGATCGATCCGGACGTCGCATAGGTCCGCGCGGCCAGGGCACGTGGCACGTCGAGCAATCGAACCCACATGCCGTCGCCGATATCCGACACCATCGCCGCACGTTGATTGGTCACCAGCCACGGAAGGCGCTCCGAGGGGCTCCGACGCTCGGCCTTCACGGTGGTCACGAGGTCGATGCCGGCCACGAACCGCCACAGCGCGTCATATGCGGCGTCGGTCAGCGCGTGCAGGTCGTCCACCGCCAGCTCGCTGCGCGACTGCCGCTGCTCCCACTTCATCGTGGTGCGGTAGCGGACGTACCCGTCGACCAGGTCGTTCTCGTCGCGATGGAACGCGACAAACCCGTTCCACCGCTCGCCCCAGGCGACCTGTCGCTCCCCCACCGCGTATGCCCAATACGACGGCTCGCGCCGGATCTCGCCGGGCCGAGCCACCCGCCAGGCTTCGTACACGACCCTCATCGCGTCCCGCGCCGCCGCGTCCGCGGGCACGAGCTCAACGCGTCCACGGGGCTCGCCATGAAACGCGGTCGCGCTCGCGTCGAGGGTCCAGGTCGCGGCACGGCAGCCAGCCCCGTAGCCGAACCGCCCGTAGATCGGGTACTCGGATGCGTAGAGGAGGCCGGCCGCATCCCCGGCGTCCCGCATCGCGGCATGCGCGCTGGCGGCCATCCGCGTCAGGATCCCTCGCCGACGATGCGTCGCTCGGACGGTGACAGCCTCGACCGCCGCCGCCGGCACCTGCGTGCCGCCGGGCACGGTGAGCTCGGTCGCGGTCGAAAGGAAGCTTCCGCACACGAGGTCCCCGTCGAACGCTGCCCATGTCCGCTCGGGCTCGATCGCGGCACTCAGCTGGTCGACCATGCGGTCGGCATCGGGCCGGTCCAGGAAGGCGCCCGAGATGGTGTCCGCGTACGCGCGCAGCTCGTCGGGTCGGATGGTGCGGATCTCGGTGTCCATGCGCGGGACTCTAGCATCGCGCCATCGAGGCTCGCGATCGGTCCGGCCGACTGGTAGCGGATGCGCGGGGGAGGCACGATAAGGTAGGGCAGGTCGAACGTCACGGACACGGAGACCCGCCCATGCATTCGACCGCTGACGGTCACTCGCTGCTCGTCCCCGCAGGCACCCGCCTGGTGCATGTCGGGCCCCCGAAGACCGCGACCACGGCTGTTCAGGGCGCGTTTCACGCGGCCCGGCCTGAGCTCCTCGCGCAAGGAGTTCGCTACGCCGGGCGACGCCGCCAGCCCGGTCGTGAGGTCGCCGCGCTCACTGGTCGCCCGCACCTCCCGTCAGGGGCACGACCCATCCCGATCACCAAGTGGGATGCTCTCGCCCGAGAGGTCTCCAACGCGACGGAGTCGAGGGTGGTGATCAGCAGCGAGTACTTCGCCGGCGCCGCACCAAACGCGATCGAGCGCGCGGTCAAGGACCTCGGCGGGAGCAGGGTGCACGTGGTGACGACGTTGCGTCCACTGGCCAGGATCCTTCCCTCACGCTGGCAGCAGAACATTCAGTCGGGCAAGGTGATCGGGTTCGATGACTGGCTCCGCTGGCTGTTTGGCCCCGATGGGAGCCGGGCCTCGACACGCGCGAGCGCGTTCTGGTTCATCAACCGCCACGACGAGCTCATCCGACGTTGGGCTGCGATCGTGGGCGCCGAGAATGTCACGGTGCTCGTGCTCGACGAAACCAGGCGCGATCAGGTGCTGCGCACCTTCGAGTCGATGGTCGGACTCCGCGAAGGGACCCTCGACAGCCCGGCAGGTCCGGCCAACCGGTCGTTGACGCTCGAGGAGGCCGAGACAATCCGAGCCTTCAACATCGAGGCCCGCGCACGCGACATCCCTGGCGATGTCACCCTGAGCGTGATGTTCCAGGGTGCCGCACCATTTCTGAAGGAGCGCGAGCCGGCCCCGGAGGCGACGCGCATCGAGCTGCCCCAGTGGGCCATCTCCGACACCGCAGCGGTGTCACGGGCCATCGCCGACGGCATCGCGGAGTCCGGCGTTCGCGTCGTCGGCGACCTCGACGCCCTGACGTGGGTGCCGCGCAGCGGACCCAGGGCGGCGGTGGCAACCCGGGGAGTCGAGCCGCGGTTGGCGGCCCTTGTCACAGTTGGGGCGCTGATCGGCGGCGGACTCGTCCCGGAGCGGTCACGTGCTCCGGGCGGCGACCGCAAGCGGATGGATCCCGCCACAGCGCGAACCCATAGGGCTCGAACCGAGATCGGCTCCGAGCGCCGGATGCTCGGCCAGCGTCGGGCACGGATCCTCGCCAAGGCGTTGGTCCGCGTCACGAAGGAGCGGATCGCCCACCGCCGTCGCGCCGGGTATTGGCGTGAGTGGCAGTCGTTGCCGTGGAACCCGCTGCGGACGGGCCGCCGTGCTGGACCCCGGCGCAAGCAAGGCGGGCGATGAAACCCGCCTCGAGGCCGGCCTGATGACTGCGGGCATCGACGCCCGACCGCTGTTGGTGCCCGAGGGCACGCGCCTCGTGCACATCGGGCCCCACAAGACGGGAACGACCGCGCTCCAGGGGGCCCTTTACGACGCCCGACCGCGCCTGGTTCGCCAGGGGGTACGGCACGCTGGCTGGAGTCGAAACCCGGCCAGCGCGGTGTCAGCGATCACCGGCCGGCGTTCGCGGTTTCGTGGGGGCATCGTGCCGTCCTCCGCCAGCTGGCGCCGGCTCGTCCGTGAGATACGCGGGGCGCCTGAACCCCGTGTCGTGCTCAGCAGCGAGTTCTTCGCGGACGCGGAGCCGGATGCCATCCGGCGGGTGATCGACGATCTCGATCCGGCCCGGGTGCATATCGTCGTCACGCTGCGCCCGCTGGCGAAGATCCTGCCCTCGCAGTGGCAGCAGTACGTCCAGGCCGGGGTCACGGCCAGCTACCAGCGTTGGCTGAACGCGATGCTGCGCTCGGAATCGTCGCGCCTTACCCCCACGTTCTGGCGCCGGCATCGCCACGACCAGCTGATCGAGCGTTGGGCTGAGGTCGCTGGTCCGGAGCGGATGACCGTGATCGCGCTCGACGATCGGGACCATGGGATGGTGCTCCGCGTGTTCGAGGAGCTCACTGGGCTTCGTGCAGGGACGCTGGTCGCGCCGCCGGACCTTGTCAACCGCTCGATGACCCTGCCCGAGATCGAGGCCGTCCGGGCATTCAACATCAGCTTCCGGGCCGAGGGACTGGGCCGCGACCTTCTGGGCAAGGTCATGACGTTCGGCGCGGCTCCGTTCATGAAGCTCCGTGTACCTGACCCGTCGGAGCCCAGGGTCGAGACCCCCCAGTGGGCGCTCGACCGAGCGGCCGAGATCGCGCGCGAGATGGTCGACAACATCGCCGCCTCGCGGGTGCGTGTCATCGGCGATCTCGAGCGGCTGGCCGCACCGCCTGCGCCAGGTGAGCCGCGGAGCGGGCGCGAGCGCCGAGCATCCGTCGAGCTCACACCCGCCGTTGCAGCCCGAATGTCGATGGGGGTTGCGCTCACCTCCGGGGTGGGCCGCCAACGGGTGACGCCATCCGCCTCGATCGACCCCCAGCCCGGTGCGCCGGCTGGCGGAGGTGAGGCGCCAGGATTGTCGTCCATCCCCACCTACGTGCTCGCCGGTGTCGTGGCCGGTCGGGCAGCGGGGGCCTGTGGTGCTCTGGCCAGCGGGATCCGTCGCCGGCTTCGGCCGGCAGCCCCCGCACGATGGAGGCGCCGGGCGGGGCGTTGAGGCTCCGTGGTCGATCACACACTGCGGAGCCGAGCTGCTCGCCACCCGCCTCCGCGGTCAGGGCCGCTATCGTAGGTTCGATCCGCGCCAGCACACCCGGAGCCAGGATGTCAAAGCAACAGCCAATCTCACGCGAAGCGCTGCTTCTTCCGGAAGGCACCCGGCTGGTGCACATCGGCCCGCCGAAGACCGGGACGACGTCGCTCCAGGGCGCGTTCCACGTGGCGCGCGCAGAGATCGAGGCGCAGGGCGTTCACTACGCCGGTTCCGCCCGCCACTCGGGGAGTGCCGTCCTGGCGGCTACCGGACGCCCTTCGTTCTTCAAGGACACCGGATCGCCATCCATCGCCCGCTGGCACCGCCTCCTTCGGGACATCCGGAAAGCATCGGCGCCCCGTGTCGTGCTCAGCAGCGAGTTCTTCGCGGACGCGGAGCCGGATGCCATCCGGCGGGTGATCGACGATCTCGATCCGGCCCGGGTGCATATCGTCGTCACGCTGCGCCCGCTGGCGAAGATCCTGCCCTCGCAGTGGCAGCAGTACGTCCAGAGCGGCATGCGAGTCGGATTCGATGACTGGCTTGAGATGAAACTGCGGCGGCCAGCAGGCTCGGTGACCCCCACGTTCTGGCGCCGGCATCGCCACGACCAGCTGATCGAGCGTTGGGCTGAGGTCGCTGGTCCGGAGCGGATGACCGTGATCGCGCTCGACGATCGGGACCATGGGATGGTGCTCCGCGTGTTCGAGGAGCTCACTGGGCTTCGTGCAGGGACGCTGGTCGCGCCGCCGGACCTTGTCAACCGCTCGATGACCCTGCCCGAGATCGAGGCCGTCCGGGCATTCAACATCAGCTTCCGGGCCGAGGGACTGGGCAAGGGCGCGCTGAGCCGGATCATGCACTTTGGCTCGGCCCAGTACATGCGCCTCCGTGTACCTGACCCGTCGGAGCCCAGGGTCGAGACCCCCCAGTGGGCGCTCGACCGAGCGGCCGAGATCGCGCGCGAGATGGTCGACCACATCGCCGCCTCGCGGGTGCGTGTCATCGGCGATCTCGAGCGGCTGGCGCACGTCGACCCGAGCCGGCTGGAGGGCGATCGACAGCCGCCCCCAACCGTCCCGCCGGAGGTTGCGGCGACCATGGCCATGGGGGTGCTGTTCGCGAGCGGTGGCGGGCGGGGTCGGCGTTCCGCGCCCGCCAGCGACAAGGCGGCAGAGCACAGGATGGGTCTGCTGCCTGTGACCGCGGAGCCGCTCGAGACCCTGCGCCTCCCGACCTACCAGCTGCTCGGGGTGTTGTACGGGCGGGTGCGACGCGCTGCGACTCGGCGAGCGCTGCGGATCCTCGGCAGGTCCTGAGGAGCGCGGCTGCCAGGTTGGCCCGGGGTCGGCAGACCACCGTGCCGGGTGGCTGCTCGCCCTACCGCCTCGCCCCCAGCATCTCGCGGATCATCGACACCGCCTCGGGCACGTCCGCCGCGGTCGTGTCGATCGTGACGTCTGCGTCGTCCGGGACCTCGTACGGTGACGAGATCCCCGTGAACTCCGGGATCCCGCCCGCGCGGGCCCGGGCATAGAGACCCTTGCGGTCCCGCTCCTCGCAGACGGCGAGCGGCGTGTTCACGTGCACGAGGAGGAACGTTCCATGCGGCTCGGCCATCGCGCGAGCCGCACGGCGGCCCTCAGCGAACGGTGCGATCGGCGCGGCGATCGCGATCCCGCCGTGGGCGGCGATCAGCGCTGCTACCCATCCGATGCGGTCGATGTTGGCGGCACGCGACTCGGCATCGAACCCGAGGCCGCGCGACAGGTGGTGGCGCACCACGTCGCCATCGAGCAGCGTGACCTGTCTCGGATCGTCATCGGCGAGGGCATCTGCCAGCGCCCGGGCGATCGTCGACTTGCCGGAGCCGGACAAGCCCGTGAAGAACACCACGGCTCCGCGTTCCGGTGCCGAGCGCTGGGCGCGGAGCACCTCGCGTGCGGACGCCGGCGGATAGAGATCCTCGACCTCTCGATCGAGGTACCGGTCGAGGTCGGTGATGCGGTCGTGGTCGTCCTGGCTGCGGAGGTCCGTGACACGCGTCGATGCAACGATCCCTGCCGCGTTCACCACCTCGGTGGGCTCGTTCGAACCATCCGTCGGCCACGGCAGCGCGAGGCGGATGACGGGTCGCTGGGGACGATCCGCCTCGAACGCGTCGGCGAGTGCCCAGGCGGCGCGCGTCAACCCCGAGGCACCCACCCGTCCCGCCGACGGTGCCAGCCTGCTGACGAGGACCGCGACAACCACGGCGCCGGCGTGTGCACCGTCGAGCGCTGCCGAGAGCGCGTCGTGGTCGGAGCGAGTGGGAACGTCGTCGACCACGCATGCGACGACATCGCCCGACACCTCGGCCGTGCGCTGCCGTACCTCGTCGGCGGACAGCCGGACGTCCGGGTCCCATTGCGGCCCCGAGCCGCGACTCAGGGGTCGAAGGGCACGGAGCTCGGGGGCTCCGCCTGCCGTGGGTGGCGGCTTGAGCCATGCCAGCGGGCTGTTCTCGCGGTCGGTCAGGACACACCCGCGCTCGTCAACGGCTGCCGCGGCAAGAGCGGTCGCGGCCAGCCAGCCACCCAGAACCAGCTCCAGCCGGTCGAGCTCGTCGTCGTCGAGCACGACACGCGGGACGTCGGGGACATCAGACGCAGCGGGCACCTCAGCCGAGCCACGGTCGTCGCGATCTGCCGGAGGCGTCCACTTCGGCGTCATGGCCGCGCACCCGACGCCATCGGGCGCCGTCGCACGCGATCCCGAATGATCCGCCATGCGACGAACGCGAACAGGATCGCGGCCACCGAGCTGGCCACCACGACCTCGTTCGGTGCCCCGAGCAGCTTCAGCCCCGAGGCCAGCAGCAGCACGGCCAGGATCCGGCGGATGACCCCGCCGGGCGCCCGGCTCGAGATCTGGGCACCGATCCATGCGCCGGGGATGGCGCCCACCAGGAGCGACGCGGTCACGGCCAGGGAGACGGCACCGAACAGGACGTGGCCCAGGGCAGCCGCCGCGACCAGCGGGATCGCCTGGGCGAGGTCCGTGCCCACCAGCGAGGAGGCCTTCAGCTTCGGATACATGAGAAGCAGGACGACAACGATGATCGACCCCGCGCCCACGGACGTGAGCCCGACCATCAGCCCGGCAGCTGCACCCAGGATCACGGTGGGCAGAGGTCGAACGACGATCGGCTTCGGCGCCGTCGGGCGAGCCGGACCCTCGCCCAGGGGCAGGCGGTTACGCCACATCTGGAGCGCGGCGCGCACGAACAGGCCGGTGGTGGCGAGCAGCAGCGCGACGCCCAGGAGGTGGCTCAGGATGTCGTCGAGGTTCACGTCGGGTGGCACCTGCGAGATCAGCCATGCGCCCGAGAACGCGGCCGGCACGGAGCCCAGGCACAGCCAGCCAACGAGCTCGAGGTTGACGGTCCCGCGGCGGAGGTGGACGACTGCGCCGGCCGGCTTCATGAACAGGCTGGCGACAATGTCGCTGGAGATCGATGTGAGGGGGTCGATCCCGAACACGAACACCAGCATCGGGGTCATGAGCGCGCCACCGCCCATGCCGGTGAGACCGACGACGATGCCGACCAG
Source organism: uncultured Chloroflexia bacterium (assembly GCA_963734935.1). GTDB lineage: Bacteria > Chloroflexota > Limnocylindria > Limnocylindrales > CSP1-4 > CAIXZV01. The sequence goes on along the minus strand of CAVTIO010000009.1, from coordinate 184,970 downwards.
CAGGCCGCCGACGGCGAGCGGGAGATCGAGGGTCACGCCAACCCTGGCAGACGACGCCCGGCAGGCATGTAAACCATGCGGCGATGATAACTTCGAAGCCAACCGATCCGCGGTCCGGCGCAACCAGGCACGCCCCGCGCCGGCGATGGGTTGGGCGTTGGCACGCACGAGAGCATGCACCGGCTCAGCGAGGCACAGTGAAGGCAGTCGACCCCCCAGTGACCATCGAAGCTCCCCACAACCTGACCGCCCTCGACGACGTTCAGCTGGCAGCAGCCCTGGCATCCGGTGCGGCCAAGGTGCTGATGGCGCTCCGTGCCGATGCGGGCCGGGCCGATGCCGCCACCAACACGATGCGTGACGCCGGCGATGCGGCCGCCCAGGCCTGGCTGGCGAACGCGCTGGGAGACACGCGGCCCGACGATGCGGTCCTGTCCGAGGAAGCCACTGATGATCCCCGGCGCCTCAACGCGGCCCGAGTCTGGATCATCGACCCCCTCGACGGCACGCGCGAGTTTGCCGAGCTGACCGGGCCGAGTGGCTGGCGCGATGACTTCGCGGTCCACGTCGCGCTGTGGCAGCAAGATCGCGGGCTGACGGATGCCGCCGTCGCCCTTCCCGCCCGCGGGATCGTCCACGACACGGACGCCGCGAGCCGCCTGGACCGTGGTGCCCGCGAGGCGGAGGACCTCGCCGTCCTCGATGGCCGCCGCCCCATGCGGATCGCAGTCAGTCGCAGCCGTCCGCCCGAGATCGCCACGCGACTGGCGGCGCTGGGCTCGGTCGAGCTGGTGCCGATTGGCTCATGTGGCGTGAAGACCATCAGCGTCATGGACGGGACCGTCGACGCCTACGTCCACGCCGGCGGCCAGTACGAGTGGGACTCGGCCGCACCCGTGGCGGTCGTCTCTGCCGCGGGGATCGTGGCCACCCGGCTTGACGGCTCCGAGCTTCGCTACAACCAGAGCGATCCGTGGTCGCCGGACCTGCTGGTCTGCCGGCCGCGGCTCCACGGCCACCTGCAAGCCCTGCTCGCCGAGGCCGGTGCCATCGACGGAGGGACGACACCCACATGACGATGCTGCCCCACGGCCTGAGCCAGATCCGCAGCCTCGAGGCCGAGAGCATCCACATCTTCCGCGAGGTGGCTGCGGAGATGCAGAAGCCCTGCCTCCTGTTCTCGGGCGGCAAGGACTCGATCACCATGCTTCACATCGCGCGCAAGGCCTTCGCGCCGGCGCGCATCCCGTTCCCGGTGATGCACGTGGACACGGGCCTCAACTTTCCATCGATCATCGCGTACCGCGACCGGTGGATCGAACGGCTGGGCCTCAAGCTCGTGGTTGCCTCGGTCGAGGACGCGATGCGCCGAGGGCTGGTCCGCGAGGAGCCCAATGGATCGCGCAATCGGATCCAGACGCCGGTCCTGCTCGAGGCTGCCGAGCAGAACGGCTTCGATGCGCTGTTCGGTGGTGGCCGGCGCGACGAAGAGAAGGCTCGCGCCAAGGAGCGCGTGTTCTCGTTCCGCGACGAGTTCGGACAGTGGGACCCCAAGAACCAGCGACCCGAGATCTGGTCGCTCTACAACGGCCGCGTGTTCCCGGGCCAGAGCATCCGGGTGTTCCCGCTGTCCAACTGGACCGAGCTCGACGTGTGGACCTACATCCGGGACGAGGAGATCGAGATCCCCGACCTGTACCTGGCCGCCGAGCGAGAGGTCGTGGAGCGGGGCGGGATGCTGTACGCCGTGAGCCCGTTCATCGTCCCGCGTGAGGGGGAGACGGTGCAGGTGCGGCGGGTGCGTTACCGGACAGTGGGCGACGCGAACCTGACGGCCGCGGTCGAGTCGGACGCGGACACGATCGACAAGATCGTGGACGAGATCGCGGTGGTGCGGATCACCGAGCGCGGCGCGACCCGAGGCGATGACAAGGTCAGCGAAGCGGCCATGGAAGACCGCAAGAAGGAGGGGTACTTCTGATGCCCGGCGAGCTGCTGCGGTTCGCGACCGCCGGGTCGGTCGATGACGGCAAGAGCACCCTCATCGGACGGCTCCTGTATGACTCCAAGTCGCTGTTCGTCGACCAGCTGGCATCGGTCGAGCAGGTCAGCCGGGACCGTGGCGACGACTACACCGACCTCGCGCTCCTGACCGACGGGCTCCGCGCCGAGCGCGAGCAGGGCATCACGATCGACGTTGCCTACCGGTACTTCGCAACACCGCGCAGGAAGTTCATCATCGCGGATACTCCGGGCCACATCCAGTACACGCGCAACATGGTGACCGGGGCGTCGACAGCCGACGTCGCCCTGGTCCTGCTCGACGCTCGCCGCGGAATCACCGAGCAGAGCCGTCGCCATGCCTTCCTCGCCACCCTGCTGGGCGTCCCGCACCTCGTCGTGTGTATCAACAAGATGGACCTCGTGGCCTTCTCGGAGGCTCGCTTCGAGGAGATCCGCTCGGAGTTCGAGGAGTTTGCCACCCGGCTCCGCGTCCGGGACATGACGTTCATCCCGATCTCCGCCCTGCTCGGTGACAACGTCGTCACGCGCTCGGAGAACACGCCCTGGTACGAGGGCTCGCCACTGCTGAGCCACCTCGAGCGGCTCCACGTGGCCAGCGACCGGAACTTCATCGATGTCCGGTTCCCGGTGCAGTATGTCGTGCGCCCCCAGTCGTTCGAGGTCATCGACTATCGGGGCTACGCGGGCACGATCGCCTCGGGTGTGCTGAAGCCCGGAGATCGGGTGCTGGCCCTGCCCAGCGGTCTCGAGTCCACGGTCGCCAGGATCGATACCGCGGACGGTCCCGTCGAGGAGGCGTCCCCGCCGATGGCCGTCACGGTCACACTCGAGGACGACATCGACATCAGTCGCGGCGACATGCTGTGCCGGCCGGCCAACGTGCCATCTGTCGTCCAGGACATCGACGCACAGATCTGCTGGATGGACGAGACGGCGTCGTTCACCGTCGGGCGCAAGTACGCGCTCAAGCACACCACCCGCTGGACGAGAGTCCTGGTCAAGGCGCTCGAGTACCGGATCGATATCAACAGCCTCCACCGTGACGAAGAGGCAACCGAGCTCCATCTCAACGAGATCGGGCGCGCCCAGCTGCGCTCCACCCAGCCGCTGTTCGTGGACCCGTACGTCGAGAACCGTCAGACGGGGGCATTCATCCTCGTCGACGAGAGCACCAACCGCACCGTTGCGGCAGGCATGATCGGACGGATGCCGGGCAGTCACTGACCTGCGCCCTGGCCGCCGCCTGAGCGTCATCCACGACCGTGAGACAACGGACGGATCAGAGCAGGACCCGGACCGCCTTCACGAGCGGGCGATGCCGGCCCGCGGCCGGGAACGTGATCCGGGTGAGCCCCGCGAAGTCCCGATGTGCCCGCAGCGCGGCCGCGAACGCCGCCACGAACGAACCATCGCCGCCACCCAGCGGGTCGAAGCCATTCTCCCACCACAGGCCGGCAACCCGGAGCGTTGCCGCGGCTCGGTCGATCCGGGGTTCGATGCGGCCAACGAACCGATCGCCATACAGGACAGGCAGCACGTAGTAGCCCCAGCGCCGCTTGGCAGCCGGGACGTAGACCTCCCAGCGATAGTCGAAGCCCCACAGGCGGGTCAGGAGGTCCCGATCCCAGACGAGAGGATCGAGAGGCGCCACGAACGCAACGCCCTGCGCGACCCCGCCGGGCCGCGCAGGCCGACCACGAGCAACCTCATCGGCCACCTCGTACTCGGACTGCTCAAGGATGGACAGCTCCTGCGAAAGGATGAACCGCGGTCCTCGCAGCCCCGTGACCTCGACCGGGAGCAGCGCGCCGGTCGCAACGACCTGGTCCAGGATGGCCCGACGCTCGGGGGCCTTCCCGAGACCCATCCACAACGTGGAGTCGCCGGTTGCCCCCAGCAGGCCGTGGCCGCGATAGCGTGACAGGAGCTTGTGGCGCAGCTGCTCGTCGGGCGGGACGTGCATCGCGAGCAGCGTCGCAGGAAACAGGCGCTCGGTGAGGTCATACACCCGGCGATTGCCCTCACGCCGCGAGATTGCCAGCAGGCCCGACTCAGCCAGCGCCTCGAGCAGCGCCCGGACCTGGTTGGTCGGCCGCCAGTACCAGTCGATCGCCGCCCGTGGCTCGAGGTCGGTGGAGGACAGCGGGCCGCCGTCCCGGATCCGTTCCAGCAGCTCCTCGACCAGTGGCGCGTGTTCGTCGAACGCCCCGCCCCGATGCGCGTCGTGGGCCCGATCCCAGGTGATCCGGTACCAGGGAAGCTCCGCTGTCGGCACCAGCGACATCTGCTTGTTGTAGGTCTCGTAGAGCCGACGTTCGCGATACAGGAGCTCGTCGGTCCAGGGGCGCCGGTAGCCGTCGACGCGGGCGAGCAAGGTGAGGTCGTGGTTGCGACCCGCGACCTCGAGCGGATCGAACTGGAGCGATCCCAGGCGATCGACGACGCGCATCACCGACTCCCGCTCGGCGGGCAGCGCACGCGGCGGGGCGAGGAGGTGGCGCGTGACGAGGAAGCGGCGCGCCGCAGCAACCGAGACGGGCCGCACGGGCGTGGTCATGGACAGGCACGGCGAGCGGCGGTCACGATCGCGGGCATCGGGACGTGGAACCCCTGCCCTCAGGTCGTGGACGATGCGGCAGGCACAGACCCGCCCGGCGCGCCTGCCGTGCTCGTCCCGCCGCGCTCGTCCGCCGCATCGCTCTCGATGATCTCGATCACGAGCCGCCACGTGGCCGAGATGATCGCCGCGATCGGCACCACCAGGAACATGCCCAGGATCCCGGCGACCGCCCCGCCGATCGGGACCGCGAGCAGGACCACGGCCGGATGGAGGCTGAGGGACTTGCCGTACACGATCGGGGCGACGGCACTGCCCTGGATGAGGTTGAAGACCACCGTGTAGATGGCCATGATCACGACGTCGGTGGTGGTTCCCAGCGCAACGGCCACGAGGAACGCCAGCGCCGTCGCCACGAACGAGCCGACATACGGGATGAAGCCGCCGAAGAAGGTCAGCACGCCGATCGGGACCGCCAATGGGAGGCCGAGCAGCGCCATGATGAGCCAGCTGGTGACCGCCCCGAACAGCGACACCAGTGCCGTGCCGCGCATGTACCCCGCCAGCACGTGGAGCGCGCGCTCGCCCGCCCGGTCCAGACGGTCCCGCCGCGGCCCGTCGAGGCCGGTCGTGAGCCGATCCCAGACACGCGGACCGTCGCGCAGGAAGAAGAACGTCAGGAGCATCCCCAGCGTCACCGATAACGCCAGCACGAGCAGGCCACCCAGGAGCTTGCCGACGTTGATCGTCAACGAGCTACCGATCTCGGTCACCGCGTCGTCGAGCCATCCGACCTTGAGCTCGTTGGCCCCCTGGAGAGCCACCGCCAGGATGTCCTGCAGCGGTCGCACGGTCCACGCGATCGAGACCGCAAACGCGAGGGCGACAAGCACGGCGCTGCCGACGGTCACGGTCGCGGCGGCCACGGCCCGTGACGAGCCGGCCCGGACACGCCACTGGACGACCGGAAGGATGGTGGCGGCGATCACGACCGCGAGCACCGCCGGCACGACGACCGCGGGCAGGAGGGTGATGACCTGGATGGCCACCCAGGTCACGCCGACCAGGACGAGCGCACGCCAGCTCCACTGGGCCAGGCGATCAAGCCAGACCGGAACGCCCCACGCCGCGTTCCCGGACGCTGGTCCGAGGCCGAGAACGGCGACGATCGAGCGGCTCGCTGTCAGCAGGAACACCGTGACCGGCAGCGCGACGACCAGGCCCAGCACCCCGAACAGCGCCGCGGCCACCGGGATCGCCAGCATCACGATGATGGGGTTCGCGTCAGCCGAGTCACCCAGCGACGTCCGCACCAGCGCGCGCGGCGCGAGCGCCGCGGTCACGGTGAGTGCGACCACGACCAGGAGCGCAGCGTAGGAGCCGGCAGCCGCAAGCGTCACCAGGGCCAGGCCCACCGTCACCGTGATCCCGCCGACGTAAGGCACGAAGCCGGCCAGGAACGTGATTGCGGTGAGCGCCATCGCATACGGCACCCCGAGCACCGTGAGCAGCACCCCGGCGACGATCGCGTCGGCCACGGCGAGCACGGCGGTCCGGCCCACGTACCGGCTGACCTGGCGCAGCCCCCGCTGCGCGCTGTCGGTCAACGTCTCCGCCTTCCATGGCGCCATCAGGGTCATCCCCCACGCCCAGGCCCGATCGCCGTCCTGGAGCAGGAAGAAGGTCAGGAAGAACGCGAGCACGGCCACGGTGCCCACGGTGACGGCGGTCTCGCCCACCGAAGCCGGGTTGATCGCGATCAGCTCGTGGACCGAGTCCATGAGCGCGTTGAGGGCATCGACGGTCCAGCCGGGCGCCCCGGCCTCGGTCAGGCCGTTGCTGACTGCGGCCAACCCCGCCTCGATCGCGAGCACGATGTCGCGTACCGAGGGCGCGATGGCAATCACCAGGGCGGCCACCACGATCCCGAGGGCAACCACGCCGACCGCGAGACCGATCGCGGCCGCGATCGCTCGTGACCGACCGCGAGCCCGCAGGCCCCGAACCAGCGGTGCAAGAACGGCGGCCGCCAGCATCGACACGAGGATCGACGCGACGACGGACGCGAGGACGGCCGCGGTCACCCACAGGACGAGGGCGAGCGCGGCCGTCACGAGCAGCCGCCAGCCAACGCTGGCCAGCCGGTCCAACCAGACCGGGACCAGGCTGCCGGACGTTTCGGAGGGTGGCCCGGGCACCATCGATCAGGTGCCGGGCCGCCGCCCCGTCATCGGTTGGGCGATCAGCTGCCGCCGCCCATCGCCTTCTTCTTGAGCTCGTTGTACTCGGGCTCCGTGATCGCGCCGGAAGCCTTGAGCTGGTTGAGCTTCTCGATCTGATCGGCCGGCGTGACGCCTGCCGCGGCGGTCGCGGCCGCTTCGGCCTGGGTCATCATCTCGACGTCCTGGGCCGTCACCTTGGGCCGCGCGATGATGTAGATCAGCGCGCCGAGGAACGGGATGAAGAAGATCACGATGATCCAGATCGCCTTCCAGGCGCCCGACAGGTCACGGCGCCGGAAGATGTCCGCGAAGATCGTGATGAAGATCCAGATCGCCATGAACCAGAAGAAGAAGACGACCATCGACCACACCACGTCCCAGAACGTGATGGTGCTCGTGCCAACCTGCGAGCAGCCCGCGGCCAGGAGGCCCAGCAGGGCAAGGACCGGGAGGACCGGCCGGCCGAACAGGCCACGCGCCTCGCGAATTTGTTCCATGTGGTTCCAAACCTCCAACTTGTCTGTCGACGTCCCCTCTCCCCGGGGCCCATCACGCCCAACAGTATCGTGTTCCGGGGCGACGGTCGGGACGAATTCGTGCCGGCAAGGTCACGGACGCGGTGCGGAGGTGGAGCGACCCGCCAGAACGGCCGCGAGGGGCACGGCCGCGAGGGGCACGGCCGCGAGGCGCACGCCCGCGCGGCCGGGCCGGCCCTTGTCGACACGGTGACCGTGGCACCGCCAACGCCGCGTGGCTCATCGCCGCGAGAACCCGCGGGCAACCGTTCCCGACGCCCTGCGACGCCCTGTTTCGTGATCGGGTGTATCTTCTCTCGCTGATCGCTTCGGTAGCGCCGAACCATCAGTCAGAGACGAAGGAATAACGACAATCAGCGAGGCTGTCCGCACCGCCACGATCGAACACGTGGTTGCCGGCTTTGAGACGCTCATGCAGCGTCTCGCCGGCAGCCACGCGGCCGAGTTCCTGGAGATCGACGTCACGATGCCCCAGGCCAAGGTGCTGTACCTGCTGTCCGCGGCGGGAGAGCTCCGGATGTCGGATCTCGTCCATCAGCTCGGCGTCTCGCTGTCCACGGTCAGCGGGCTTGTCGACCGCGTGGTGGATCATGGGCTCGCGCGCCGTCGCGAGGACGCCTCCGACCGGCGGCATGTCGTGGTGACCCTGACCGCCGCCGGGCGCGCCTTCGTAGACCGCTTCCGCGAGCTCAACGCGGCCCAGGTGCGGGCACTGCTCGTGCTGCTCGCCGACGACGACCTCACCCACGTTGCCAGGGCGTTGGACGCCCTCGGCGCGGCGGCCACCGAGCTGGTTGCGGGCACCGCACCCGGCAGCGACGCACCGGCGCCGGCAATGGCCACCTCCATCGATACCCTGCATCCCCCCACGACTGAGAGGATCCCATGAGCCGCATCACGGAGTTCGCGGTCGCCAAGCGCAGCGTGACGCTGCTCCTCGCCGGCGCCCTGTTCATCGCAGGCATCGCCGCATGGGGCAACCTCAAGCAGGAGCTGCTGCCCGACATCCAGCTGCCCGTGATCACCGTGATCGCGCCCATGCCCGGCGCCGGCGCCGCCGACGTCGCCGAGCAGGTCGCCAAGCCGATCGAGAAGGCGCTGTCGGGCGTGCCGAGACTCGAGCGGCTGCAATCCACGTCGGCCAACTCGTTGGCGCTCGTGGTCGCGCAGTTCTCCTACGGATCCGACGTCAAGGAAACCCTCAGCGCGATCGATCAGAACCTCCAGACCGCAGGGCTGCCTGGCACCGTCACGCCCCAGGTGAGCGCGCTCGACATCAACGCCTCGCCGGTGATCATCGCGTCCGTCGCGGCGACGTCTCCCGACGGGCTCAACGCGGCGGCCCAGGTCGCCGAGCAGGACATCGTTCCCGCCCTGCTCGCGCTCGACGGGGTGGCCAGCGTGGATCTGACCGGTGGCGAGACGCAGCGGGTGACGATCACCCTCGATCCCGCCAAGCTCGCCGAGGCGGGGGTCTCCGAGCAGCAGGTGACCGGGGTGCTGACCGCGAACAACCTGACTGTCCCGTCGGGCGAGGTCCGGGGCGACGGCACCAAGACGTCCGTATCGACCATCGCGGCGATCGGGAGCGTGGACGAGATCGAGAGCCTTGTCGTGGGTGTCAAGACGCCGACGGCCGGCGGCGGTGCAGCCGGTTCTGGCGCGCCGGTGGCCTCCGCGGTCCCGGGAGCGTCCGCAGAACCGCAGGCGCCGACCGCCTCTGGCGCGCCTGCCTTCCCGGTTCCGGTCACCATCGGCGACCTGGGCACGGTGGCGGAGGAAGGGGTGGCCACCACCGGCTACGGGCGGACCGGGACGCCTGAGGCCGGCGTCCAGCCGGCGCTGTCGCTGTCCGTGTCCAAGACGTCCAACGCCAACACGGTCGAGGTGGCGGACGAGGTCACCGCCAAGCTGGACGAGCTGGGCCAGCAGCATGCCGACGTGGTCTCGGTCACCGTCGTGTCCGACCTGTCGACGTTCGTCAAGGAGTCGCGTGACGGCCTGCTCCGCGAGGGTTCAACGGGCGCCCTGTTCGCGGTCCTGACGATCTTCCTGTTCCTGTTCAGCCTGCGCTCGACGCTGGTCGCGGCGGTCAGCATTCCGCTGTCGTTGCTGACGGCGCTGGTGATCATGCAGCTCGCGGGCATCACGCTCAACATCATGACCCTGGGCGGGCTGGCGGTCGCTGTCGGCAGAGTGGTGGACGACGCGATCGTCGTCCTGGAGAACATCTACCGCCACCGTGCCATGGGGGAGGACCGGTACAGCGCCTCGATCAACGGCCCGCGTGAGGTCGCCGGGGCGATCACCGCGGCGACCGTCACGACCGTCGGCGTGTTCCTGCCGCTGGGCTTCGTGGGCGGTCTCGTCAGCCAGTTCTTCCTGCCCTTCGCGCTCACCGTCACCTTCGCGCTCGTGGCCTCGCTCGTCTGCGCCCTGACCGTGGTCCCGGTGCTGGCCTACCTGCTGATCCGCACGGTCCCGTCCAACGTGGACGAGGACGGCGAGCCCAAGAACTCGATCTGGATCCGCGCCTACACGCCAACGATCACGACGGTCCTTCGCACCCGTTGGACCAAGCTGGGCGTGCTGGCGGTGGCCGTCGCGCTGTTCCTGGTCACGGCCATGATCGCGCCGCTGCTGCCGACGCAGTTCATCAACGCTGGTGGTGAGAAGCTCGTCTCGGTGACCATCGCGCCCCCGGCAGGGACGACCTCGGAGGCGGTCCTTGCGCAGGCGACCAAGGCCGAGGACATCCTCCTCACCGACCCCAACGTCGTCCAGGTCCAGACGTCGATCCCCGGCGAAGGAGAGGCCGGTTTCCAGACGGTCGTTGCCGCCATGTCCGGCCGGCCCGCCAACAGCGCCCGGATCACCGTCCGGCTCGAGGACAACGTCGATCTGACCGAGTACTCGAAGGTGCTCTCGGACGAGCTCGCCCCGGTCAAGACCGACGGCTTCGACGTGGCCGTCGCGCAGCTCGTCGGCTTCAGCTCCAACAATCTCAACGTCATCGTCTCGGCCGACGACCCGGCCGCCGTGGCCAAGGCCAACGACGACGTCGTCAACGCGCTCTCTGCCAACCCCGACCTGCTCAACCTCAAGTCCGATCTGTCCAAGGGCACGCCCGAGATCCAGGTTCGGCCCGATCCCAACAAGTCCATCCTGGTTGGCCTCACGGCAGCCCAGGTCGCGCAGGCGGTCCGCTCGGCGCTCGTGGGCACAACGGCCACCACAGTTCAGCTGGGCGGACAGGGGTCCCCGGTCGACGTCTTCGTCCAGGTCGATCCGAGCAAGATCACATCGGTGGAAACCCTCCAGCAGCTGCCGGTCGGGACCGTGACCAAGGTGCCGCTGGGTCAGATTGCCACCGTCGAGCAGGTGGAGGCGCAGGGCTCGATCACGCGCATCGACCAGTCCCCTGCTGCATCCATCTCCGCCGAGGTCGCCAGCGCCGATACGGGCAAGGTGAGCCAGGACGTGCAGGCTGCGATCGACGGGCTGTACGCCGACGGCTCGATCCCCGACGGCGTCACCGTGGAGCTGGCCGGCGTGACGCAACAGATGAACGAGGCCTTCAGCGGGTTGTTCGTCTCGATGGCCGTCGCAATCCTGATCGTGTACGTCGCGATGGTGCTGACCTTCAACTCGCTCGTCACGCCGTTCGTCATCCTGTTCAGCCTGCCGCTGGCGACCATCGGTGCCTTCCCGGCACTGCTGATCACGGGCCGACCGATCGGGGTGAGCGCCCTGATCGGGTTCCTGATGCTGATCGGGATCGTGGTGACCAACGCGATCGTGCTGCTCGATCTCGTGGAGCGCCTGCGCGCCCAGGGCATGTCCACCACGGACGCCCTGATCGAGGGCGGGCGCACGCGAGTGCGGCCGATCCTGATGACGGCCATCGCGACGATCCTGGCGCTGGTGCCGCTGGCCGCGGGCTTCAGCCAGGGGTCGATCATCGCGGCGGAGCTCGGCACGGTCGTCATCGGCGGCCTGTTCAGCTCGACGTTCCTGACCCTGATCGTCGTGCCCGTGGTCTACTCGTTGGTCGATGGGCTGCGACAGCGGGTTTCGGGCCAGCGGGCGCAGCCGACCGGGACCCCGGACACGGCGCCGGCACCCGGCGTCTGACGGCCGGCGACGGCATCCACCGCAGAGCAAGCTCAAAGGAGGTCGATAACGATGGTGACACGCTTCGCAGAGGTGGCCTGGGAGGGCGACCTCATCTCGGGCACCGGCACGATCAACTACGTGAGCTCGGGGGCGTTCAGCCGGCTGCCCGTGACCTGGGCGTCACGGACCGAGGCGCACGACGGCCGGACGAGCCCCGAGGAGCTGGTCGCGGCCGCCCATGCATCGTGCTTCTCGATGGCGTTCAGCGGCCGGCTTGCCAAGAACGGCACCCCGGCGACGAAGCTCGACGTGCGCGCGGTGGTGACGTTCGACAAGGCCGAGGCCGGCTGGAGGATCACGACCAGCGAGATCTCGGTTCGGGGCGAGGTGCCGGGCATCGACGCCGAGCGATTCACGGCGCTGGCCCAGGACGCGAAGGAAAGCTGCCCGATCTCGCAGGCGCTCAAGGGCAACGTCGAGCTGCGGGTCACGACCGAGCTCGCCGGCTGACGACCGCACGGACAGGCGCGGCGGTCGGGACCGGGGTCGACCGGGGTCGATCGGGCGCCCCTAGCCGATCGTCAGGATCCGGCGGGGGTTGTGGACCGTGAGCTGCTCGATCTCGGTCTCCGACACCCCTGCTTCGCGCAGCCGGGGCAGGAAGGTCGTCTGAAGGTACGTGTAGCCGTTGCCGTGATAGTGCCGCAGCTGGCTGTTGTGGCACACGTCGTGGCTCAACAGGACACGGTCGCCGTGGCCCCGATGGAGCAGCTCGAGCAGCAGCTCGACGACCCGCCCCTCGCCGTACTCTTCCACGGGCGTGAACGACATGCCCAGGAAGTCGAACTCGACCGAGGCACCCCGTTCGATCAACCACAGGTAGTGCTCGAGCACGGGGTAGCTGTCGGCATGACCGATGACCACGCGGCCAGGGTCGACGCCCTCCTCCTCGAGGATCGTGAGCTGCGCGGCTCCCACGTCAGACATCACCGCGTGGGTGATGATCCCGAGACCGGTCCGACGCGACGCTCGGGCAACGGCGCGGAACACGCGCTCCTCCGCTGGTGAGACCCAGGGCTTGTCGGTGCCGATCTCACCGAGGACGCCAGCTCGAATGCCGGTGTCCCCGACCCCCACCGTCGCTTCGCCCACGAGCTCCTCGGCCAGTGAGTCCGCAGACCGGCGATCGATGAGCACCTCCGGCGGGTAGTAGGCCGTCCGATACCAGCCGCCGCCCATCACGATGTGCAGGCCCGTCCGCTCGGACAGGCGCTTCAACCAGGACGGGTTGCGCCCCATCCCGGGCAGGGTCAGGTCGGCCAGCGCCGTCCCGCCCGCCTCTCGGTACAGCCGGAGCTCCTCGTCGATGACCGGCTCGTCGGCGGTCAGCTCCCAGTAGTCCCACCGGTCCTGGATGTGCCAGAGCGCGATCTGGGTGTGCTCATGTGGCAGCGTGAACCCGAGAGCATCCGGCTCGACAGGCCCGAGGACGGTCATGACGTGCGGCATGGGATGATCGTAGCCATGCCGCGACATCGCCGCGCGTTCGTTGCTCATCCGGCACGGCGCGATGCGCCCCACGCGTGCGGGACCGACCGATGACTACGTCGACGACCCGACCCGCGAGCCACCGGTGACGCTCCAGGGTTCCGCCTGGGGGAGCTCGAGTCGCGGCCCCTTCCCGGCACACGCCGAGGCCAGCAGCGGGCCAAGCAGGGCCAGCGTCCGGCGCTCGGCCACGTCCCGGCGATAGCCCTCCCCTTCCTCGAGTCGCCAGACCAGCAGTCCGTCGAGGAAGGCCACCAGGGCGGCGGCGAGTGCGGGGGCGTCAATCCAGCCTGGGAGCTCGCCGTTGACCACCGCCTCGCGAAGGAGCAGCTCACCGACGGTCTGCAGCTGGTCCCGCCGTCGGGTCAGCGACGCGCGAATGGCGGGATCGGCCTCGGCCCGGGACCACTGCATGACGAGCGCCGACGCCATGTCCGGCTCGCGTGGATCCTTGACGAGCGCATCGAGGAAGAAGCCGAGCGCGATCGCCAGCTTGGCGGCCGAAGAGCTGCCACGCGCGAGGCGCGTCCCGAGCTCGCCCAGGCCCTGGCCCGAGGACAGCTCGCAGGTCGCCAGGAACAGCTCGTCCTTGCCGCGGTAGTGCGTGTAGATGGCACCGACCGACAGGCCGCTGTCCCGAACGACGTCCGCGATGGTCGCGCCGTGATAGCCCTTCTCGGCGAACACGCGCAGTGCGGACTCGAGGATCCGCGTGCGGACGGCCTGCTCATGGGCGGGAGTGACGCGCGGCATGTGGTGACATTAGCAGAACGGTGGCTCGTTTCTCAACAGACCCAGGTACGTTGCAATTCGGGCACCTGGGTTGACAACGAGAATGAGCGCTCTTTATGGTTCTGGTCGGCAGCGTACCCCGGGTGGATCGTCGTCCAACCCAGGTCGGCCGTCGTCCCGCATCCGCACGCCTGGAGCCGCCATGTTCAGCCGCTGGGGAGCCTTTGTCTACCGTCATCGACGGGTCGTGTTCGTCGTCGCCCTGGTGGTCGGGGTGCTCGGCAGCCTCGTTGCCGGGAGAGCCGCGTCCGTCCTGAGCGCGGGCGGATGGTTCGATCCCGGATCTGAGTCGGCCCAGGTCGCCGATCGGCTGGCATCGGAGTTCGGAACCGGAAAGGGCGCCCTCATCGCCCTCTATCGCGGCACCGACACCACCGACGCACGGGCCGAGGCGTTCCAGGCGCAGATCGCCGCATCGCTCGCGGACGTCACCGGCGATCCCAACGTGGCCGGGGTCGTGGGCTACGCGCAGACCGGCGACACGCGCTTCATCTCCAACGACGGCCACGCCGCGTATGTCGTCATCGACCTCAACGTCACAGACGAGGAATCGGTCCCGCTGCTTGACCGGTTCGAGAGCGAGATCCACCAGCCGAGCGACGGCGTCGAGCTCCAGCTCGGCGGCTACGCTCCGCTCACACGCGACTCCGCGGACCAGTCGGAGCGGGACCTGATCCAGGCCGAGACGGTGTCACTGCCGATCGCGGCCCTGGTGCTGATCCTCGTCTTCTCGTCGATCCTGGCAGCCGGGATTCCACTTCTCGTCGCGTTGCTGGCGATCCCGACCACGCTGGCGCTGGTCTACGTGGTGGGGCAACAGGTCGAGCTCAGCATCTACGTCCAGAACGTGTCGACGATGCTCGGCCTGGCACTGGCGATCGACTACTCGCTGTTCATGACCAGCCGGTTCCGCGAGGAGCTGCGCAAGGGACGAACGGTGGGCGCCGCGGTCGAGATCGCGGTGGCCACCTCAGGCAAGGCCGTGACGTTCTCCGGGCTGGCAGTCGCAACCGGCCTCGCCGGGCTGCTCGCCTTCAGCTCGCCCGCCCTCCGCTCGTTCGGCATCGGCGGCATGCTGACCGTCGTCGCGTCCCTGTTCTTCGCGCTCACCTTCCTGCCGTCCCTGCTGGGGATGCTGGGTCCGCGCGTCAACATGCTGTCGGTCTCCACGCTGATCGATGCCGTCCGCTGGATCCTTCGCCGACCACCGCGCGTCACCGACCCGGCGACCGCCGTGTCGCGCTGGGAGCGGATCGCGAACGCGGTGATGGCGCGGCCGATCCTGGTCCTCGTCCCCACCCTGATCGTGCTGATCCTCGCCGGCCTGCCGTTCCTCGCCCTCAAGCAGGGCATCCCCGACGCATTCACGCTGCCCCCGGGCCTCGAGAGCCGCGAGGCGGCGGTCGCGCTCCAGACGGAGTTCGAACCGGGCACCACGTCCCCGATCATCGTGCTGGCGGACGTCACCGGTGACCCGGCATCGGAATCCAACGTGCAGGCGCTCTCGGCATATGCCGAGCGCCTGGCCGCGATCGACGGCATCGAGCGGGTCGAGAGCCCGTTCAGTGGCATCGTCGATCCGGCCACGGGACGGCCGATCCCGCCCGCACAGCTGGCCGCCCTGTACGGGACGCCGGAAGCGAGCTGGCCCGCTCCGCTGGCGTCGCTGTGGAACCGCTACGTTCACGGTTCCTCGGTGCGATTCGACGCGATCAGCCCGCTCCTCGCCTCATCGCCGGAGGGGACGAGCGTCATCCCGCAGGTGCGGGCTGTCGATCCCGGAGCGGGGATCAGCGTGTCCGTGGGCGGGTTCGCCGCCGCCGGCTACGACTTCCTCGAGTCGCAGTCGGCCAGGATCCCGATCGCGATCGCGGTGGTGATCATCGCGATGGGTGCCATCCTGTTCCTGCTGTTCGGGTCGGTGGTCCTGCCGGCCAAGGCCATCCTCATGACGCTGCTCTCGATCAGCGCCTCGTTCGGCGCCCTGGTCTGGATCTTCCAGGAGGGCAACCTCTCCGACTGGCTCGGGTTCACCAGCCCGGGGTTCACCATCGCCGGCAACCCCATCATCATGTTCAGCGTCCTGTTCGGGCTCTCGATGGACTACGAGGTGCTCCTCCTCTCGCGGGTCCAGGAGGCTTACCGGCGCGGCGGTGACAACCGGGCCGCGGTGGCCGAGGGACTCGCCCGGACGGCAGGCGTGATCACCGGCGCCGCACTGATCATGGTCTCGGTGTTCGCGGCGTTCGCGCTGGCACAGACGATCACGATCAAGAGCATCGGAGTCGGCATGGCCATCGCGGTGCTCGTGGATGCGACGATCGTGCGGGTGCTGCTCGTGCCGGCGACGATGCGGCTGCTGGGCCACTGGAACTGGTGGGCACCGAGCTTCATGTCCCGGATCGCCGATCGCGTCGGCTTCAGCCACGTCGAGGACGAGGCCACCGTGCCCACGGATGAGCCGCCGGGCGGTGAGCCGCGAGGGGATGGGCGTCCGGCCGTGTCCGACCCGGCCGGCAGCGCGAGCGTTGGATAGCCTGACCGTGCGTCGGTCCACGCCCACGCGCGGAGCGCGCCGCCGCCGTGCAGACGCTACGCTCAGCGTTGCGACACCGCAGGGAGGGTGGTCATGAGTGAACCCCGGGACCAGCCGATGAGTGGTGATGTGCTGGAGCCCGCCACGGTCCACGTCTACGGCTGGGAGTGGAACGACATCGGGGGGCCACGCGGCCGCAGCCGGCTGCCCTGGTTCGGCATCTTCCTGGTCGTGTTCGGCGCGCTGCTGCTGCTCCGCCAGGCATTCCCGGCGCTCGAGACGGCCGGCTCGCTGCTGTTCCTGGCGGCCGGCATCGCGTTCCTGGTGTCGTGGCTGGTCAACCGCGGCGTGGGCTCGCTCTACCTGGGCTCGATCATCACCGCGCTCGCGGCCCCCGGGCTCCTGGCGGCTGCCGGGATCGTCGAAGGCCCCGGCGTCGGCACCCTGTGCCTGGGGATCGCATTCCTGTTCATCGCCGTGGTGCGCGCGGCAAGCCATGGCGGGTTTGGCTGGCAGGCGGCGCTGGGTGCCATCCTGCTGGTGATCGGCGGCTCGTCGATGACAGTGCCCGCGATCAATGACCTCGTGTGGCCGATCCTGCTGGTGGTCTTGGGCGGGATCCTGCTGATCCGGGCCTCGACCAGGCGGGGCTGATCAGGCCTTCCCCACCTCGGCCAGGGCCAGATCCAGCGCCTCGCCCAGCCCGTCGGCGATTCGGGCCAGCTCATCGTCGGTGATCACGAACGGCGGGCCGAGCAGGATCGCATCGCCGTCGACGCCGTTGGCCATCCCCGTCCCCCAGTAGAGCAGCAGCCCGCGCTCACGGGCGAGTCGGACGATCGTCTCGGCGAGCCGCACCGATCGCGGGTACGCCTCGCGCGTCTCCCGGTCGCGCACCAGCTCCACCCCCACCATCAGCCCGCGACCACGGATGTCCCCGACCGCGGGGTGGTCACCGAGGCGATCCCGAAGCAGCGCAAGCAGGCGCTCGCCCTTCGTGTCCGCAGCCTCGACCAGCGCCTCGGACTCGAGGACCCGCAGGACAGCGCGTGCGACCGCTGCTGCGACCGGCTGGTGCGAGTAGGTGAAGCCGTGGATGAACGGCCCGGCCGCGGTCACCAGATCGTGGATCTGCCCCGCGGCGGCGACGAACCCGAACGGCCAGTAGCCGGACGTGGCACCCTTCGCCGCGACCAGCAGGTCCGGTTCGACACCCTCGCGGTCGAGCGCGAACCAGGTTCCGGTCCGGCCGAAGCCCGTCATCACCTCGTCGGCGATCAGAAGCACGCCGTGGTGGCGACAGACCTCGGCGATGCCCCGCCAGTAGCCGGGCGGCGGCTCCGCCGCGGCGAGCGACGCGCCCACGATGGGCTCAGCCACGAACGCGGCGACAGTGCCCGGTCCCGAGGCGCTGATCACGCGGTCCAGCTCGTCGACCAGCTCCTGGGTGGTACCCAGGGCCTGGGCCCCCGGATCGCCGGCCCGATACGGGTAGGCGGCGCTGACGTGGCGGAACCGACCGAGCCAGCCCTCGTAGGGGCGGCGCAGCGGCCGGCGCCCGGACAGGTCGAGCGCACCCAGCGTGTTGCCGTGGTAGCTGGACCACCTCGCGATGACGACCCAGCGGTCCGTCTCGCCACGCGCGAGCTGTGACGCGCGGGCTAGCTTGAGCGCCGTCTCCATCGCCTCCGAGCCACCGGAGACCGGGTAGATCGCGGGGTCCTGGAGCGGCAGATGCGGACCGAGCTCCGCCGCGTAGCGCTCCAGTGGCTCGTTGGTGAACGCGCTGCCATGGGCGTACGAGACCCGCGCGACCTGGTCCGCGATCGCCTCGGCGATCTCGCGCCGACCGTGACCGATGTTGACCACCACCGCTCCGCCGGCCGCATCGAGGTACGCATGCCCATCGGCATCGATGATGGTGGAGCCGTGCGCCTCCACGGCGACCGCCGGGTCCGGGTAGGTCGAACGGCGGAACACGCGCCCACTCACAGGTCGTCTCCGAGCAACACAATCACGCCCCGATTGTAGGGTCGGATGGGGGTGCCACCACGGCCGTCGTGAACTCTGCCCCGGAGCGGGCTGACCGAGCGACGCCAGGAACCAGGGTCCTGATACGGCCGGGCACGTCCATTCCGGATCCTGCGGGCTCGCCACATGCACCGAGCCCGGATCGTGCGATCCGGGCTCGGGGTTGGCGGGGTTGGGCCCCTGGCTAGACGCGCCCGCGAGGCACCGTATGCCAGTAGGTCTTGTTGAACACGATCTTGCCGATGTGCCACAGCTGGTTCGGCTTCGGCGGCTTCGGCGGATGGTCGTAATCGAACTGGAGCAGCGTGCCCTTGCCGTCACCCACCTCGAAGAAGCACATGACCTTGCCCGTGTAGCTCGCGTCCTTGCCGTCGGGCTTGCGCCCCATGACAGCCGCGGCCACGCGCTCGGCGACGATCGGCGCCTCGAAGTGCGCGGTCGAGCCCGCCTTCGAGAGCGGCAGGTCGGTGGTGTCGCCCAGGGCGTAGATGTTCGGGTACCGCGGGATGTCCTCGTCTGCCTGGCCGGCCGCCGCCTTGGCGACCGTCTTGACCTGGAGCGTGTTTCGGTCGGTCGGCACCCAGCCCGACTTGGGCGCCAGGCCGGAATCGATCACCACCTGCGCACCCTTGTGCGGCGGAACAACGATCAGCAGGTCGTACGGGTGCTCCTCGAACGCGTCGGTGATCGCCACCTTGCGCTCCGCGTCGATCTGCGCGATCCCGGCCAGCAGCTCGACCTTGATCCCCTTCTCGTCGAAGATCGGGGCGACCATCTCGGACACGCTCTCGATCGTGAATGCCCGGTTGATCGGCGACAGGAATGTGATCTCGGTCTTGTCGCGCAGGCCGCGCTCGCGGAGCTCGGACTCGATCAGGAACGCCACCTCGAGGGGGGCCGGCGGGCACTTGTACGGGATCCCCGCGATACCGATCAGGATCCTGCCGCCCGTGAACGTGTCGAGCGCCTTGCGCAGCTTGGCTGCCGCGCCGGGCGTATAGAAATGGTGGCCCTCGGTGTCGAGGTTCTCGATCAGCTCGGGCATGATCCGGGAGCCGGTCGCGATCACGAGCTGGTCGTAGCGGAGCGTCTCGCCCGACGCCAGCTCGACGGCCTGACCCTCGGCATCGATGCGGGCAACCTTGTCGACCACCAGGTCCACGTTGCGATCGAGCAGCGACTTCTCGGAGCGCACGAGCCGCTCCGGCTTCTCGTTGCCCATCGCGATGTACATGTAGCCGGGCTGGTAGGTGTGGCGACCCGTGGCGTCGACCACGGTGACCCTGGCCTGCTGCCGGGCGATGGCCTTCTTGAGCTTTCTCGCGATGAGGTTGGCGGCGAGGGTTCCCCCCACCCCGCCGCCCAGGACGACGACCCTCTGCATCGTCCTACCGAACCTTCTCGACGATGATCTCGTCGTAGCCGTCGCGGGTGAACACGCCGATCAGGTTGTGGCCGGCCTTCTCGATCCACTTCGGGATGTCGGTCTTGCTGCCATTGTCGGACGACAGCACGGCGAGCACGTCGCCAATCTCGGCCTCGCGCATGCCCCGAATGAGCTCCATCAGGGGTCCCGGGCAGAAGCTGCCGCGGGCGTCGAGCGTGGTGGTGATGGCAGGGATGGCAGTGTCAGTCATGGAATGGTTCCTTTCGCGTGGGGTCGCAGCGGGCCCTGCGCTCAGATGAACAGCGGGGCGTAGCCCTCGCCGACGAAGGACAGGTAGGTGGCAGCGCCAACGGGATCGCCCATGCCCTCGATCAGGTCCTCGCGCTTGAGGCCGAACATGTCCATGGTCATCTGGCACGGGATGAACTCGACGCCCATCGCGCCGGCGATCTCGAGCAGCTCCTTGGGGCTGGCGACGTTGTACTGCTTGGCGAGCTTGCGCATCATCCAGGGGCCCATCCCGAAGAAGTTCATCTTCGAGAGCTTTCGGTGGCTGATGCCCGGTCGCTGCATGAGCGACATCATCTGCTGCATCCAGTTCTCGCCGGTGACGCGGACATCGTCCCTGACGAAGGTCTGAAGACCCCAGAAGGTGACGAACACCTTCGTGGGCATCGCCATCGCGCCGGCCGTGGAGGCGAGGATCATTGCGGCCCAGGTCTTCTCGAGGTCACCGCTGTAGCAGATGATCGCGAGGCCCTTGGGCTTGGCGGCCTGGTCCGGGTCCTCGGCGGGCTCGGGCATCGTCTCGGGGACGACGGGTGCTTCTGCGACGGTCATGACACAGTCCTACTTCTTGCGGAGGACGAAGTGGAACTCGCCACCGTCCGCCGTCTGCTCGACGATCTCGTTGCCGGTCGTCTTCGCCCACGCCGAGAAGTCCTTCACGGACCCGGGGTCGGTGGCGATCACCTCGACCGTCTGGCCGGAGGCGAGTCCCTTGACCGCCTGGGCCGTGCGCACGATCGGCATCGGGCAGTTGAGGCCCCGAGCGTCGACCGTGAGATCCACGGAGACAGTAGCCATGGTGTGGTGCTCCTTCCTGCGGCGCTCGTGCGCCGAATTTGTGTCGAACTAGATGAAGACGACCTGTCCGTCACCGGCGTTGAGATAGAAGGCGGTCACGCCCTCCGTCCCGTCGACCAGCGGATCCAGGTCCTCGGGCTCGAGCTTGAGAATGTCCATGGACAGCGAGCAGGCCTGGATGTCGACCGTACCCAGGTCCTTGGCCTGGCGGAGGGTCTCGGCCCAGCTCACCTGGCCCGCCTTCGCGGCGGCATCGACCGCCGCCCTGCCCTCGTCCCCGGCTTCGGGTGCCAGGGCCAGCTTGGTCTCGACCTTGGCCTTGGTGAACGCGTCGAGCGCCCAGTACTGGAGGAAGATGTTCACGGGCTTGCCGAGCGCTGCCGCGCCGGCGGTGAGCACCGCGGCGGCCTGCAGCTTGTCGTCGGTGCCCGAGAACAGGACCAGGTTCAGCGATTCGTCCATGTGCATTCCTTCCGCGTGGGCGTTTGACTACTGGATCTCCACCAGCTCGGCAGCCTGGTCGAGGTTGGACAGCCGTCCGAGCCGGGTCAGGCGCCGCTGGAGGACGCCGCGCATGACGTTGCAGGCGACGACCACATCCGGGTCGGTCAGCCGGTAGCGCATCTCCCGCCCGTCGCGTTCGGACTCAACAACGCCCGCACCGCGGAGGACGGCCAGGTGCTGCGAGACGTTGGGCTGAGTCATTGACAGCTCTTCGGCCAGGCGGCCGACCTCGCACGGGCCCTGCGCCAGGCGATGGACGATCTCCAGCCGCCGGGGGTTGGCCAGCGTCTTGAGAACGTCCGCCTGGAGCGCCGTGATCTCATCCATGTCGCCAGTATCAATACATGCGCAGATGCGCATGAGTGCCACCTGTCATGACCGACCGTGCCATTGGACCTGCCCGTCGCGGGCCGCATCCCACGGGTGGCGGCCCTGGGTCACGAGGCGCTTGGACCGCAACGGCTCAGGCCGCGGGCGCGTGCCCTCTGGGCCACAGCCCACCGGTCGCTGTCATCCAGTCCGCCACGGCATCGCAGGCGGCATCCACGTCGCCATCGGACATGTCCAGCTCCAGCACAGGCAGGACCGATTCGCTGGCCAGCCGGCGGAGCAGCTCCTGCTCCGACCGGAACACGTCAAGGTCGTCGTACTGCGCCGGGTTGCCGGAGACGAGCAGGCGCTCCGACCGGGCCGCCTCCCAGGTGCCATCCCGACGGGTGCACAGGACGAGGTGCACGTCGAGCGCCCGCAGGCGATCCTCGAGCGGCCCGAAGTCGATCTCGTGGCGATTGACCGCCAGCTGGTATGCGCGCGCCGAGAGGTGAAAGCGGTCGATGATCCAGGAGTAGTGCGGCTGGAGCTCGATCAGGCGCACCCAGGCATCGAACACGGCCATCGCGCGCGCCTCCTCGTCGCCGCCGGGCACGAAGTTGATCGGCCCCCGACCCCACGGAACGGGTGTGAACCCGCACCACTCGGCCGAGATCAGGGGCGAGTGGTAGCGGTATCGACGCGGCCCGACGATACGCGGGTGCTCGTTGAGCGCGAACGCCAGGTCCGTCTTGTGGGTGAGGCGGGTTCCCTCGAGGATGATCTTGGGGGTGAGCTTGGCCATGGCGCGACCGAGCGTAGCGGACCATGCCGCCAACGGGCCATCGGCCATCACCGGTCCGGACGGATGCCACTCGTCGTCGGCGGACCGGCCCCACATGCTCGTCCTGGATCGGACGCCCTTCCGCCCGGCTCCGGGCGCACGGGCCCCGGAGAGGAGGCGCGCGATGACCGTCGAAACCCTCACACGAGGCCCCCATCCAGGCCTCATCGACTGGCTCGCCGGACACCATGTCGAGTACGAGATGCACGAGCATCCGGAGACGTTCACCGCCGAGGCGACCGCCCGAGCCGAGCACCTCGATCCACGGTCGTTCATCAAGGTCGTGGGTGTGGTCGCGGGCGACGGGCGACGGATGCTTCTCCTGGTCGATGCCGACGATCATGTCGACCTCGCCAAGGCGCGCCATGCGCTGGACGCCGACGATGTCCGGATCATGACCGAGGCCGAGTTCGCTGCCCTCGCGCCAGAGTGCGAGACGGGGACCGTGCCCCCGGTCCCAGAGCTGTTCGGCGTGCCGGTGTGCGCCGACTACGCGGTCCGCGACACGCCGGAGGTCGCGTTCCATGCAGGGAGCCATCGCTACACGGTCCATGTCGACCGGCACGCCTGGGAGCGGGCGATCGGCGTCACGTACGCGGATCTCGCGCAGGGGACGGGCCGGCCAGCGTGGGCTCACTAGCCGGAGGGGGCGGCCATGAATCTGCGCACGATCACCGGCGCCACCACGCTCGTCTGGGTCGACAGCGAGGAGGCGATCATCGTCCGCTGGACGGATCGTGCAACCGTCGAGCGGGTTCGATCGGATGTCGAGGGTCGTCACCGATCCACCGGCCACATGCGGGTTGAGCCGGCCGTTCGCCACGGTGGCGGAGGCCCAAGCGCAGCAGCGCTGGAACGCGCGCGACGCGAGCACCTCCGCGCATTCGTGGACGACGTGATCGCCCATGTTCCGGAGCCGGATGACGTCACCGTCGTTGGCCCGGGAGCTGTCCGCCAGCACCTCGAGCGCGCCCTCCGGGCGGACGATCGACGCCACAGCCGGCCTCGCCTCGTGCGCTCGGCAACCTCGGACCGGCTCAGCGAACGGGCGCTTGTGGCGCACGTTCGCGAGCTGGCAGGCGATGCTCCCGGGCGGCGCACCGTCCCCGCCTGAGACCGGCGGACGCGAACCCCCGGGCACCGCACGGCGCCCTGGTGCCGGCCAGCACCAGGGCGAGCTGCTGCGTCTCGATCACCGGGGCCATGGTAGGGAGGTCCGGCCCTCGCGGGGATGCGGTTCGGCCCTGCCGGGCCGGTCACCAGGTGCCCATGCTCGACCTTGGAGGTGCCTGCATGGCCATGTCCGCTCCGATCACCGACGCCCCACTTCGACGGTCGTCGAACACCCCTACGAACTTCCGACCCGTCCTTGTCGCGCATGAGCGATGCAAGGGGTGCGGCCTGTGTATCGACGTGTGTCCGCCACACGTCCTCGAGCTGGACGTCCGGGTGGTCAACGCCATGGGCCATCACCCGGTGCAGCTCGCCGATGCGGACGGCTGCACGAGCTGCGCGAAGTGCGCGCGGGTGTGCCCGGACGCGGCGTTGACGATCTTCGCCCGGCCCAGGGGGGTCTGAGGATGGACCTCCTGGATCGTCCCCCCACCACGCCCGGTGGCCATCCCATCGCTCCCACGCCCGGGTCGCATGGCGGCCCGATGCGACCGACCGCCCTCGCAGGCGACGCGGCCCCCGAACGCGTGCTCATGAAGGGCAACGAGGCCATCGGCGAGGCGGCGATCGCCGCCGGCTGTGACGCGTACTTCGGCTATCCGATCACACCCCAGGCGGAGCTTCTCGAATGGATGGCCCGCCGGATGCCCGAGGAAGGCCGCGTCTTCGTCCAGGCCGAGAGTGAGCTGGCCGCCATCAACATGGCGCTCGGCGCCGCGGCCACGGGGGCTCGGGTGCTGGTCTCCAGCTCCAGCCCGGGCATCAGCCTCATGGCCGAGGCGATGTCGTACATGGCTGGCTCGCGCCTGCCCGTGGTCCTCGTCAACGTGATGCGCGGTGGGCCCGGTCTGGGCAGCATCGGCGCCGCGCAGGGCGACTACATGCAGGCGACCAAGGGCCACGGCCACGGTGACTACCGCGTCCCGGTTCTGGCACCTGCGTCCATCGCCGAGGCGATCGAGCTGGTTGGCGATGCGTTCGTCCTCGCGGATCGCTACCGAACGCCGGTCATGATCCTCGCCGACGGCATCCTCGGCCAGGCGATGGAGCCGGTGGTGCCAGGGTTTCGATCGGTCCCCAGAACGCCGGCCGACTGGACGATCGAGGGCGCGGCTGGCCGGCCACCGCGGGTGGTCAAGTCGCTCCACCTGCTGCCCGAGGACCTGGAGCGTCACAATCTGACGCTGCAGGCCAACTTCGCCGAGATCGAAGCGCGGGAGCCGCGCTGGGCAAGCGAGTCGCTCGACGACGCGGAGGTGGTCGTCGCCGCCTATGGCACCGCGGCGCGGGTCGCCCGCACGGCGGTGCAGCGGGCTCGAGCCGACGGTCTGCGGGCGGGGCTGTTCCGCCCGATCACGCTCTGGCCGTTCCCGGCCGCCGCGCTCCGGGAGGCGACCGCCGGTGCCCGGGCAGTGCTCACGGTCGAGCTCTCCGCGGGCCAGATGGTCGAGGACGTCCGGCTGGCGCTCGATGGCGCCGTGCCAGTGTCTCACCACGGTCGCATGGGCGGCATGGTGCCCACCCCTGACGAGGTCGTGGACGCGATGCGCAAGGCCTGGTCGATGACGCCCGGCATGGCGCCGGCGGGCGT
This sequence comes from uncultured Chloroflexia bacterium, assembly GCA_963734935.1. Taxonomy (GTDB): domain Bacteria; phylum Chloroflexota; class Limnocylindria; order Limnocylindrales; family CSP1-4; genus CAIXZV01. The sequence goes on along the minus strand of CAVTIO010000009.1, from coordinate 159,713 downwards.
GACGGGAGGTGCACGATGACCGCGCTCCAGGGGACCGGACGGATCCCGTCCACCGGGGTCAGCGCGAGTGCGACTCACGAACCGCGAACGATCTACCGGCGTCCGGCGCTGCTGTCCAACCCCACCAGCTACTGCCCCGGGTGCGGGCACGGGATCATCCACCGCCTGGTGGCGGAGGTGCTCGAGGAGCTGGAGCTGGGTGAGCGAACGATCCTGGTGGGCTCGGTGGGCTGCTCGGTGTTCGCCTACGACTTCCTGGCCCTCGACTCCGTCGAGTCGCCGCACGGCCGGGCCGCCGCCGTGGCAACCGGAGTGAAACGCGTCCGCCCGGATCGCGTCGTGTTCACATACCAGGGCGATGGCGACCTGGCCGCGATCGGCACCGCCGAGATCGTGCATGCGGCGGCGCGCGGCGAGCGGATCACCGTGATCTTCGTCAACAACGGGATCTACGGCATGACGGGTGGCCAGATGGCCCCGACGTCGCTGCTCGGCCAGCGAACGACGTCGAGCCCAACCGGGCGCGATCCGGCCGTGGCCGGCTACCCCGTGCCCGTGACTGAGCTGCTGTCGCTCCTCCCCGGTGTCGCGTATGCGGCACGTACCGCCGTCGCCGACCCAGGCCTGATCGGCAAGGCGAAGGCCGCGATCCGTCGCGCGTTCGAGGTCCAGCTCGAAGACACCGGGCTGGCCATCGTGGAGGTGCTGTCAACCTGCCCGGTCGGCTGGGGGATGACCCCAACCGAGGCCATGGACCGGCTGGCTCACGAGGTCATGGACGCCTACCCGGTCGGCACCTTCGTCGACCGCGCGAAAGGCATCGCACCGGCGATGCCCACGCCGACCGCCCGAACCGCGGCGCCGCCCGCCAGGGCAGCCGCGCCGGCACCCGACGTCCCCACCGACGCCTCCCGGCCGCAAGCGACGGAGGCCTGACGTGGAACGCTCGACGGTCTTTGCCGGATTCGGTGGTCAGGGGATCCTCTTCGCGGGCAAGGTCCTCGCCGAGGCGGCCATGCTCGAGGGGATGGAGGTCCTCTGGATCCCCTCCTACGGGCCGGAGATGCGTGGCGGCACGGCATCGTGCACGGTGATCGTGGCCGACCAGGCGATCGGCTCACCGATCGTGGACCGGGCTGACCACGCGGTGGTGCTCAACCCGCCGTCGCTCGCCAGGTACGGGCCAGTGGTTGCCCCGGGAGGGCTGCTGGTCGTCAACACCACGCTGATCGAGGCCGAGGCGGACCGTGACGACGTCGATGTGCTGGAGGTCCCGTGCACGGCGCTCGCCAAGCTGGCCGGCGATGACAAGCTGGTGTCGGTGGTCGCGCTTGGCGCACTCGTGGGACGTCGACCGTTCGTCCAGCCGGAGAGCGTCCGCCGCGCCCTGGAACGGGTCATCGGCGCCAAGCATGCCGACCTCCTGCACGCGGACCTGGCTGCGTTCGACCGTGGCCGGGAGGCGGGGCTCGCGGAGATCATCGCCTAGGCATCCCGGCGGAGATCATCGCCTGGGCGTCGCGAGGCAGCCTCGTGCGCCGCCAGCAGGCGGCCACCTCAGCCGCGTGTCAGGGCCGCGCTACGGCGATGGTCACCGGGTCACCGGGACACCGGTCAGCCGGACCAGCTCGTCCACGATGGCCGTCTGGAACGCGCTCATGTTGAGGCGCACGGATCGCGACAGGGGGCGGCCGTAGCCGAACCGGCGGCCACCGATGCCGACGAACGAGCCGTCGGGCAGACCGCCCGGCCGGAGCGCCTCCGAGAGACCCAGCACCTGGTCGATCGGCAGCTCGTGCGACGAGCGCGGCGTGGCCGACGACTCATCGGCCGTGATGCTCCGGATCGGCAGCGTGATCACGTGGCCGGGAGCAACGCCGACAGCGGCATCGACCACGACCGCAACCTCGTTCTCGGGCACGTCCAGCAGGTCCTCGACGCGCAGATGGCCGCAGCGGCGCACCTCGAGCCGCTCGAGCAGGGACGGCGGGAGGGCAGGAAGCAGCGTGGCCACCGCGCTGAGCGCGGCGCCGTCGTCCCCCCGGTCGGCATTCCCGCAGACCAGCAGCCGTACTGATGGTGGCGACAGGTGGGTCATCGTCTCCCCTCCTCTCCCCGATCCCCGGTGATCCGCAGATCCAGGAAGTGGGTGGCGCAGCTGATGCACGGGTCATATGCCCGGATCAGCATCTCCATCTGGTGCGTCGCCTCGGCGTGCGGCAGATCGAGCACGGTGGGCGCGAACGCGGCGAGGTCGGCCTCGATCGCCCCCTGGTTCTGGCTCGTGGGCGGCACGATCTGCGCCTCGGTGACGTGGCCGTCCTCATCTACCTCGTACCGGTGATGAAGCAGGCCGCGCGGGGCCTCGGTCGACCATGCCGCAGTCCCGGCGCGGGGCGTGAACGGGACCCGCGGCCTGGACGGGGGCCGATAGCCGTCGATCAGGTCTCGGGCCTCGGCGCAGGCATGGAGCAGCTCCACCGCGCGGGCAATGATCGAACGGTGGATGTTTACCCGGATCTCGTCCTCGAGGCCAGTCGCGGCCAGCGCCTCGGCAGCCAGCGGATGCAGCTGCTCGGCAGCCAGCGCGATCCGGGCCGTCGGCCCGAGCAGGTACACCTGCCCATCGCGGGTGCGGGCGTGCAGCGCGTTGGTGCCCTCGATCTGCAGCTCCTCGAAGGCGCTGCCCCAGGCACCGGGCTCGAGATCCAGGCCGTCGGTCGAGACGATCCGACCGTCGTTGTATGGATACTCGTCCGGATGCCGCATCGCGACCAGCGGCTGGGGATGCTCGAGCGCGGGCGGATCCCAGGTGGCGACCAGGCGTACGGTCGCCAGCGCCTGGTCGACCGCGGCATCGAGCGCGACGCGGACCGTGTCCAGGTCCGCCCGGCGCGGGGCCCGCGAGAAGCCGCCGACCCGAACCGAGATCGGGTGCACCGAGCGTCCACCCAGGGTGGCGATCAGCTCGTTGCCGATGCGCTTGATGGCCAGGCCCTGCTCCACGACCGCGCGATGGTCGGCCGCCATCGCCAGCGCCGATGGATAGCCCAGGAAGTCAGGGGCATGGAGCAGGTAGACGTGGAGCGCATGGCTCTGGATCCATTCGCCGCAGTACATGAGCCGGCGCAGTGCCCGCACCGCGGGATCGACCTCGACCCCGTACAGATGCTCGAACGCGTGCACCGCCGACATCTGGTAGGCGACCGGGCAGATCCCGCAGATCCGGGCCACGATGTCGATCACCTCATCGCCGGTGCGACCGACCACGAGGCGCTCGAAGTAGCGCGGTGCCTCGAAGATCTTGAGCCGGGCATCGACGACCTCGGCCCCGCGCACCCGAAGCTCGAGCGTGCCCTCGCCCTCGACCCGGGTCAGGTACCCGACCTTGAACTCACGCTCGGCGCCCGACGCGCCGACGGCGACCGTGCCGTCATCAGCGTGCATCGCCAACGCCCTCCGTCGTCCCTGATCCGTCGTCGTCCCCAGTGGTGCCGGGCGGTCCACCGTGCTCGTCGATCACGGCGCGGAACGGCCCGGACCAGCCGGTGAACCCGCTGAACAGCCGGCTCACCTCGACGCCCTCTCGATCGCCCTGCTCGAATGCCCGCCCCAGGCCCATGGCGTTCGCCTGCTCCTTCGGCCCGTAGCAGCCATAGCAGCCGCGCGCGAACTGTGGGCAGAGCGCCCCACATCCGCTCTGGGTCACGGGGCCGAGACACGGGATCCCCTGCGACACCATCACGCACACCACGTTCCGGCGCTTGCAGGCGAGGCAGACCGATTCCTCGCGGATCTGAGGGCGGCGCCCGAGCGCGACCGAAACCAGCAGCTCGCGCAGCTGGATGGGGCTGATCGGACAGCCGTTGAGCTCGGCATCGACGGGCACGTGCTCGGACACCGGCGCGGCCATCGCCAGCGACTCGATGTACTCGGGGTGAGCGTAGACGGCGGCGCGGAACGCGTCGTGATCGGACCAGTTCCGGAGTGCCTGGATGCCGCCGTGATTGGCGCACGCACCGATGGTGACCAGGCGCTTGGCCTGCTTGCGCAGCTCGATGATCTCGGCGGCCTGGTCGGGCGTGCTGACCGAACCCTCGACCAGCAGGATGTCGTACGGTCCCGCCGAGCGGGCCGAGCTGGCCTCGGGGAACTCCACGATCTCGAATCGCTCGGCGAGGTCGAGCAGCTCGTCCTCGAGGTCGAGCAGCGTCAGCTGGCAGCCGTCACAGGACGCCATCTTGACGACGCCCACGCGCAGGCGCGGACGAGCAGCCACGGCCGGCATCAGATGCCCTCCCTGCCGAAGATGTCGCCGAGCTGGCTGAGCGCGAACACCGGACCGTCGCGGCACACGAACAGGCGGCCCATCTGGCAGTGACCGCACAACCCGATGCCGCACTGCATGTGCCGTTCGAGGGTGACGAAGATCCGGTCCGGGGCCAGGCCGCGCTCGTCGAGCGCGTTGACCGTGGCCTCCATCATCCGCTCGGGACCGCAGACGAACGCAAGCGATCGCGATCCCTCCCAGGTGGCGTGGTCGAACAGGTGGGTGACCACGCCGACCGGCCCGGTCCAGGCCTCGTCACCCCGATCGACCGTCAGCTCGACATCCACGTCGCCGCGGGCGGCCCAGCCGCGGAGCTCTTCGCGGTACAGCTGGTCGCCTGGCGTCCGCGCGCCGTAGTAGATGCGAATTGCGTCGAACCGGTCACGCTGCCCGAGCAGCGCGTCGATCAGCGGGCGGAGCGGGGCCAGACCGATCCCGCCGGTGACGATCACCACGTCGTGGCCCATCGCCCGTTCGATCGGCCACGGTGTACCCAGAGGGCCACGAAGACCCAGCTCGTCGCCGGGGCCGAGCGCAGCGAGCGCTGCCGTGGCAGGACCCGCGGCACGGATCGTGAAGTCCACCGTGTCGCGGCCGTAGCGGGAGATCGAGATCGGGAGCTGCGGGAAGGACGGCAGGTCGATCATGGCGAACTGGCCGGGCTTGCCGGCCAGGAATGCCTCGTCCAGTTCGCCGACGGTCAGGGTCGTCACGTCGGCGGTCTCGGCACGCACGGCCATCACCCGACCGGTCACGTACGAGCCGGGCGCGGCGGCCACTGGCGGCGGCACGGTCGGCTCCTGGCGAGGTGCCAGCGGCGGGGCGATCACCTGCAGCTCGGCCCGCACGTCGATGCCCACCGGGCACCACGTGATGCACCGTCCACAGCCGACGCAGCCGAAGCTTCCGAACTGGTCGACCCAGGTCGCGAACTTGTGGGTCAGCCACTGGCGATAGCGATCGCGCGGTCGGCTACGGAAGTTGCCGCCCGCCACCCGTGCGAACCCGGCAGTGAAGCAGGAGTCCCAGATCCGCTCCGACGTCGAGCTCTGCCCATCCAGCTGCGCCTGCTGGATGATCGTGTTGCAGAAGCAGGTCGGGCAGACCATCGTGCAGTTGGCGCACGAGAGGCAGCGCTCCGCGATATTCGCCCACTGCGGGCTGTCGAACTGGGCCATCAGCCGATCGTGAAGGCCGGCCGTCGGAACGGGATCACCGAGCTCTTCAGCGACCCTGCCAACCGCATCGTGGGCCGCCGTCGCCTGCTCCGCATCGGCGGCGCGAACCGGCAGCCGTGCGAGGAGATCAGCGCCCACGGCGGACCCGACCCGGACGACGAAGCCGTCGTCGAGCTCGGTCAGCGCGAGGTCGAAGCCGTCCGTCGCCTCGGGTCCGGTCCCCATCGACGTGCAGAAGCACGTCGCGCCGGCCGTTGTGCAGTTGACGGCGATCACGAGCGCGTTCCGTCGCCGGGCCCGGTAGTCCTCGTCGGTGTACGGCCCACCGAGCAGAACCTCGTCGTGGATACCCATCGCGGCCAGCTCGCAGGCACGGATGCCCAGAAAGGCGAGTTTCGGCGGATCGACGGGGACACGCTCGAACGAGACGGATCGGCCGTCGCGCCGGCCGACGTTCACGGCCAATGGCGAGGGAAACAGCCATCGCTTGGGGCTGTTGGGGCCAACGGTGTATCCGAACGCCCGCTCGTCGCCACGCTCAACGACGCGATACTGGCCGGGCGCCTGCTCATCGCCCACCCCGATCGGCAGGTCGTCGGCGGACTGGATCTCGTCGTACACGATCGCGTTGTCGACGACCGTTGGTCCGATCACCGTCCGACCGTCCTGCCGCAGCGTCTCGATCAGCACTCCCAGGTTGGCGCGAGCAAGGAACCAGTCGCCTCGCTGTTGGGCCTGCGAGTCGAGATTGGCAAACGTCCCTCCGGGCTGCGGCATCGGCGCTCCCGGCGTGCGGCCCTCGGTCACCACGGCTGTATCTCGCGGCGGCTCCACTCCTCGCGCGCGAACAGATCCAGCAGCTGCATGCGAGTGGCGGTCAGCCGGCGACCGACCGCCTGCAGGACCCGCGGATACACGGACGCGGCAAGGGCATGGTCTCCACGGAGGAGTGCACGCAGCTGGTCGCCGGGAAGCACCAGCGCTCGGACCGGCTCGATGGCGATCGCCGTCGAGGAGGCCCGGTGCGGCGGGACAAGCGCTGACCAGCCGACGATGTCGCCCGGCTCGACAGTGAGGATGGTCACCATGCCGCGGTCTGGAACCAGCGTGCGCAGCGCGACCCGCCCGGCAAGGACGATCGCGAGGTCCTCTGTGACCTGGCCCTCCCGGGTGATCTCGGTCTCGGGCGCGATGTCGCGCACCTCGGCAATGCCGGCCAGTCTGGCCATGGCCTCGGGCGACAGGCCGGCACCGAACCATGACGTGCTGAGGGCAGCGACAGGATCGGTCGGTCGTTCCGAGGCTTGCGAGACTGGCATCGATCCTGACCCCCTGGCCGCAGCAGACGCCCGGCGCGACCTAGCCTCGCACGCCGGGCCGCGGCACCATGCTCGTCGGTAACGGGCATTCGTGGGAGTGCCGTCGGTCGCGGGCGTCCCGGGCCGGTCGGCCGCGGTGCCCTGCCGGACGGCCCTCGCTGTTCGGGACGGTCAGGCGGGGGACGCCACTGGAATCCTGCGCAGTCGACGGCGCCGATAGCGGACGCGCGCTAGCCTTGAGGCGTGCGTGTGATGGCGCTGCATCAACCCGGCCCGGCACCCGAGGCGCCGTTGCAGCCGGAGGATCGGCTCGACCCTGAACCTGGCTCGGGTGAGCTCCGGCTGCGCGTGACCGTGTGTGGCGTGTGCCGGACCGACCTCCAGATCGTCGAGGGCGACCTCGCCGCTCGCCGGCTGCCGATCGTCCCCGGGCACCAGGTCGTGGGCGTCGTGGACGCGATCGGACCAGACGTCGCAGGCTGGGCAACCGGCGATCGCGCGGGGATCACGTGGCTCGCCGGCACCGACGGGACGTGCCGGTTCTGCGCAACCGACCGCGAGAACCTGTGCGAGGCGGCGACGTTTACCGGCTGGGACCGCGATGGCGGCTATGCCGAGGCCGTCCTCGCTCGTGCCTCGTTCGCCGTCCCGCTGCCCGCATCGTTCCCGGACCTGTCAGCGGCACCGCTGCTGTGCGGGGGTGTGATCGGCTATCGGGCTCTGCGTGTCGCGGGCGTTGGGCCGGCGTCTGCGGGTGCGCGACTGGGCCTGTACGGGTTCGGCGCGTCCGCCCGCCAGGCGCTCCAGGTGGCGCGGGCCTGGGACGTCGACGTGTACGTCTCGACCCGAGCACCCGCCGAGCGGGCCCGGGCGCTCGAGCTGGGTGCCACCTGGGCAGGCGCGATCGACGATCGACCGCCGGTACCGCTGGATGCGGCCGTGACGTTCGCTCCGGTGGGCTCGGTGGTGGCCGCGGCGCTCCGGGCGCTGGACCGCGGCGCCATTGTCGCGATCAACGCAATCCACCTCGACCACCTGCCGGAGATGCCCTACGAGGATCTGTGGTGGGAGCGCTCGATCAGGAGCGTGGCCAACGTCACTCGCCAGGATGCGCGCGAGTACCTCGCACTTGCCGCGCGAATCGGCCTCACGACCGATATCGAGACCCATCCCCTGGCCGACGCGAACCTGGCGCTCGCCCGGCTTGCCGCCGGCAAGATCTCCGGCACCGCGGTGCTGACCGTCGCATAGCACCACCCCGATCTGGGTGTGCCCACGCGCAGAGCGAACGATCCCGGGGCCGACATCGTCTCATCCGGGAGCTGGGGCATCCTCGGGAATCCCGGGGATGGTCGGCACCAGCGCCCTGTTCGGCGGCTGACGGCCCACTCGAACTCCACCGGCCCTGACGAGCAGGCCGGCCGCGTCCCCCCTCGCGGCCGGCCCGATGCCCGTTGAGCGCGGTGGCTCAGCGGGCGTTGGTGAACGACGCCTTTGCGCGCTCGACGATCGACGCCAGGGCGTCATCAAGGGTCGAGGTCTGGGGCTCGAGCTCGTAGCGAACCCTGACGATCGGCTTCGGGACCGAGAGCACCCGCGTGAGATCGATCGGCGTCGCGGCCAGCACGACGTCAGCCGGGATCGCCGTCAGCGCAGCCTGCAGCTCGCCGATCTGCTTCTCCCCGTAGCCCATCGCCGGCAGCAGCCGCTCGAGGGCCGGGTACTTCGCCAGCGTCTCCGCCAGCTCGCCCGTCGCGTAGGGTCGCGGATCGACGATCTCGGAAGCCCCGAAACGGCGAGCGGCGACGATCCCGGCCCCGTACGTCATGCCGCCGTGGGTCAGGGTCGGGCCGTCCTCGACGACCGCGACGGTTCGCCCACGAATCTCACCACCCTCGAGCGCGAGCGCCGATCGGGCGTCGACCGCGCGCGCGCCCGGGTTCACCGCGGCGATGTCGGCGTGCACGGCCGCCAGCGCCTCGGGCGTCGCGGAGTCGATCTTGTTGACGACCACGACATCAGCCATGCGGAGGTTGGCCTCGCCGGGGTGGTAGCTGAGCTCGTGCCCCGGCCGGAGCGGATCGGCCACCGTGATCATCAGGTCGGGCCGATAGAAGGACAGGTCGTTGTTGCCGCCATCCCACAGGACGACGTCGGCCTCCTTCTCGGCCGCCCGCAGGATCTGCTCGTAATCCACCCCGGCGAACACGAGGCGCCCGGCGTCGAGGTGTGGCTCGTACTCCTCGCGCTCCTCGATCGTCGTGTCGTGGCGATCGAGATCCGCATACGTCTCGAAGCGCTGCACGCGCTGCGCGACCAGGTCGCCGTAGGGCATCGGGTGGCGCACGACGGCGACCTTGAGGCCCTGGGCCTCGAGCGCCCGTGCCACGTAGCGGCTGGTCTGGCTCTTGCCACTGCCGGTCCTGACCGCGCACACGGCAACCACCGGGCGGCTGCTCTCGAGCATCGTCCGGGCGGGTCCCAGCAGCTCGAAGTCGGCGCCGGCAGCCAGCGCTCGCGACGCCGCGTGCATGACCGTCTCGTGGCTCACGTCGCTGTACGCGAACGTGACGCGGTCCACGTGGAGCTCCCGGATGAGCGACTCGAGCTCCGCCTCCGGTCGGATCGGGATGCCGGCCGGGTAGCGCTCACCCGCGAGCTCCGGGGGATATCGACGATCGGCGATGCCGGGGATCTGGGTCGCCGTGAACGCGACGACCTCGATGGTCGGGTCATCCCGAAACGCCACGTTGAAGTTATGGAAGTCGCGCCCGGCGGCACCCATGACCAACACGCGTGTGATGCGCATGATCACCTCGAAGGGAGGGGCCCCGGCGAACGCCCGCGCCGATGCCGATCATGGACCAGCAGGCGGACGCAGCGGTCTCCACCTCCGCGTGCGCTCAGCATGCGCTCCCATGACGCGATCGGTCCCCGGCCGGGTCGCCCTCGATCACGTGCCGCAGGTCCCGCCAAGCCGGTCCGATCGGCACTCACGAGTGCCCGCTCCGTGCCCGAGACTCTACCGTGAGGCGGGTGCCGGAGGGGACGCCCGGCACCCGCCCGAAACCTTCACGGCCTCGCCGGGCGGCGGGGTCGCTTCGATTCCTACAGGTCGTAGTGGCGGCGTGCTTCGTGCGCCAGTTGATCGCGGTGGTCCGGATGCGCGATCGCGATCAGCGCACGGGCCCGCTCGCGCAGGCTTCGGCCCCACAGCTCGGCAACGCCGTACTCGGTCACCACCGTGCGCACGTGCGCGCGGGTCGTGACCACACCGGCACCCTCCTTGAGTGCGGGGGTGATCCGTGACACCGAGCCGTCGGCACCAGCCGTCGACGGCAGCGCGATGATCGCCCGGCCACCGGGCGCCAGCGCAGCCCCTCGGATGAAGTCCATCTGGCCGCCGATGCCCGAGTACACCCGGTATCCGATCGAGTCCGCAACGACCTGCCCGGTGAGATCGACCTCGATCGCGGAGTTGATGGCCGTCATGTTGGGGAACGACCGGATGACGTGCGTGTCGTTGGTGAAGTCGACCGCCCGCATCTCGACCATCGGATTGTCGCGGACGAAGTCGTACAGCTTGCTCGTTCCCATCATGAACGCCGCCACGAGCTTGCCCCGGTTGCGTGCCTTGCGATCACCGGTGATGACCCCGGCCTCGACCAGGTCCACGACCGCGTCGGTGAACATCTCCGTGTGGATCCCGAGATCCTTCTTGTCGACGAGGAACTCCGCTGTCGCGGTCGGGATCGCACCGATCCCGAACTGGAGCGTCGCGCCGTCCTCGACGAGGTCCGCGATGTGGTGGCCGATCTGGCGCTCGACGTCACCGATGACCGGCTTGGGCACCTCGTGCACGGGCTCGTCGACCTCGACGCCGAGGTCGATCTGGCTGACGTGGATGAACGACTCACCCAGCGTCCGCGGCATCGCACGGTTGAGCTGCACGATGACCGTCTTCGCGGCATCGATCGCGGCATGCATCGCCTCGACCGACACGCCCAGCGAGCAGAAGCCGTGCGCGTCCGGCGGGGTCGCGTTGACGAACACGGCGTCGAGCGCCAGTGCGCCCGAGGTGAACAGCTCGGGCACGTCCGAGAGGAACACCGGAACGAAGTCCGCACGTCCCTCGGCCACGGCCCGGCGCGCGTTGGGACCCACGAACAGCGCGCGATGCCGGAAATGCGGCGCCATCTCGGGGGCGAGGTGTGGGCCTGGGCCCTCGCAGTGCAGGTGCGCGATGCCGACGTCGTGCAGATCCTGGGCCCGATCGACCAGCGCCTGGAGCAGAACCTCGGGCGTGGCCGCCGCGCACTGGACGTAGATCTGGTCGCCGGACTTGATGCCGGCCACGGCTTCCTGGGGGGTGACGATACGCATGGTTCGAGTCTAGGTTGGGCCGGCCGCCGTCAGGCCGGCCGGATGACATCAGGTGCGAGGCCGGAACGCCCGTCCTCGGCCTCGGGAGGCTCGACCGCGGCGGCGAGCGGCTCGCCAGCTCGCCGAACCTCGAATGCCGGCCCCGGGCCCAGGTTCTCCGAAGGCGTTCCGTAGCGCAGGATCAGGTCCCGTACCGCCCCCGCGTGCTCGGCCCCCGCGAGCTCGCGTGCAGTCGCCTCCCAGGTCGCATCGGCGATCGTGATCCGACAGAGCGGTTCCTCGAGCAGGTTGCGTGCCCAGTTTGCATCGGGGGATCCGGCGGCGACCACCACGGTGCCGTCACTGCGTTCCACGAAACCCACGACCGCCCGAGCCGCGTGGCCCGTCAGCCGGCCCCGGGTCTCGATCCGGAGGACACGCCCCCAGCGGACGAGGTCATCCTCCAAGGCGCCTATGCGCCGCCGCGGTCCAGCCGGTGCTTGGCAACGAACGCCGCGGCCTGGGCGCGCCGTTCGAGGTTGAGCTTCGAGAGGATCGAGCTCACGTAGTTCTTGACTGTCTTGTCCGACAGGAAGACCTCGGCCGCGATCTCCTTGTTGGTCTTTCCCTCCGCGACCAGCAGCAGGATCCGCTGCTCCTGCGCGGTCAGCTGGGCCATCTCGTCGGTGTAGGCGCCTGTGGCGATGCGACGCACCCGCTCGAGCACCTTCTCGGTGACGGCTGGATCTAGCAGCGATTCGCCGCGACCGACGGATTCCAGGGCAGCGACCAGATCGCGCGCGCGGATCTGCTTGAGCAGGTAGCCCGACGCCCCGGCGACGATCGCCGACAGGACCGCCTCCTCGTCGGGGTACGAGGTGAGCATCACGACACGGGTCTCGGGCAGCTCCGCCCGGATCTCACGACACGCCTCTATGCCCGACCCGTCCGGCAGTCGGACATCCATGATGACGATGTCGGGCTGGAAGCGGCGCGCCTGCTCGATCGATTCGGCGGCGCTGCCGGCCTCGGCGACGACCTGAAACCCCTCCCGTCGGTCGAGCAGTGCGACAAGCCCCTGTCGCACGACCTCGTGGTCGTCGACGACGAGCAGGCGGAGTGGACGCGAGGCCAGGTCAGTCACGATCGGCATCTCCGAGTACGGTGGGAGCATGCTCCCCGATGTCGGCCTGGGACGAGGCCGGCACGCGGACGATGATACGCGTGCCCGGGCCATCGGGGCCACCGATCGTGAACGTGCCGCCCATCCCGACCGCGCGTGAGCGCATGTTGGCCAGCCCCTGGTGGCGCCCAGCGGCATCGGGACCGGGGACCGCATCCGGGTCGAAACCGCGCCCGTTGTCCACGATTGTCAGCACCAGATCACCGTCGATCTCATCGAGGCTCAGCAGCAGGTGGGACGCGGCGGCGTGGCGCGAGACGTTTGACAGCGCTTCGCGAACGATGAACAGCAGGTCCGACCGACGGTCGGGCTCGAGTGACCGGAGGGCGTCTGCGCCGCCTTCAAGATCCAGGTCGAGATCCACCATCGCGTGCAACTCGAGCTCCTCGCCCAGGCGCACAAGGGAGGCCACCGGATCGTCCTCCGGGCCTGCGGCCGCGGCCAGCCGGAGGATGTACGAGCGGATGTCCGCGATCACGAGGTTCAGGGCATCGATCGCCCGGTCCACGCGCGCGATCGCCTCGTCACGATCACTCTCCGCCTCGACCAGCTCCGGCACGTCCTCGAGAGACAGGCCGACCGCGTAGATGGACTGGATGATGCCATCGTGGAGATCCTTGCCGATCCGCTCGCGCTCGTCGACCACGGCCAGCCGCTGCACCTCGTCGTGGAGGCGCGCGTTGTCGATCGCGATACCGGCATGGCCGGCGAACATCTCGACCAGCCGCTCGTCATCTGCCGTGAACGGCCCACCGAGGCGCTTGTCGGTCAGGTACAGGTTGCCCACCGAGCGTCCCTTGACCAGCACCGGGACACCGAGGAACGACGTCATCGGCGGATGCTTGGGTGGGAAGCCGACGTGGGCCGGATGCCTCGAGATGTCATCGGTCCGGTAGGTGCGGCCTTCGCGGATGATCAGGCCCAGCAGGCCGCGGCCGGCCGGGACGGGGCCGATGGCTGCCCGGCTCTCCGGGTCGATGCCGCTGGTGATGAAGCGCTCGATCCGACCGCGTGCATCGGCGATCCCCAAGGCCGCGTATCGGGAGCCCACGAGGTCGCGGACGCGGTCCACGATCAGCTGGAGCACCCAATCGATGTCCAGCTCGGCGGCCACGGCGCGGGTCGCGGACTCCAGGGCTGCCAGCTGCTCGACGCGGGTGTGCACGACCGCACGCGACCAGGCCGCGTCCACGGCAAGTCCGATGCTCCGCGCCGCCGCGTCCCGCGCGACGTCGGTCGCGTCAGCGTCCAGGAGCAGGCGACCGAGCGATCGCTCGCTCTCGCTCGAGAAGAGCTCGTGCACGGTGAGCCCGCTCGTGTCGGCGTGGTCGTCGACGCTCTCAGCGCCACGGTCGGCCGCATGCCCGGCGCGCTCCGTGAGGCTGCCAGCGGCGACGGTCAGCGGGGTCAGCGGCTCGGCCGAGACCTCGAGGATCGCGCCGCGCACGGCGACCATCTCGAGCACGCTGCCCAGGGCGTGCGCCACCGCACGACGCTGGCCAGGCCCTGGCTCACGCTGCCAGCCGTCGAGCGCCTCAAGGATCTCGACGATCGGGAACGCGGAGATGGATGCTGGCGAGGACGACATCGGTGGCAGACTAGCAGCCAGCCGCGGCCCCGGGGCGTTCGGCCCCCGCGCTTTCGGCCATTGGTCCCTTCGCACCGGGTGACCGCTGCCCGGACCATTCCCCACACCAGTCGTCCCCCCGCACCGGAGAACCCGTGCCCGTGGAACCCAACGTCAACCTGTCGACCGACGCGTCCCCGGCCGAGCCCGCGCAGGATTCCGCGCCACCGGCCACGAGCCAGCTGAGCCGGCGCGGCTTCCTGCGCGCGGCCGGGATCGCCGGCGGCGGCATCGTGGTGGCCACGGTCGCGGCGTGCCAGCCCGCCGGCGCGCCCGCCTGGAGCTTCGGTCCCGCGCCCGCCAACCCGACGACCGGGCCGGGCAACCCGAGCAGCGCGCCGTCGGTCGCGCCGTCCGCCGGCGCGTCCGTCGCCCCGTCCATGGCGCCGTCGTCATCGCCGTCGGTTGCGCTGCCGGCCGGCTGGACGGAGCACGACCTCAACGCGCAGATCAAGGTCCGGCGGTTTGTGGGCAACCTGTCGGACTCGCTGGGCATCAGCGACATTCTCGACAACGTCCTCGGCCCCAACCCCGACGATCCCGAGTTCACGATGGTGCCCCAGGGCAACCAGCCGCTCGATCCCACCGTGGATGCCGATGGCACCAAGGTGTTCGACCTGACCGTGGACGAGATGGAATGGCCGATCGATGCGGTCAACCCACCTGTCGCCGCGCTCGGCTACAACAAGATGTGGCCGGGGCCGATGATGCGCGTCGTCGAGGGCGACAAGGTCCGGATCAACTTCACCAACAACCTCGCCGAGACCACCAGCATCCATTTCCACGGACTCGAGCCCGAGGACTTCCGTCAGGACGGCGTGGCGTTCGTGAATCAGATCCCGTTCGGCCCCGGTGAGACCTTTACCTACGAGTTCGTGGCCACGCCGGCCGGCTCACACATGTACCACTCGCATCACAACGCCACCGACCAGGTTGGCCGTGGGCTGTTGGGTGCGTTCATCGTCGACCCCAAGAACCCGGCGCAACGCTACGACCAGAAGCACGGCGTGACCCAGGAGGTCGTGTTCATCCACAACGACGCCCTGGGCGGCTTCACCATCAACGGCCATGGATTCCCGGCGACCACCCCGATCGTGGCCAAGGTCGGGGACAAGGTCCTGATCCGGTTCATGAACGAGGGAATCATGACCCACCCGTGGCACACCCACGGGTTCCGGATGCAGGTGGTCGCCCGGGACGGCGCCGATCTCGGCCCCGCGTCGTTCATGTGCGACACCCTGGGCGTCAACCCTGGCGAGCGCTGGGACGCGATCGTCGACTGCACCCGCCCGGGGGTGTGGGCCTTCCACTGCCATATCCTGCCGCATGCCGAAGGGCTGGACGGGATGTTCGGGATGGTGACGGCGCTCGCCATCCTGCCGGCGAGCTGAGCCGGCCGGCCCCATGAGCCGGAGCAGGGCGTGATGACGGGCGCTGCCTACGCGGCGCGTCTGCATGGACCGCCGCCGCGGCACGACAAGCTGCTCCTCGCGACGGACCTGAGCGAGGCCTCGGCGGCGGCGACCGACGAGGCGTTCGAGCTCGCGAGGGGGTTCGGGGCCCAGCTGTTGGTCGTGTCCGTCATCGACCCTGGAACACTGCTGCGGCCGGGCGGCCGGGCGAGCACGCGGATGGACCAGGTCCGCGCCCGGCGGGCGCAGCTCGCCCAGACGCTCGTCGAGCGCGGGCGGACCGAGGGTGTCACGGTGTCGTTCCTGGTCTGGGAAGGCGACCCCGGGAACATGATCGTGGAGGCAGCCACCGCCGAGGGCGTGGACATGGTCCTCGTCGGTAGCCACGGCCGCGGGGCGGTGGGGCGGTTCTTCCTGGGCAGCGTCTCGGACCACGTCGTGCGGCATGCGCCATGCCCGGTGCTGGTGGTGCGTCCACGCGAACGCGGGTAGCGGCCCGGTCGGGTAACGCTCTTCCCGGCCACAAGGCCCGTTCGCCAGGGGCTATCCTCCACGGGACGAGCCTCGACCCGGGGCAGCACTGGAGGAGCCGATGTCGACCGAGGAGGGCCCCCTGACGTCGAGCCAGGATGCCGGCTCGACGAACCCGCCGGCAGACGACGCGGCGTCCTCGCCGACCCTCTCCTCGCGCGCCGACTCGGTCGCCGAGCGATTCGGCAAGAGCGACTGGATCGAGCTCGCCGCAGCGATCCTGCTGGCGGCTGCGACCATCGCCTCGGCCTGGTCCGCCTACCAGGCGACCCGCTGGGGAGGCGTGCAGTCCAACTCCTTCAGCGCCGCGAGCGCGTCTCGAACCGAGTCCGTCCGGAGCTCGAACCTCGCGACGGCCCAGCGCCAGGTCGACGTGGCGGTGTTCGTGGCGTGGCTGCAGGCATATGCTGCGGACGAGACCACCCTCCGTGACTTCTACGAGCAGCGGTTCCGCGAGGAGTTCAAGCCGGCCTTCGACGCCTGGCTGGGGACGGTGCCGGCCGGCTCGATCCCCGACGGCACGCCGTTCGTCCGGCCGGAGTACGTGCTCGCCGCCCAGACGCAGGCCGATGATGAGCTGGCTCGGGCCGAGGAACTGTCGGCAGTAGCGCGGAGTGCCAATCAGACAGGCGACAACTTCGTGATCGTCGTCGTGATCATGGCGTCGGTCCTGTTCTTCGCCGGGGTCGGGACGAAGTTCAAGCACCAGAACACTCGACGGTTGATGATCACGATGGCGGTGCTGCTGTTCGCCGGCGGGATCGTGGTCATCGCGAGCCTGCCGCAGAACGTCGGCTTCTGACCGCCCACGCCCGGCGCCAGGCTGAGCGGGCTAGCCACAACTGAGCGGCTACCTGGTGTAGACGCCCCCTGGATCGAGCTCGTCGCGCACCAGCCGCAGCTCCCCGGCGGTGGGTTCTGGCGTCGTCGCGAGCTCGGGGCTGATCCGGGGCTCCCAGGCGATCGTCGCGCGCACGTCGTCGAGCGTGACGCCCGGATGCAGGGAGTCCAGCCGCATCTCGCCAGTCTCGTCGAAGTGCCAGATGCCGAGGTCGGTCACGACCACGCTCGGTCCGCTCCCGTGCCACCCGCCGGCGCGTCGAATGGCCGCGGCCTGTTCAGCACCACCGAGGTTCCCGGGCGAGGTCCGGAAGTCGATGCGCTCCACAAAGGACCGCTTCGACTGGCGCATGATCACGAACACCTGGCGAGCGTGGATCGCGATCTCGCACGCCCCGCCCGAGCCAGGCAGGCGCGTCTTCGGTGCCGCGTAGTCGCCGATCACGGTGGTGTTGATGTTGCCGAAACGGTCGATCTGGGCGGCGCCCAGGAAGCCGACGTCCACCAGCCCTCGCTGGAGGTAGAAGGCGAACAGCTCGAACATCGACACCACCGCCGTGGCGCCCGTGACGATCGTGGGGTCGCCGATGGACAGCGGCAGGCGCGCCGGGCGAGCGCCGAACACGCCGGCCTCGTAGACGAGCTCGAGCTCGGGCGCGACCGTGCGCTGGGCGAGGTTGACGGCGATGTTGGGGAGGCCGACGCCGACGAAGCACACTCGCTGGCCGGCCAGCTCGCGCGCCGCGGCCACGATCATCATCTCGCTCTTCGAGAACGTCATGTCCCTGATGCCTCGAGGCGCACGCCGCGCACCCCGTGCGGTCCCGTCGAAGTCATTCGTACGCCCCGTACTCGACCGAGCCCGAGGGCGCGCTGCCGGGCCGCAGCGACTCGATCCGCTCGGCGCCCAGCTTGTCCACGTATGACGCGCGCCCATCGAGCTCGTAAACCCACTCGCGAAGCCATGCCTGGAGCGCGTTTTCGTCCCGGGAGATCGGATCCCAGTCGAGGTAGAAGCGATTGTCGCGGTCATACACGCCCTGCACGTAGGACGGGTGCGCACCCCACGGTTCGACCACGACCGCGTCGACGATCAGACCCGGGATCACGGTCCGATTGGGGTCGGCCCGGATCACTGCCTCGTCCACCATCTCCTCGACCACAACGATCACTCGGTCGGCCGCGAACGCCGCCTCCTTCTGGCAACCCAGCAGCCCCCAGATCTGGGTGTTGCCGGCCGCATCGGCGCGCTGCGCGTGGACGACCGTGACGTCGGGGGTGAGCGGCGGTACCGCGTAGACCGTCTCGTCCGAGTACGGGCTGCGGATCTCCCTGATCAGCGGGTTCGCAGTCGGCAGGTCGGTCTCGAAGTACGAGCGAATCGGCATGAATGGCAGGTTCGCCGCCCCCGCCGTGTAGCGCGCGACCATGCCGAAGTGGCTGTACTCCTCGACCTCCAGCGGCGTGCCGTCGCCCACCGCGGCGGGCTCGATCCGGCGTCGGATCGCGTTCAGCCCACCGACACCCGGGTTGCCCAGCCAGCTGAAGATGAGCTTGCGGGCGACGCCGGCGGCGATCATCTGGTCATAGATGACGTCGGGCGTCATCCGCGCGAGGGTGAGATCGCGCTTTCGCTGCCGGATGATCTCGTGCCCGGCGGCGAACCCGATCAGGTGCGTGAAGCCCTCGATTGCCACGGTGTCACCGTCGCGGACCAGGTCCGCGATCGCGTCGCGCATCGAGGTGACCTTGCCAGGCATGCTCCTCCGCTCCTTGCCGTGGCCGGCGGCGACTCGTCGTTCCTCGGTGGCCCTTCCAGGACCGTCCCGGGGCGGCACTAGCGCCCGGACGCGCCGAACCCCTCGGTGACCAACCCCGCCTTGATCTCGGCCTCCAGCTCCGCGACGTCCTCCTCCCGGTGGGCAGCCACGTGGGCGACCACCTCGGTGAAGATGCGCACTGCCGTCTCCGCTTCCGACTTGCTGATGATGAGCGGCGGCGACATGCGCACGGCGTTGTCACCCGCCTCGAGCACCAGCAGACCCCGCTCGAAGGCCTGCAGCTGAACCGCATGGGCCGTCTCTGCCGAGTCGAACTCGATCCCGATCATGAGGCCCTTGCCGCGGACATCGTGCACCAGCGTTGGGAAGCGGTCCACGAGCGGGGCCAGGGCGTCCAGGAGCTCGCGGCCGCGAACCGCCGCGTTGGCCACCAGCCCGCTCTCGAGCAGGCGGATCGTGGCCAGCATCGCCGCCAGCGCCACCGGGTTGCCGCCGTACGTGCTGCCGTGTGCGCCCGGACCCCACGTCATGACGTCGGATCGAGCGATCATCGCGCCCACGGGCATGCCGGATCCGATCCCCTTGGCAGTGAGCAGGATGTCAGGCTCGACGCCCCAGTGCTCGATCGCCCACATCTTGCCGGTGCGGCCGGCGCCGGACTGGACCTCGTCGGCGATCAGCAGGATCCCGTGGCGGTCGCACAGCTCCCGGAGTCGCGGCAGGAAGTCGTCCTCGGGGACCACGTAGCCGCCCTCTCCCTGGATCGGCTCGACGATCACGGCCGCGAACTCGTCGGCGGGCATCAGCCGCGCGAAGATGCGGTCCTCCATCTCGTCCAGCCCGACACTGCCGTACGGGACGTGATAGACGCCGGGCAGCATGGGGCCGAAGCCCGCGTGGTACTTCGCCTTGCTGGCCGTGAGACTGACCGCCCCCATCGTCCGACCGTGGAACGCGCCCAGGAACGCGATGATGTTCGCCCGGCCCGTGTGGTTGCGCGCGAGCTTGAGTCCCGCCTCGACCGCCTCGGCGCCCGAGTTGCCGATGAACACCCGCGCCCCGTCCTCCATCGGCGAGATGCGCGCGAGCTCCGCCGCGGCCTCGGCGTAGATCGGCAGGTAGAAGTCGCTGGCACTCATGTGCTGCAGCTCTGCGGCCTGCGCCTGGATCGCGGCAACAACGTCAGGATGGCTGTGGCCGGTCGAGTTGACGGCAATCCCGGCGGCGAAGTCAAGGAAGATGTTCCCGTCGATGTCCTCGAGCGCGGCTCCCCGGCCCCGGGCGGGCACCAGCGGATAGGCGCGTGGGAGGCTCGGGCTCGTCCAGGCGTGGTCGAACTCGATGTGCGCCCGGGCCTTGGGGCCGGGCACCGCGGTGACGAGGTCGGGGACGGGACGCGCCTGGAGCGGGGTGGTCACGGGGCCTCCTTGGGCTGGCTCGCCGACAGTGGGCGACTCTCCATCAGCGGGGCCTGGCGGCGCGGTGGCCCCAGGCCCTGGTCGGGCGCATAGAACCTATGCATCCTGCATACGGAGGATAGCAGAGCGCCCGGGCGCAGCGACGATCGGGACGCATGGCGGTCTGCCGCCGCTCACAGGCAACGGACGCGATCCCCCGCGGACCCTGGAGGACGCTAATCCACCACGGTGTGGCTCTGCTCGCGCAGGAACTGGGCCACGTAATACATCGACAGGCCGGCTTTGCCGGTCGAGCCTGACCCCTTCCAGCCACCGAACGCCTGCACGCCCGGCCACGCACCGGTGGTCGCTCCGGCGCGGCGGTTGACGTACAGCACGCCCGCCTCGATCTCCTCCAGGAAGCGCTGGACCTCGGCAGGGTCCGACGAGTACACGCCGGCGGTCAGCCCGTACACCACGTTGTTGGCGAGCCTCAGGGCCTCGTCCAGGGAGTCGACCGCATGAACCGCGGTGAACGGGGCGAACAGCTCGTCCTGGAACAGCCGGTGGTCCGCGGGCAGGTTGCCCACGACCGTCGGTTCAACGTAGTAGCCGCGAGCCAGCGCCCCGTCGGTCAGGTGCTCGCCGCCGGTGAACACCGTGCCGTCACGCCTGGCCTCGGCAACAGCCTGCTGATGCCGGTCCACGGCGCGCTGATCGATGACCGGACCGAGGAACGCCTGGCGCGGCAGCGGGTCGCCGACGGTCAGCTTCTCGGTCTTCTCGACGAGCATGCGGACCAGCTCGTCGTGGACGGGTCGCTCGACATACACGCGGCTGTTGGCCGAGCACTTCTGGCCGCCATAGCCGAAGGCCGCGCGCATGATCCCCTCGGCCGCCTCCTCGAGATCCGCGCTCTTGAGCACGATGGCCGGGTTCTTGCCACCCATCTCCACGATGCACGGTCGCGGATAGGTCTTCGAGAAGTTGCGGTAGAGATCGAACCCGACCTCGTACGACCCGGTGAACACCAGGCCGTCGATGCCCTGGTTGGTCTGGAGCTCGTCCCCCACCGTGTCGCCGGGGCCCATCACGAGGTTGAACACGCCGTCAGGCACACCCGCATCGCGGTATGCCTCGGTGAACGCGACCGCGCTCATCGCGGATGCCGAGGCGGGCTTGAACACGACCGTGTTGCCGGCCATCATCGCCGCCGAGGTCGGCCCGACCGCAAGCGCCATCGGGAAGTTGAACGGGCTGATCACCGCGAACACGCCGTGCGGGCGGAGGATCGTCCGCGTGTGGACCGTCGCATCGCCCAGGTTGTCCATCGGGTGGTCGTAGAAGGCGTTGTCCTCGGCCGTCTTCGCGTAGTAGCGGACCAGGTCGGCCGCCTCCTCGACCTCGCCCAGGGCCTCGAGCCGGGTCTTGCCGACCTCGATGGCCATCAGGCCCCCGTACTCCATCTGGCGCTCGGAGATCAGCTCGGCCGCCCGACGCAGGATCTCGAGTCGCTTCTCCCAGCCGAGCCGGAACCACGCGGGCTGGGCGCGCCGGGCGGCGGCGATCGCATCCTGGACGTCCCCCCTCGTGCCCTTGGCGAAGGTGCCGACCAGGATGTCGGTGTCGATCGGCGAGCGGATCTCGAAGGTGCCGTCGCCATCGCGCTCGGCGCCGTCAACGAAGTTGCGATGGTACGCGCCAAGCCTGCCCTTGGCCTTCTCCAGCCCGGTCTCGTACAGGGCGTGGAGCTCCTCGTTGTCGGCGCGCAGCGTGGCATACGTGATCTTGATGCGCTCAGCGGTCATCGCAAGGCTCCCGTGGGGCGCGTCCCGCGTGACCTGCGGGCGCGCGGCTGTTGGGCCAACGTTGGGTCGAGTGTAGTCCGGGCCGGCTTCGCCGCGGGACCATCAGACGGCAAGGTCGAGGGGATTTGCCCGGCGGGGAGGTCGGGCTTCCCGCGGCCGCGCATCATGGGGTCATGCCGCGCCGCGTCCGCCGTCGCCTTCTCCCGCTCGTCCTGGCCATCGGCCTGGTCTCGCCGGCGGCAGCCCTGGTGGCCCCTGCGGTCGCCGTGGTCACGCCCTCGCCGCTGGCGTCGTCGATCGCCGGCTCTGCCCGGGCCGCATCGGAGTTCCCGGCCGGCTGGAAGGGGTTTCACACCTATCCCGAGATGGTCGCCGAGATCAGGGCGGTCGAAATCGCCCATCCCGACATCGTCCACCTGTTCTCGATCGGGCAGAGCGTCAAGGGTCGCGAGCTGTGGGCCGCCAAGGTGAGCGACAACGTCGCCGTGGACGAGAGCGAACCCGAAGTCCTGTACGACGGGCTGCATCACTCGGATGAGCACATGGGTCTCGAGATGACCCTCCAGGTCCTTCACTGGCTCGCCGATGGCTATGGCACCGATACCCGCATCACCCACATCGTGGACACCCGCGAGATCTGGATCGTGTTCGCGGTCAACCCGGACGGCGCCCAGTTCGACATCAAGGACGGACGATTCCACTTCTGGCGCAAGAACCGTCAACGGAACGCGGGCACGACAGCGATCGGGACGGATCTCAACCGCAACTACGGCTACAAGTGGGGAGGTGGCGGGCGCACGAGCACAAACCCGCTCGCGATCACCTATCGCGGCCCGGCGCCGTTCTCAGCCCCGGAGACCCGGGCGTTCCGCGACTTCCTGGCCAGCCGGGTCGTGGATGGCCGCCAGCAGATCCGGGTTGCGATCACGTTCCACGAGTACGGCCGGCTGGTGATGTGGCCGTACGGGTACACGAAGAAGAACGTGCCTGCCGACATGACCTCTCAGGACCATGCCGCCCTGGCCAGGATCGGGCGCCACATGGCGGCGACCAACGGCTATCGCCCAGAGCAGGCAAGCGACCTGTACATCACGTCCGGCACCAGCCGCGACTACGAGTACGGCAGGTACCGGATCTTCTCGTACACCTTCGAGCTGTCGAGAAAGGACTACCCGAAGACACCGATGATCGCCAGGGAGACGGGGCGAAACCGGGAGGCGGTGCTGTGGCTGGCGGAGCGAGCCTGGTGCCCCCTCTCCGTCCTGGGCACCACCGTGCGGCAGGCGCGGTGCGGGGCGTTCGACGATGACCTCGAGGTGGCCCGAGGCTGGACTGTCAACCCCGACGGGACTGACACCGCTCCATCGTCCGGTCGCTGGGCCCGTGGCAACCCGACCGGCACCCGTGCTGCCGGAGTCACGATCCAGCCGACCACCACGCCGTCGGGTCGCGCGGCCCTGGTCACCGGGCTCGCGGCCGGCGCGAAGGCCTCGTCCCACGATCTCGACGGCCGCACCACTGTCCGGTCGATCTCGATCACGCTCCCCTCGGGCAGCGGCCAGACCCTGAGCTTCCGATACCTGTGGGCGCACAAGGCGAACTCGAGCTCTGCCGACCATCTGCGCGCGATCGTCGAGGCGGCTGACGGAACACAGACGATCGTGTGGCAGCGCATCGGCGTGCCGACGCTCAAGGCGGGCCGGTGGCGCACGGCAACCGTTGGCATGAACGCCTGGGCCGGACAGACGATCCGTATTCGGTTCGAGGCCCTGGACGGCGGCAGAGCGTCACTCGTCGAGGCCGGCGTGGACGACGTCCGCGTCACGCGCCCGACCGGGTGACCGCCGGGCGCGTGCTCACTGAACCGCCTGCGCGGAGACGCCAGCGGGTGACAGCGACCCCAGGCGCCAAACCATCGCACGCCTCCGGGTGCCCACGTGCGGATCCGGCGATGAGTCAGGCGAGGTCGGCCCTGACCAGCGAGTACAGGTACGCGTCGTGGTACATGCCGTGGAGCAGGAACCGATGCCGCAGGGTGCCCTCGAATGTCGCTCCCGCCCGCTCGGCGACCCGACGGCTGGCCTCGTTCTCGATGGCCATCATGATCTCCACGCGCTCGAGCCCGAGCCGGGTGAGCCCGTGGCGGGCAAGCAGCACCGTCGCGCGCGTCGCCCAGCCCCGCCCGGTGCGATCGGAGCGGAGCCAGTAGCCCAGGTTCGCGAAGCGATTGACCTGATTGAACAGGTTGAGCCCGCACCCGCCCGCAACCTCGCCGTCATCACCCACGATCAGGTACTGCACCTCGTCCGGCTCCCGCTCGCCACGGATCCAGTCGAGCGCCGCAGCGTCGTCGAAGGCGGAGGTGGCCCAGGGCATGAACGGCGTCAGCTCCGGCAGCGATGCGAGCACGGCAGAGCACAGCGGCGCGGCGTCCGCGTCGGCCGGTCGTCGGAGGCTGATCACGCCGTCGGTCAGCGTGGGCGCTCTCTGTTCCATGCGCGGAGTGTGCCACGCAGCGTGCGCAGGTTCGCCCACCTTGCCGGCGTCACACCTCTCGAGGCCACCGTCAGCTCAGCGCGGCGACCACCTCGACCACCGACGGGACGACCGCGTCCGGAGTGAAGCGGGCGAGTCTGGTCGCGTCGGCGATTCCGTCCAGCGACGTCTTGCCGGTGAGCGTCAGCACCGTGCGCATGCCCAGGCGTCGCGCGGGCGCAAGGTCCGAGCGCAGATCATCGCCGACCATGGCCATCGAGCGGGCTGGAAGCCGTCGCAGCCCGAGCTCGGCGGCCAGCCCGGTGGCAGCCTGCCGGAAGACGCCCGGCGCCGGCTTGCCGAGGATCCTCGCCCGCTGGCCGAGCGCGTACTCGAGCCCCGCGACGATGGCGCCCGAGTCGAGCGTCGGGCCAAGGGCCGTGAACCACCAGGCGTTTCGGTGCATCGCCACCAGCTCCGCACCACGACGCACTGCGCGAAACGCGATGTCCAGGTTCGCGAACGACAGATCATCCCCGGCATCTCCGATCACGACCGCGGCCACCCCGGCGTCGTCATCGTCAGCCTCGGCCGGTGCCACGAGCCGTTGCCCCGCCCACTCCCGGGCAGCGTCCGGTGCCGCGAGCACCAGGAGCGGACGCCCTGGATACGCGTCCGCCGTATAGCCGGCCGCCGCGGACGCGGCCGTGATGATGCGCGTCGGGTCGACAACCAGGCCGCCGGTTGAGAAGTGCGCGGCCAGGGTGTCGCGATGTGCGGTCGAGAAGTTGGTCACGATCCGGTACGGCACGCCCATGGCAGCCAGTCGCCGCAGCGACTCCTCGGCCCCCGGCAACGACCGACCCTTCGACACCAGCACGCCGTCGGCATCGAGGATGAGGCCACGGACACCGTGCAGCGCTGCACGCACGCCAGTGTCAGGCGCCGATCCCTCGGGCATCATGCGCACAAGGGTACTCGGAGGAGGAGTCGCGAATGGGTCTGCTCGAGGGGCGCAGGGCGCTCGTGTTCGGGGTCGCCAACGACCACTCGATCGCGTGGGGGATCGCGAAGGCGCTCCACGCCGAGGGGGCGCTCGTTGGCTTCTCGTCGGTCGAGAGCCTGATCGACCGTCGCGTCCGGCCGCTCGCGGCGTCCATCGGCAGCACGTTCGTGGAGCCGTGCGACGTCGCGTCGGACGACGAGATCAGGAGCGTGCTGGCCAAGTGGCACGAGCAGCACGGCGAGGTCGACATCCTCGTGCACGCGATCGCCTTCGCGAAGCGAGAGGACCTCGACGGGTCGTTCGTGGACACGTCGCGCGATGGCTTCGCACTCGCCATGGACGTGTCCGCGTACTCGCTCGTCGCCCTCGCCCGCGAGGCCCGGCCGTTCCTCCACCGCGGCAGCTCGATCATGACCCTCAGCTACTACGGTGCCGAGAAGGTGGTGACCCACTACAACGTGATGGGCGTCGCCAAGGCGGCGCTGGAGGCATCGGTCCGCTACCTCGCCGCCGACCTCGGCCCCGAGGGCGTCCGCGTGAACGCGATCTCGGCGGGCCCGGTCCGGACCCTGTCCGCGGGCGGGATCGCAGGCTTCCGGAAGCTCTACGGGCCGTTCGACCAGCTCGCGCCGCTTCGGTCACACATCACGATCGAGGACTGCGGGCGGACGGCGGTCTATCTGGCCTCAGACCTGTCGAGCGCGGTCACGGGCGAGACCATCTACGTCGATGGCGGCTTCAACATCATGGGCGTCCCGACGATCGACTAGCGCCGCGAACCGCTACCAGCCGGAGCTGCCCGGGTCGCCCTTGACCGGGCCGACGATGCGGCTGGTCAGCCACCCGCCGTAGAAGCCGCCGGGCTGCGGCCTGGCGCGCTCGGACCCGACCCACGCCTCGTCGACCTTGGCCGCATAGAAGGCCAGCATGCCGCGAAGAGCCTCGAAGCCCGCGGCGGGGCGCTCGTACGACCATGCGATGTCCTCGATCCGTCGGCCGTCGGCCTCCAGCGTCCAGTACGATGCCGCGCCCTTCCACTCGCACAGGGATGACGAAGGCGATGGGCGAAGCAGATCCAACCGAATGTCCTCGCGCGGGAGGTAGTACACGGGCGCGCCGGCCGTCTCGAGCACTCGCAGGGCGCGGGTCGTATCGGCCACGGTGAGCGGGCCGACGAGCACCCGGATCCGATCGGCCACCTCTTCAACGCGAGGCGGGCGCGGATAGTCCCAGACGGACTCCTGGCCGGGTCCGGGAACGGTCGGGACGACCCCAGAGGGCACCCGACCCGTGAACCGATGCCGCGACTCTGTCATTGCGTGTTCTCCTCCGCGATCAGGCGGGTCCCGGGGCGGGGCGGCCGGCTCCGGCTCAGGTGATTGGCGGGGCCGCCTCAGGTGAAGTAGTCGAAGTCGGCCTCCGTGCGCGTCCAGCGGCGGATCACGAACACGTTCGCCTGGTCCCGGTCTGGGTGCAGCTCCACGTAGTTGCGACGGCCGTGCCACAGGTAGCGTGCGTCGCTCAGCAGGTCATGGACCTGGTACGGACGGACGGCGTCGAGCCCGAGCTCGTCCAGCGGCAGCTCCACGAAGCCGGCCTGCACGTGGTGCGGATCGAGGTTCACGACCACCAGCACCTGGTTCTCCCCGTCGAGGCTCGCCTTGCTGTAGGCGATCAGCTCCGGGTTGTCCACCGGGTGGAACCGAAGCTCGTGGTTCTGGCGGAAGGCCGGGTTGTCCTGCCGGATCCGGTTCAGTCGGGCGAGCAGGTCCGAAAGGTTGCCCTCGGACTCGAGGTCCCAGCGCCGGATCTCGTACTTCTCGGAGTGCAGGTACTCCTCCTTGCCTGGCGCGAGCGGCGCCGCCACGCACTGCTCGAACGCGGGTCCGTAGACGCCATAGCTGGGTCCCAGGGTCGCCGCCAGCACGGCTCGGGTCGCAAACCCGGCCCGGCCGCCGAACTGCAGATACTCGGTCAGGATGTCGGGTGTGTTGGGCCACAGGTTGGGGCCGAAGAACTCGGTGACCTCGGTCTGCGTGAGCTCCGTCAGATACTCGGTCAGCTCCTCCTTGGTGTTCCGCCACGGGAAGTAGTTGTAGGACTGGGTGAAGCCGAGCTTGGCCAGCCGGTACAGGACGGCGGGCCGGGTGAACGCCTCGGCCAGGAAGATCGCGTCCGGATACTCGCGCTTGATCTCGCCGATCAGCCACTCCCAGAAGTCGAACGGCTTGGTGTGCGGGTTGTCCACCCGGAAGATCCGGATCCCCTCCCGCGCCCAGTACCGGACGACCTCGAGCAGCTCCGCCCACAGCTCCTGCCAGGCGTCGGTCTCGAAGTCGAACGGGTAGATGTCCTGGTACTTCTTGGGCGGGTTCTCGGCGTACTGGATGGTCCCGTCGGGGCGCATCCTGAACCACTCGGGATGCGCGGTCGCATAGGGGTGATCGGGCGCGCATTGGTAGGCGATGTCGAGCGCGAGCTCGATACCGCGGGCCTCGGCGGCGACCCGCAGGTGACGCAGGTCGTCAAGCGTGCCCAGCTCCGGGTGGATCGCGGTGTGCCCGCCCTCCCTGGCGCCGATCGCCCACGGGCTGCCCGGATCGCCCCTCTTCGATCTCTCGGCGTTGTCGGGACCCTTGCGGTTGACCCGCCCGATCGGGTGGATCGGCGGCAGGTAGAGGACATCGAACCCCATCGACTCGACGTACGGCAGCCGTGCCTCGACGTCGCGCAACGTGCCGTGCCGCCCGGGCGTCGGCGAGCAGGAGCGTGGGAACAACTCGTACCAGGCGCCGAACCGGGCCTTCTCGCGGTCGACGACGACCGTCAGCTCGGGATCGTGAACCGTGGCGAAGGGCCGCTCGCCGTGCCGCGTCATGAGGACCGCGAGATCCGGGTCGAGGGCGTCCGTCGCCATCGCCGTGCCGCCCGCTCGCAGCCTCGTGACCGCCCGGGAGAGTGCCCGTGCGTCAGCCTTCGCTCCCGCAGCACCTGCCCGCTCGGCCGCGACCTCGATCAGCCCGATCCCGATCTGCAGCTCCACCCCGACGTCCTGCCCCGCGTCGAGCCGCTTGCCCAGGTCGCGCGACCAGGAGTGAAAGCGGTCCACCCATGCCTTGATCGTGTACCTGTGTCGGCCGAGCTCGGTCACCTGGAACTCGGCCCGGAACCGGTCGTAGCCGAGCGCCTCCATCGGCACCTCGGTCCAGTCAGGTTCCGACTCATGCCGGTGGAGCAGCACCGAAGCAACCAGATCGTGCCCGTCGGCCACGATCTCGGCCTCCACCACGACGGGGTCGCCCGCGATCCGCTTGATCGGGAAACGCCCGCCGTCGACCCTGGGCGTCAGCTCCGCGATCGCGACGCGGCTCCATCCGTCCATGCTGCTCACGATGGCGCCACCTCCGTTTCCGCCCCCGATCATCACCCGCCGAGCAACGAACGGTACAGGTCCAGTGTCTCGCGGGCGATCGCCGCCCAGCTGAAGCGCTCCTCGGCTCGTCGCCGCCCGGCCTCCCCCATCCGTCTGCGCCGCGCCTCGTCCAGACCGACCTCGTTGATCGCCGCCGCGAGCCCGGCCGAGAACGCTGCCGGGTCGACGGGGTCCCAGGTGCCCTCTCGGATCCGGGGGTCGACCAGCAACCCGGTCTCGCCGGGCACGACCACCTCCGGGATGCCGCCCACGGCCGAGGCCACGACGGCCGTCTCGCACGCCATCGCCTCGAGGTTGATGATCCCGAACGGCTCGTACACAGACGGGCAGCAGAACACCGCGGCATGCGAGTAGAGCTGGATGGCCGCCTCGCGCGGCACCATCTCGCGAACCCAGATCACGCCATCACGGTCGGCGCTCACCTCCCCCACTCGCTGCGTCATCTCGGCACCGATCTCGGGCGTGTCCGGAGCACCGGCGCACAGGACGATCTGGAGCGCGGGGTCGATGTCGGGGATTGCGTTGACGAGGTGGATGATCCCCTTCTGGCGGGTGATCCGGCCCACGAACAGGACATAGGGCCGGTCGGGATCGATACCGTACTGGTCGAGATAGCCGGTGGCGGGATCCGCCCGGTACTGGTCGAGGTCGATCCCGTTGTGGATAACGTGGACGCGAGCGGGATCGACGGGGAAGAAGCGCAGCACGTCGGCCTTGGTCTCCTGGGACACCGCGACGATCGCGTCGGCGTCGAGGATGGTGGTGCGCTCCATCCACGAGGAGAGGTGATAGGCATTGCCCAGCTGCTCCACCTTCCACGGGCGCAGCGGCTCGAGCGAGTGAGTGGTCAGGACCAACGGCACGCCCCACAGGCGCTTGGCGAGGAACCCGGCCATGTCGGCATACCAGGTATGGCAATGCACGACGTCCGCGTCGAGCGTGTCCTTGGCCATCGCAAGGTCCCGCTGGAAAGCATCGAGGGCACCCTTGAACCGCGGGTCCGTGTCTTCCGCGGCAGCTCTCCACGGACCATAGCCGCGAACCCGCAGGTTGGGCTCGTCCAGCTCCTGGTCACCGAAGCACCGGACCTCCACCGGTACCAGCTTCGCCAGCTCGCGGCTCAGGTACTCGACATGCACGCCAGCCCCGCCATAGACGTGCGGCGGGTACTCGTTCGTGAACAGCGCGACCTTGCCGGGCGACGACACGTGGGCGGACCTCCCTGCGGACAGACCCGAGGTGCGGGGGTACCTCACAAGGCTAGTCCGTTCGGTCGAGGGCGGCACGGACCCGCGGCAGACAAGCCGGATCGCTTCAGATCGACCGGTCCCGATCCCCCGAGCCCGGCGGCGGCCTGCGACTCGCACGTTCGACCTGCCGCCATCGCTCCAGCGCACGACGTTCCTCAGCCGCTGACACGGAACGCCCCCCGAAGGCAATGAGCTGATAGTCCACGGCCAGCCGGCCGACGCTGCGGCCGAGCGACGTGGACGCGACGCGGCGCGCGTGATCGCGCGGGGTCTCGCCCACACGCCGCTCCTCGGGGCGCCCGACGAGGAGGGTGAGCGCGAGCGGGTACGCGTCCCGAGCGGTGCGCGGCACCGTTCGACCTGGACGACGCCATGGGATCCGCGGTCGTGGCAGACCTCCGATCAGCAGGCTGCCACCGATCGGCTCGGACTCGCGGATCTCCACCTCCGCAACGAGGTCGTCGTCGAGCGTCGGGCGACGCAGCCGCATGCCGATCCCGATCGCGAGCAGCACCGCCAGGCCACCGAGCAGCGGCCACAGCATCCAGCCGCCATCAGGCGCTGAGGCCGCTCCCTGACCCGGCTGTGTCTGTCCGAACCCGGGGCTGGCCGCAGGACCGAGGTCCGGGAACGGGGCACCAGGTGCGGCTGGGAGCAGGAGATGCAGCAGCTCGGCGATCAGGCCCAGGGGGATCGCGATCAGCGCGACGATGACGAAGAGCACCGGGGCCAGCGGTCCCGCGACTCCGATCAGGGCCGCCGAGACCGGGACACCGAGCACAGCTGCGAGCGGAACGCCGATCACGAACACGGCGCCGCTGACGGCGACCACCAGGATCAGCCAGCGCCAGCGGGCGGCCCGATCAACGCCCTCAACACGCAGCTCGGTCAGGCGGGCAAGTCCCAGCGAGATGAGCCCCGCGCTCACGAAGGTCAGCGTCGCCGCATATGCCGTCACGGCGAACGGGTCGGTTGTGGCCAGCCCCGACGCACTGGCGAAGATCCAGAACGCCGCAAGCCCGATGAGGCCTGCGTCCAGGACGCGCTCGGCGTGGCCTGCATCCCCTTCGAGGTCCGCGTGCGTGCTGCCGCGCAGGACCGCGACGCCCAGCAGCCACCCTCCGGAGTTGACGACGAGGGACGCGGCCTTGTCCGCGCCTGCCAACGCGGGCGCGGCGGCCAGCCAGATCCCGACCGCACCCGCGAGCGCTGCGGCGCCGAGCAGCACGCCCACGTACGCGGATCGAGACCGGCGGTGCAGCGCACGACTGAGCAGCGTCCCGACGATCGCGGCCGCCCCAAGCTGCGCGATCCCGAGATCCAGCTGGTCACGACCCGCCAGCCATTCGAGCACCAGGTACGCGAGCGTCAGCCAGGCCGCCTCCAGGCTGGCGGTGGCCAGCAGGCGGAGCACGCGGTCAGCCGACCAGGTCGAGCGCATCGGCCCTCCTCCAGTCAGGGTCAAGCCGCGCGATCTCCGCCGGCACCCCGATCGCACGCGCGGATACGATCGCGCCGGGGCCCTCGGGCCCGAGCGCCAACAACCGCACCGGGTGGCCCGAGGCCGACAGGCGGCGCATGATCGGCAGGAACGCGTTCGGCGCCTGGGTCGAGATGGCGAGGATGATCGTGGCGGGCCGCACGCGGCGAGCGAGCTGGCCGAGCAGCGTTCCGAACGGCATCGACGCCCACCGGCTCAGCGCGGCCAGCTCGTCGGCGATGCGTGTCGCCTGGCCGGGCGCAGCGCTGGGTGCCAGGTGCACCACCCGCCGCCCCCCCAGCGAATAGCCGTTTGCGGCCAGGCCGCATGCGACACCGTCAGCGATCGTCGCGCGCGCGAGCGACATCGCTGCGGTGCACACCTCTTCGATCAGCTCCTCGTCGTACTGCATCTGCCAGAAGGGGCCGGGGATGGTCTGGGCGTCGAGCGCGAGCACCACCTCTCGTTCCTGCCCCGGGTCATGGCGACGGCTCACGGCCCGACCGAGGCGGGCCGTCGCCTTCCAGTGGATCCGGCGCAACGAGTCCCCGGGGAGGTAGGGGCGCACCCCCGCGTACTGCGCCGGGTCCTCGAACAGGCCGCGCCGTGCTCGCGCGGAGCCGGGTAGCTGGCTCATGGCCGCGGAGGTTCGGACCGGCACGCTTCGCGGGATGACCCAGTATCGAACCGTTGCCTCGCGCTCCTCGCTGACGAGCTCCCGCGCAAACAGGTCGGCCACCTGGAGACGTGCGCTGCGAAACTCGTAGACGCCGCGCCGGTCGCTGACGATCCGCAGCTTGCGGGTCGCGCGCTCGAACCAGCCGACCGTCCAGGTGGTGCGGAGGGAGCCGAACCCGGGCACGTCGGCAGGCTCCAGGTGATGGCCCGCCACGGTCGCCGGACGGGTGAGCAGGTCGTCGACGGCCAGCCACGGGATCGGCAGGAGCTTGCGGTTGCGCACGGTCAGCTCCAGCGAGATGTCGTCGCCGACAACCGTGCGCGTGGCACTGAGCTGACGCTCGTAGGTGAGCGCCCGAAGGCCGAACCGTGTCCACAGCCCGCGCAGCAGCCAGACGAGCCCGACGACGACCCCGGTCACCACAAGGCCCCCCGCGCCCAGGACGGCGCCGGCCGCGATGAGCAGCAGGCCCGCGCCGATCCCCGTCATCGCTCGGGCGGGCTTCCGTCCGCGGGCTGCGGGTCCGATGCCGGAGGCGCCTCGACGGTCGCGAGCAGATCGCCGACGACGGCCTCGGTCGTCATGCCGCGGAGCTCGCGATCGAAGTCCAGCAGCACTCGATGGCCGAGCACGGCGGACGCGACCGACTGCACGTCGTCGGGCAGGACGAAGTCACGCCCTGACAGGAAGGCAGCCGCCTGGCCCGCACGGTAGAGCGCGACGCTGGCGCGCGGGCTGGCGCCAAGGCGCAGCTCCGGCCGCTCGCGCGTTGCCCGCGTCAGCGCGACGACGTACTCCTCGACCGGATCGGCGACCGCGATGGTGCGCACCAGCTCGCGCATCTGGATCACGGTCTCCGTCCCGGCCACGGGCATCACCGCCTCGAGCGGGTCCGCCGACGCCTGATAGCGGCTGGCGATGCGCCGCTCCTCACCACGGTCCGGATAGCCGAGGTGCAGCCTGACGAGGAACCGGTCAAGCTGCGCCTCCGGGAGGGCGAACGTGCCCTCCAGCTCGATCGGGTTCTGGGTGGCAAGGACCAGGAACGGATCCGGCAGGGGTCGCGTCTCGCCCTCGATAGAGACCTGTTGCTCCTCCATCGCCTCGAGCAGCGCCGACTGGGTCCGCGGGGTCGCCCGATTGATCTCGTCGACGAGCAGGATGTTGGCGAACACCGGCCCGGGCACAAAGCGAAACCGACCGGCCTCGAGCAGGCTCGAACCGAGGATGTCGCTCGGGAGCACGTCCGGCGTGCCCTGGATGCGCGCCGACGTCAGCCCGAGGGCCCGGCTGAACGCCCTGGTCAGCAGCGTCTTGCCGACGCCCGGGACATCTTCGACCAGCGCGTGGCCGTGCGCCAGCAGCGCGACCGCCAGGAGGCGGAGGGGCTCGTCGTCGACCACGACGGCCGACCCGACCGCCGCCCGCAGGGCGGACCAGAACCGCCTGCCGTCGGCAGGCCCAACCGGTGCGGCCGTGGCTGCCAACCTGACCCTCCTCCTGCAATGCCGTTCCAGGGCGATCGTCTCACGGGCGGGAGAGGTCAGTCCATCCTGGCGATGGTCAACCACCGCGACATGGGCCCCGGGCGGGTCACGCCGACCGTGAGCTGAGACGCGGTGGCGACGGTCGCATGGACCGGTCCAATGGTGCTCAGCGGCAACGGTTTCTCCCCCGGAGCTGAAACCCCGCAACCTTCCCATCTAGTCCAGTGCCTGCCACAGTCACTTCGCCAGGATGCGTCCTGTCGTGCTTGCCATGCGCTCCGTGAACGTAGACATGGGCCAGAACCGGCGCGTGGGAGGCCAGGCGAGGTCACGCATCGCAACCCGAGCGGCCCGCTACCCTGCCATAAGTCCCCCCTTGACGCAGGACCTTTGGGGTATGAGACTCCGGGGCGCGTCGGCCGGCGGGTATCCGCCGACAGGGGCTCAAATCATAGGTCCGAGCAGGGTCTCCATAGCACCGAGGGCGGAGGGCGTTCGGTGCGAGGAGCCGGCACTTATCACGGGATTCGTCCCGACGGATGTGCGCCCAAAGGGGCGCGACCGGCATCAGCGGGCTGGTTCGATCGGCGACACCGGGATCGACCGGGAGGGGTACACGGAAGGCACGGCGAGGCCGGCATTCCGAGCCGACGGCTACCCACGGATGTGATTCCGGCTCCGGGCAACGGGAGGCGGTGCCGGCTCACGTACAGGTGCACGCCGGCAGGGCCGGCGGCGGCTTCAGGTACCCGGCATCGGGATCTGGGCCCGGGGTCAAAGGGGCGACACCCGTCCAGGGTGCTCGCATTGAGGGGAGGACCAGAGATCGATGGACAGGGCGGCGGTCACCGCAGCTGACGGCACTTGGGTCGTGCTGCCGACCTACAACGAAGCCGAGAATCTTCCGCGCATTGCCGAGGCGATCCTGACTGCGCTTCCTGGCGCGACGCTGCTGGTTGTGGACGACGGCTCACCGGATGGCACGGGTGAGCTAGCCGATGGGATCGCGGCGCAGGACCCGCGCGTTCGAGTCCTGCATCGCACGCGGAAGGAAGGGCTCGGCCCGGCGTATCGCCACGGGTTCAGGGTCGCCCTCGATGCAAACGCGACCATCGTCGTTCAGATGGATGCCGACTTCTCGCACAACCCCCAGGACCTTCCACGGCTCGTTGCACCCATCGAGTCCGGTGCCGCCGATCTCGTGCTCGGGTCGCGATATGCGCGCGGCGGACGAGTCGAGGACTGGGGCCTGGCGCGGCGCGTGATCAGCCGCGGAGGCAGCTTGTTTGCCCGAACCGTGCTGGGCCTCCAGCCGCACGACCTGACGGGCGGGTTCAAGGCCTGGCGGTCGACCACTCTGGCGGCACTGACCGGTGGCGAGGTGCGGGCCGGCGGGTACGTGTTCCAGATCGAGATGACATACCGAGCCAGCCGCGCTGGAGCCCGGATCCAGGAGGTCCCGATCGTGTTCGTCGATCGGCGCCTCGGCGCCTCGAAGATGTCGCGCCGGATCGTGATCGAAGCGTTCGTGCTGGTCATCGCACTGCGATGGGACGAGCTCCGACGCCGCTGGGACGGATCGCCCCACGATCCAGAGATCGAGCAGTCGAAGCTGCAGCAGTAGGCCCCGGAAGCGGTCGGCGAAGGAGCGGAATGGCAGCAGAAGCAGCAGAAGTGGGACAGGCGGCGGAGCTTGCGCCGTTGGGCCCCGGGCGGGGACGGATCGCGAGCTGGGTGCGATTTGGCCTGGTGGGGCTATCGGGCCTCCTGGTCAATCAGATCCTCGTGGTCGTGGCGACCGAGCTGCTCGGGATCTACTACCTCGTGTCGGCGGTGCTGGCGACGGTCGGCTCCTCGACCTGGAACTTCTTCTGGGCCGACACATGGGCGTTCGCGGATCGCGGCGTTCGTGGGTCTCGGTCCAATCGATACCTGGCCTTCCTGGGCCTGAACTTCGGCCTCCTGGTTCTTCGCGTCCCGATGCTCTGGGGCCTGACCGATGGACTTGGCCTGCACTACGCCCTGTCCAACGCCATCTCCCTCGTCGTCCTGTTCCTGTTCCGTCTCCTGGTTGCCGACACGCTGCTGTGGGGAAATCGGCAGGAGGCCGCCCTGGCCGGTACGGCGCCGGCGGGGGTTGGACCGATCGTTAGCGAGCAGGCGGCTCGTCATCACTACGACCTCGCCGGAATTCTGGCCATCGAATCCGACGTGGAGCTGCGCGAGCTGCGCCACTTTGCAGTGGCCGAGGGGCGATCGCCAGACATCCGCATCCGGATCGGGTTCGTGGGCAAGGGACTGCGCACCAAGGTGACGTTCCGTGAGCAGGGCGACGAGCTCGTCTATCAGGAGCACCTGGGCCCCGTGGCCGCCAACTTCTCGCTCCGCATGGGCACCCCGATCGAGATCAAGGTCAGCCCCATCCTGGCGATCTCGCCCCACGTCGTGTACACGAACATCGTCGAGGCGTTCCTGCGCTTCCTGCTCGTCTCGCGGGGCTATGTGCTGCTCCACTCCGCGGCGCTCGCCGGCGAGCACGGTGCCACGCTGCTGTCAGCACAGACTGATACCGGCAAGACGAGCACGGTCATCACCCTTGTCCGGCGCCGTGGCTATCAGTTCCTCTCGGACGACATGACGATCATCGACCCCGCCGGGGTGGCGATCTGCTACCCGAAGCCGATGACACTCTCGTTCCACACGATGGGTGTCGCCAAGGACGGCCGTCTCACGGTGGGCGATCGGGCCAAGCTGGCAATCCAGAGCCGCCTGCACTCCAAGTCCGGTCGCCAGGTCGGACGGGCGCTCGGCGATCGGAACCTGCCGATCATGACGGTGAACTCACTCGTCCAGTTCGTCGTGCCGCCGCCCAAGCATCGGATCAACGACCTGTTCGAGTGCTCGGTCGCCGAGCGCGCGCCGATCCGCAACATCGTGCTGATGGAGCGTGGCGAGGAGCGCGAGGCCGAGGTCTCCCTGGACGAGGCCGTCGATGTTCTGCTCGAGAACACGGACGATGCGTACGGCTTCCCGCCGTTCGCACTGTTCGCGCCGAAGATTCGAATCGACGGTCTCGACTACCCGGAGCTCCGACGGCGCGAGGCCGAGCTGCTGCGGTCCGCAATCACCAACGCGAGGCGCTGGCACCTGCGGACGCCCGGTCACGGCTGGGCGGACCGGCTGCCCGCCCTGATCGATGAGCCGCCGCTGGTTGCCGTGGGCCCCGGCACGCCCGAGATGGGTCCAATGGTTGCCGTCGGCCCGGGCCTGCCAGATACGCTGCCCGCAACGCAACCGTCGCCGCTCGCCGCCGGTGGCGCACCGATGTCCAGTGCAGCGAGTGCCATGTCCACTTCGAGTGCCCTGTCCGTTGCCTATGCGCAGGACGTCGAGGGCACGGTGGGCGATGGATGAGAAGATCAACCGGCATGAGCCGGCAGACTCCGCGAACCTGAACAGGCACTGGGGGCTCGTCATGTTCCACGTCGTCAAGCGCCATTCCTCGACCGGGTCTCCCAGACGCCCCAACCCACCTGCCTCCGGTAGGGGCCCGCGCCTGCTCGCCGTGCTCGGCGTCGTGATCCTGGCCTCTGGGATCCTCGCCCAGGGAGCGACCGTCGTCGACGCGAAACGCCACCAGCGGCCGACGCCCACGCCGACGGCGACAGCCACCGCGACGCCCACGCCCACGCCGACGGCGACAGCCACCGCGACGCCCACGCCCACGCCGACGGCGACAGCCACCGCGACGCCCACGCCCACGCCGACGCCCACGCCGACGCCCGACGCCGACGCCCACGCCGACGGCGACAGCCACCGCGACGCCCACGCCCACGCCGACGCCCACGCCCACGCCCACGCCCACGCCCACACCCACGCCGACGGCGACGTGCAACACGAGCGGGCCTGGCGGCTACAGCGTGACGCTGTGCATCACTGCGCCCGGCGACAACGCGACGCTCACGGGCACAACCGACGTGACGCTGGAGGTCACTCAGGACTCGAACAGCCCCGGCATCCGCCGCGCCTACTTCACCCTCAACGGCTCACGGCTCATCACGGACTTCACTTCGCCCTATACGTTCACCCTCGACACCGCCCGGTTCGGTGATGGAACCTACGAGCTGGGCGCAACCACCCTCATGCGGGACAACTGGGAGAGCGCCGCCGCCAACATCACGCTGACCTTCGCCAACGGCTACCAAACACCGCCGCCCAACCCGAACCAGTTCGTGCCCACGCAGGGGACGACGCCCGCTCCGGGATCGCCGTTCGTGGTCGCCGCGACCGGCGACGGTGCCGGTGGGGAACCTGGTGAGATCGGCACAGTCGGGTTGATCGGGACCTGGAACCCCAACCTGTTCCTGTACCTGGGCGACGTGTACGAAGACGGGCTGCCCACGGAGTTCGACAACTGGTACGGGCCGGACGGCACGGCCGGCATGTATGGCAAGTTCCGAAGCATCACCAACCCGGTGATCGGCAACCACGAGTACACGGGCAACGATGCCTCCGGGTACTTCTACTATTGGGACAACATCCCCGACTACTACAGCTAC
The DNA here is from genome assembly GCA_963734935.1 of uncultured Chloroflexia bacterium. Taxonomy (GTDB): domain Bacteria; phylum Chloroflexota; class Limnocylindria; order Limnocylindrales; family CSP1-4; genus CAIXZV01. The sequence continues at coordinate 121,576 of CAVTIO010000009.1, read as the reverse complement.
GACGCAAGCGGCTGGCACTTCATCGCGCTCAACTCGACCAGCCAGTTCGGTCAGACGGCGACCAACTCCGGTCAGTACAAGTGGCTCATGGCCGATCTCGCCGCCAACGCGTCGCCGTGCACCGTCGTGTACTACCACCATCCGTTGCTCAACACGGGTCCTGAGGGCTCCACAGCCTCGATGTCGGCCATCTGGTCTCTGCTCGCCCAGCACAACGTGACGCTGGTGCTCAACGGCCACGACCACAACTACCAGCGGTTCGAGCCTGTCGACGGCAACCTGAACCCGGACCCGAATGGGATCACCGAGATCATCGTCGGCTCGGGGGGGCACGGACACCAGGAGCAGGTGGTCACGGACTCCCGGCTGGTGGCGGCTGACTTCGCCAACTTCGGGGCGCTCCGCCTGAACCTGTTCCCGACCAGCGCGACCTTCTCGTTCCAGACCCCGACCGGGTCGGTGGAGGACAGCGGCCTCCTTTCCTGCAAGGGAACCGCGGACAGCATCGCCCCCGAAGCGCCCGGCTCCGTGTCGGCAGCGGCCAACGGTCCGGGTGAGATTGACGTCACCTGGAACGCCGCCACCGATAACGTCGGCGTCGCCGGCTACGAGGTGTTCAAGGACGACGCCACCACACCACTCGTGACCCTTGACCCGGACACGCTCGCGTATGCGGACACGGTCGTGGCGCCCGGCTCCAACCACAGCTACACCGTTGAGGCCTTCGATGCTGCCGGCAACCGGTCACCGCCGGGTGGGCCCGCGTCCGCCACGACGCCCAGCGGCACGGTCACCCTGGTGCTGACCCCCATCGCGGACGCGTACGTCAACCCATCGATCCCGACGACCAACCGCGGAACAGCGACCTCGCTGTACGTCAACTCGAGCGGGACGGCGAGCTACCTCAAGTTCGACCTCTCCAACGTGGTCGGGCAGATCCAGTCGGCTACGCTCGGCGTGCTGTCGAACACGACGACGGGCTCGCAGGGCTTCGGCGTGGCCGGGGTCGCGGACACCACTTGGGATGAGTACGCCATCGTCTACGACACCGCGCCTGACATGGGCGCGGTGGTGAACTCGTCCGGGCCGCTCACGTCGGGTGTCTACGGGTCGGCGGATGTCGACTCGCTGGTCGCGCCTGCCCAGGGTGGCCTGCTGAGCCTCGGCCTCACCGGCTATGCGGGCACGATCAACCTGGCCTCGCGCGAGACGACCACGCCGCCCACGCTGACCATCGTCGTCGGGACGGGCGCGACGGACGCGCCCGCCGCGTCCTTCACCTCCTCGACCACGAGCCCGACGGTGGGCGTGCCCGTCCAGTTCACGGACACCAGCAGTGGCAGCCCGACGGCGTGGGCGTGGGACTTCGGGGACGGGTCGACGAGCACCCAAGCCAATCCCAGCCATGCCTGGGCCGCAGCCGGCCCCTACACGGTGTCCCTCGTCGCCTCGAACCTGTACGGGGACAGCACGCCTGCGACGACCACGATCACGGTCGGTGGCGACAGCCAGGCGCCAACGGCGCCAGGCTCGGTCACGGCCACGGTCAATGGCTCCTCGATCATCGACGTGTCGTGGAGTGCCTCGACCGATGACGTCGGAGTGACCGGCTACGACGTCTACCGTGACAGTGACACAACCCCGGTCGCGACCGTGGACGGGGCGACCCTGGCGTTCACGGACACCGGCCTGGCGCCGGGCTCCACGCACAGCTACACGGTCGACGCGTTCGACGCGGCGGGCAACCACTCGCCGCTCAGCGACCCGTCGAACCAGGTGACTACCGATGCGAGCCAGACCTTCGTGCTCAACCCGATCCAGGACAGCTACGTGTCCAGCGACAGCCCGACCTCGAACTACGGGACGAGCACGGGCCTGCGCATCAAGGGATCAGGGCAGTCAACGTGGTACAGCTACATGGCGTTCGATCTCTCGAACGTCGCGGGGGCGGTGCAGTCCGCCACGCTCACCCTGACCTACCAGTGCAGCAAGAACGCGGGCATCGGCTACACCGTGTATGACACCGATGGATCCGCCTGGGACGAGGGGACCATCACCTATGCCAGTCGCCCGGCCGTCGGCGCCGCCGTCGACACCACCGCCACCCATTGCGGCCCGGGCGTCGTGACGTCCACCGACGTCGCCAGCCTCGTGGCGGCGGCGGAGGGCAACGTCCTCACGGTCGCTCAGGGTACGGGCGGCAGCCAGGAGGTGTTCGCCTCGCGCGAGACGACCACGCCGCCCACGCTGACCATCGTCGTCGGGACGGGCGCGACGGACGCGCCCGCCGCGTCCTTCACCTCCTCGACCACGAGCCCGACGGTGGGCGTGCCCGTCCAGTTCACGGACACCAGCAGTGGCAGCCCGACGGCGTGGGCGTGGGACTTCGGGGACGGGTCGACGAGCACCCAAGCCAATCCCAGCCATGCCTGGGCCGCAGCCGGCCCCTACACGGTGTCCCTCGTCGCCTCGAACCTGTACGGGGACAGCACGCCTGCGACGACCACGATCACGGTCGGTGGCGACAGCCAGGCGCCAACGGCGCCAGGCTCGGTCACGGCCACGGTCAATGGCTCCTCGATCATCGACGTGTCGTGGAGTGCCTCGACCGATGACGTCGGAGTGACCGGCTACGACGTCTACCGTGACAGTGACACAACCCCGGTCGCGACCGTGGACGGGGCGACCCTGGCGTTCACGGACACCGGCCTGGCGCCGGGCTCCACGCACAGCTACACGGTCGACGCGTTCGACGCGGCGGGCAACCACTCGCCGCTCAGCGACCCGTCGAACCAGGTGACTACCGATGCGAGCCAGACCTTCGTGCTCAACCCGATCCAGGACAGCTACGTGTCCAGCGACAGCCCGACCTCGAACTACGGGACGAGCACGGGCCTGCGCATCAAGGGATCAGGGCAGTCAACGTGGTACAGCTACATGGCGTTCGATCTCTCGAACGTCGCGGGGGCGGTGCAGTCCGCCACGCTCACCCTGACCTACCAGTGCAGCAAGAACGCGGGCATCGGCTACACCGTGTATGACACCGATGGATCCGCCTGGGACGAGGGGACCATCACCTATGCCAGTCGCCCGGCCGTCGGCGCCGCCGTCGACACCACCGCCACCCATTGCGGCCCGGGCGTCGTGACGTCCACCGACGTCGCCAGCCTCGTGGCGGCGGCGGAGGGCAACGTCCTCACGGTCGCTCAGGGTACGGGCGGCAGCCAGGAGGTGTTCGCCTCGCGCGAGACGACCACGCCGCCCACGCTGACCATCGTCGTCGGGCAATAGGACGCCTCCCGCCGGTGGCCGGGGTCCCGCGGGCGCCGGCCCGACCGGCGCCCCGGGTGGCGCTTGCCGCGATCCTTGCGTTCATCGCCGTGCTTGCCACGTCGGTCGTGCCGACGTGGACCGCCGACGCCGCGTCGCGCTGCCGCGTCCGTGTCCCCGGCAGCGTGGAGAGCGGTTCGCCGTTCGTGATCCGTGGTGTCCGGTTCGGAGCCGACCGACGGGTCACCGTTCAGATTGTCGGCCCCACCGGTACCCAGACCCTCCGTGTGTCGTCGGACGCCAACGGGGCATTCCGCCTTCGGTTGGCCGCCGCCTGGGGCGACCAGGGTCGCTGGAAGGTCACCGCACGGGCAGGAAAGGGGGCGCGTGCGTGCGTGGCCCACGCCCGCTACGTGGTGACCCCGGGACCGTCTCCCACCCCCGCAGCGGAGATCCCCTCCCCCGTCACGACGCCCGAGAGCCCAGCTGACGCAGGCGCGCAGGCCAACGTGAGCGTGGTCATGCTCGCGATCATCCCGGTGATCGTCATCGTCGTCGCGCTCGGGTCGCTGGTCGTTCGCAGGCGCGGATCATCGCATCGGATGCCGTGACCACCCACCGCGGCCGATCGGGCTCGCGCTGCGGCAACGTCCCGGCGCGGCGTCGATATCCCATCTCAGCGGCAACCTCGTCCTACGTCAGTGGCAGGCTTCGGCGCCCGAATCCGTGAACGACGCATCTCCGGTCGCGAGGAACTGCCACTCATAGGAATCCTTGTGCAGCATCAGCCTGAGGACGCCGTAGGTCTGGTCGTTGGCGACCTCGCGATTCGGGATCGGGCCGGGCTGGACCCTGGTGTGGCCGTACCCGCCGGTGCCGACGATGAACTCTCGAATGCCGCCGGTCGGATCAGACTGGCCGGTCGGGTCCATGGGCGCGTATCGCTGGTAGTTGTGGTCGTGCCCGTTGATCACGAACTCGGCTCCGTACTGGTACAGGTCCTTCCAGAACGCCTCCACCCGGCTGTCGTCACCGAACCGTCCGGAGCTGAAACGCGCGAGCTGCCAGTACGCGCCGATACAGGCCTTCGGATGCGCCTTGAGGTCGGCGCGGAGCCAGCGTTCCTGGGGTGAGCCGCGGCTGCAACCACCGATCTGACTGCAGTTCGCGTTCAACACGTAGATGCGCCATTGACCGAGGTTGTATGCGTAATACCCCTTCTTGGGTTTGCCTGCCGCGTTGCCGAAGTAGTCGAAGTATCCGGCCGCGCCCGGCGTCTGGTATTCGTGCGTACCGACCGCGGGCCGGGTCCGATCGAGGAAGGCGCCCCAGGATGGTCCGTAGCAGTCCTCGAAGTCCTGGAGGCTACCTGACGGGAAGGCATTGTCGCCGACCGTGAACACCGTGCCCGGGACTGCGGCGACCAGCGCGGCGGTCGCCTCGTCGTTGGATGACTCGCACCCGGCAATCGCGCCCGCACCCACGAGGATGGGGTCGCTGCCTGGCGCCGAGGCAACGGCGCCCACATTCCCGTCAAGATGGAGCACGTCCAGGTAGCGGCCATAGCCGGAGCTCGACTCCCACTCGCGCGCGCTCTCGACGCTCGAGTCCTCGCCCCATTGATTGAAGGAAGCGACAAGCTGGAGGCCGGCACTGGACGCAACCATCGCGCGCACGTCTGCCGCCCAGCGATCCGGGTCCCGGGCCAGTTCTGTCGACCCGTCGGGTGCTGAGTAGCCGGGGCTGATGGTGTAGCTGGCACTCCCCGCCGCCTGGGCGTGCTGTGCAGGATCGGCGCCGTACCACAGGTCGGGCTGGGCGTCGCACCCCTCGTAGCCATCGACGGCGGGCAGGATGAGGTAGGCGTTGACGTCGTTTGCCTGTGTCCAGCGCTCCGCCATGGCACATCCGTCGGCCGCGTCGCCGCTCACGGCGACCACGAAACGGTCGTCGATCCGGAGGTAGGATGGATCGTCCCCATAACGGTCGGCAACGGAGCGCAGGATGCTCGATATCTGACCCGGATCGGGATCGCCCACCAATTCCAGGCCGACATTGACGGCCCATGTGAAGTCGGTCCCGTGCGCCGCATCCAGAAGCGCCGGCATCCGCCCGTCCGAGCGCGTCCCCTCGCCCCACCAGGAGACCAGGCCCGACGTGATGTGACCATAGAGCAAGGCCTCGATCTGGTCGCCGATGATGGCCGGATCGCTGGAGTCGTATGCACCGGCGGATGGGTGGAACGCGCCGAACGTGCCGTCCGGTCCCGACGTCCATGCCTCCGGATACCAGGCGTAGAAGAGGGCCGCCCGGATCGGCAGGGACACGCTCGCCAGGTTCCCGGTCGGAGCGGGGCCGGAGGGGGCCGGACCGGTGGTCGGCTGCGGCTGCGCAGCGTCGGCAACGACCGTGAACGAGTCGATCGCCACGTTGCCGCCGCCGCGTGCCTCGATCGTGATGGTGTGACTGCTCGTTCGCGACCACGAGCGCACGAATAGCGTCTGCCGCGGCTTGTAGTGGGACGCCAGGGTCGACACGGTGGCAGCGACCTTGCCATCGACGAGAACGATGGCGGTTCCACGACCCGGACCGACCGGACCGATCCAGGCAACGCTGCGCCCGGTCACCGCCAAGGTGGCGGTTGCACCGCGCTTGCTGGTGTAGCTGGCGCTGTGCCGCAGGTATCCCGGGTATCCCGCGGCAGCCCAGCTGCCCGCATACGTGACACGCGGAGCGGCATCATCGATCGACTCCAGCCGGAACGAGTCCTCCGCAACGGGCACTGCGCGGGCTGCGCGCCGTGCCCGAAGCTGCATCGTGTAGTCGGACCCGACGCGGATCGACTCGACCTCGCTTGATGCACCCGCACCCAGCGCAGCCGTCCCCGCGTCCTCGCCATCGACCAGCGTGCGCAGCCAGGCACCTCGATCAAGGGTTGCAGGGGCAACGGCGGGCCACGTCACCCGGATCGTCGCGGCCCGGAGCGGCGCGGGAACGCCCGGCACGAGCTTGACCCGGAGCCCGGACGGCGGACTCGGGCTGGGGCTGGGGCTGGGCGTCGGACTCGGGCGATCCGAGCCGGCCAGCGCAGGGAGCAATCTGAAGTCGCCGGGATCCAGCGATGCCGCGGCGAGCGGGGATGCACCGGGATCGCCCGGCTGGGTCGACGAGCCCGACCAGGCCCATGCGACGACGATGAGCGTGACCGATGCCGCGAGCAGGCCGATCGCGAGCAGTACCCGATTGCGCGTTTCCCGGGACGGGCTGCGGCCGGGCGCGCGATCGTCGGTCATGCCAGCGTCCCGGCAGACCCGTCATCTTCGGCCCGAGCGCCGATCTGACTCAGGGGAAGAACTCGCGCAGCGTGTTCGCGGTACAGCTGTTTGCCAGGCATGGCATGCCCCATAGGGTCTCGATCGTCCGCAGCATCGAATAGTGGTCGTGCGGCGTCGCCGAAGTGAAACCCATCCTGCCCGCCGGGCTGATGACCAGGGTTGCCACGCGCCCCCCGCGCGGATCTCCCACGCCCTCGTCGAAGGTGATCAGCACGAGCCCGTCGGCCTGATAGGCGGCCGACGACAGAATCGTCGGCAAGAACGACTTGAGCCACGCGTCCCCGACCGTCAGCGAGCAGTCGTGCATGTCATGGCACATGTTCGGCACGATCAGCCAGAAGTCGCCCTGGCCGGGATCGAAGTGGGTGAGGTCGACGATGTTGGCGCACCGCCGGGCGTCACCCGACACGCTCGTCCAGTTGATGGCCGGCTCGTGCTTTCGCACGTACTTGCCGGTCCCGTCAGCTCCCCCCTTTGCCGTGGCGCCCGTGAAGCAGTCCGGCGGAACGTTCTCGGCGGCCACATGCCAGGCACGACCGGCCTGTTCGATCTGGTCTGCCAGGGTCGATCCTGTCTTGAAGTCATGGACGTCGTCGTCGGTCACACCCTGTGTTGAGCCAGACCAGAGCGCGAGGTAGTTCGGTTCAGAGGGGTGGGTGATCGCCAGATAGCTGGTGGCGAGGCCGTAGCGCCCGGCGAGCTCATTCAGGTACGGTGCATCGCTGTTGCCGATCACATCCTTGAAGGCGTGGTTCTCGAACACGATCTCGTAGATGTGCCCGATCGACGGCCATTCGCCGGCCGAGGGCGCCGAGGACCCGGATGGGAGCGGCGTGGCCGGGGTCGGGGTCGTTGCTGCGGTCGGAGAGGCGCTCCCGGGCGACGTCGACGGCCCGACGGGCGACGTTGCGGATGGCGCAACGATCGACGGTGGACCGGCAGTCATGTCGGTCGAGGGGACGCTCGTCGACGTTGCCGACGAGCCGCCACAGGCGACCACCAGCATCGCCAGAAGGCCGGCGGCCGCGACCACGCCTCGGAGGCCCTCACGGTGGCCATGCGGCTTGGAGCCCGTACCTTGCAGACGGGGCACTGCGCGGTCGCTCATGACACTCCACGAATGGCTCGCGCAGCCCTCCACGCCATGCGGCTGCGACACTGGGGCGGTCCGGTTCGCGGAGTATACGGGGAACTCGTGATCCGCCCCTGGCGACGCTCAATGGCAGTTGGCGCTGCCGCCGTCGGTGAACGTCCCACCTGAGGCCGGAATGAACGCCCAATCCCAGCTGTTGGCGTGCAAGGTCAGCTTCAGGACTCCATAGGTTGAGTCGTCGTGAACGGCACTGTTGGCAACCGTTGAGGTGATCGCATAGTGGCTCTTGCCGCCTGTGCCCACCACGAACTCCACGAGGCCGCGTGCCGTGTCGATGGTGCCCGTTGGCGTCTGCGGCAGGAAGCGCTCGTAGTCGTGATCGTGGCCGGTCATCACGATCTCGGCGCCGGCGTCGTACAGGTCCTGCCACAACGTCTGGACGGAGGTGTGGTTCCCGTGCTCACCCGACGAGAACCGGGGATGGTGCCAGTAAGCGGCGACGCACGCAGCCGGGTGGGCCGCAAGGTCCGATCGGAGCCACGCCTCCTGGGGTGATCCGGCCCCGCAACCGCCAACCTGGCTGCAGTTGCTGTTGAGGGCGTAGATGCGCCATCCACCCAGGTCGTATGCGTACCAGCCCTGCGACGGGTCGCCGGCGGCGGCGCCGAAGTACGAGAAGTAGCCGGCGGCGCCCGCGGTGCCGTACTCGTGGTTGCCCGGCGCGGGTCGCGTCCGCGCCAGCTCCTGACCCCAGGTCGGGTCGTAGCAGTTGGCGTACTCGGTCGTCGAACCGGACTCGTACGCATTGTCGCCCGCTGTGAACACGGTGCCACCGATGGACCTGAGCAGGGCAGCGGTGGCCGTGTCGCCGCTCGAGGAGCAGGAGCTGATGTCACCGGCCCCGACGAGGATCGGGTCGCCGGTCGGCACCGGCGTGGGAATCGGTGTGGGGGTGGGCGTTGGCGTGGGAGTGGGCGTGGAGACCTGGCCATCCAGGTTCAGGGTGTCCAGGTAGCTTCCGTGGCCCGAGATCGTGTTCCACTCGGCGGCATTCTCGACGGCCGTGCCCTCACCCCACTCGGAGAAGGTGGTCACGAGCTGCCAGGGGGCATGCGACGCGACCATGTCACGCACGTTCTGGGCCCATCGGGCCGGGTCGCGCGTGAGGCGCGGGGTCGACTCGTTGGCCTTGAAGAACCCGGGGCTGATGCTGAAGCTGTACCCGGCCTGGCTGTCCTCCGCAGAGGCCGGGGCGTACTGGTGCCAGCTGTCGGGCTGGCCGGCACAGGCCCGGTAACCGGGAAACACCTTGAGAACAAGGTACGCGTTGATATTGGCGTTGGCACTCCTCCAGCGATCCACCATGCCGCAGCCATCGTTGGCGTCCGCGTAGACGAACACCACGAAGCGCCCGTCGACACGCAGATACGAAGGATCGGAGCCGTAGCGGTCCCGCACATACGTGAGGTCGGAGGCGATCTCGTTCACGGATGGATCACCCTGCCCCTCGGACTCGACATAGACCGTCCAGCGCGTGGACGTTCCGGCCGTGGCCGCCAGGATCGTGGGAATGCGGCTATCCGTGCGGCTGTCCGGGCCCCACCACGAGGCGATACCCACCTGGATTCCCGCGTACCTGAACGCCGCGAGGTGCGCGGCGAGGATCGAGGATGCGCTCGAGTCGTAGTAGCCGAGCGTCGGATGGTACTTCGTGAAGGGGTCAAGGCCCTGCTGGTTCCAGGCCTCCGGGAACCACGGGTAATAGAAGGCCGCCCGGATGGGGAACGCGGGCTGGACATCCGATCCGCCGTCCGGCGTACCCGTGGGAGTCGGCGTGGGAGCTGGAGTCGGCGTACCCGTGGGAGTTGGCGTGGGGGCGGGAGTCGGCGTGGGAGTCGGCGTGGGAGTTGGAGTTGGCTTTGGCGTGGGCGTGGGGGTGGGGGTGGGAGTCGGCTTGGGAGTGGGAGTCGGGGTAGGCGTCGGCGCGTCGACGGTGATGGTCACGGAGACGGACGAGACCCGGGACTGATTCCCCTTGCCTTTGCCGTTGCCGCCGGAGGCCGCAGTGACGACGTGATCCCCGACGGTCGCGTCCGCCGGCACGGTCATGACCGTACTGAACGATCCATCGCGGCGGGTCCGGTAGGTGGGCATCCCGATGTCGTCGCCGTCGAACGAGAGCGAGCCCCGCGTGTGCGGGGCGAACCCCTGACCGTGAACCGTGACCTGCGTGTCCGCTCGCGCGACCGAGGGGGCGACCTCCAGGGTGGCTGCCGCACTGGCTGCTGCCCAGGGCAGAACCAGCAGCAGCAGCGTCAGCGACATGACCACGCCCGCGAAGCGCCAACGGTGGGCCGATCGCGAACCGCGACTCGGCACCAGACTCGCGGTCGCGCTCGCCGGCGAGCTGGTTCGCATGGTCGGAGAAAGCGCCTTGTAGCGCATGTCGTGGCCTCCACTTTCGTCCGCTCCCGGTCCGAGCCCCCGGGACGCGCCAGTCAGTGAGGACCTGGCCCGCTCGCCACCCTCGCCCGCTGCCACGTCGTGGCCGCCGTTCGCTGCTCACCATCGAATGGCGCCTGGCTCGGAACGTCGAGAGGCGCGATGGTCAGGGCGGCAGATGCCCTATCGAAGATCAGCCAGCGGCGTTGGCGGCTCAGCCCGTGCGATCCATCGGGTCCGGCGTGACGGCCGTGTTCGCTCTCGATGGGGCTACCCGACGGCACCCAACGGCACCGCAGCGCACCGGTGGCCAGCCATTCGGGAATGCTGAATCCCCGCCGTGAAGAACGCTTGGTCACCGGCCGGCGAACGCCGGCAAGCCACGACGATTGGCGACCGCGCCGGTGCGCCACGCGAACATGTGGTGCCGCGCCGCACCGAGAACGGGCCTGGTGACCCGGATTGGTCGGTCAGTCCGTCGGACCGGGGAGCACCACAAGCTGCACCGGCGCGGCGGTCACCCCATAAGCGCTGACGTCCACCGAGTAGGTGCCGGGCAACAGCCGCCCACCGCTCGCGGCGAGATCGAATGTCGGCGCCCCCGGCGTCATCTCCGTGGCGTGCTCGCCCGGGTCAACCAACGCCACGCGGTCGCCGGCGCCCAGGTCCGGCGAGTCGTCCGTCTGCTCGAGCGTCGGATCATCGGCCGTCACCGTCCAGGGCAGGCCACGCGTGTCCGCGTCGGTTGGGGTCGCGACGGCCACGAACGCGGGGCCCTGGAAGGACGCAATCACGGGCAGCGGGTAGCGGTTCGTGACCACCAGGTCGACCCGGACGCCACTCGCGTTCGCCACGGATCCATCGGGCAGGCGAACGCTGGCGACCGCACCACCATCGTCGAGCGGGACGAGCACGGCCCGGACCGTGACGAAGACCGGGCCCGCGAAGGTCGGCACAAACCACGTCACCGCGAGCACCGCACCGACCGCGAGCAGCACGAGGATCCCGATCCGGCCGCGGCTCACTCGCCGACCCTCCGACGGGCCGCCGCGCCAACGCCGACGAGGACCAGGATCGCGGCGGCACCTGCGAGCAGTGCGACGAGGCCACCCTCGGTTGGGCTGGACGGCGCGACCGGCGCACGCGGCGCAACCGTTTCAGCAGGCGCGAACGTGGGCGGCGGTGCCGCGGGGTCGCCGCCCGGCAGCTCCGAGACCAGCTGGGCGGTCAGCCCAAGGTACTGGTCCGCGTACAGCTGGCTCGGCTCGATCTGTGAGTTCTCACTGAACTCGTTCCAGCTGATGATCCCGATGGCATCAGGGCTCGAGTTGAGGGCACCCTGCCATGCCGCCCGGTACGTCTGCCCATCACGCCGCGGGACGACGTTGGTCCCGCCCACCAATCGGGCGTCGAAGCCGGGAGCCGCGGGTGCGATCCACAGTCCGGCGTCGGCCCGTACTGCGGCGGTCAGCTCGTCGAGCCGGCGCTGGTAGCGGGGCGTGGTCAGGGGGTCAGGTGATGACCAGTAGTACGCGTCGCCGTCGAACAGGTCGACTCGGGACGCGTACGCCGCGGCCGACTTCTCCGAACCGAGAAGCAGGACGCGCTCCGGGGCGCCGATGCTCGCCCGCACGCGCGCGATCTGTGCGTCCGTGTATCCCCACGATCCAGACCAGATGACCGTGGGCTGCCCGAACGCCGCGAACGCGGGCGAGGCCTCGTATGTATCGAGGAACCAGTGGAGATCGTCCTCGACCTTGGCTACATCCAGCGGCTGCCGATCGAAGTCCAGGCCCTGGTACAGGAGGACGAGCTTGAGCCCCGAGGCCGTGGCCTCGTCGACCAGGAGCTCCAGCGGCTCGTCGAGTCGTGCCTCGTGCTTCCAGCTGACGATGAGGCCGTCGACGCCGGATGCCATCGCCCAGGCCACGTGCTGGGCGATCACCGAAGGGTCGGAGGAGCTGTACGGTCCAAGCGCCGGGAGGTCGGTCTTGGCACGTTGCCAGCTGGCCTCTCGATACCAGATGTAGTAGTAGGCGAGCACGAGTGGCCGATTCGTTGCGGCACCCGCCGCGACCTGGTGTCGCGACAGGACGTCAGCCGTGCCCGCCGGGCGGGCTGATACGACGTCCACACCCCCGGGGCTGACGCCGATGAAGCACACGGCGGCGAGCATCGCGACCAGCACCACCCGGGTACCGATCGAGCTGTGTCGCATCGATTGCCGGTAACCCTCGGTGCGGAGGGTCATCGACCCTTGGGCGCGCTCGACTGCAGGCGCCCGCAGGTGCGGCAGAACAAGGCACCTTCCGGAACCTGGCCATGGCATCGAGGGCACTCAAGCGTCGGCTCGCCCGCTCCGGAGGTCGCGGCGTGAGCGGGCGAGACCACCGGCTTCACAGGTGGGTCCATGGGTTGACCGCGCGCGACGGCGACCCGATAGCGGAGGCGCGCCACGATCCATTGCGCCTCGGCCCATGATCGGCGGCCCATCAGCCCGGCAAACTCGAGCGCTGCGGCCATGCGACCCTGGTCAACCGTGGTCAGGTCGGACGGGACACGCCTGACGGCGTCACTCGCCGCTCGGCCCCGGCTCATAGCGGCCACGCCCGCCTGGGTGGTCAGCGCACCGCCGCGCCGACCAGCCTCCTTGAGGCGAGTGACCTGGACGCGGGGCACGCCCCGACCCACGACGTAGAGCAGGATCGGGATCGTCACGGCGAGGAGGGCTGCGACTGCGATATCCAGCGCGGAGATGATCCGGATCTCGGCTTCCTGCGACCGTGACAGCGCGATCGGCGTCTTGGGCGACACGCCAGCCACGTCGACAACGACGGTGTATTGCCCGCGCGGCAGCGCGTTGAACCTGACCAGACCATCGTCACCGGGTTCGCCGGTCTGCGTGGTGGCGTCCGGGTAGGTCAGGACCACCGGCCCGTGGATGGTTGCCCCGGTGACCGCGTCACTCGCTCTGATCGCAAGGTCATACAGCAGGAGGTTGATGGTCCACTTGCCGCCGCGCGTGGGGGTGTATGCCTGCTGGCCGCGGTGGACAACGTTCGCCCCGGACATCTGGACCTCGGCGAGTCGCCACAGGGTGTCCGACTCCTGGAGGCCGCCAGTCCGGCTCACGGCGGTGGCCGCCACCCACCACACGTCCTCGAAGCTGGTGAGGCTCAGCTCGCCGCCTCCGGATGACGTGAATCGCGCACTTTCGATGAGCGACGGGTCCACCGCCTGACCGTCGAGGTCCGCGAAGTCGACGCTCCCCTGGTACGCAACCCTGAGCCCGATCACATAGTCGGCGTCGCCACGCACCGAGATCGTCCGGGCGAGGGAGTAGACGCTGTCCTGCCACCGGATGAAGCTGATCCGCGTCAATGGATCGCCCTGGGCATCGAGCTGCGGAACGAGCTTCACGTTGCCGACCTGGTCGACGTCGAATGTCACCATACCGCTCTCGTCGGTGACCTTGTCCACATCGCCGATCGAGATCGGGAGGCCGGGGACGGCGGGCACTGTGGTCACGCTGATGTGGGCCGGCCGGATCGTCACCGTCTTCCTGACCGACTTCGGCGAGATCCCGGTTGCCCCCTCGAAAGCCGCGCGGAGGCGCAGGTCACGCGCGACCTCCGTGTTCGCCCCGCGGATCGTGAAGCGGATACGACCGGCTCCGTCCGCTCGTGCGCTCGCGAGGTACTGGCCGCCGATGTACAGGACCACCCGGAGGCCCCGAGGTGACTTCCCATCGGCACGCTGGATCTTCCCGGTCACCGAGACCTCGGATCCGATCGGAGCGGTACGAGGCGCGTTGAGCTTGATCGAGACGGTCGTGTTCTTGGCGGCCAGGGCGGGCGCCGCAGTGCTCAGGGCGACAAGCACCGCGAGGACCAGCATCAGCACTGGAGCCAGCGTGCGCGCCAGCTGCGCGCGAGCGCCACCGAAGGCGGGGCCGCGCGGCTGGATCGAAGCGACCATCAGACCCTGACCCCCGGCTCCACGACGGGCGAGCGGGGCCGGCGCCGCCGCCACACCACGACCGCGCCGATCGGAACGGCAAGGCAGATCACGCCGTAGATCAGGAACAGCAGCAGCCGAGCTGCGCCGTCGGTCTTCTCAACGGGCGGGTAGACGGACCCCGGCAACACCGCTGCATTCGGCGGGGACTGGAAGTCCAGCTCCGTCGCGACGCTGCTGGCGGTCGCGTCCCGCGCCGTGAGCGGGGCGATACCCCAGTTGTCCTCGATGAACCGCAGGATCGAGGTGAAGTCATAGGCCGTGCTGTCGATGCGACCAGGTGGGGCGTACGGCGACATGAACAGGGCCGGAACACGCAGACCAAGTCCATCGACATCGATCTGCGGTGGGGTGACATGGTCGTACCAGCCACCCCAGTCATCCCAGGTCAGGACGAACAGGCTGTTCGACCAGCTGCTGCTCTGCATCAGCGCGGTCACGAGCGACGCCCCGTACACCTGCCCGATCGTGACGTCACCGGGCGGGTGCTCGCTCGCGCCCGACGGCACGATGTACGACACGGCCGGAAGCGTGCCGGCGGCCAGGTCCTCGTGGTACTGGCTCACGTCCACGATGTGCGACGACAGCGCAGGGTCGTCGATGAAGCGGTCGAAGTTGAGCAAGGGCACCCAGATCGTCTGGGAATCCTGTGGCTCCCCCGTGAGCGTCCTGTAGGTGATCGTCGAGTCGTAGTTCTGCACGTAGAAGCGCCAGGAGACGCCGGCCTCCTCGAGGCGGTCGAAGATCGTGTCGAACTGGTAGCCGCCAGGAGGAGCAGCCTGTGCGCTGCCGGCCTGGCCCGCCACCCAGAACATGTGATTCTCGCGGCTACCCCCCGCATCCGAGCTGAAGAACCGATCGGCCAGGATGGACGTCGAGGCCAGGTTCCAGTAGAAGGGAAGGTCACTGCCGTCGTAGTAGCCCATCGCGACCTCGCCCGGCAGGTTCCGCTTGTTCTGCGCCGAGATGAACCCGTTCATCGCACCGTCGTTGATGACGGCCTTCGCGACCTCCGGGCCGTGGCTGAGGTCAATCGTCCGGTGCGAGTCGAGGTGGTACGGCGCCACGCAGCCCAGGGACGGGTCGGTCGGGTCCCGGGGCATGCAGACGTCGCTGGGTGGGGTGTCGGCACCCGGGTACGTGCCGAAGTAGTTGTCGAACGTGTGGTTTTCCTGCATCAGGACCACGAGATGCTCAATCGGCGTGGCCGGCTCGTGGCCGGCGTCAGGGCCCGCCGCGGCCACACTCGACACGGGGCCTGCGCCGGTGAAGGTCACCGCGAGCAGCCCAGCCGCCAGCACCACGGCGGTGGCTCGGGAATGCGGAATGCGGGATGTCATCGTCATCGCTGGAGCTGGTAGATGGCGGCCACGACCTGGTCGCTCAGGTTGCCGTTTGCGTCGCGCACTATCGCATGCTGCTGGTAAATGAGCCGCCCATGGTACTTGTCGATGTAGCGCTGGAGCATGTCTGCGAAGAACGTGGACCGCGATGAGGACCAGATATCCCAGACCGCGTAGTGGAGCTTCAGCGTCTGGATCGAGCGATCAGGGTTGATGATCGGGTCGTATGAGGGGTTTCGGCGCAGCGGGTTCGGGCTCACGCTCAACCCATGGGATTCTCGCTGGCCGTAGAACTCGATGATGTTCGACATCGTCGGCCCGATGGTCATGAATGTCGACCCGGCGGGCACGTTCTGCCGCACCCACAGGCCGGCTTCTCGCGCACCGGGCAGGCCCCCGGTGCCTGCCAGCGAACCCTGCGTGGTGGTTGTCGAAACAGCGTTGACGGATGGCACCACCAACGTGACCACCAGCAGCAACGGCACGGCGATCGTGGCGAGGGCGCGCGCGCCTGACAGCTGCCGCGCGTCGAGATCGAGTCGCCCTGTCCATCGCGCGAGCCACGTGGACCATGGCGCCTGGAGCGCCCGCGTCGCGAGAAGCGCGCAGGCCGGGGCGATCGGCAGCAGATACTGGTAGCCCTTCACCGGCCAGATCTCAAAGAACGCGAACGGCACCAGCAGCCACGCGAGCAGCAACCGGTCCTGCCAGGTGGCAAGCCGGATGGCGGCGATCACGCCGAGCGCCACGAGGATCAGCAGCACCAGGCCCATCGCGCCGCCGAGCACCTCGAAGTAGAACGTCCCCGTGTGGTTCGGCCGCCGTAGCAGCTGCCACACGAAGTACTGCTGCGCCGTGCCCGTCGCGCCGCCCACCAGGATCGCCGCTGGATAGGGAATGATCGCGAGCACGAACACCGCACTTGCGATCACGATGCGTCGCAGGGTGAGCCGGACAGTCGGCGTCATCAGCGCAAAGGCGAAGCCCACCGCGACGACCAGAATCGCGGTCTCCTTCGCCAGCACGGTCATCCCGCCGGCGAACGCGGCCGCGTACAACCACCGCGGTCGCGCCGTCACCGCGTAGCGCGCGATCCCGTAGATCGTCGCGAGCCACAGCGTCGTCTCGGGGCCATCGAGCAGGACCTGTCGGGTCACGATCACGTGGTAAGGCATGAACGCCAGGATGGCCGCCGCGATCACTCCCGCCTTGCGCCCATACATGAGGCTGCCGAGCGCGTACATCAATGGGATTGCAGCGACACCGAAGGCGACGCTCACGAGGCGGCCGGCTATGTCGTTGACACCGAGCTGGTACACGAGGGCGAGTGCGAACTGCACCAGCAGCGGGTGCGCCCTGAAGATCGCGAAGAACCCCCGGTAGATGGGATCGCCCGCGAGGGCGGCAGCCTGACCCGAATACACGGCCTCATCGCTGTTGAGGCCTACGGCATCGAGGCTCCACAGGCGGATCACCGCGCCCAGCACGAGAATGGCAGCCAACGCGATCAGCGTCAGCCGTCGCTCCGCCGCCTGCGCACTTGACGCACGCAGGTCCGAGCCACCGACGATCACTGGACGCCGGTACTGGTCCGAACGCGCTGAGCTGCACCGCGTCGACGCAGCGGCCCCAGATCAGCCGCCCTGGATCGCGCCGTCCTGAGCCGCCCCCCGGGCCGGAACGAATGCCTCATCTCACCCACGTGCTCGTGCGCGCGCCGCGCAGTCGATGTGGTCCGACACTGGAGGGCATCGCTCGATCTCTCCCCGACCAGTTGCCCACCTGCCGCGCCGGCAGCCTGCAATGCGATTGGAGCGGGAGACGGGGTTCGAACCCGCGACATGCAGCTTGGAAGGCTGCCGCTCTGCCAACTGAGCTACTCCCGCTTGCGGCGGCCAACTATAGCGGAGCCGTCGGCGACGCTTGTTGATGGGCGCAGGCGATGTCGACCAGGCGCCGCTCACAAACCGCGCTCGGTGCGCGCCAGCGTGCGCGAACGCACCGCCTTCGCACCGCGGACGCTCACCTTGTGGTGCGCTGGCGCACCGCCGTGGTCCAAGGCCGCGAGCCGGCGGGGTCACAGCCTGCCGGCCACGCTCCTCGGCTCACTGCATCCACGCGCAGGCCGGCGCTCGGTCACCCCCCGCTCCACCTGTCGCGGGGCGGCCGGCGGCATGTGGGTCTCGGGTGGTGCGTCGCACGGGCCGGATGCCGTACGCTGCGCGCTGTGAAGAGTGCGCGGCTGTCCACCCGCGATCTCAACCGGACCCTGCTGGCCCGCCAGCTGCTGCTCGCGCGCGTCGAGCGGCCGATGCTGGAGGTGATCGAGCATCTGGTCGGACTCCAGGCCCAGGTGCCGATGTCCCCGTACGTCGCCCTCTGGTCGCGCATCGAGTCCTTCGATCCGGCGGAGCTCGGGCGCATGCTCCTCGACCGACGCGTCGTCCGCATGGTCCTGATGCGTGGCACGATCCACCTGGTCTCGGTCGATGATGCGCTCGCGCTGCGGCCCGTCGTGCAGCCGGTGCTCAACGGAGAGCTGTTCCGAAACCGGACATACAGGGCGGGACTCGAGGGCATCGACCTCGAGCCGGTCCTTGCGTTCGGGCGATCGCTCGTCGACGAGCAGGCGCGGACGCTCGCCGAGCTCCGGACGGCCATGGCGCACCGCTGGCCGGATCGCGACGCGACCAGCCTCGCCTACGCGATTCGCAACCTCCTGCCGACCCTCCAGGTCCCGCCCCGTGGCGTGTGGGGGATGCCCGGCGCTCCGCGGCTCACGACGATCGAAGCCTGGACCGGCCGCACGCTGGGATCCGAGACCGAGCCCGATGCCACGATCCTCCGCTACCTGGCGGCATTCGGCCCGGCGACCGTCGCCGACATGGCGGCATGGTCGAGGCTCGGCGGTCTGCGCGATGCGGTCGAGCGGCTCCGACCGCGGCTTGCCGTGGTGCACGATGACCAGGGGCGGGAGCTGTTCGATGTGCCCGACTGGCTGTTCGTCGAGGGCGATGTTCCGGTCCCGGTGCGGTTCCTGCCCGACTACGACAACGTCCTCCTCGGCCACGCCGACCGGAGCCGAGTCCTGCCCGACGTCCTCCGTGCCGTCGGCGCCTCGGGCATCATCGGTCGCCCTTCATTCCTCGTCGACGGGTTTCTGGCTGGCTTCTGGAAGCTGGAGCGTCCGGGCCGCGAGTCACGCGACCGGGTGACCACGCTGACGATCGAGCCGATCATGCGGCTGGAGCCTGCCCACCGGCAGGCGGCGGAGGCTGAGGCGACCAACCTCCTGACGCTCCTGGCACCGAACGGGAGATCCCGGGTGGTTGTCGCCGCGTCCGGCTGAGCTGTTGATCGCCGGTTCGCCGTGCGTGAGACGAGCGCCGGCTCACTCGATGTCGAGCTCGGCTCCAGCCTTCACGCAGTCCTCGGCGAACCGCTCGAGGGCCCCGTCATCCCCGGCCGACGCCCGGACCAGGGTCATCACCCGATCCACGCCGGCGTCGGCATAGGCCCGCAGCAGATCCACCCTCTCCTGGCCCTCCGGCTCGGAGTGGGGACGGCCGATGTTGACCGAGACTCGCAGGGTCGCAGGGTCGCGGTCGATCTCCTCGCACCGGGACGCGATCACGGGCCGCGCCGCCACGATCTCCTCGGGTGACAGCCAGTCGAGGTTGAGCTCGTCCGCGAAGCGGGCCGCCAGGCGCCAGGTGCGGTTGGGCCCATTGCCGCCGACCAGGATCGGGATGCGCGGCTGCTGGAGGCCGGCGGGCACATTGATGGCCTCGCTGACGGCGGCGGTGGGACCCGAGTAGGTGGTGCGCCCGGGTGCGAGCATCCGCGACGTGATCTCGAGCGCATCCTCGAGCGCCTCCATGCGGGTTCGCAGCGGCGGGAAGCCCCAGCCGTACGCCACGTACTCGTCCTCCTTCCAGCCGGCGCCGATACCCAGCTCCGCGCGGCCTCCGGAGACGACGTCGAGCGTCGAGATCATCTTGGCCACCAGCGCGGGGTTGCGGTAGCCGGCGCACAGGACGAGGTGGCCGAGCCGGACGCGCGCGGTCTCGACCGCCAGGGCCGACAGCCCGACGAACGACTCGAACACGATCTCGTCGGTCGGGACAGGCTCGGTCTGGAGGTGGTCGAACAGCCAGACCGAATCGAACCCGAGCCCCTCGGCCTCGTGCGCGACCGCAACCGTGCGCGCCCAGGCGCGCGTCGGATCCCAACCGTCGTACTCGCCCGTCCAGCCCTGTGGCGCGATGATCCCGACACGCATCCCGGTCAGCCTCGTCCGAGCCCTACCGGCGTTCCAGGATCGGGCGCGCCTTGTCCGGGTCGTCGACCACGAACGCGAACGTCGCGCGGTCGCTCCACCGGCCGAGGAACAGGTGGCCCATCACGTTGACGCCGGCCTCGGCGAGCTCCCGGGCGATGCGCGCCATCCCACCCGGCTGGTCGTCGACCTCGGCCAGCAGCGACTCGCCCTCGATGAACGTCCAGCCGCCTTCCTCGAGGACCTGGCGGGCGGCATCATCGTCGGCGGTGGTCATGATCATGTGGCCGACCTCTCCGATCCCGCCGCCGCCGATTGCCCGCAGGTCCACGCCTCGCGCGGCCATCTGCTCCGCGAGATCGGCCATCTGGCCGGGCTTGTTGGTGACCTGGACGACAAACTGCCTGGGCATCGATCACCTCCGGACGGCTGGCCCCGTGGAGGGGCTGGGCGGGTCGAGGGCGATTCTCGCATGTGCGGACAGCCGCGGCGAACGTGACCCGGCGCGGCTCACCAAGAACCGGTGCGCGGACGGAGCGAGCTGACCGCGTCAATCCTCGCCTCGTCTGATCGCGACAGCTCGCCGATACGCCTCGAGATACCGGGGTGCGGCACCGGTGTCCCAGCGCAGGTCCACGGCCATCGCCCGCGCTTGAAGCGCCGACCACGCGGCGGGGGCGCTGGAGCGCAGCGTGGCCGCGCGGCCGATGGCACCCACGAGCGCCTCCGGCGTGGCATCGTCGAACTGGAAGCCCGTGCCGCCACCGGGGTGCTCGTCGACGTCGATCACGGAGTCGGCGAGACCGCCCGTCCGGCGCACGATCGGCGGCGTCCCATAGCGGAGGGCGATCATCTGGCCCAGGCCGCAGGGCTCGAAGCGGGACGGCATCAGGAAGGCGTCGACACCAGCGTAGATGCGGCGGGCGAGGGCGCGATCGAAACGCTCGATGAGGACCGCCCGATCCGGGTGCGCGGCCGCCAGCGCTCGCAACGGAGCGGCAAGCTCGCCCGGCCGATCGACGAGGACCACCAGCCTGACCCCATCCGCAAGCAGGTCCCCGCCGGCGGCAGCGATCAGATCGAAGCCCTTCTGCGGGTCGAGACGACCGATCGAGCCGACGACGAGGCCATCGTCCTCGCCATCGAAGCCCAGCTGTGTCAGCAGCTCACGGCGGCAGGTGGCCTTGCCACCCATCGCGCCCCACCGGTACCGCGCCGAGAGGGCATCGTCGGTCTCCGGATCCCAAACGTCGGGGTCAAGCCCGTTGAGGATGCCGAAGAACCGGTCGCCCCTCCCGCGAAGCGGCTCGTCCAGTCCCATGCCGTACTCGGTCGTGCGGGCCTCCCTCGTGTACCCGGGTGAGACGGTGTTGACGAGGTCCGCACCATCGACAACGGTCCGGAGCAGGTCGATGCCATCCGGATTGGGGCCTGCCAGCGCATCGCCCTCACGCAGCCCGAGCTCGTGCAGGCGCTCTCGCGGCGTCCAGCCGTGGTACGAGAGATTGTGGAGCGTGGCCAGCACCGCCATCCCGCCAACGAACCGGTCGCCAGTGGCCACGGCACGCGCCCGTTCCAGCAGCACCGGACCCGTGTGCCAGTCGTGGACGTGGAGCACGTCCAGGGGGCGACCGTCGCGGCGAAGGGCGGCCAGCGTGGCTCGGGCCAGGACGGCGAACCGCCACGCGTCGTCGGGCTGGTCATAGATCCCATCTCGGTCGAACGCGCGCGCGACGTCGACCAGTCGGAGCCGGTAGCCATCGGCCGGGACGTTGATCACACGGACGCCGAGTCGACTGTCCGGGTGATCCAGGTCGGGGTCCTCGATCTCCAGCGCGGGCTCGGCCTCGGCGGAGGCGGGAACCGGCACGGTCCGGTAGCGGGGCAGGAAGACATCCAGCGGCGTCTCGAGCGCGGTCGCGTGACCGGGCATCCGGCCGAGGCCGCGAGCCAGACCATCGACGACATCCGCCAGGCCGCCGGCCTTCGCCCATGGCTCGCACTCGGCGGCGATCATCACGACGCGCAGCCGCCCACGGGGTGCTCGAGCGCCCGGCGCCGGCGACGCGTCGGGCCGGGGAGACGGGTCGGGAAACACCATGGCCCCCATCCTACGAGAGAGGCCTTCCGCAACGGTCGCTGTCACGGCGCAGATCGCGCCGCTATCATGGGCGGCTCATGGAACCCCTCGTTCACGTACCGGCCCAACCCGGTGCCCCCTTCCACGTGCCGCCCAAGCTGGAAGGGCTCCGTCGTCTCGCGTACAACATGTGGTGGGGCTGGCACCCCCGAGCCCGGGTGCTGTTCTCCCGCATCGACGCCGGAGCGTGGGCCAGATACCGGAACCCGATCCCGGTGCTGTCCGGACCGGTCGAGTGGGGCCAGCTCCTCGGCAACCCGGCGTTCATGGCCGAGTACGAGGGCATCCTCCAGGAGTTCGACGCCTACATGGCCAACGGCGCCGACCACTGGTTCCAGCGCAAGCACGGCAAGGATCTGAACGGTCCGATCGCGTATTTCTGCGCCGAGTACGGGCTCCATGAGTCGCTCGGGATCTACGCCGGCGGCCTGGGGGTTCTGGCGGGCGACCACATGAAGACCGCCTCGGACATGGCACTCCCGCTGGTGGGCGTCGGCCTCATGTACCGGCGCGGCTATTTCCGCCAGACGATCGACGCCGATGGCCACCAGGAGCACGCCTACCCCGACTACGAGTTCGCACGGCTGCCGGTTCTGCGGGCGCTCGACCGCCTGGGAGAGCCGCTCATCGTGACGGTCCCCCTGCCCGGACGTGACCTGGCGGCCGCCGTGTGGGTGGTCCAGGTGGGCCGGGTCCCGGTCCTGCTGCTCGATACCGATGTCCCCGACAACGACGACTCCGATCGCCCGATCACGCACATCCTCTATGTGCGTGGTCGCGAGATGCGGCTGCACCAGGAGCTCGTGCTGGGCGTCGGCGGCGTCCGAGCGCTGCGCGCGCTGGACATCCAGCCAGGCCTGTGGCACCTCAACGAGGGGCACTCGGCGTTCCTTCTCGCGGAGCGCGCCCGGGAGCTGGTCGCGGGTGGTGCCGCGCTCGACGACGCCTGGAAGCGGGTCAGCGGCAACAGCGTGTTCACCATCCACACGCCGGTATCGGCGGGCAACGAGCGGTTCGATGCCGACCTCGTTCGACGCGTGGTCGGCCCCCTGCTCGACGGCGACGGTCGTCCCGGTACGGGCGGTGTCCCGACACCCCGCCTGCTGGAGCTGGGCCGGGGCGTGGACGATGATCCGTCCCAGTTCGACATGACCGCGCTCAGCCTCCGCATGACCAACGGCGCGAACGCCGTGTCGCAGCTGCACGGCCACACGGCCAACGCCACCTGGAGCCAGATCTCGCCGCACGAGATCCTGGGCCTGACCAACGGCGTCCACACGCCCACGTGGCTGGGTCAGCCGATGCGCGACCTCCTCGAGCGGTACACCAACGCCGATATGGTGACCATGGACGACCAGCCCGCCTCGCGCCGCTTCTGGGACCGGCTGGGCAAGGTGCCCGCCCGAGATCTGTGGGAAGCGCACCAGCGCCAGAAGCTGGAGTTCGCGATCTTCGCGCGCGGCCGGCTGCGCAACCAGTTCGCGCGCCATGGCGAAGCGCCCTCGTCACTGGAGGAGCTTGAGCACGTCCTCGACCCGTCGATCCTGACCATCGGCTTCGCCCGCCGGTTCGCGACCTACAAGCGGGCGGCGCTGGTGTTCTCGGACCCGGACCGCATCTCGCGGCTGCTGTGGGACGAGGAGCGGCCGATCCAGATCGTGTTCGCCGGCAAGGCCCACCCCGCGGACCGTCCCGGTCAGGGCGTCATCCAGGACATCTTCGGCCGCTCGCGAAACCCACGCCATCGGGGCCGGGTGTTCATCCTCGAGGACTACGACATTCGGATCGGCCGGTTCCTGGTCCAGGGCGTCGACGTCTGGCTCAACAACCCGCGCCGGCCGCTGGAGGCCTCGGGCACGTCGGGGATGAAGGCCGCCGCGAACGGTGTGCTCAACCTGAGCGTGCTCGACGGTTGGTGGGACGAGGGCTGGACGGGCGACAACGGCTGGGCAATCGGCGGTCGGGAGACCAACCCGGACGAGGGCGCGCAGGATTGGGCCGACGCCCAGGACCTGTACCGGATCCTCGAGCAGGAGCTGGTTCCCGCCTATTACGAGCGCGACGCGCATGAGCTGCCGGAGCGTTGGATCCAGCTCATGCGCAACTCGATCTCGAGCACCATCTGGCGCTTCTCGACGACGCGGATGCTGCACGAATACGTGGAACGGCTCTATCTTCCCGCGGCCGCCAACGAGCCACCGGACACGGACGGCGCCTGAACGGATTCCCCATCGGCTGACCGGCGGCGAGCTCGACGTCGACCGGCGCCGCCTCCGTCTTGGACCCGCGAAGAGAGGACGCACGCGTGAGCCACCGGATCTCGCTTGCCCTGGCGATCCACAACCACCAGCCAGTCGGCAACTTCGGCTGGGTCATTGCGGAGGTCTACGACCGCGCGTATCGACCGCTCGTCGAGTCGCTCGAGCGGCACCCCGGGGTCCGCGTCGCGCTGCACTACACCGGCCCCCTGCTCGAGTGGCTCGACGCGGAGCAGCGGGACTTCCTGGACCGCCTCGCAACCCTCGTCGACCACGGCCAGGTGGAGCTGATGGGTGGGGGCCTGTACGAGCCCGTGCTTGCCTCGCTGCCCGAACGTGACCGCGTGGTGCAGCTGACGCGCATGGCCGACGCTGTCGAGCGGCTCAGCGGCCACCGACCGCAGGGCGCCTGGCTGGCGGAGCGCGTCTGGGAGCCGGATCTGCCGGCCTCGCTCACCGCTGCCGGCTATCGCTGGACGATCCTCGACGACCAGCACTTCCGGGCAGCAGCCATCCCCGAGGAAGGCCTCTGGGGCACATACACCACCGAGGACCAGGGGCAGCTGCTGACCGTGTTCGGCACCGAGCAGGGCCTCCGCTACCGGATCCCGTTCGGCACCGTGGACGACGTGGTCGAGCACCTGCGTGCGCACGCGACCGAGGCGGGCGACCGGATCGGAATGATGGGCGACGACGGCGAGAAGTTCGGCGCCTGGCCCACCACCCATGACCACTGCTGGGGAGCCGGGCGCTGGGTCGAGCGGTTCTTCGAGGCGCTCGAGGCCAACGCCGACTGGCTGACCATGGTCACGCCCTCCGATTGGCTGGATCGCGAGCCACCGATCGGTCGTGTCTATGTGCCGACCTCGTCGTACGCGGAGATGGGCGAATGGGCGCTGCCGCCCGACGAGTCGACCGCGTTCTCGTCGGCACTACACGATGCGATCGCCGCACACCGTCCCGAGGCTCGTTGGCTGCGCGGCGGGTTCTGGCGCAACTTCCAGGTCAAGTACCGCGAGGTCAACGACCTCCACAAGCAGATGCTGCGCATCTCATCCAAGGTCGCCCGCATGCCGGCGGGCCCCACACGGACGCTGGCCGAGGATCACCTCCACCGGGGTCAGTCCAATGACTGCTACTGGCACGGGCTGTTCGGCGGCATCTACATCTCGCACATGCGGCTGGCCACCCATGAGCACCTGATCGCTGCCGAGGACATGGCCGATCAAGAGCTGGGATCGACGCACGCGGCGATGCTGAGCGACCTGGACCTGGACGGCCGACCGGAGGTCCTGCTGGCGGACACCGGCCAGGTCGTGACCGTCAAGCCGTCCGAGGGCGGCGGGATCGGCGCATGGGACATCCGCGCAGCCCGTCATGCGCTGGGCGCCGTGCTGCGGCGCCGGCCCGAGGCCTATCACGAGACACTGCGAGCCGTGGAGCTCGCGCGCGAGGCCACCGACGGCGGGAGCGACGTCGGCGAGCAGGACGGCGGAACCGGCGATGACCGTGTCACCCCCATCCATGAGCTCGTGGCGGCCAAGGAGGAAGGGCTCGCACGCATGCTCGTATACGACGACCACGAGCGACGATCCGCCCTTGTCCGCTTCCTGGCGCCCGACACGACGCCCGAGGCATTCGCCGTCGCAGCTGCGACCGAGCTCGGTGACGCCTTTGACGGCGATTTCACCGTCGACCACGTCGCACCCGGGCAGGTGTCGATGTCGCGAGACGGCACCGTCGCCGACCAGGACGTGACGGTCAGGAGGACGATCCGCCTGACCGGGGGCAGGCAGGATCCCGAGCTGGCGGTCGAGGTCGAGCTGCACCATCGTGGCAGCGCCGCGATCGACTGCCGGTTCGGGCTCGAATGGTCGATCCACCTTCTGGGTGGGGGCGGGAACGAGCAGGCATGGTACGCGGTCGACGGATCGCGCTCCCGACATGATGGCGCGGGCCAGGCCGGCCCGATGCGCGAGCTTGGCTACGGCAACGACTGGGTCGGGGTGGCGATCACGGCCGCCGCGGACCCTCCGGCGGACGCCTGGTGGCATCCGATCGATACCGTGTCCAAGTCCGAGGCTGGCTTTGAGCGTGCCTACCAGGGCAGCGAGCTCCTGGTGTCGTGGCCGCTCCAGCTGGCGCCCGGCGAGTCCCGTCGCTTCTCGTTCCGCCAGGCGGTCAGCGCTGCCCGCGATCGGACGGCCGACGAGGTGGAGCTGACATGACCGGCGGAGTCTGGTGACGCGGGGCCGGCTGGTCGTCCACGCCCACTTCTATCAGCCCCTCCGCATCGACCCGTTCTCGAACCAGATCCCGCCCGATCCATCGGCCGCGCCATACCGGGACTGGAATGCCCGGATCACCGAGGAGTGCTACCGGCCGATCGCCGAGCACGGTATCCCGGGCCACATCTCGTGGGATGCCGGCCCCACCCTCACCGACTATCTCGCTGCCGAGGCACCGGAGGTGCTGGCCGGGTTCGCGGCGGGCGACCGGGATGGCGGCGGGACCGGGATCGCGCAGGCCTTCCACCACTCGATCCTGCCCCTGTCAGCCGCGCACGACCGTCGGACCGAGGTGGCCTGGGGGATTCGTGACTTCGAGCTCCGGTTCGGCCGCCGTCCGCGGGCCATGTGGCTGCCCGAGGCGGCCGTGGACATGGCCACCCTGCGAACGCTCGGGTCAGCCGGGATCGAGGCCGTGACTCCTGGCACCGTGGCAGTCCGACGACCCGCATCTCGACACCCGACAGCCGTATCGCGTCGAGCTCGGAGCGGGTCAGCATCTCACGGTGGCGTTCTACGATGGCGACCTGTCGGGCGCCGTGTCGTTCGAGCCGGCGGCGACTGCCGATGCCGATCGCTTCGCCCGCGAGCGCGTCGCGCCGCGCCTCGCGCAACCGCTGCCGGACGGGAACCCGCCGATGGTCGTGATCGCCACCGACGGCGAGCTCTACGGGCACCACCAGTCCTTCCGAGACCTGTTCCTCGAGCGGCTCGTGGATCCGGGCTCGGGTGGCGTCGACCGAGGCTTCGATGTGACCGACATAGCCACTGCAGTCGGCCTTGGGGGCGACGCCGTTCGTCCGGAGATCCGGATCCGGGATCGCTCCTCGTGGAGCTGCCACCACGGGGTCCTTCGCTGGCACGCCGAGTGCCCGGACGTCCCGGACGGACGATGGAAGGCGCCGCTGCGATCCGCGTTCGACCGGTTGGCGGGCGCCATCGACGAGGCCACCGAGACGAGCGCGCTCGAGGTTCGCAGCCTGGACGACGTGTGGGACGCGAGGGACCGCTACGTGGACGTGGTCACGGGTGCGACAACGGCAAAGGCGTTCGCGCTGGATATCCTCGGCCGGGACGCACGGCCGCGAGATCGTCGCCACCTGCTGACATTGCTCGAGGCGCAGCGCTGGCGCCTTGCGATGTTCGCCTCGGACGGCTGGTTCTGGGACGACCCGGCACGGACCGAGACGCACCAGGTGATGCGGGCCGCCGCACGCGCCGTCCGTCTCATCGACACCCTCACCCACGAGCACCTGGAATTGAGACTCGTCGCAGACCTCGCCAGCGTCAGCTCGCCAGCGCTCGGCATCGACGGCGAAGCGATCTACCGCCAGGCGCTCAGCGAGGTCGGTCAGCCACCGCCCGGTGCCTGACCGTGCCGTTGCGTCGCGCCATCACGGTGGGGCTGCTGGAGACGCAGAACGACCCCCGGATGGGTGTCCGGGGGTCGTTCGTGAGGCGCCGAGAAGGAGGGGTGGGTCGGCGCCCCACATGCGGGGCAGATCAGCGGGCGATCAGTTGAGCCCGATCGGGTAGTTGGAGCGGCGCGGATCGGGCGACCCGTCACGCGAATCGACACCCACCTCGAGCGCAATCACGGCGAGCACCATCAGGACGATCAGCGGCAGGAGGAATTCCATTCTCAATCTCGTAACGTCGAGTGTTGTGGCCGGGTTGGTATAGTCAACTAGGCCAAGGCAAGATTAGTTGGACTAGTCCACTATGTCAAGCGCGCAGGACGATCGGGGCACCACCGACGCCCAGCCGGTGCTCACCCCCTCGAATACGAGCTCGCATGAGCTTGACATCGAGCGCGATTCCGACGTGCCCATCTCGACCCAGATCTACTGGCAGCTGGCCTACCAGATCGAGTCCGGGCGCCTCCAGCCCGCAACGCGCCTGCCGCCCGTGCGTGAGCTCGGGGCCGCGATGCGCGTCAACCCCAACACGATCCGCGCGGTGTACCGACGCCTGGCCGAGGCGGGCTACGTGGTGGGTCGCCATGGGGCCGGCACCCGGGTGGTCGATCGCCCGCCCGTTCGACGGGGCTCGGACGCCCTGGCCGGCATCGTCGCGGAGACGCTGCGACGGGCGGCGCAGCTCGGGTTCTCGCCCGATGAGGTGGCCCAGGCGACCTTCACCGCCGCCAGCGCGCGCCGGCGACCGGGGCAGCGGGTGCACCTGCTGTTCGCCGAGTGCACGACTGCTGACGCCACCTACGATGCAGAACAGATCGTCGAGGCATTCCCCGACCGCGTCGCGGTGTCAGGGGTACTGCTCGAGGAGATCCCTGAGCGACTCGATCGCTATCACTACGACCTGGTTGCGACCACCACGTTCCACGCGGACGAGGCCCACGCGATCGTCGGTGGCCGGTTGCCACTGGTGGCGATGCTGGTTGGCCCCGGGTACGTTGATCTGGTCCAGGAGGTCGCCAGCCTGCCGGCGGGCTCGAAGGTTGGCCTGGTGTGCGGCTCGGAGCGCGGGGTCGCGAACGTCGCCGAGGTCCTGGAGAGCTCCGGGGCAACCGGCGTCGAGCTCATCCCGGCCGTCGCCCATACGGAGACCGAGCTCGCGCTCGTCGACCGCGACGCGGACCTCGTGCTGCTGTCGCGCGAGGCCACCGCGCTGGGCCTCGAGGCCCGGTTCAGCCGACCCGCCCGGCTGCGCGAATGGAGCTACGAGCTCGATCCGGCCGGCCTGGAGCTGCTGCGGCGGGCCGTGGAACGGGTCGAGTCCGCCCGGGCGCCCGATCCGGGGCCCATCGAGCTGGATCCACTGATCACGGGCGAGCGCTGAGGCCCGTCCGGCAAACCATGATCCGCACGCCCGACGGTGCGTCCGCGCGTGTCACCCGGCGAGGTTGACGGCGAGCCGGGTGCCTGCGCGTTGACAGGCGCTGCCGGCGCCCCATAGGGTGAGCTGACCGGACCTTTGGCCGTGACCCGTCTGCCAGGGAGGCTTGTAGCTGGTGAAACGCCCATCCCCGCCTCCCGCCAGCCCGGGTCGCAATGGGCTGGCCAAAGATCCGCGGTGGTACAAGGATGCCATCATCTATGAGCTCCACGTCCGCGCGTTCATGGACAGCGACAGCAATGGGATCGGCGACTTCCAGGGGCTGACCACCAAGCTGGACTACCTCGCCGACCTGGGAATCACGGCGATCTGGCTGCTCCCGTTCTACCCCTCGCCAGGTCGCGACGACGGATACGACATCGCCGACTATCGTGAGGTCAATCCCGACTACGGCACGCTTCGGGATGTGCGCACCTTCGTCCGCGAAGCCCATCGCCGCGGACTGCGGGTGATCACGGAGCTCGTGTGCAACCACACCTCGGATCAGCACCCATGGTTCCAGCGCGCCAGGCACGCGCCGCCCGGCAGCTCGCACCGCAACTTCTACGTGTGGTCGGACACGGCCGACCGCTATTCCGACGCCCGGATCATCTTCAAGGATTACGAGACGTCGAACTGGAGCTGGGATCCGGTCGCCGGCGCGTACTACTGGCATCGCTTCTTCGGCCACCAGCCGGATCTCAACTTCGACAACCCGCGCGTTCGCGAAGCGGTGCTCCAGACCCTCGACTACTGGCTGGACATGGGCATCGACGGGATCCGCCTCGACGCGATCCCCTACCTCTACGAGCGCGAGGGGACCAACGGCGAGAACCTCCCCGAGACCCACGCATTCCTGGCAGACCTTCGGCAGCATATGGACGAGCGCTATGGCGACCGGATGCTGCTGGCCGAGGCGAACCAGTGGCCCGAGGAGGCCGTCCAGTACCTGGGGACCGACGAGCGTCCCGAGTGCCACATGGCGTTCCACTTCCCGGTGATGCCGCGCCTGTTCATGTCGATCCGGATGGAAGACCGGTTCCCGATCCTCGACATCCTGGAGCAGACGCCGTCGATTCCGGAGACCGCGCAGTGGGCCATGTTCCTGCGCAATCACGACGAGCTGACGCTCGAGATGGTCACCGACGAGGAGCGGGACTTCATGTACCGCGCCTATGCGAGCGACCCGCAGGCCCGCATCAACCTCGGAATCCGCCGCCGGCTCGCACCGCTCCTGGGCAACAACCGGCGACGCATCGAGCTCATGAACGGGCTCCTGTTCTCGCTGCCCGGGACGCCCGTCATCTACTACGGCGACGAGATCGGGATGGGTGACAACGTCTACCTCGGCGACCGAAACGGGGTGCGGACGCCGATGCAGTGGAGCCCGGATCGCAACGCCGGATTCTCGACTGCCAACCGCCAGCGGCTCTACCTGCCTCCAATCGTGGATCCCGAGTACCACCATGAAGCGATCAACGTCGACGCACAGCTGGCGAACCCGCACTCGCTGCTGTGGTGGATGCGCCGGCTGATCGCCCTCCGTCGGCGACACCCGGCATTCGGGCAGGGCTCGATCGCGATCCTCAACCCCGAGAACCGCAAGGTGATCGCGTTCGTCAGGCGCCACGAGCACGAGACATTGCTGATCGTCGCCAACCTCTCGCGCTACGTTCAGTGGACCTCGCTCGATCTCAGCCTGTTCATCGGGATGGTCCCCGTCGAGCTGTTCGGATCGGTCGAGTTCCCGGCGATCGAGGGCCCGTCGTATCCGCTGACGCTCGGGCCGCACGCCTTCTACTGGTTCCAGCTGCGTCCCAGCACCAACCCCGGGGGAACCACGAGCGAGCGTACGCCGGGAACGCTCGAGCGACCACGAACGATGTCCGACCTGGTCAACCCGCCGGTCGTCAGCGAGCTGGCCGAGCGGCTGGTCGAGTGGATCGCCGATCGCCGCTGGTTTCGCGGCCGGGGCAGGCGCATCCGCACATCGCGCATCGCGGATCTGCTGCCGATCCCCGGGCACGAGCGGACGCTGTGTCTCCTGCTGTTCGAGGTGACCTACTCTGACGGGGAGCCCGAGATGTACAGCATCCCGATGGGGATCGTCGATGCCACGGGTCCGGAGCCTGAGGACGCGCGCTTGATCGCGCGACTGATCGGCGATCACATGCCGACCGGGTACCTCATCGACGCCGCGGGCGAGCCGGAGTTCGTGCGCGCGCTCGTCGCCCTCCTCACCGGTCGCCGCCGGATCGCCGGCCGGGATGGAGAGCTCGTTGGCAAGGCAACCGGCGCCACCTCCAGGGTCGCCGGGAAGCCGGGTGCGAAACCAGCGGTGGAGGCGCTGCGGGGCGAGCAGACCAACACGTCCGTGGTGTGGGGCGACCGGGGCATCCTCAAGCTGTACCGGGTGATCGAAGCTGGTGAGAACCCCGAGATCGAGATGGGCCGCGCGCTGACCCAGCGCGGGTTCCGGCACGCTCCCGCGCTGGGCGGCTGGCTGGAGTACCGGACGAAGCGCGGCAAGGCGTCGGCGGCAGTCCTGCAGGCGTACGTGGAGAACCGCGGAGATGCGTTCGACGTCGCACGCAGCGCGGTCGAGGGCTACCTCGAGTCGGCCGTCGGGCTGGGCATTGACCCGCCGATCGTGGACCGCTCGGTGTCGGCCATCATCGCGCGCAGCCGCGAGGCGAGCGATGCCGGGCCCCACGCGTCGCTGGTGGGTTCATTCCTCCCGACGGCCGAGCTGCTCGGCCAGCGGACCGGCGAGCTCCATCGCGTGCTTGCCCAGAAGAGCGATGATCCCGCGTTCGCGCCCGAGCCGATGACGCCGTTCCACCAGCGCGCGCTCTACCAGTCGGTCCGCGCCAGCACCGGACACGCGCTGCGCCAGCTCAGGGATGAGATGGAGGCGTTGCCCGGACCCGCTGTCGAGCAGGCGCAGGTCGTGCTTGCCCGAGGCGCCCGCGTCGACGAGCACCTGCGTCGTCTCCTCAAGGGCGGGATCGGGGGCATCCGGATCCGGTGCCACGGCGACTACCACGCAGGTCAGGTGCTCGTGACCGGGGACGACCTGATGATCACCGACTTCGAGGGACAGCCGCTCAACGCGATCAGCCAGCGACGGCTGATGCGGCCCGCGCTGACCGACGTCGCCGGGATGATCCGCTCGCTGCACTACGCCGCGGTCGGGACCCTTGTGATCCGGGGTGAGCCACAGCGGTCCGCGCTCGACGCCTGGGCCGAGGCCTGGTACGTGGAGTCCGCGGCAGCGTTCCTGCGCGGCTACTTCCGTGAGACCGACGCCAGCGGCATCCTCCCGCCGACGGACGAGGGTCGCGAGGTCATGCTCGACGTGCTGCTGCTCCAGAAGGCCGCCTACGAGCTCCAGTACGAGCTGAGCGCGCGGCCCGACTGGCTGATCATCCCGCTGCGCGGCATCGCCGACATCCTGGAGCCGAAGGCCACCGCCGAGCACGCATGAGCACTGCCCGGTGGGGAGTTGGCTCGGGTGTCACACTGGTGGGGATGCGCTCTCTTCCCATCTCACGTACGGCACGACGCCGTTTCACCCTGGACACGATCGTTCCACCGCCCGCGCCGCAGTCGGCCACTCCGTCGGCCACCGCGCCCGCGCCGCGCCGTCGATTGGCGGCGAACATCGCCAACGCCCGCCGGGTAACCCTTGCGGTCAACGCCACCCGCCGCGCGAGCGAACCCAGCGCCCAGGCTGGTGAGCTGGCGGCGCTCGAGCTGCTCCACGAGATCGAGCACCTGCTCGTGGCCCGAGCCGCCGAGCTCGTGCCGCCAGCCGCCATGGACGCAACCGGCACCACCCTCCGCCGGGACCTGGGCGCGGAGCTCGTGGACCAGCTGCTCGATGCGCTGGGCGAGGAGTTCCCCGATGTTGCCGGCGCGGCCGCCCCGGTCCGACTCGAGGAGCTGCTGCTGATCCGGATTGCCAACGAGAACCCGGCTGCGCGGCCATTGCGCGACCTCGTCGACGATTCTCCGCTTCCGGCGACCGAGCGAGCGACGGTGTTCAGCGCCCTGGAGCGCTACCAGGCCGCGCTCCCGCCGATCGGTCCCGATGGTGAGGGACTGGTGGAGCTGCTGCGGGCCCCGGCCCGTGCCCACCCAACGTCCCTCGCCGGCCAGCTCCGCTACGTCCGGGAGCGCTGGGGACCCCTGCTGGGCACCGCGCTCGACGACCTGCTCGACGAGCTGCTGCTCACGCTCGACGTGATGGCCGAGGAGGAGCGCGGGCTGCACATGCGGTTCGGCGGCGGCGCGGGCGATGGCGGCGGGCACGGCGAAGCACCCGACCTGTCGGGCCTCGACGCTGAGCCCGAGCGCTTCTCGTCCGACTCGGCCTGGATGCCACGCCTCGTCCTGATCGCCAAGAGCACCCATGTCTGGCTGGACCAGCTGTCTCGCCGCTACCAGCGCGACATCCACACCCTGGACGCGATCCCGGACGGGGAGCTCGACCGGCTGGCCCGCTGGGGCATCACCGGCCTGTGGCTGATCGGGCTGTGGGAGCGGAGCGGCGCGTCGCAGCGGATCAAGGCCTGGCGAGGCAACCCTGACGCGGCGGCGTCCGCCTACTCGCTCGACGACTACCGGATCGCTGACGACCTGGGCGGCGAGGGTGCGTGGGCCAACCTCCGCGAGCGGGCCTGGTCGCGGGGCGTCCGACTCGCATCGGACATGGTGCCCAACCACATGGGCATCGACTCGCATTGGGTCGCGGAGCACCCGGAATGGTTCCTGTCGGTGCCTGAGCCCCCCTACCCCGGCTATACGTTCGGTGGCGACAACCTGGGCAACGACGACCGGGTCGAGGTCCGGATCGAGGACCACTACTGGGACAACAGCGACGCGGCGGTGGTGTTCGAGCGACGTGAGCGCTGGTCCGGAGAGCGGCGCTACATCTACCACGGCAACGATGGCACCAGCTTCCCCTGGAACGACACCGCGCAGCTCGACTTCAGCCGCGCCGACGTCCGCGAGCAGGTCATCCAGACGATCCTCGCGGTCGCGCGCCGGTTCCCCGTGATCCGGTTCGACGCGGCGATGGTGCTCGCCCGAAAGCACGTCCGCCGGCTGTGGTTCCCCGCCCCCGGCGAGGGCGGTGGTGCGATCCCGTCACGAGCCGAGCACGGGACGATGACCCAGGCCGAGTTCGATGCCGCGATGCCTCACGAGTTCTGGCGCGAGGTCGTCGATCGGGTGGCGGCGGAGGTGCCTGACACGCTCCTGCTGGCCGAGGCGTTCTGGCTGCTCGAGGGCTACTTCGTGCGCACCCTGGGCATGCACCGCGTCTACAACAGCGCGTTCATGCACATGCTCCGCGACGAGGACAACGCCGGCTACCGGCGGGTGCTCAAGGAGACGCTCGAGTTCGACCCCGAGATCCTCAAGCGCTACGTCAACTTCATGAACAACCCGGACGAGAAGTCGGCGGTCGAGCAGTTCGGCAAGGGCGACAAGTACTTCGGGGTCGCGACGCTGCTCGCGACGCTGCCGGGGCTGCCCATGTTCGGCCACGGTCAGTTCGAGGGTTTTGCCGAGAAGTACGGCATGGAGTTCCGCCGGGCCACCCACGACGAGGCCGTCGACGACTGGCTGGTCGGCCGGCACGAGCGAGAGATCGTGCCCCTGCTCCACCGACGGGGCGACTTCGCCGAGGCCCACGACTTCCTCCTGTACGACGTGGCGCACGACTTCGGCGGTGTTGACGAGAACGTGTTCGCGTACTCCAACGGCAGCGGTGGAGCCCGGTCGCTGGTCGTCTATCACAACCGCTATGCGGAGACGTCAGGCTGGGTCCGGGACTCGGCTGCCTTTGCAGTCAAGGATGGCGACGGGTCGAAGCGACTCGTGCGCCGAACGCTGGCCGAGGCGCTGGGACTGGCCGAGGGATCGGCCGACGGACGGTGGCTTGCGTTCCGTGAGCAGCGTTCCGGGCTTGAGCACCTGCGGTCGGTGGCCGAGATCCGCGAGCGCGGCCTGCACGTGCAGCTCCAGGCGTATGAGTCGCGCGTCTACTGGGACATGCGCGAGGTCCTGGATGCCAGCGGGGTCTGGAGCCGGCTGGCCGAGCGGCTCGGCGGTCAGGGAGTGCCGTCTCTCGAGGGCGCTCTCCGCGACCTGCAGCTCGCGCCGGTCCATGACGCATTGCGCGCAGCGATCGCTGCTCCGTCGCGCCCGGAGATCGAGCGCCTGGCAGGAGCGGTGGCCGAGGCCACCGGGGTGAGCGGTGATGTGACCGCGACCGTCGACGAGATCGAGACGCACGAGGCGCAGGCAGGTCCGGAGGTGGCCACGATCGCGGATCCCTCCCACGCGGCCGCCCTGCGCACCTGGGCTCTGCTCGCACCCATCGGGTCGCTCGCCCTCGGCGCGCCCGTCGGACCCACGAGCCGCGCCTGGTTCGACGAGCTCCGGTTTGCCACGGCCATCGCGGACGCGCTCCGGCTCGAGGGGATCGACGAGGCCGGTGCCTGGCAGGCGACCGAGCGGATCCGGCTGCTGCTCGACCTGCCGCTCCCGTCCAGCACCGGCGGCGACTCGGATCAGGATCGGGCACGACACCTGGTCGATGCCTGGATCGCGGACCCGATGGTCCGGTCGTTCATCCGCGTCAACGCCTGGGATGGTGCCGAGTGGTTCCATCGCGAGTCATTCGACGAGCTGCTCGTGTGGATGGACCGGCTCGAGCGAGTGACGAGCGGAGCGACCTCGCAAACCGGTGCGGCGACCGAGCCTCTGTCCGCGTCCGAACCCGTGCTCGCGTCCGACGCCCCGGCGGAGCCGCCCAGCAGCCTCGCGCGTCGCCTGGCGGAAGCCGCGGCATCCTCCGGCTACCGCGTGGACCGGCTGCGCGCGGCGCTCGCCCCGACGCCGGCGACACGCGAGCAAGAGTCGCCAGGCAAACCGGCGGGAACCGCGAGCGGCCCCACGCGAGACGCAGGCAAGCGCGGCCGGACCCAGGGCTGACGCCAGGGCACGCCGCGCGCCGATGGGCCGGTTTCGGGCCAGCAAGCGTGCCCCGACGGCACCAGGTCGACCGAGCATCGCGCTCGTCAGCGGTCCGCTCGGCCCCGGCGGTGCCCTCCGCCCGCGAGGACCTCGGCCCCGGCGGTGCCCTCCGCCCGCGAGGACCTACCCCTCGCCCAGCACGATCCGGCGCAGGAGCGGGATCGGCGGCGCGCCGAAGCTGATCACGGCCTCGAGATGCGCTCGGCCGTCGAAGCCGGGTGTGTGCGGATAGCCACCGACGACCGCCGGTGCCGGCACGGCGTCGGCATCGGCTCCTGCGGCTTTCGCCGCTCGCCGACGGGCCGAGTCCTCCAGGTCCCACATCCCGAGTGAGCCGATGAAGTAGGTGGATAGCTGTGTCGCGCTGAGCCGCGCCCGTTCGTCCTTGGCAACGGCCTCCGAGCGCTCCTGGAACCCGCCGTCGACCATGAGCGCGATCGCCTCGTCTGACGTCATTCCGTCGCAGTGGATCCGAACATCCAGGATCGCGTTCACCACGGCGCGCAGGTAGAACTTCCAGTGGACGAGCCAGAGCGCAGGATCCTCGGCGCCGTACCCTCGATCGAGCAGGACCTGGGTGACGTACACGGCCCAACCCTCGGCGAACACGCCGGACTCGAACACGCGCCGCACCAGCGATGATCCCCAATTCGCGTACGCACCCTGCAGGTAATGGCCCGGCACGCCCTCGTGGATGGTGAGCAATCGCAGCTGGCGGGCGTTCTGCTCACGCAGGTAGGACTCGGCCTCGGCGGCGTCCCACTCGTCGCGCACCGGCGTCACCGAGAAGAACGATCTCTGGCCGGCATCCAGCGGACCCGGCGAGTCGAGCATCGCCCCGCCGAATGAGCGCAGGAACTCGGGGGTCCAGTCGATCTCGAGCGGCTCGTCCACGAGTCCGATGATGTTCTCGTCGCGGCAGAAGGCCTCGATCCTTGTCAGCTCCTCGCGGCAGAAGGCAACGAGCTCGTCCGCCCCCGGGTGCTCGGCCGCGATCGCGTCCAGCACGCCGCGCACCAGCTGGCCGTCGTCGGAGGGCATCGGTGCCTCGGCTCGCCACACCGGCCACAGCGCGCGTGCGATGCGGACCATCTCGGCGCGCACCAAGGCATACTCCGCTTCGGCGCGAGCGAGCACCCTCTCCGGTGTCGCGTCGGGGTCTCGCAGGGTGTGGCGAAGCTTTGCTGCGAACAGGTCCCGATCGAGCAGCGGGCCACCTCGTGCGCCCGGAGCCACCTTGGTTCGGAGGTGCTCCCCGATCCCCTCGAGCACCTCGGTCGCCCGATCGGCCGCCGCGCGGAGCCGCGGCACCAGCGCCGCGACGCCGGGATCTGACGGGGCAGCTGCCTCAGCCAGCTCGACGGCATCCGCGATCAGTCCGACGACGCCGCCGATGCGCCTGCCGGCAACCTCGGCGTGCAAACGCGAGACGGGGCGCTCGGACCGACTGCCGAGCACGTCACGCGCGGTCGCGATGAGCGATGGGATACCTTCCAGCCGACCGGCACACGACGCCAGCCGAACCGCGAGCGGGGCGAAGTCGCGCGCCAGCAGTGGGTGCAGGCCGCTGCCGAGCAGGTAGACCCACGTCAGCGGGTCCCATGTCTCCTCGCGCAGCTCGGTCGCGGCGAACTGGAGCTCCTCCAGCTCGCCCAGCAGGAGGTCGCGATCGATCCGCTCGTCCGGTGTCAGCACTCCAGGCTCGAGCGCGGCGACCGTCCGCGTCCAGCGATCGACGAATGCCAAACGAGCCCGCCGACCGGCCTCGCTCATGTCCGGCCAGCGCTCGTCGAATCGGTGATCGCCGGTGGCCGTCGCGAACTCCGGTCGAAGCGCGAACAACTCATCGAGAAGTCTCGTGACGAGGTCATCGAACGTGGACACGGATACCTCCGGCGCGTCCCAGGGAGCAGTCGACGGCCGCAGTGATGGCCCGCAGCGGCCCGCCGACGAGTCTAGCGGGGCTGAGGGCATCGTCTCGTAGCCAATGGACGCGAATGGTATCGGGCGGACCGGCGGACGACCCGTCGGGCATCCGCGCCCGGCACCGCATCTGCCATCATGTGTGCCGCGCATGTCTCACCATCCCCGTCGGGGGTCGCCCTCAACCACCACGGAGTGCCGTCGTGAAGGGACTTGTCATCAACATCGCGGTCTCGGCGATCGCGTTCGTGATCCTGTTGTCCGTGCTGCCCAACTCAATGATCAACTTCAAGGGCGAAACGCCCCAGCTGATCCTGCTGGCGGTCGGCGTGGGTGTGGTCAACGCGCTGATCAAACCCGTCATCAAGATGCTGACATTCCCGATCTCGATGCTCACCCTTGGTCTGTCCGGCCTGGTCGTGAACGCGGGCCTCGTGCTCGTCATCGCCTGGGCGGCCCAGAACGTGGCCAAGATCGACCTCACGATCGGCGGCTTCCCGACCAGCGGGATCACGGCCGACACGATCGTGGCCGCGGCGGTCGTGGCCGTGGCGATGGGCGTCATCACGACCATCATCGGGCTCGCGGTCCACGACTGAACCTGCGCCGTCCACACCGGCCGACGCGCTCCGATTCGCGGCGCGCCGCTTTGGCACGCCGCTGTTCGTAACGTCTGTTGCCGCCCTCGAGGCGGCCGAGGCGGAGCTCCGCGAGGCGTTCCCCGACCCATGGTTGCGCGCGTTCTCGCTCAAGGCCAATGACGTGCCGGCGATCGTCGCGCGGCTCGGCTCGCTCGGGCTGGGTGCCAACGTCGTCTCGGCCGGCGAGTGGTCGGTCGCGACCCGGGCAGGCATCCCAAACGCACGGATCACGCTCGAGGGCATCGGCAAGTCTGCGCATGACCTCCGAGCCGCGGTCCGCGCGGCGGCCGCGGGCGAGCCACCTTGCTGGGTCGCCATTGAGAGCGAGGACGAGCTGGCGGCGATCAGGGCCATCGCGGAGCGAGCGGGCCTGGGCACGGGCGGGCGCCCGGCGCTCGACGTGCTGCTGCGGCTCAACCCGGACGTGACACCCGAGACCCGTGCAGGGCTGGCCGTTGGGCGGGGCGCATCCAAGTTCGGCATGGCCGAGACCGAGCTGACCACGGCGCTCGCGGGACTCCCGATCGCCGGGCGGATGGCGCTCAGGCCCAGGGGCATCCACCTCCACGTCGGATCGCAGCTCGGCGCGGTGGACGCGTGGCGGGATGCCGTCCGACGCGCGCTGGCACTGGTCGGGCTGGTAGGCGCCGGGCGACCCGAGTTCGACACGCTCGATGTGGGGGGCGGGTTCCCGGTCGGCGACGCGGGCACGGTGCCCAGTCCTGATCGATTTGCCCGCGAGGCCCGGACCCTGGTCGAGACATTCCCGACGGAGCGACGACCGCGCCGGCTCGCCGTGGAACCCGGACGGTTCCTGGTCGCTGCCGCGGGCTGGCTCGTGGGTCGCGTGCTCCACGTCCGCGAGCGGGCCGGGGAGCGGGTGGTCGTGATTGACGCGGGGATGACCGAGCTGATCAGGCCCGCCCTGTACGGTGCCGAGCATCGCCTGGTCGCGCTCACCTCGAACGGCCAGGAGCCCGTCCCGGGAGCCGTGACGACGCGAGCTCGCGTGGACGGGCCGGTCTGCGAGAGCACGGACACCCTCGGCAGCCACGATCTTCCGGCCCTGCGGCGAGGCGACCTGGTCGCGATCGGCGAGGCAGGCGCCTACGCCGCCTCGATGGCGATGACGTACAACGGCCGCCGGGCCGCTGCGCAGGTGCTCCTCGAGCGGGACGGGACCCTGGCCCTGGCTCGACGTCGCGGCTGAGGCCCCCGGTGAACACGGGACCGGGGCCGCGGAGGCATCGTCACCGGCTAGGCTGTTGCTCAACATGAGCATGGGTCGCGATCGCTTCGCCGCGCGCCTGGCCGCCGGCCCGTTGCTGGCCGACGGGGGGATGGGCACGCTCCTGTTCTCGCGCGGGATCCCGCAGCGCGCCTGCCTCGACGAGCTGGCGGCCACGCGCCCCGACCTGGTTGCGACCGTTCATCGCGAGTATCTCGAGGCGGGGGCGGAGCTGATCGAGACCCTCACGTTCGGCGCCAACCGATTCCGCCTCGAGGCGTTCGGCCTCGAGTCGGAGGCCGCCTGGTTCAACCGGCGGGCCGCCCAGGTCGCTCGTGAGGCGCGCGACGTGAGCGGCCACGATGCGTGGGTGGCGGGCAGCGTCGGGCCGCTGGGACCACCCACGCGAGAGCTCCGGCATCACGACCCGGCCGCCATCCGGGCGACCTTCCGCGAGCAGATCGATGCCCTGCTCGAGGGCGGCGTCGACCTGCTGGTGATCGAGACCTTCTTCGACCTCGAGCACCTGCGGCTCGCGATCGACGAGGCACGCCGGGCGTCCGACGTGCCGGTGATCGCGTCGATGACGTTCGGCGAGGATCTCGTCCTGGCCGATGGCACCACCCCGCAGGCGGCGGCCGCGGCGCTCGAGGCCGAGGGTGTGGATGCGATCGGCGTCAACTGCGGCGTGGGACCCCGCGCCTGCCTGGACGCCCTCGAAGTCATGCCGCGTTCCTCGGGCGCGGCACCCAGGTCGATCATGCCGAACGCCGGGCTCCCGCAGCGACTCGAGGGCCGCTTCGTGTACGCCGCGGAGCCGACCTATTTCGCGGACATGGTGCCGGGGTGGCTGAGCGCTGGAGCCGGGATCATCGGCGGCTGTTGCGGCACGACCCCCGAGCACGTCGCGGCGATGCGACACGCGCTCGACGGTCACCCCGCCGTGCCGGCGACAGCCGAGGCGTCGAGCCCATCACCGGCGACCCGCGTGGCAGCGACGGTGGTCGGCGCGATCCCACGGGGTCCGCAGCCGGACCGCGAGCCCTCCGAACCATCGCGCGAGCCGGGCTCGCGTCTCGCGGCCGCTCTGGCCGCCGGGCGCTACGTCGTCTCCGTCGAGATCGACCCGCCGCGCAGCATCCGCATCGAGCGCACGATCGACGCCGCCCGAGCGCTGCGGGACGCGGGTGCCGACGCCGTGAACATCTCGGACTCCGCCATGGCTCGGGTCCGGATGGGCGCCATGGCGGTCGCCTTCGGCGTCCAGCACAGCCTCGATCTCGAATGCATGGTCCACGTCACCACCCGCGACCGGAACCTGATGGCGCTCGAGTCGGAGCTGCTGGGTGCTCACGCGCTTGGGATCCGGAACATCCTGGCGCTGACCGGCGATCCGCCCCGCGTCGGCGACTACCCCACCGGTTCGGGCGTCTGGGACGTGGACTCGATCGGCCTGATCGAGATCCTCTCCCGGCTCAATCGGGGCGAGGACCAGGCGGGCTCGCCCATCGGTCAGCCGGCATCGTTCACCATCGCGTGCGCCCTTGACCCGACCGCATCCGATCAGGCGGCGGAATGGGATCGGCTGACGCGCAAGCTCGACGCCGGTGCCCAGCTGGTGATGACCCAGCCGCTGTACGACGTGGCACAGGTGGATGCCATGCTTGGCGAGGCGCGCCGCCGCTTCGGACCAGGCGGTATTCCGGTTCCGGTCCTGCTGGGCGTGCTACCCCTGGTTTCGAGCCGCCACGCGGAGTTCCTGCATCACGAGGTCCCGGGGATCACGATCCCGGATGCCGCCCGCGAGCGGATGCGGGTCGCCGGCGCGGCGGGCACGGACGCGGGGATCGACATGGCCGAGGCGCTGCTGGCGGAGGTGGGCGACGAGGTGGGCGGCACCTACCTGATGCCAAGCTTCGGACGCTA
Organism: uncultured Chloroflexia bacterium; assembly: GCA_963734935.1. Lineage (GTDB taxonomy): Bacteria > Chloroflexota > Limnocylindria > Limnocylindrales > CSP1-4 > CAIXZV01. Next base: position 79,511 of record CAVTIO010000009.1, on the reverse strand, counting down.
CGAACAGGCCGCCATCCTGGTGGCCCGGATCCGGGAGGGACGCGCATGACCGATCGACGCGGCCGGGAGTCAGCCCGGCGGCGACGCCCGCTCCTCGCCGCGCTCGCCGCGGCCTGGCTGCTGGGTGCTGGTCCCACGGCAGCCGTCCTCGCCGCCGGCCCGCCCTTCCCCGACCCGGTCCCGGGCCAGGCTGTCTATGACGAGGCAGGCGCGTTCCGGGAGGCGACTGTGGCGCAGGTCGAGACGAGCATCGATGCCATCGAGGAACGGACCGGGGCCGAGGTCGCCGTCTACAGCCAGCTCGTCCCCGAGTCGACGGACACTGCGGAGGCCGAGCGCCAGGCGCAGGCGCTCATGGACCAGTGGGGCGTCGGCCGGCGCGGGATCGACGACGGGCTGGTGATCCTGTTCGACCTGTACGCGGACAATCCGTGCCACGGCCAGGTCCAGCTGTATGCAGGACCCGGCTACGCGTCGACGTACCTGTCCAACAGCGAGCGCCAGGCGATCTACGAGGACGACATGCTGCCGCGGCTGCGCAGCTGCGATCTCGACGGCGCCCTGTTGGCTGCGATGGCCAAGATCGATGCCGCAGCGACGCCGGAGCACGCCTCGACGCTGGCGTTTGCGCGTGCCGTCAATGCCGTGCTGGGCCTGATGGTCGCGCCGCTGCTCGCGGTGCTGGTGATCGGGTACGCCCTCTTCGCGTGGCGGCGATACGGCAAGGATCCCGTGTACCTTGACGATCCGTCGATCCACATCCCCGCTCCACCGGCCCAGCTCACACCTGCGGCCGGCGCGGTGATCCGCGATGGACGGGCCACCCGTCGGGCGCTCACGACGGCCAGCCTCGACCTCGCCGCGAGGGGTCTGATCGCGTTCGAGAGCGAGCGTGCGGGGCTGCTGGGTCAAAGCACCGAGCTCAGCATCCGGACCGTCGCGGCAGACCCGACTGATCCCGTGGAGCAGGCGCAGCTGGAGCGCCGCCGCGGGCGACCGATGGACGAGGCGACGCGATACCTCCAGGGACGGCTCAGCGCCCTGGGCGATGGTGCGGGCCTGATCGATCACGACGACCTGCTCAAGCTCGGGTCGGACGTCAGCGACTTCGACCAGCGGATCGAGCAGCACGTCACGGACCGCGGGTGGTTCACGGAGCGACCTGGAGCGGTCACCAGCCGGTGGGCGCTGCGCGGCACGATCGTGGCCGTCCTCGGCGGCGGCGCCCTGTTCGGCGGCTTCACCCTGCCGTCCGACGGGCTGGTCCTCGTGGGCTTGGCGCTGATCGTGTCGGGTGTGTTTGTCCTGCTCCTGGCGCGCAGCATGCCCGCGCGCACCATGCCAGGAGCGATGATCCGGGCAATGCTCGAAGCGTACCGACGGACGCTGGTCAAGACGATGGCCCAGGCGCGGTCCATGGGCGAGGTCGTCGAGACGGCAGCGATTCCGCTCATCGAGCAGCCGGACGACGCGGTCGTCTGGGGCGTCGCGCTCGGTCTCCAGGGGGAGGTCGAGGAGGTCCTCCAGCGGACGGCGAAGGACCTCGAGTCGGGGACCGTGCACAGCGCCTACCTGCCCCTCTGGTACTCGAGCGGCGGCAGCAGCAGTGGGTGGGGCAGCGGCAGCAGCGGCTCGTGGGGGGCCGCGCCCGGTCTCATGAGCTCGTCGCCGATCCCGAACTTCGGCGGCATGATGGCCGCGCTGGGAACGATCGGGAACTCGCCTTCCTCGTCGGGCTCCGGCGGCGGGTTCGGCGGGGGCGGATCCGGGGGTGGCGGCGGCGGCGCGGGCGGCGGCTTCTGAGCCGTCAGGTGGGCCGGAAGGGGCAGGTGCCTGAGACCGCCTCACGTCGATCATCAACTGGCCGCGTCCCGTCGAGCGCGCGGGTACACTCGGCGCCATGGGAGCGACCGACACCATGGAAGTGTTCTTCGAGCTGCTGAATGGCGGCGACGTCAGCGCCGCCGTGGCGATGATGGATGAGCGCACGGAGATGCGCATCCACGTCGGCGACAACGCGCGAACCCTGCGCGGCGTCGAGCAGGTCGGCGGCTGGTTCCTGCGTGCCGACAAGGGTCTCAAGATGATCCCGGGCGACGTGCGCGACCTGGGTAACACCTACCAGGCCGACCTGGTGGTGATCCGGCCCGGGGCGCCCAGCCAGCACCTCGACGCGCAGTTCCGGGTCGAGGCGGGCAAGATCACCTCGATCAACCTGACACCCTACTCTCGCTAGCGGACGCCCGACGCTCGCCAGCTGACGCGCGACCCTGGGCAGGCCACCTGCCCGGCTCAGGGGGCCGAGGTGACCTCCTCGCTGGCATCGGGGACGGAGCTCGCCCCGGGCACCGGAATGGTGATCTGGTCGCCGATCCCGATCTTGTTGATGTTCTTGATCTGCGGGTTGGCGGCCTGGAGCTCCTCCACCGTCACGCCGAACCGCTTGGCGATCTTGGAGAACGTATCCCCCTTGACGACCACGTAGGCCTGCGGCGTCGGCTCGGGCGGGATCGTCGGGGACGGCGCCAGCGACGCCTCGACCGATGGAGCGGGGGTGGCCGCGCCACCGCCTCCATCGTTGGAGCCGATGCCCAGCAGCATCGGTCCGACGAAGAACAGCGCGAGCGCCACGACCACGACGGCGAGCGTCGCCAGGCCAAGTCGCGGAACCCCGCCGACACCGGGGAGACCAACCCGTGTTCGCAGGGATGGATAGGCCTCGTACCGCCGAGTGTGCTCCCAGGCCGGCCCGAAGATCTCGGCTGGGTCGTCCGGCTCGTACCCGGTCGGCGCTGGTCTGGCCTGCGACGTGGACGGGCGCGACTCGTAGCCGCTTGAGGCCGAGCGCCCTGCGCGACCGGCCCCGCGCTGCTCGTCGACGCCGTACGTCCCGGCCGTGACCTCGGCCGTGTATGGACCGTCAGGCTCGGAGCCGCCGCCCGGCGCGTCGCCAGCAGATCCGCCGGCCTGGCCGCGGTTCGGCGCGGCATCGTAGCGGCCATAGGCGTCGGCACCGGCAGCATCCACCGGCCGGGCGGGCAGCGGCTCATCGGGGTCAGGGCCTGCAAGACGATAGGCCGCACTGCCGGCCAGGCCGGCGGCGGCGCCGGCGCCGGCGGCCGAGGTATCGAGCGGCCCCGTGGGCTGACCGGCATCCTCCTTGCCGGACCATGGCGGGGGCGCCGCCCAATCGCGCGGCGGGTTGCGGCGGGGCGGCATCGCAGGGTCGGAATCGGGCCCGGCATCGTCGTAGGCGTCGCCACTTCGGTAGGGGATCGGCTCGCGTGGCGGCGGTGCGCTCGTGGGCGCTGGAGTGGGCGTGGGCTCCGGGTCGTTCGCGGCCAGCCGAGTCGCAGCAGCCTCGCGCCGTGCCCAGTCCTGGAACGTCGGGCAGACCGGGAATGCAGACGACAGGCAGTACGCCTCCTGATGGGCAAGGGCGCGTGGGGCGGGACGCGCCTCAGCGAAGCAGCGGTGTCGATGGTCGGGGGCCGGGCTGCGGCCATCCCGATCGTGATCGAACGCAACGAACGGGCACGCAGGGGCACCGTCGACGATCGGAAGCCCGTGGTCGGTCATCGGAGGGATGATACCCGGCGCGGTGACCGGATCGCGGCGCACTCCCCACGCCGGCGGGTCCCGCGGGCCGCTCAGTACGGAGGCACCACCGCGGTCCGCAGGGCGAGGTTGGCGTTCGCATAGCGCGGATCGGTGCTCACGTCTCGGGCCTCGCCCAGCCACCCGGGAAGCTCGACCGCCTCGGCCTCGGATGCCAGCTCGACCTCGACCAGCACGAGGCCGGCGGGCTCGTCGAAGACGTCGATCTCCAGCTGCTGCGTGCCATGCGCGGCCACGTAGCGGGTCTTGCGGATCGTGCGACGGGCCGGGTCCGCCTCGGCCACGAGCCGTTGGTACTCGGCCGCATCGATCTCGGACTCCAGCTCCTCTCGGACGAGGTCGCGGAGGTGTCGCTTGCGCGTCAGCCGATGCGACATTGTGCCGTCGGGCGCTTCGATCCGGCGGATGCGCCGGCCCGGCGGCGAATCCAGGAGGTAGATCTGTTCCAGGCGGAAGCATCGAGCGCCGTGGGCCGCGAGCACGTCGGGCGGCGGCGGTTGGGCCAATCGGTACTTGCGCTCGATCTCAAGCGGCCCTTCGGTCATCTGCTCCATATCGTCCAGGCGGTGTGGGGTGATCCGATGCTACGCGCAATCGGAGATCCGGACGGTCGGGGATGCCGTCGCGCTGCTCGCAACCCGGCAACGGCCCCCGTCCTCACGGCGTTTGACAGTCCCGGCAGGCGACCGGACACTTCGAAGACGGGGGTCACTCCTCGACCCCAGCCTGACAGCGGCCTTCCCGCCGCAGCTCCTCCGGAGGTTCTGATGTCGTTGCTGCACCGTCTCCTGGCCCCATCCACCGTGGCCCACGCCCACTGCGATCTGCCATGCGGCGTCTACGATCCCGAGCAGGCGCGGATCGAGGCTGAGTCCGTCTACCGCATCATCGAGAAGATGGGCGCCAACTCGGACGCCGCGTTCACCACGCGTGCGATCGCGATCAAGGAGGAGCGGGCCGACCTCGTCAAGCATCACCTCGACGTGCTGTGGCACGACTACTTCAAGCCCGAGCACCTCGCGACCGTGCCGAACCTGCACGACCTGTTCTGGAGCGCGACCAAGCAGGTGTCGAAGGTCAAGGCGTCGAGCAACATCGACGACGCGAAGAAGCTGCTCGACCTGATCGACGAGGTGGATGCCGCATGGAAGGCGACCGGCGGCGAGGCCAAGACCCGGGTTGCGGGCCGGCCCAGCTGATCCAGCCCCGTCTCACAGCCCGGAACCGAGACCCCGTCATGCGACGGGGTCTCCTGGCATGACGACCCCACGCCGAGTGCCGGGTGCACGGCGACCCGGCGGTGGGCTGGGCCGCCTGCGCGGCCCCTGGCGCGTGGCCGTCGCCGAGGGCTCGATGCTGCCCGCCATCGAACCGGGCGACTGGCTGCTCGTCGACCCGACGACCGTCCGCTGGCCGCGGCGAGGCGCGCTCGTGGTGTTCCGTGAGCCCGGCAGCGACATCCTGGCCATCAAGCGCGTCGCGGGGCGGCCGGGCGACTGGGTGCCTTTCGCTGAAGGCTGGCTCCAGCTTGCCAACGACGAGGCCTGGCTGCTCAGCGACGCGGCGGAGGTCGAGTCGTCGGCTTCGGCCGAGCACGAGGGGGACAGTCATGGGTCACCGATCGACTCCCGCCGGTACGGCCCGGTTCCGGTGACCGCGCTGGTGGGTCGGGCCTGGCTCCGATACTGGCCGCTGTCGCGGATCGGTGTGCTTGATCGCCGGCCGCGGCGCGCGGCGTCGGACCGCGAGGCGCCTGCGCTCGCGGTGTCCGCAACGGGCCCACCGGAGGGGGCGTCACCGCCGTAGGCTCTGGCGATGGACGACCTGCGACGCTCGCTGCGGACCTTCGACCCCGACGCCCCGCTGCCCAACGCCCCCGATCCCTGGCACGACCAGCCGATGCCCGAGGTCCGGCAAGAGCCACCGTGGGCGATGGCCGAGATGATCGCGACCGAACCGGCCCTTGCCGTTCGGATCGGGCGACGAACGGTTGCAGACGGCTCGGCACGCCTGCTCGCGGGGCTCATCCGCGAGGCGGCCGGGGTCGGCGCCCAGGTCCTGGCCACGGGTTGTGGCACCTCCGAGCATGCGGCCATGGCCAGCGCGGCCATCCTCCGGGATGCCTGGCGACGTGCGGGGCTGTCCGGCCCGGGTCCGGTCGCGGCCCAGGCGTTCGAGCTCTCGCTCGATCCACCCGGGAGCGGGCTGGTCATCGGCTGCAGCCACGAAGGGGGGACCGCAGCCACGATCGCCGCGCTGGATGCGGCGAGGGATCGCGGCGCTCGGACGGCCCTGATCACCGCCAGCACGGGCGCACCCGCGGCGACCGGGCGCGACCTCGTCGTGGCAACCCGCGAGCTCGACCAGAGCTGGTGTCACACCGTCGGCTACGTGTCCCCGATCACGGTGGCCGCCGTTGTGGCCGGCGAGCTCGCCGGTGACGTGCCGCAGCCGGGTGCCATCGGACGTCGCATTACCGACGGGATCGAGGCAGCGCACGCCGGGACGGCGGAGGGCGAGGCCCGGCCCGATGAGGCCATCGCCAGCTCCATCGCGGGTGCCACGCGACTGCTGGTCGTGGCCTCGGGCGCCGATCGTGTCACGGCTCGCGAGCTCGCGCTCAAGGTCGAGGAGGCAGCGTGGCTGCCTGCGGTGTCGCGCGACCTCGAGACGTTCCTCCATGGCCATCTGCCGGCGACGGACGCGAGCACAGCCCTGATGCTCGTGCTGCTCGAGTGCGACGGTCTGGACACGCGAACGAAACGGGCCCGACAGGCACTCCGCGCGGCAGCGGCGGTCGGGATGCGACCCGCGGCCATTCTCGGTGCCGAGGCGGCAAGCGGGATCCCGGCCGAGCTGACACCGGCCGGGCGGATCGTCGTCCCGGAGTCAGCCGAGCTGCCCGGCGCGGCCGGGACGCTGCTGGGTGCGGCAGCGCCGCTCCAGCTGGTCACACTCGCGATCGCCGCTGCCCGCGGCACCAACCCCGACCCGATTCGCCGCGACGATCCCACCTATCTGCGGGCGGCCGAGCTCGCCGATGACCCAGCCGGCTAAGCGCCGACACCCAAACTCAGCCGATCAGCGCCTCGCCCGCGAGATCGATCATCTCGAGGTCCCGGGCGATGAAGTCCTGCAACATCATCCGCTCCACGCCGGCAGCGGCAAACCGCTCGACCATCGCGCGAGCCTCGTCGGGCGTTCCGTGGATCCATCGGGCGCGACGCGCCTCGAACCAGTCGGTACCACCGTCCGGCTCGCCGAACGCGCCCAGCAGATCCGACTCGCGGCGTCGAACCTCGTCCTCGTCCCGCCCGATCAGGATCCCGACCATCGCCGAGTGCGTGATCGTCGCGGGATCCCGGCCGGCAGCGCGAAGCGTCTCGTCGAGCTCGCTGAACTTCCGCGAAGCGACCTGGGGGCTGGACGACGACAGGTTGAACTCGTCGGCGAACCGCGCCGCCAGCCTGAATGATCGAGGCGACCCTTCGCCGCCGACGATGATCGGCGGACGGCCCGAGTCGCGGCCCGGGATCGAGCCGGCCTTCGGTCGCATGCGGGCATCCTCCACGGCGTAGTGACGCCCCAGGAACGACCAGCCATCCGGGCCGTCCCACAGGCCGTGCAGGATCTCGAGCGCCTCCTCGAGGTGATCGGCGCGCTCGCTGATCTCAGGGAAGGGGAACCCATGGCGTCGATGCTCTTCGGCATGCCACCCGGCGCCCAGGCCCACCTCGATCCGGCCCCCGCTCATCTCGTCGACGGTCAGGGCGACCTTGGCCAGGTTGCCGGGTGTGCGAAACAGGACGGGCGAGACCAGGGCCCCGAGCCCAAGGCTGGTCGTCTCACGCGCCAGCCCGGCCAGCACGGCCCAGGCATCGGTCGTGGGCTGATCGCTGTCACCGGGGAAGCTCTCGTAGTGGTCGGACCGGAACAGGGCCTCGAAGCCGGCCGCCTCGGCTCGCCTGGCAACCGCCAGCTGCTCCTCGTACGACAACCCCTGCTGGGGCTCGATCATGAGTGCGAACCGCACGGGTCATCTCCTCCGCGCCGCACGAACAATCCGATTTGACGGAACTATTCGTGTGGTGTAAATACTTCGCGTTATGCGAACCAATGTCCCTGTTGGCCCAGACGAGGCCCAACAGGCCGAGGGTACCGACGGTACCCGAGGCGTCGACCGACCCGCAGCCGACCACCCCGGTGCCACCGATCGCCGTCGTGCCGCGGAGGCGGCGATGGCGAACCTCGGGCGAGCCGTGGGCTCCCTTCGCTGCGCAGGTTCGCAGCGTCTCGTTCGACTCGGGATCAGCATGACCCATTTCCACGTGCTCACGCTGCTTCGCCATCACGATGCGATGCCCATGGGTCGCATCGCCGAGGTTCTCGGTGCCTCGATGTCGAGCGCGACCGGGATCATCGACCGGATGGAGGAGCGGGGGCTCGTGGAGCGCGTCCGGGTCGCCGATGACCGCCGGATCGTGCTGGTTCGGCCCACCCAGACCGGCGATGACCTGGTCGACGAGGCGGAGCTCGTGAAGAACGAGATCCTCGCTTCGGCCTTCACGCGGATGGAGCCTGCGCAGCTCGAGCGCCTCGCGCTCGCGGCCTCCGACCTGGAGCATGCCATCGGCGAGGAGCTGGCCAGCGACCCCGACGAGTATGGCGCGCTGACCCATATCGCCCGGGACCACCGACACCAGGGCCCAGACCCCGCACCGCCACGAGCCGCCGCCCAAGCCGTCCCCGCGTCCCCCCTGCCCGGTTCCACCGGCGCCTGACGAAAGGAAGCCCGCACCCCTTGGAAGCCATGCCCTATGAGAGCGGTCCGGAGATGCCGGACCTGGCTCATGATCCCGCCCTCGGACTCCCTCAACGAACGAAGTTCGAGATCCTGGCCGCCGTCCTGCTCGGGATGTTCCTGGGCGCGCTCGACCAGACGATCGTCGGGCCGGTGCTGCCCCACATCGTCGGCGACCTGCAGGGCGCCGACTACTACGCGTGGGTCGTCACCGCCTACCTGCTGACCAGCACTGTCACGGTCCCGATCTACGGCAAGCTGTCGGACCTGTACGGCCGCAAGCCGATCCTCATGTTCGGCATCGTCATCTTCCTGATCGGGTCGGCGCTGTCCGGCCTGAGCCAGACGATGTGGCAGCTGATCCTGTTCCGCGGGATCCAGGGCCTGGGAGCCGGCGCCCTGTTCCCGATCTCCCTGGCGGTCATCGGCGACCTGTTCACGCCCGCCGAGCGCGGCAAGTACCAGGGGCTGTTCGGCGCCGTGTTCGGCGTCGCGTTCCTGCTCGGTCCGGGACTGGGTGGGTTCCTGACCGACACCTTCAGCTGGCATGCCATCTTCTACGTCAACATCCCGATCGGCATCCTGGCCCTGATCGTGATCGCGCGCCTGCTCCCGACCGTCAAGGTCGAAGGCGCCCGCAACACGATCGACTACGCCGGGGTGGCGACGCTGATCGTCGGCCTGGTGCCGGTCCTGATCGCGCTCACGATCGCCGAGGACGGCAACTGGGGGAACCCGTGGATCTGGGCCCTGTTCGCCGTCGGAGCCATCGGGCTGGTTGCGTTCGTGTTCGCCGAGTCCCGCGCGGCCGAGCCGATCGTGCCGCTCCACCTGTTCCGCGACCGGACCTTCAGCGCCTCGATGGTCGCGATCTTCCTCGCCACCTTCGGGTTCGGCGCGGCGATCATCTTCCTGCCCCTCTACTTCCAGGTCGTCCAGGGCGCCAGCGCCACCGAATCCGGGTACATGCTGCTGCCGTTCCTGATCGGCCTGATCCTGGCCTCGATCGTGTCGGGTCAGATCGTCGCTCGAACCGGGCGCTACCGAACCCTGCTGCTGGTGGCCATGGTGCTGCTGGCGGCCGGGCTGGGCCTCATGACGCAGCTCCGGTTCGACACGCCGGATACCACGCTCTGGGCCTGGATGTTCATCGCCGGCCTGGGTGTCGGACCGACGTTCGCCGTGTTCACGATCGTGGTCCAGAACGCGGTGCCGTTCCACGAGCTGGGCGCGGCCACCAGCGACCTGACCCTGTTCCGCCAGATCGGGACGACGGTCGGCATCACGATGGCGTTCACACTGTTCCGCAACAACCTGACCTGGGACCTGCTCCGGACCGAGATCGTCGACGCCGGGGCGCCTGCCGCCATGGTTCCCCAGGCTCCCCCACCAGGATTCGACGCGGGTGCCCTCACCAACCCGGCCGGCTCCACCAGCATGCTGGACTTCCTCGCCCAGCTGCCCGCCCAGCTCCAGGCAATCTTCGTCGAGGGCTTCCACAGCGCGTTCACCATCGCCATCGCCAACAGCATGTGGCTGGGTGTCGGGGCAACCCTGCTCGCCCTGGTGGCCACGCTGTTCCTGCGAGACATCCCGCTGCGCCAGACGCTCGGTGCAGCCGAGGACACGCTCGTGGCTGAGTCGGCGGCCACGGCGGAGGGGGTGGGCCTGTCGGCGCCCATCCCGGTGGCTGAGTCTGCCGGTCACGCGCCCGCGCCGCGGCATTCAACCGAATAGCCGATCAACGTCCTCCTCCTCCGCGGCCCGGCTGCCCTTCGGGTGGCCGGGCCGTTCCCTCCCGGGACGGCCGGGGCACCTCGCTTCGGGTGTGCCGACGCTGGGGCACGAGCCGAGGCGTGCCGATCCCCGCGTTACCATCCGGCCATGAGCGACATCCTCGCGTTTCCCGCCGAGCTCCTGGCGATCGGCGCGGACAGCGCCGAGTTCCGGCCCACCCTGCCACTCGAGGACCTGCCGCGCGGCGAGATGCGACGGGTCACGTTCGGCGACCTCGACGTCCTGCTCGTGCACACGGAGCGTGGAGTAGCTGCGGTGGACGACCGCTGCCCCCACATGTCGGCGCCGCTGTCAATCGGTGAGCTTGACGGCTGTGTCGTCGCCTGCCCGCTGCACAGCGGCCGGTTCGACCTCGCGACCGGCGACCCTGTCCAGATGCCGACGACCGGCGGCCTTTGGCCCGACGGGCGCTATGAGCCCGTGTGGACGCCCCCGGGTCGTGAGCCAAAGCCTGATGCGCCCGGGATCAAGGCCGAGGCTCGCCGCCTGACCCGCATCCGGCGCCTCCGCTACTACCCCGTGCGGGTCACGGCAGGCACGATCGAAGTCGCCGTCCCAGGCTGATCGGGGGCGGTTGTCGACACGGACGTCCGTCCGCGGGACGTGTTTGCCGACACGGGCGTCCGCAGCCCCGGTGATCGACACGGGCCCGCGGGACCGGTTCCCGACGCGGACACCCGGCGGACCCGCGGACCGCGCCGCCCCTCATGAGGTCGACGACGACTCGGTACCGTTTGACTGCGCGTGCGAGATGATGATGGCGACCGCCTCCTCCGGGTCGTCGGTCACCCGCAGCAGGTCGAGATCGGACTGCGCGATGGCGCCTGCCGGCAGCTGGACCTCTCGCATCCAGGCGATCAGCCCGTCCCAGTAGGCGTGGCCGATGAGCACCACCGGGAAGTGCTTGATCTTCCCGGTCTGGATCAACGTCAGCGATTCGAACAGCTCATCAAGCGTGCCGAACCCGCCCGGCAGGATGATGAACGCGTCCGAGTACTTCACGAACATCGTCTTGCGCGCGAAGAAGTAGTGGAACTCGATCGATACGTCGACGTACGGGTTGAGATGCTGCTCGTGGGGCAGCTCGATGTTGCAGCCGATCGACAGCCCACCCGCCTCGTGCGCGCCGCGGTTGGCCGCCTCCATGACACCCGGGCCGCCACCCGTGATCACCGCGAACCCGGCATCGGCAAGCTCCCGGCCAATGCGCTGCGCCATCGCGTAGCCGGGATCGTCCTCCCCCACCCTCGCGGACCCGAACACGGCGACGGCGGGCGCCACCTCCGCGAGGGCCTCGAATCCCTCGACAAACTCGGACAGGATCCGGAGCGCGCGCCAGGTGTCGGTCTCGAGGAACGCGGGGCGCTCGGCGGGCCGACCGGCAAGGAGCTTCTCATCCTCGGTTCGCCGCTTGCCCTCGAAGCGCGCGGCCGCCCCGGGGCGGATCGACACCCGGCCGCGGCGCATCGCGGGTGGGATCGGCGCGTGATCGGCCCTGTCGTGCTCTTTGGGATCGGTGCCGGTCCGCTGCGAGTCGATGCCCGCCTGCTGCGGGTCGGCCCGCTCGTGCTCGGTCATGTGCGCAGCATGCCACCGGTGCCGAGTGGATGCTTCCCCCGCTTGACGGGACGAGCGTCCGGCCCGTCCGCGGCGGCGATCAGCTCGGCCCGCGGCCGCCGCCGCCCGATGCTCACGCGACGGGACTGCGCAGCTTCAGTGCCGAACGACGGGTGGTCCTCGCGGCCGTATCCGGCGGGCGCCGTCCGACATTCGACAACTCGTCGGCCCAGTTCCATCGCCAGTGGCGATCACTGTTGGCCCGAAGGGCGGCCGTGCGTTCTCAGCCGGCTCCCAGCGCCGAAGGCAATCGGTGCTGCCGATCCATCCGTGCGCAACAGGAGCACAGTTGCCCTATCGCTCCAAAGCGTTCGCTACGAGTGATGGCGACGTTCGAACGCAGCCCGGCGCAGGGTTGCGGGCGACTCACCGTGGTGGCGGGACGTTCGCCCAGGGCGACCGATGTCTCGCAGCAGCTACCCAGGCTTCGCGAGCCACCTCTTCCAGGCCGCCTCGTCCTTGCCCGCGGTCACCTGCTCCCCATACCGCACGAGAGGCAGCCGGATCAGCCTCGCGTCCGCGAGCAGTCGCGCAGTGATACCCGCGTCGTCCATCGCAAGATGTGCCAGGCCCTCCTCCCGGTAGGGCCGGCTGTCCGTGTCCAGCAGCGCCGCCGCCCCAAGGCGATTGGTGAACCGCCGCAGCTCGCCGGCAGCGATCGGCTTCTTGCGCAGGTCGACGAAGTGGACCACGATCCGTCGCTCGCGGAAGAACCGCAGGGCGGCGCGGGTGGCCGGCGAGTCGCTGGCGCCGAACACCTGGATGTTGGGCATCTTCTTGGTCGGGGTGGTGCCGAGCGGCGCGGGCATCGGGCGGGTCCTCCCGGGGTGCGGTTGGCGGCGACCGAGCCACGACCGGCGGCGACCGAGCCACGACCGGCGGCGACCGGGCCACGATCCTCGAGGACCGAGCCACGATCGACGCGGAGCAGGCGCGATCGAGATCGACCAGGCACGATCGAGAGCGACGCTCGCGATCGCCAACGACCGCAGCCTACCGCGCGGGCCGCGTACCATGCGACCAAGGAGGTTTCGCGTGACGATCTGGTTCACCGTCCAGCTCGACGACCGGCCCGGGGCGCTTGCCGAGGTTGCCCGCGCGCTCGCCGATCGCGGCGTCAACATCACCGGGATCGTCGGCGTCGCCGAGGACACCGATGGCGCATTGATGCTCACCACCAGCGATGCCCCCGCCACGCGCGAGGCGTTCGTGGGGCTGGGCGTCGCCTTCGAGGAGCATGACCCGACGAGCGCTGAGCCGACCGGGATGTCGATCAGCGATGTCGTCGCCAGCCGCTCGGGCTGACCTGGCGTGACCACCGACCAGAGCCCCGGGAGACCGCTGCCACCCGCCGTTGCGCTGCGCCTCGAGATCGCCGACGAGCCCGGGGCGATCGCTGTGATCGCAGGCCGCGTCGCCGAGGCCGGCGGGCGCGTCCGGACGCTGTCCACCGTGCGCCGGATCGCCGACCAGGGCTCCAACGTCGCGGGGCAGCCCGTGGCCGACCTCGAGCTCGAGATCGAGGGCTCCACCGAGCACGCATTGGTCGAGGCGCTGGGAACGCTTCGCGAGGTCATCGCGATCAACCTCACCCGACCACTGGGCAAGGTGTTCGGTAAGCGGGTGATCGTGGTCGGAGGTGGCGCGCAGGTCGCGCAGGTCGCGCTCGGCGCCGTGACCGAAGCCGACCGCCATAACCTGCGTGGAGAGCGGATCTCGGTCGACACGATTCCCCTGGTCGGCGAGGAGGTCATCGCATCGGCGGTTCGAGCCGTCGCGGATCTGCCGCGCGCCCGGTTGCTTGTGCTTGCGGGCTCGATCATGGGCGGCGAGATCAGCCGCGCAGCGGAGGAGCTTCGCGCGGTCGGGATCCCGATCATCGCGCTCAACATGGTGGGCTCGATCACCGAGCACGTGGACCTCGTGGTCAGCGACCCGGTCCAGGCGGGCACGATGGCCGTCATGGCGGTCGCGGACACGGCCAACTTCGAGCTCGCCCGCCAGCGCGGCCGCCGGTACTGAGACGGAGCCACTGATATCCATGCGCATCGCGACCTGGAACGTCAACTCGCTCAAGGCCCGCATGGAGGCGGTCGAGAAGTGGCTGGTGCGCGCCGAGCCCGATGTGCTCCTGATCCAGGAGACCAAGCTGTCGGATGCCGATGCGCCGGTGATGCCGCTGGGCATGCTCGGCTACGAGGTCGTCCACCACGGAGAGGGACGCTGGAACGGCGTTGGGATCCTCAGCCGCGTGGGTGCCACCGACGTGATCACGAACTTCGGTGACGGGCCGGTGCGGGACTCGTCCGCCGGGGCGGCCACCCAGGTGGGTGAGGACGACTTCGACCCGTTCGACGAGGCTCGCATGGTCTCCGCCGTCTGCGGTGGGATCCGGTTCGTGAGCCTGTACGCGCCGAACGGGCGGGTGGTCGACTCGCCGTTCTATGAGGGCAAGCTCCGGTGGTTCGAGCGGCTCGAACGCTGGCTGGCCGAGACCCGGGCGCCGGACGAGCCGATGGTGCTGGGCGGCGACTACAACGTGACCCCCGCCGATGAGGACGTGTGGGATGCCGTCAAGGCGCACGGCGGCACGCATGTCTCCGAGCCGGAGCGCGCCGCCCTGGCCCGGCTGCGCGGCTGGGGCCTCGTGGACGCCTACCGGGAGACACGCCCCGAGCCGCACCGGTTCTCGTGGTGGGACTACCGAGCCGGGAACTTCCACCGCAACGAAGGCATGCGCATCGATCTCCTGTACGCGACCGCGCCGGTCGCCACCCGGGTGGTGTGGGCTGAGATCGACCGGGAGGCGCGCAAGGGTCCGCCGACCCCCTCGGACCACGCCCCGGTCGTCATCGACGTCGATCAGCGGGGCAAGCCGATTGACGCGGGCTGGGAGGGCGCGCTCGCGCGGATGGCGGCACGAACCAAGCCACGCCGGTGACGCCCCGCGGTGGTGGTCGATGGCGACCGGCGATGGCGAGCGGCGGCGACCGGCGGCGACGGGCGTCGGGCGTCGGGCGTCGGGCGTCGGGCGTCGGCGAGCGTGCCGCCTAGTCCTCGGCGAGCTGGACCACCCCCAGGAGGTTGCCCTCGGGATCCCTGAACCACGACGCCCGGCTGGGTCCCATCTGGGCGATCCCGTTCACCGTCCTGAGCGCGGGCGTGTCGTACTCCTCGAGCGCGACCCCACGGGCGCGAAGGTCGGCCACGTCAGTGTCGAGATCCGGGGTCACGAACGCCATCTGGGTGTGCGTGCCTGACGCCCGGCCCGAGCTGACTGAGACGCCGAATGTCGTCCCCTCGCCCATGGCGTAGTAGATCGTCCGGTCACTGACCCAGCCGGGCTTGAAGCCGAGGACGCCCTCGTAGAACGTGCGAGCAGCCTCGAGGTCGGCTGTGGGGATGATGGCCTGGACTCGGCGCTCGGACAGCATCGGTGCCTCCTGGATCTGGCGGGCGGTCCCCCGACGATACGTGCTCGCGGGCGCAACCGTCGGCCGGTCCGGGTCACTCGACGCCGGTCAGCACCGATGGCGGCGCAACGGTCTCCCTCGCCACCGCAGATCGTTCGACGATTGTGCCGGCCTCCCCGCGGAGCATCGCTTCCGCTGCGGTCAGCGAGCCGATCACCGCGAACCCATCGTTCGCGCGCACGAACCGGCAGGCCGCCTCGACCTTGGGGCCCATCGAACCCGGCGCGAACGAGCGGGCCTCGAGCTCGGCCGGCGCTGCCCTCCGAATCGGATGAGCGTCCGCCGTACCCCACTCCGCGAACACGGCATCGACGTCGGTCAGCATCAGGAAGGCATCCGCGTGCAGCGAGGTTGCCAGGAGGGCCCCGGCGAAGTCCTTGTCGATCACCGCCTCGACGCCCTCGTACCCGCCACCCGGGAGTGGGACCACGGGAATGCCGCCCCCGCCGGCGCACACGACGATCACACGCTCGCGGACGAGAAGATCGATCACCGGCAGCTCGAGGATCTGGCGCGGCTGCGGCGAGGGCACGACGCGGCGCCAGCGGTTCCCGTCGGGCGCGATCGTCCATGACTGCTCGGCCGCACGCTGCTCGGCCTCCTCGCGCGTGTACACGGGGCCGATCGGCTTGGTGGGCCGTGCGAAGGCCGGGTCGTTGGGGTCTATCTCGATCCGGGTGAGGATCGTCGCCATCGAGCGGCCCGGTGGCAGCAGGTTGCCGAGCTCCTGCTCGAGGAGGTAGCCGATCATGCCCTCGGTCTCGGCGTCGAGGATGTCCAGCGGGTACGGCTCGTCCGGACGGTACGCCGCGTTCTGCAGGGCCAGCAGGCCAACCTGCGGACCATTGCCGTGGGTCAGGACAAGGTCGTGCTCGAGGGCGATCGGCAGCAGCGCCCGGGCGGCCAGCGCGATGTTCGCGCGCTGGTTCCCGGCCGTCAGCGGCTCCCCGCGACGCAGCAGCGCGTTGCCTCCGAGGGCGGCGACGACGCGCATCAGACGGCTCCGCCGCTGAGGGTCGCCACCAGAACTGCCTTGATCGTGTGCATCCGGTTCTCCGCCTGATCGAAGACGATCGACCCCGGCGACTCGAACACGTCGTCGGTGACCTCCATGGCGCGCAGGCCGTGGCGGTCGTACATCGCCCGGCCGACCTCGGTCTCGAGGTCGTGGAAGGCGGGCAGGCAGTGCATGAACCGCACGTCCGGGTTGCCCGTCGCCGCCATCATCACGGCGTCCACCTGGTACGGGCGCAGCAGCGCGATGCGCTCATCCCAGACCTCCTCGGACTCGCCCATCGAGACCCAGACATCGGTGTAGATCGCGTCGACGCCCCGGACCCCCTCGGCGATGTCGTCGGTGACGGTAATTCGGGCACCGCTGGTGGCGGCCAGCGATCGGGCGGTGCCCAGGAAGTCCTCGCGCGGCCAGACGGCCGCCGGGGCGACGATCCGCAGATCCATGCCCATGGTGGCGCAGCCGATCAGCAGCTCATCACCCATGTTGCCCCGGGCATCGCCGACGTAGGCGAGCGCGACGTCACGCAGCGGACGTCGGACATGCTCACGCAGTGTCAGCAGGTCGGCCAGCACCTGGGTCGGATGGTCCTCGTCGGTCAGCCCGTTGTAGACGGGGACGCCGGACCAGCGGGCGAGCGTCTCGACGTCCGTCTGGTGGAAGCCACGGAACTCGATCGCGTCGTACACGCGCCCCAGCACGCGAGCGGTGTCCTTGACCGACTCCTTCTTGCCCACGTGGCTGCCGGTTGGGCCGAGGTACGTCACGTGAGCGCCCTGGTCGTAGGCCGCGACCTCGAACCCGATCCTGGTGCGGGTGCTGTCCTTCTCGAAGATCAGCGCGATCGAGCGACCGGCGAGCCGCCTGGACTCGCGGCCCTCCCGCTTCTCCGCCTTCAGCTGGTGCGCGAGGCCGAGCAGCAGCTCGATCTCGTCGGCGCTGAAGTCGCGCAGCGTGAGGAAGGACCGACCGAGAAGGGACGTACCAACGTGGACAGCCATTGCCGACTCCGGGATCTGGTGGCGCAGCAACGGGTCAGGGCCCGGACGCGCCGTGCCGGCGTCCGGGTCGAAGTGACTCCGAGGTTGCTCCCGGCCCCGGCCAGGTGTCATGGTCCGGCCGGCCCATGGCCGATGGGCTGGACGGGCCGATGGGCTGGATGGGCCGATGGGCTGGATGGGCGGCGTCCGGCCGCAGTCTGCCGTTTGCCGGCTGCGCTGTGCGGTTTGCCGACTGCGCCCCGCGACGCGACCCCGGCGAGGCGCTCCGACGATGGGCCGCCGGTCGTCTGCAGCGCAGGGCAACCAACGGGACAGAGCACGTCGGGCATCGCCAGGATGCAACACTAGCGATCCATGAGAGCGCTGATGGACCGCCTTCGGACGACGGCGCACGTCGCCGGACGCATCGTCGGCTCCCCCGTCCTGCTCCGGGTCGAGCTCGCGTTCCTGGCGTTCAACATCGTTGAGTACGGCAGCTGGATCGCGATCCTTCTCTATGCGTACGATGCGACCGGCCCCGCATCGGTCGGCGTCGTGGCGTTGGGCCTGCTGATCCCGGCCGCGATCGTGGCGCCGCTCATGTCCACCGTCGGCGATCGCTTTCCTCGTCAGCGCGTGCTCGTCGGTGCGTACGGCGGGCTCGCGCTCGTGACCGCGCTGACGGCGATGGGCATGCTCGCGGGGTGGCCCCCGCTCCTCGTCTACGTGCTCGCGGCCTCGGACGCGCTGTCACTGACCCCAGTGCGTCCAACGCACAACGCGCTGCTGCCGTCGCTGGCGCGCGACCCCGATGAGCTGACGGCGACCAATGCCGTGACCAGCATCGCCGAGGCCGGCGGCATGCTGCTCGGGCCGGCGCTCGCCGCGGTGGTGCTGGCGTTCGCGACGCCCGGGGCCGTGCTGGTGGCGCTGGCCTTGGTGTCGGGCGTGGCGATGCTGCTGGTCGTCCCCCGCGCGATCCACGAGAAGCCCGCACTCGACCGTGAGATCGTGTCTGTCTCCGCGGCAGGTGACGAGCCCTGGATGGTCCGGATCGCGGCCGGCTTCCGTGCGCTGATGATCGATGCGGACGCCCGGACGGTGGTCCTGATCCTCGGCGCTCGCACGCTCGTGATCGGCGTCACGGACGTGCTGTTCGTGCTGCTCGCCCTCGAGCTGTTCGAGACCGGGGACTCCGGGGCGGCACTGCTGTCCGCGGCCATGGGCGTGGGCGGGATCATCGGCGGCGGCGCGGCCATCGCGCTCGTGGGTCGTCGGCGGATGTCGACCATCATGGTCGCCAGCGCCTTCGCCTGGGGCGCCGCGTTCGGCGTCATGGGGATCGTGGCATCGGGCAGCGTGGCCCCGATCCTGATTGCGCTCGGCGGCACCGGCCTGAGCCTGCTCGACGTGGCGGGCCGAACGGCGCTCCAGCGTGGCGTCCGGAACGCCATCCTGGCCCGGGTGTTCGGGATCCTCGAGGGCCTCATGATGGCGGCCCTCGCGGTCGGCTCGATCCTGGTCCCGGTTGTGGTCGCGGTGGTCGGCCTGGAGGCGTCCGTGCTGGTGTTCGCGGCGTTCCTGCCCATCGTCCTCGCGCTCGCCTGGCGCGGGCTGCTTGCCATGGACCGGCGCTCCATCGTGCCCGCGCGCCAGCTCGACCTGCTGCGCCGGATCCCGATGCTCGAGGCGCTCGACCCGCCGTCGCTGGAGGGCCTGGCCGGCGCCGCCGCCTGGATCGAGGTTCCCGCCGGCATCCCGGTCATCCGAGAGGGCGACGTCGGCGATCGCTTCTATGTCCTCGAAACAGGCGCAGTCGAGGTCACCCGTGCCGGAACGCGGATCCGGACGCTGTCATCGCCGGGTGACAGCTTCGGCGAGATCGCGCTGTTGCTCGACGTGCCAAGGACGGCGACCGTCACGACCTCCGCGCCGACGGTGCTGCTCGTCCTGGATCGGCCCACGTTCCTGGCTGCGGTGACGGGTCACCCCGTCGTTCGGGCCACCGCCACCAGGGTGGTCGACGAGCAGCTGCGCTCGGACGCGAGCCGGGAGGATCCTGACCCGGGCGGAGGCGGACCGGGCGGCTGAGGCCGAACCTATAGCCGAATCATCTCCTCGAGATCTACCACGAGGATCGTGGCGCCGCCGTACTGGACCACCCGCTCCTGCCAGTCCTGCAGGCGCTCGGTGAGAACCAGCGGCAGCTCGACGTCACGGCCCGTGCAATGGGTCCGGAACAGCGCCACCACGTCGGGCATCGTCTCCTCGGTCACCGCGAGCATGAGCGTGACGTTCGGCGTCCCGAGGTAGCCACCGGTCGAGGCGATCCGGGTGAACCGGTGCCCGTCGGCACGGAGCGCCTCGCCGACCGCGTCGGCATCGTCCTCGTGGACGATCGCGACCAACAGCTTCATGCTCCACCTCCCGCACCGGCGCCGTCGTGCTGCGCCCTGAGCGCACGCGTCACCTGGCGACGCTCCGAGGCAGTCTCGGTGCGCCAGCCACGCGCGGTGCGCGAGCCATCGTTCGCGTATCGATCGGCGACCAGGAGATCGAACGCGTGGACCGACGCCTCCTGGTTCGAATATCGGCCGGCCGTCCAGCTGCGGCTCCGCGTGCCCTGCTGCTGGAGCTCGACAACGTGGTAGTCCTCGCGGTTGGTGATGTCCCAGAACTCGATCGCGCCAGAAAGGTCGAGGCCATCGACGCGATCGCCCTCGACGTAGAGATCGCAGTGGACCGTGCTCCGGTTCGGCCCGTCGGGCCACGCCTGGTGGGTGAGCACGTAGTCGGGATGCACCGACACGATCAGGTTGGGCCACAGGATGTAGTAGTAGATCCGGCGTGCCTCCGTCTCATCTCGCGCGTAGAGCAGCGGTCGACCGTCGCGCGACCCGCTGACCGACATCGTCTCGCAGCCGTCGGCAAACACCATCCAGCCGCCCTTCCAGGGGCCGTCGGCCGGGAAGTCCTCGCCCAGGTCATACGGGGTGAGCCTGTTGAGCATCGGGTGGACGCCGGGGCAGTGGTAGCACTCGCTGTAGTTCTCGGCGACGATCTTCCAGTTGGCGCCGACGTCATACGTCAGCCGGGCGGCCCGGCGGAGCGTGGACATGTCGCGGCCGAAGCCCGTGTGGTGCTCGAACCAGTCGCCCATGAAGTCGCGCAGCGGAGCCGTGACGCTCTCATCGTCTGTGAAGCACAGGAACACGAACCCCTGCCAGGTCTCGCAGCGGATGGGGGTGAGACCGAACGAGGCGAGGCTGAAGTCCTGGAGGTCCTCGGTGTGCTTGGCCCGGACGAGGTGGCCGTCGAGGTCGTAGATCCAGGCGTGGTACGGGCACTGGAACCGCACCGCCTTGCCGCAGGCCCGCTCCTCCACCGCGGTGCCCCGGTGGCGGCACACGTTGTAGAAGGCGCGGATCACGTCGTCCCGGCCGCGCACGATGAGCACGTTCTCGCCGAACAGGTCCCGCAGGATGAACGAGCCCGGCTCGGGCATCTCCTCCGCCCTCGCCACCGCGATCCAGTCGCGCAGGAAGATCTCGTCCAGCTCCCACTCGTGGATCGCCTCGTCGTGGTAGGCGCGCGCGGGAAGCAGCGTGGCGCCGCGGAACGGAGCGCGGATGCTGGCCAGCTCCTCGGGGCTGATGGGGGCCGGGCGGCGGGGAGCGACGGACGGTGCGGCAGGAGCGGTGACTGACACGGGCGACCTCTCGTGTGGGACGCCGTGATCCTAGCCGGTCGGGTTGCCGCCCGTCAGTCGAGCGCTACCGTCTCATGCCAGAGCGGCACCCGGACATCGAGCCCCAGGGCTTCGACCCTGGGCACGAGCGCCTCCTGGGCCGGCGGATCGCCGTGCACCAGGAACACCTGCTTGGGGACGCCCGCATCCCCGGGTCGCCGCCCCTGGACGAAGTTGCCGAGCCAGGCGATGAGCTCGGGCTCGTCGGCGTGCGCGGAGAGACCGTCGAGCGTTCGGATCCTCGCCCGCACCTGCACCTCGTGGCCGCCGATCCGGGCGGTCGTGGCGCCACGCACGAGGTGCCCGCCCAGCGACCCCTCGCCCTGGTAGCCGACGAACAGCACCGTGGCCGAAGGATCCGGCAGCAACCGCTGGGCATGACCGACCGACCGCCCGCCCGTGAGCATCCCGCTGGATGCCACGATGATCAGCGGTCGGCGAGCATGGGCGATGCGCTCGGACTCGTGCGCGTTCCGGACCACGTGCTGTCCCGGGTAGTCGAGCGGGGACTCGTGCGCCGCGAGCAGGTCGCGAGTCTCCTGGTCGTACGCCTCCGGGTGCCCGCGATAGATGTCGGACGCAGCCTTTGCCATCGGCGAGTCAAGGTACAGCGGCACGTCCGGGATCCTGCCCTCGGACACCAGCCGATCGAGCTCCCAGACGATCTCCTGCGTCCGTCCGATGGCGAACGATGGGATGAGCAGCGCGCCCTTGCGCGTGGCGACATCGTTCACCACCGCCTCGAGGATCTGTGTCGATCGCTCGGTCGGTTCGTGCTCGCGTCCGCCATAGGTGGACTCGCAGACCACGAAGTCCGCCTCGGGAACGGCCGTCGGATCGCGCAGGATCGGCGTGCCGGGACGCCCCAGGTCGCCCGAGAACACGATCAGCGTGTCGCGGCCACCGTCGAGATGGGTCAGCCGCATCCGAATGAGCGACGAGCCGAGGATGTGGCCCGCATCGAGCAGCGTGACCAGAACCCCGGGGGCGACCTCGTGCTCCATTCCATACGGGACATGGCGAAGCATGGGCAGCACGGCACCGGCGTCGTCCACGGTGTAGATCGGGGCGTCGAAGTCAAGCACGACCTCCGGCGGCGCGCCGCGGAGCAGGTCTTCAGGATCCGGCCCGCCCGGGCTCTCGGCGCCGGCCAGGGCGACGTCAAGGTCGGCCTCGAAGCGGCGCTCGTCGCGCACGTCGTCGGCGGCGGCACGCTCCGGGTCGCGACGACCGCGCCGCTTCGCGCGTTTGGCGAACTCCTCCTGGAGCTTGGCCGAATTGAGCAGGACGAGCCGGGTCAGCTCGGCGGTCGCCGCCGTGCACAGGATCGAGCCTCGGAACCCTTCGTGGACCAGCAGCGGCAGCAGCCCGCAATGATCGAGATGAGCGTGCGTCAGGACCACGGCGTCCAGCGTCGACGGGTCGAAGCCGAGCGGGATGCGGTTGCGCATCGTCTCGTCTGGACCACCCTGGAACATCCCGCAGTCGATCAGCACCCGCGCGCGGCCCGTGTCAACCAGGTGCCGCGAGCCCGTGACGGTGCGTGCTCCGCCGAGGAAGGTGAGCTCCATGCTCCCGATCGTGCCACACCCGACAATCCTCCGGCTGCCGCACTGGCCGCCCGGCCCTGCCCACCGTGGCCGCCCGGCCCTGCACACCATGGCCACGACTACGCGCAACGGTAACCATGACCGCCTGTCCCGCATGGCAGGATCCGCACATGACACCGGATCGCCTGACGCGGCTCGAGGTCGCCTACCTCGTCGCGCGTGACGCTCGTGACCGGCTGGACGTCGCCCGGGTCCGGGGCGAGCCGGCCGACACGCACGTTCTCGAGGTCGAGGCAGCCGAGACCGAGCGCCAGGTGCGCCGCGAGCTCGTGGCGATCGATGGGACCCAGCTCACCGTGGAGGACCAGCGGGCGCTCGCCGCCATCCGCGCTGGCGTGAACACCGCGCTCGGCCAGGATGGAGGGCTTCCTGTCGCACCCGAGGCGACGCTCGCCGAGTGCGACGATGCCCGAGCCTGGTCGGCGGCCCTCGCCGCCGGCGGCGCCACCCTTCGGCAACGCACGGAGGCGTGCTACGGCGCCGTCGCGCAGGCCCTTGACGTGAACGGCCAGACGCTCAATCGACTCCAGGTGCTTGCGCGGCTGGCGGCGGAACCGGAGGCGGCCCGGCGACGCGACCTGTTTCTCGCCCTCGGTCCGCTCTGGCGAACCGTCGATGGCATGAAGGCGGACGATGGCGGACGCCCGTCCCCATACGCCGCGCTGCTCCGGGAGTCCGCCCGGGCGTGGCGGGCGGGCCGTTCCCCGATCGCCGCCAACGCGGACGCGTTGGGCGTAACCGAACGAGAGATCGAGACCTGGGTCGTCGCAATCCTGGACGCCTGGCGAGCCGCGGTCGTCGACCCGGATCGGGCCTCCGGGCAGCCGCCGGTCGAACCGTGGGACTGGTGGTGGCGCGCCGGCGTGGCCCAGCGGAGGCCGGAGGGCTCACTGCCGCGCGACGAGATCCTGGCTGTCAATCGCGCCGTGTACGCGGCCCTGGGCGCCGATCTCGACGGGTTGGGCATCGTGCTCGACGTCACGCCCCGGCCGACACGACCTGCGATCCCGGTGGCATTCACGACGTTCGGCGGACGGCCCCGCGCTCTGCCCGGTGGAAGCTGGTGGCGCGGCCGACCGACCGTCCTCGCCACGTACGTGGACGGCGGCCTCGACGAGCTGGCGGAGCTGATCCACGAGACCGGACACGCGATCCACCTGGCGGCGATCCGCACGCGACCTGCATTCACCGAGTGGCCCGCCTCGGATGCGCTGACAGAGGCCCTGGCCGATCTGGTCGCGCACGACGTCGCGGATGATGCATGGCAGCATCGGTGGCTCCGGGACGGCGCCGTTTCGCTGAACCCGCCGAGCACGGGGGACGCGGAGAGCGCGCCGGGCGCCGCAACCGAACGCGATGTGCTCCGCGCGCGGTACGCGCAGACAGCGCTCGACGCCGCCTGGGCGCTGTTCGAGATCCGTCAGCACGCGGATCCGGATCGGCGCGCCAATGACACGTGGACCGAGATCACCGCCAGGTGGCTCGGGGTTGCGCCGCACCCCGACTGGTCATGGTGGGCCATGCGCGGGCAGCTGATCCAGGAGCCTGGCTACATGGCCAACTACGCCATCGGGGCGATCCTCTCAGCCGACATGCGCGCGGCGATCCGCACGGCGCGCGGGAGCTGGATCGACGGCGATCCCGGCTGGTACGACTGGGTCAGCGAGCGCCTGTACCGGTTCGGGCTCGAGCGATCGCCGGCCGCCGTCCTGCGCGACCTCCTGGGTCGGAGCCCGACGGCTGACGCGCTCCTGGCAGAGCTCGCGGGCGTCCATCGCCCCTGACCCACACGCGGACGCGCATCACCCGGGCCCTGCCCTGTCTCGGCGATCAGCGCATCCAATCAGGCGGCCGGCGTCGCGCCCGCAGGATCACGATGTAGGCGACGATCGCGATCAGCAGCGCCAGCAACAGGGCGGCGACCAGCGCGATCGCGCCCGGGTCGATCGCCGTGACCTTCGACCCGGCCTCGACCCCAGGGGCCGGCGAGACGCCCGCAGGCCGATACGTGGCGAGGTCCGGCGTCCAGATCCGGGTCGCGGTGCACGCATCGTCCGCGTAGAAGCCATCGCCACGCGTAAGAACGAACAGGTAGCGCGTCAGCTGGAAGGTTCGGTCGGTCGTGGTCGATGCGTCCGGTTCGGGCCCGCCGTGGACCTCGATCGTGTCGGGGACGTCTCGGGCCCCGCGCCAGCGCTCCTCGACCTGGACCGTCGCCCATCGATCGTCGTTCTCCAACTTCACGACCGAGCCAACCACCACGACATCGCCGAACAGCACCGCATCCTCGATCGACGGCGTGCCCGCGCAGGAGGCGATCGCGACCGCAGGGCGGACGAGCGCCATGGGTCCGGCCGACAGAACCAGGGGCAGCAGCGCGAGCGCCAGCCCGAACCCGAGCCCGAGGGACCGACCGACCCGACGCACCCGCCCCAGTCGCACCTGCATTCGCGCGGCGATGATCAGCCCAGGGTGCCGGCAAGCAGACTGTCCACCGCCACGGCGGCGAACAACAGCGTCAGATAGCTGATCGAGAACTTGTACAGGCGGATCGCCTGCGCCAGCGAACCCTCCGGCGACGTCGCCTGTTGCCACAGGACGAGGGCCCGCCACAGGAACAGCGCTCCCAGGACCACCGCGACGACGAGGTAGAGCAGGCCCATGTGGGCGACCGCAAAGAACACCAGGCTGACGGCCACCAGCAGCGCCGTATACAGGGCGATCTGGCGCGCCGTCTCGGGCACGCCCTTGACCACGGGCAGCATCGGAACGCGAGCGGCCTCATAGTCGCGCCGGATGCGCAGTGACAGCGCCCAGAAGTGCGGCGGCGTCCAGTAGAAGACCAGCGCGAACAGCAGCAGCGCGGGAACCTCGACACGCCCGGTCACGGCTGCCCAGCCGATGACCGGCGGCAACGCCCCCGCGGCACCGCCGATCACGATGTTCTGGGGCGTCGTCCGCTTGAGGATCAGCGTGTACACGATCACGTAGAAGCCGATCGCGAGCAGGGTCAGGAATGCGGCCACAAGGTTCACGAAGTAGGCCATCAGCGCGATCGAGATCACGCCCAGCACGATCCCGAACACGACGGCATTCTCGGGCGCCACGGAGTGGGCCGGCAGCGGCCGACGCCGGGTACGTGACATCAGGATGTCGATGTCGCGATCGAGGTACTGGTTGATCGCGTTGGCCGAGCCGGCCGCGAGCGTGCCGCCGACCATCGTCCAGAAGGCCAGGCGCAGCCACTCGGGGGCATTCATGCCCGGCAGGTCACGCGTCGCCAGCACCATGGCCGGGATCGTCGTGATCAGCAGCAGCTCGATGATGCGCGGCTTGGTGAGCGCGATGTACGCCCGCACCTTCTCGCCCGTCGTGGACGCCGCGGTGCCGCTGGCGGCTGTGTCGGGCGGCGCATCGACCGTCGCTCCCTGGCCCGTGTCGGACGCGGATGCCAGGCCGGGCACAGTCCGCGTTCGGGCCTCGAAGTAAGAGACCGTCGCCAGCCCGACCAGCAGCGCCCAGATCACGGCGCCCAGCGCGAGATGGAGCGTCTGCGTCCACTCAGCCAGGCCCGTCAGGACCTGGAGTCCGCCCACGATCGCCTGGATCGTGAACAGGACCGCAGACCAGCCGGCCAGCTTGACCAGCAGCGGTCGATCCCGCTGCGTGCGCCAGGCGACGATGGCCGTCGCCCACACGATCAACCCGACCAGGATGGCCACCCAGCGATGCAGGACGTGCGCGGAGTCTGCGTCGGTGAGGGGCGGGAACAGCGACCCGTTCATCAACGGCCAGTCCGGGAACACGTACCACTGCGAGGTGGCGGTGACGTTGGACCCGAACAGGAGCAGTGCGTAGACGGCCACCGCAGTGAACGTCGCGAGGAGCGTGAACCGCTGGCTCGCACCACGCCCGCTGATCCGTGCCGGGTAGTAGCTGCGAACCAGGATGAACACCAGCAACCCCAGCAACGCCATGGCCGAAGCGAGGTGCGCGGTGACGGACTCGCCGGAGTTGTTGAGGCGGACGGTCTCGCGGCCCAGCCATGCCTGGAACGCGACCAGCAGCACCGCCACGAGCGACATCCAGGTGATCGTGCGGTTGTCCCGGTGATCGCGCCACGCCAGGATCGCGAGACCGATGATCTCGAACCCGATCAGCGCCGCCACGGTCCGATGGATCCACTCCAGCCACGCCTTGTAGTCGTCGACCGGTGGGATGACCTGGCCGTGGCACAGCGGCCAGTCCGGGCAGCCCATGCCGGAGCCGGTGGCCCGGACGACGACGCCGATGGTCACGAGCAGCACGGTCGTCACCACCGTCGCGGCGGCAAGCTTCTGGAATCGGGTCACGGCGCTGGCAGGTAGCCTCGATCGAGGTGGGATGGGTCGGGGCGCGACGCCCGACATTCTACGCGTGCGGCGTTCCGGCGCGATCTGCGGACCCGGTCTACTCTGCTGCCATGTTCCGCCTGCCGGCCCTTCGGTCGCACCTCGCCGTCCCCGTCGTCGCCCTCATGGTCGCGCTTGCGACCGCCGCCTGTACGTCGGGCAGCGCCGCCACACCGGGTGTCGACACATCCCCGGCCGCGCCCAGCGCCACGCCGGTCGTGCTCGGCGGCAGCGCGTCCGCGGCCCCGGCGGTCCTGCCGGTGATCGTCAGCTCGCAGCAGGTCGTGGGCCCCAACCGGTTCGTGTTCTCGTTCCTCGACCCCGCCACCAATGCACCCGCCGCGACACCCGACCGAACTGCGTCTGTCGCGTTCGTCGCGCCTGGTGATACCGAGCCGGGAGCGGCAACCCAGGCCACGTTCGTGTGGGGCATCGAGGGATCGCGCGGCGACTACGTAGCGAACGTCGAGTTCGCCAAGGCCGGCGACTGGAGGGCCATCTTCACGACCCAGGCACCGGGCTCGCCGCAGGAGCAGATCCCGTTCGACTTCCAGGTCCAGGAGCACGGGATCACGGTTGCCGTCGGCGACAAGGCACCGTCGGTGAAGACGCCCACCGCCGCGGACGTCAACGGAGATCTGGCGCAGATCGCCACCGATCCGACCCCCGACCCGGCCTTCTACCAGCTGTCGATCGATCAGGCGCTCGCGGAGCACAGACCATTCGTGGTCGTGTTCGCGACTCCCGCGTTCTGCCAGAGCGCGCAGTGCGGCCCAACCCTGGATCGCGTCAAGGAGGTCGCGGCCAGCGCTCCGTCGAACGTCGCGTTCATCAACGTCGAGCCCTACAAGCTCCAGTTCACCGAGGGTCGCCTCCAGCCCGTGCTCGATGCCAGCAACCAGCTCCAGCCCGTGGATGCCGTCAACCAGTGGAAGCTGCTGTCCGAGCCGTGGATCTTCACCGTGGACTCGACCGGCATCGTGCGCGGGTCGTTCGAGGGCGTCGTCGGGGCCGACGAGCTCACGACGGCGATCGACACGATCGCGAGCAGCTGAGCCGCACGGCCGGTTTGCTGGCGGCCGCCCAGCCAGGAGACCGCTCGCCCCGATGAGCCGTGTCCACCTCTGGGGTGATCAGTTGGCGGGCGCGTCCTCGATCCGGTACACGACCAGGTCCTGACCGTCTGGCCGGAAGTAGACGCGGATCGGTGACGAGGTCGCCATGTGCTCCGCGAGGTGGCCGGGCGGGAACTGGTCACCGTTCTCGAGCGTGCCCACACGGAACGTGATCTGACGGCCCGTGGCGAGGCGCAGCGTGAAGGCGGACACGTCCGACAGCCCAGTGGCGTCGATGTGGATCAGGACCCCGTCGACCGGCGAGGTCGGCACGGTGTCAGCGGCCGAGCTGGCGAGGGGCGTCGCGCTCGCCGGGTCGGCGATCGACGCCCTCTCGAGCGTCCCCTCGGTTGGCGCCGGGCTGGTCGCGCAGCCCGCCACCAGGACCACCACCGCGAGCCAGACCGCGGCCGCCGCGACCAGCGAACGGAACGCGTTCATGCGGGACCGATGCCGGTTCCGCTGCTGCCGGGCTTGACCGCCGGCTCCCCCGCCGCGCATCGGGGACACGTCTCGGAACCCGGCTCGTAGGTGGCGAGCTCCAGCTGCCACAGCGCGCGGAGCGGATAGCGACGCCCCGTCGTGGGCGAGGTCAGGGTACCCATGCCACCGGACCGATCGACCAGGACCGCGCACTCGACGATCTCGCCGCCGGCCGCCTCGACCGCCGGGATCATCGCCAGCAGCGAGCCGCCCGTGGTCAGGATGTCGTCGACCAGCAGCACGCGCTCGCCGGGGTTGATCGCGAACCCGCGCCGGAACTCGCGCCGGGGCCGGCCGTCGCCGGTGGCCACCTCCTCGGCAAAGATGGCCCGGGTGCCCAGCTGCCGGCCCGTCTCGAACGCCAGGATCACGCCGCCCGTTGTCGGGCCCGCGACGAGATCCACGCCTGCCGTGCCCCCTGCACCCCGCCATTCCGCCGCCCAGAAGCCGCACAGCTCGCTGGTGGCCAGCGGGTCCTGAAGCACCTGGAACTTCTCCAGGTAGGCATCTGAGTGCCGGCCGCTCTTGAGCACGAAGTGGCCGCTGCGCAGGGCGCCGCTCGCGCGGAACAGCGCCTCTGTCCGCTCCCCGATCGCGCGGCGCGCAGCGATGTCCCTGGTTCGCTTGAGGGTGGTCATGCCTGCGGATTCTAGGACTGCTGCTCACCGGGCGCCGGCGGGGTCGCGCGGGCTCGCGGGAAGAGTCTCGTCGGCCCTCAGGGCACCCGGGCGGTGGAGCAATTGACGAGCACCCGCCATGCGGCCAGCAGACGCTCGATCATGGCGCGTACTCGGCACCGTGCGTGGATGGTGGGGCGGACCGGGACGGCAGGGCCGAGCCCACCAGCGCCGCGACGGACGCGACGCCGCGCGCGCGGCAGGCGTCGGCCAGCGCATCGGCCAGGCGAACGGGCAGCATCGGTTCCGCCAGCGCGGCGACCCCGACCCCGACGGCGTCGGCTCCAACCGCCATCATGTCGAGGACGTCGTCGATCGTCGCGACCCCGCCGATACCGATGACCGGGATCTCGACCGCTCCCGCAACCTCGTACACCACTCGCAGCGCGATCGGGCGCAGCGCCGGCCCGCACAGGCCGCCATAGCCCGCACCCAGCGCGAGTCGCTCACGGCCAGGGGCGAGCGCCAAACCCGGCATCGTGTTCACGGCGGCAATCGCGTCCGCCCCCGCATCCTCGACAGCCCGTGCGATCGAGCGGACGTCGGCTGCGGCCGGGGTGAGCTTGGCGATCAGCGGCAGCTCGGTACCCCGGCGGACCGCCGTCACGAGCGCGCCCGCGCTCCCGGCATCGAGTCCGAACGCTGTCCCGGCGCGCGCACCGTTGGGGCACGAGAGGTTGAGCTCGAGGGCGGCAACGCCGGGCACGCCCTCGATCCGGCGCACCAGCTCGGCGAACTCGCCGACCGAGGCCCCGCCGAGGTTGAGGATCACCGGCACCGGCCAACCCATCCATGCCGGTGCGTACCGGTCGAGCACCACCTCGATCCCTGGGTTCTGGAGGCCTGTCGCGCTGAGCATCCCGGCCGGCACCTCGACGAGACGCGGGGCCGGGTGCCCGTTGCCGGGCCTGACGGTGGTCCCGCGCGTGACGATCGCGCCGAGCCTTGCAAGGTCGACCTGATCGGCGACCTCGACGCCGTACCCGAACGATCCAGCGGCGGCAAGCAGTGGATTCCGTAGCACGAGCCCGCGACCGAGGTCGACCTCGAGGGCCACCTGAGCGCCGCCGGGCATCGAGTCCCCCGGCTGCCCGGAGCGGGAGGACCCCGACGGGCGTCCCGCCGGCCGCGCAGTTGTCCCGGCCACCGGCAACGACCCCGGTCCCCTGGGCACGGGCAGGATCGCGGGCTTGATCCGGCGCACCGTTGGCGTCCGCCTGCCGCGCGTGCCGGATCCGGGCACGACCCGCCGCTTGGGCTTCATCCTCGCTCCCCCGTGCCCCCATCGCCGGCGCCCATCGCAACCTCGGCGGCCGCGAACACCGGGCCTTCCCGGCACACGCGCAGCGGGCTTCCCGCGCTGCCCATCACGGTGCAGCCGAGGCAGGTCCCGGCCGCGCAGCCAAGTGAGTGCGGCAGGATCACCTGGAGCCAGGCCCGACGGCGAGCCTCGGGCGAGCCAGGGGCGGGCGGACGTCCTCGGCCGCGTTTGCGGCCCAGGGTCGCGACGCCGAGCCTCGCCCGGCGCCCGTCCGCCAGTCTGGCGACCGCGGACAGCATCGACGGCGACCCGGCGGCGAAGGCCTGGTCAGCCCACGCCTCGAAACCGGTGACGAGGTCCGCCACGGGCCCACGGTGCCCCACGCTCCCGTCGGCAGTCGCGACCACGTACTCGACCTCGTCGGGTAACAGGCTCGAGGGGTGCACGCGTGCCGCGCTCGCCGCACCCAACAGCACCACGACGGAGCGACCTCCACGGACGGCCTCCTCGGCAAGCAACCGCAGCCCCGAGATCGCCTCGCCCTCGGCGACGAGCAACAGGTGTCGGGACCGAGGGTCAAGCTCGAACGGACGCCCGAACGGGCCCAACAGATCTGCGCTGTCACCGACCCGCAGCGCCCCCTGCACGTCGGCGGCACCCATCAGCGCACCAAGGACGGTCACGCTGCCGCTCACGGCATCCGTGGCCACGATCGGAAACGGCCGTCGTACCGGCAGCCCACCGGCCACGACCGTGCGCAGGTGGACATAGTGGCCCGCGCGGGCCCCACTCGCGATCGCGGGTGCGTGCCACGTTGACTGCCACTGGCCGGGCAGGATCTCCCGGAGCTCGAGCAGCTCCGGGCCGTCCGTGTGGACCGACGGTCCGCGCGGCCCCGATGCGGGCTGATCCGGGACCGGCGCGCCCGTGCTACGCCGGGCGATCGTCGTCCGGGCCGTCACCGGAGTCGTCGTCACCCGAGGCATCGTCCTGGTTACCCGAGGCGTCCGCCTCGTCACCCGCCTCGTCACCCGCCTCGTCACCCGCCTCGTCACCCGCTTCGTCTGTGCCGTCGGGCAGCTCGCTTCCGGGGATGACGCCCGGGAACGCCTCTGCCAACGCGTCGGCCAGGTCGCCGAAGATGTCCGTCGGGTCGTAGTACTCGACCAGGCCCTCGGAGGCGGAGAGCTCCCGCCACTCGCCGTTCGACTCCTCGGGCAGCACCTCCGCGCGGAGGTGACCGGTGGCGCCGAGCACGAGCCGCTCGTCGTCGTCGTCCACGATGATCATGTCGCCCAGCAGCTCCGCCAGCCTCGACACCGACTCCTCGAACTGGTCGAGCAGGCGCGCCTCGTTGTGCTGGCTCCGCTCCTGGTAGTCGAGCGCGAGGTTGTAGAGCGCGATCGCGGCGGACTCCTCGTCCTGCGCCTCGGCCACCACCGGTTGTGCCGCGGCCCACGAGTCGGCCGCCTGGGCATAGCCCTCGTCCACATCCTCCAGGGCGAACGTGTCCTCGGGGGCGATGCCGGCCGTCATCATCAGGTCGTCGGTCGCCGTCGGCTCGGCATCGAGCCCGGCGGCCTCACGGGTCGCCTCGATGAACGCCTGGTACACCTCGGCCGGGTTGTAGAGGTCGACCAGCTCGGAGGGCGAGTCCACCACCTCGGTGTCCGAGACCCATTGGCCCGTATCGGGATCCTCGTACCGGCTCCGCACCCGGAACGTCCCGTCGGGCGCGATCGAAAGGTAGTCGGGATCCTCGTCGATCAGGGTCAGGCCACCCAGGGCCGCGATGCGCCCCCGATTGCGGTCGAGGAACTTGTGCAGCTGCTCTGTCGCCTGCACGACGAAGTCGTTTCGCTCGAGGGTGGCGTCGTTGGCCAGCTCGCCCAGCATGTCGTTGCGGCTCACGTCCACGCGATCGCCTCCTTCACCCGTGGTACTCGAGGTCCGCTCCGAGGCGCTCCCGGAGGAACATCGAGTGATGTCGCTCGAAGATCCACTCACCGGCTCGGTGGCCCAGGGCTCGCGTCGCCTCGTCCGCCTCGAGGCGGTCCAGGGTTGCGTAGTCGGGCAGGTCGAGCAGGATCACGTTGTCGAAGTCCCAGCCGTGTGCGACGTTGTACCAGCCCACGAAGCGGATGCCGAACTTCTCCTCGTACTCCTTCACCTGGCGCGGAAAGATCGTCTTCATGAAGAACTTGAAGAACGGATCCCGGCCACGACGGACGGAGAAGAAGGTCGCGAGCACTGGCACTTGGCCGACTGCCTCCTGATGCGCCTGGATGTTGGGCGCGCCTATTCTCGCATGCCCTGACCGTCGATCCCGCCATCCTGCGCGTGGTCCGATTCGCCCGCGACCGAGGGGGTCTCGCCTGCCTGATCCTCGAGCTCGCCCACCGTTCTGGTCGTGCTGTCCAGCGGCCGACGGCGCCCCTCCCGGCGGTCGGCCGCGACCAGGCGGAGCAGAAAGATCACGGTCTGGCCGGCGAACAGCAGCAGCAGGATCGTCAGCACCAGCAGGGCCACACTGACAGGCGTCGGCCAGACCCAGGCCACGGACAGCGGCGTGAGCACGACCAGCACAGCCAGCAACAGCAGCTGGAAGCGGAAGCAGCCAAGGCCCGGACCCCGAGCAGCGTCGAGGGGCTCGCCCTTGTACTCGACAGGGCGAACCGAGGGGGGAGGTTCAGGGGAGGTCACGCACTCACTGTACCGTCCGCCGCGGGGAGCGGCTGCCGCGCCGACGCCACCGTCACCGCCGGCAGCAGCAACACCACCGACACCACCGGCCGGACGGCCCGGCCTACCATGTCCGGCGATGGACGATCCGCTCGCACCGTTCCGCTGGCACCCGGAGCCGGAGCTCATCGGCGTGCGCGATGCCGCGACCTCGCGGCCAGCCCTGGAGCGTGCCGGAGAGGCGACCTGGGGCGCGTCGATGGACTGGCTGTACGGCCACGCGATGCGGACCGCAATGGGCGAGCCGACCGGGTACGCCGAGCTGCGCCGCCGGTACTTCGGGGATCGTGGCCGTCCCGCCCCCGCGCCGGCTGACCCGGCCACCCTCGAGGCCGTGCTCGACGAGTTCCGGCAGCGGATCGCTCCCTACACGCTCAACAGCTTCCATCCACGCGCGCTGAGCTACTTCACGCCGCCTCCGCTCCTCGCATCCATCGCCGGTGAGGTGCTCGCCCAGTGGCTCAACCAGGGCGTCGATGTTTGGCAGGCCGGGCCGGTTGGGGCACTCGTCGAGGAGGAGGTCGGGCGCTGGCTGTGCGACCTTGCCGGCTATGACGCCGACAGCTTCGGGCTGCTCACGTCGGGCGGCGTGATGGCCAACTTCATCGCCATGGCGCTGGTCCGCGACATACATCTCCGGCGAGTGGCAGGGAGCGACGCACCACCCCGCGGGTCGGCGCTCGAGGACGTCCGCGTCTACGTCGGCGACCAGGCGCACTACTCGATCGCACGCGCGCTCGACGAGCTGGGCTTCCCGCCGCGCACGCTGGTCGCACTGCCCACCGACGACCGGTTCCGGCTTCACGCCGAGCCCGTGCGCCAGGCGATCGAGGCCGATCGGGCGGCGGGGCTCCGTCCCGTCGCGATCGCGGCCGTGGCTGGATCGACCAACACGGGTGCGATCGACCGGATCGAGGAGCTCGCGGCGGTCGCCAACAACGAGGGGCTGTGGCTCCACGTCGATGCGGCCTACGGTGGGGCCGCGAGGCTGTCTGCCCGCGATGCGGGCAGGGTGCCCGGGCTGCATCTGGCCGACTCGATCACCATCGACCCGCACAAGTGGTTCTTCCAGGCGTACGACCTGGGCGCGATCCTGGTCCGCGATGGGCGTCATCTGCGCGCCACGTTCGATCGCTCGCCCGAGTACTACCGAGGTGGCGAGACGACGACATCGCGCGGCACGCCGGGCTCGGACGACGAGCCCCTCAACTACTACAAGCTGGGGTTCGAGGGCACGCGCCGATTCCGGGGCCTCAAGCTGTGGATGAGCTGGAAGCACCTGGGGACGAGCGGGCTGGGACGGCTGGTGGCGCGCAACCTCGACATCGCCGCTTACCTGGCCGCGCGATGCGCTGAGGCGGTCGATCTCGAGGCATACCCGACCGATCCAGAGCTGTCCGTGGTGTGCTTCCGCCACCTGCCCGGCGGTGCGGCCGCCGCTGCCGAGCTCCCGGGCGAGGCGCTCGATGCCCACCAGGACCGCCTCGCCGCCGATCTCGAGGCGTCGGGCGATGGGTGGCTGTCGACGACGACCCTGCGCGGGCGAACCTACCTGCGCGCCGGTGTCGTCAACTACCTGACGACCGAGTCCGACATCGACCGGCTGCTCGAGACGCTGCGCCGACTGGCCAGGCGTCCCTGACCCTCGCTCCGGGACCATCGAGGGGTGTCGCCGCGCACCAGCCAGCGGTACAACCCGCACATGACTCGGTTGCTCGGACCGCTGTTCGCCGCGTGGCTGGCGATCGCCGCCCTCGGGATCGCGGGCGCGGCACCGGTCCTCGCGGACGATCCCGGCACGCCCACGAGCCAGGCGGGCACCACGTCCGACTACGACATCGGTGCCGAACCGCTCCTGCCCTACGTCGCGGCGCTGTTCGTCGTCAGCGCGGGCCTCGGCGTCGTCGGCTTCGTCGCGCTATGGGCGCAGCGACCTCGCCCACCGCGCCACCGGGTCATTCCACCGGACGAGCCGCCAGCCTCCTAGGGCTCACCCTCCGTGTAGGCGACGCGACCCGCGGCCAAGGTCAGGCGCACGACGCCCGGCAGCTCCCGGCCCAGGAACGGTGAGTTCTTCCCCTTTGAGCGCAGCGTGGCGGCGGTGACGGCCCACGTGGCCGCGCGGTCGATCACCACGAGATCGGCCGGCTCGCCCGCGCGCAACCCTGGGCGGACCGAGGCTCGCTCCCCGAGGATCCGCGCCGGGCCGGTCGTCAGCAGCTCCACGGCGCGGGACAGGGTGAGGCGCCCGTCACCGACCGCGGCGAGGACGACGCCGATCGCGGTCTCGATCCCGCTGATCCCGTTTGCCGCCCACCCGAACTCGACGTGCTTGTCCACCTCGGTGTGTGGGGCATGATCGGTCGCGATCGCGTCGGCGGTGCCGTCGGCGAGGGCCTCGACGCAGGCGACGGCATCCTCGGGGCTCCGCAGCGGCGGGTTGACGCGCAGCGACGTCGCGTACGGCGCGACGACGCGCGAGCCGTCCTGCCACGGATCGAGCGCCCGACCACGCTCGTCGAGCGCGGTCCATGACCAGCGCCGGGCACCCGCCAGCCACTCGTCGCTGAGGCTCAGGTGGTGCGGCGTCACGTCGCACGTGACCGGCAACCCGGCTGCCTTGGCAGAGCGGATGTGGACAAGGGACGCGGCCGTGGACACGTGCGTCAGATGGAGCCTCGCGCCGGGCACATCCCCGACCACGTCGGCCAGGATCGCGATCGAGCGGGCGATCGACGACGCCTCCGCGGCCACGGGCCAGCCCTTGAGCCCGAGCACCGTGGCAACGTACCCCTCGGACGCTTCCGCGCCGGTCGTGAGGGCCGGCTCCTCGGGGTGATCGAGGATCGGCAGCTCCAGGGCCCCGGCGTAGGCCAGTGCGCTGCGCATCAGCGTGGGCGAGGCGACCGGAGCGCCGTCGTCCGAGAATCCGACCACGCCGACATCTGCCAGCTCACCCATTGCAGACAGCGTCTCGCCTGCACGGTCGCGGGTCACCGCGCCGTGCACGAGGACCCGCACCGGCGACCCAGAGGCCATCGCGGCGCGCTCGACCCGGGACACGACCGATGGGTCGTCGATCGCGGGGGTCGTGTTGGGCATCAGGCACACGGTCGTGAACCCGCCGTGCGCCGCAGCCAGCTGGCCCGTCGCGACCGTCTCCGCGTCCTCGTTGCCGGGTTCGCGGAAGTGGGCGTGAATGTCGACCATGCCGGGCAGCAGCAGCACGCCGTGGGGTCCGATGCCCTCGGCCTCTGCGCCCTCCAGCCAGGTCAGCCGATCCAGCTTTCCGTCGCGGACCGCGATCTCGGCAGCTCCCTCGCGCCCCGCCTGCGGATCGACCGCCCAGCCCCGGACCGTGATGCCATCGGCAGTCTCGCCCGGGGTCGCCGTCGTAAGGGGCGCGGCGCTCATGCGCGGCCACCATCGGCAGCATGGGTGCCCGCGAGCAGGTACAGCAATGCCATCCGCACGGCGACCCCGTTGGCGACCTGGGTGGTGATCACCGAGCGAGGATCGGTCGCGACGTCGGCGGCGATCTCGACGCCCTCGTTCATCGGTCCGGGGTGCATCACGATCACGCCAGGGCTGGCCAGGTCGAGCCCTGCCCGCGTCAGCCCGTAGCGCGCGGCGTACTCGCGCAGAGACGGCAGCAGGCCCGAGGCCATCCGCTCCTTCTGAATGCGAAGCGCCATCACCACGTCAGCGTCGTGCAGGGCGGCCCGAAGATCCGTGGTCACAGTGAACCGCCGCCCGGCCGCTCCACGCGACGCCCAGCCCTCGAACCCTCGCAGCAGCGTCGCCGGGCCGCACAGCCAGAGATCGGCGCCCATCGCGGTCAACGTCCAGATGTTCGAGCGCGCCACGCGCGAATGAAGAGCGTCGCCCAGGATCACGACCTTGCGGCCTTCGAGCGACCCGCCGGGCAGCCTCGAGCGCAACGTGTAGAGGTCGAGCAGCGCCTGCGTGGGGTGCGCATGCCAGCCATCACCACCGTTGACCACCGGACCACCGAACACCTCGGCGGCAAGGTACGGCGCGCCCGATGCCGAATGCCGCATCACGAGCATGTCGGCACCCAGCGCCTCGATCGTCCGGACGGTGTCGATCAGCGATTCGCCCTTGGACACCGACGACGATGCGGCGGCCACGTTGACGACGTCGGCCGAGAGGTTCTTGGCGGCGACCTCGAAGCTCACGCGGGTTCGCGTGGAGGCCTCGTAGAACAGGATCGTCACGCTCACGCCGCGGAGCGCGGGAACCTTGGGGATCGGGCGCGCCAGCACGTCGCGCATCTCATCGGTGGTACGCATGACGAGCTCGAGGTCGTCCCGGGACAGCCCGTCCACGTCGAGCAGGTGGCGATGGCTCCAGGCGGCCGAGACGGGCGAGACCGCGACGCGGACGCTCCGTCTCGGCGGTCATGCCCGGGTGTCCGCCGCCGCGGCTGCCGCCACGCGCTCGATCTCCACCGCGTCCTCGCCGTCGATCTCGTCCACGAACACGTGGACGACCTCCTCGCGCGATGTCGGCACGTTCTTGCCCACGTGGTCGGCTCGGATGGGAAGCTCACGGTGGCCACGATCGACGAGCACCGCGAGCCGGATTGTCTGCGGGCGGCCGAAGTCGATCAACGCGTCCATCGCAGCGCGGATCGTGCGTCCTGTGTACAGCACGTCGTCGACCAGCACGACGGTCCGGCCGTTGAGATCGAACGGGATCTGCGTGCCCTTGACGATCGGTTGCTGTGCAACGAGCGACAGGTCGTCGCGATAGAACGTGATGTCCAGCGCGCCCACCGGGATCTCGGCACCATCGTGCTCGAGGATGGCCGCGGCAACTCGACTCGCCAGCGGCACGCCGCGGCGCTGGATCCCGACCAGGACGAGGCCCTCGGTGCCGGCCTGCTTCTCCACGATCTCGTGCGAGATGCGGGTGATCGCGCGCCGGATGTCCTCCGCCGTCATGATCCGGCGACCAGTCATCGGCGGGTCCTGCGGCGACGCACGGGCTGCTCCTCCTTCCCGGCCTCACGGGGCCACCCGGTCTCACGGGACCGGCGCGGAAATCGAGCTCAGTCTAGCGCGCCGTAGGGGCTAGTAGACGGAGACGGTCACCTTTGTCGTCCCCGACCATGACCCGCAGCCGCAGATCTGGAAGAAGTCTGGCCGGTACATGTCCACAACCCGGATCTTCTTGACAGGGCCATAGTCGGTGACGGTGCGCTGGATGCAGCCACCCGCGCCGCAGATCCGGACCACCGTGCCGCGCGGCAGCCGCATGGCGGTCGTCCCGTTGTCGTAGAAGGAGGCATAGCCCGAGATCGTGTACTTCGGCTGCTTCCAGGCCTTGCCGGACGGGGCGGTCGGCTGGTCGACCTTCGGCCGGCTGGTCGGGCCATCCGGCGCCGCGCCAAGCTCAACAAAACCCGCGTCGCTCGTGGGGCGCCAGCCACGCCGCAGGGCAGCATCCGATGCGCCCGGGACCGAGTCAGTCGGGGCGTTCGCAGGGATGGTGACCGTGGAAAAGGCCACCGGATCCAGCGCTGGGGACGTCGAGGAAGACCTCGAGCCCGCGGGATCCGGCAACCCGGCCAGTGCGACCGCGGCGATGAGCGCCGCCATCGCGACGACCGATCTGCGTCGCATTACTGAGCCAAGGGTAGCCCATGCTGCTGGTCCGCGTCGGTGACGGACCGGTTGCGGGCAGCGTTCGTGCGGGCGTCGGCGTTCGTACCAGCAGCGGGTCGGTCCTGCTGACCAGCAAGCTCAGCGGCGCCCTGCGGGGCTCAGATGGCTCAGCGGACGACGCTGGCGCCGCCGATGGTCGACAGCTGGAGACGCCCTAACGTGCTGCCCTCCCAGGCGAGCACGTCCACCCGTGTGTCGCCCCCGACATCCGGCGCTGACCACGCGAGATGTCCGGGCCGCAGCGAGATGCTGTCAAAGGCTGGCGCGTCCTCCAGCACCGGGTGCTTCAGATCGGCCAGACCGGTCTCGCGATCGACTGGGTACAGGCTCAGGCGCCCGACCTCATCCGGGCCCTGATCGGAGACCCAGACCGCGACCACCGAACCGTCCCGGTCCCACAGGACCTCCCAATCGTTGATTGGACCGTCCGCGAGAACCTGGTTCTCGGCGCCCGCCTTGGGCCACGGCGCGAGGACCAGCTTGCCCTTGTCGGGGGCCCACGTCTGGCCGTCATCCACGGGCTTCAGCGTGCCATCCCACCAGGCCGCCACCTGGCCATCCGGGGAGATCGCCGGGCGCCACATCGACGCGTCGCCAACCTCCTCCTCGCCACCGGTCTCGAGGTCCAGGATCACGGTGGCGGGATTGCCATCCACGATGCGGCTGATCAACAGTCGATTGCCCAGCCAGCCGTTGAACACCGACATGTGGTCCGTGGTCACCGCGATGGCACGGGCATCACCCTCCTGCCAGACGAAGACGTCAGGGCCGGCCGAGCCGTCGGCCGGCCGGGCCGAGAACGCGAACGCCCCCCCGTCAGCCGAGTAGCCGGCGGCCGACCCCACCACCGTCACGTCGCTCGCGATCTCGAGCGCCCCGCCAGGCCCGGGGGAGACCGCAACGCTGGGCGCCGGGGTGGGAGCCTCGGAGCCAGCGGGTGTCGGCGCAGGCAGCGAACCCGGCGGACCCGTGGGCGTGTCCGACGGTTGGTTGGTTGGTGTCGGCTGGGTGGGCGGCGGCTCGGTCGTGGACGGCGTCGGCGTGTCCGTGGGCGGCACCGAGGGCTCCGTGGTCGGGGCGGGGCCGTCGGATGCCGGGGACGTGGGTTTCACGGTGCCCGACGCGACCGGCGTTCGTTCGGCGGCCGGGGACCCGGAACCATGAGGCGAGACGCTCGCCGGAGTGGCCTCCGGGGACGACCTTGCGACACCTCCGTGCGGCACAGGCAGCACGTACAGGCGCTGCGGACCGGGCCCCCGCTCAAACACCACAAGGTTGTCCTGTGTGGGCGAGATGATGGCGGCCAGCCGGGCGTTGCCTTCGAGCTGGGCGGACTGGGTCACGTCCATGGAGTCCGACAAACCACAGCTGGTCGTGCCCATCGGACAGACCTGGTCAAGCTGCCGGGAAAGGATCTCGACCGACCCGTCCTTGTCGCGGCTGATGACCTGGAGGACGCCGCCGGGGATCGCAATCGGAGTCGCTTCGGCGACCTTTGCCGAGCCTGGCAGCAGTGGGGAGCTTCCATTGAGGACCCCGACCACCACGAGAGCGACGACGAGCAATCCCGCCGCCGGCGCAAGCGGCAACGATCCCAAGCCATACGGACGGCCGCGGGGCGCGCCACCGGCGTCGATCGCCGCGGCGGTGCGGGGCCACAGGTCGCGTGGTGGCTCGGGCGATGCCCCACGCAGGGCGCGAAGCGCCACGTGCTGAGACTCATAGTCATTGGCGACCGTCCGGCAGCCTTCGCAGTGCTCGAGGTGCCGCGTCAGCCACGCCTCATCCGTGGGCGCGAGCGTCCCGTCCATGCGCTCGGCCGCCAGACCGCGTGCGCGGTCGTGCGAACGCGCGTCCTGGACGCCGTCCGGACGCCGGAGCCACCCGCTCATGAGCGGTCCCTCACGTCCGCTGTGGACTCGGCGCTCGCGAGCGCCTCCTGCTGGGCGGCAAGCTCCCGGCGCAGGCTTTCGCGCGCGCGTGTGAGCAGCGCCCGCGCCGCCACGTGCGAGACGCCCAACGCGGACGCGAGCTCGAGCCCGGTCAGATCATGCAGCTCGGACAGGAGCAGCGCCGACCGCTGGCGCTCCGGGATCCGCGCCAGCGCGCGCTCCAGCTCGCCGGACAGCCGGGCGTCCATGGCCAGGCGCTCGGCCGACGGAGCGGTCGTTCGCGCCTCGCCCGCCAGCGGGACGAACCGGACGATCCGTCGGCGCCGGAGCTCGTCGAGCGCCACGCGATGGGCGATCTGGTACAGCCACGCGCGGGCGTTCTCGGGTTTCTGCAGCGAGTCATACGCGCGGTATGCCTTGACGAACGCGTCCTGCGTGAGGTCGGCCGCGAGCTCCTCATCGCGGAGCATCCGCGAGAGGTACGCGAAGATCTCGTGGTGGTGCTTGGCGAACAGATCTTCGACGAACCGGTATGCGTCGTCGCGATCCCAGGTGGCGCTCACGCGGAGCCCCGCTGGCAGCGGCGGAATCGGTTCGAGCTGGAAGGAACTGACGACCACGAATGCTCCATAGGAGGGGCTCGGCCGGGCCTGCCGAACGGGATCAAAGCGCCCCGACCACCTGTGACGAGAGGGGCATGTCGCATGTGACGGCTCGATCCCCCCGGCCAGCTCATCGCCTCACCCGCCCTCGGCGATGCCGACCGCAGCGCCGGTCCGCAGCTCTTCCACGGCATCCTCTGGCGCGACGGGATTCACGGGGAGGCCGGTGCCCAGCTCGAGACCGGCGATCTCGCGAAGCCGCGGATGGATCTCCCAGTGCCAGTGGTAGGTCGAGTCGACCTGCTCACGGAGCGGCGCGCTGTGCAGGATGAGGTTGTACGGCGGCGCGTCGAGGCTCGCAGCCAGCCGACCCAACACCCGCCGCAACGCCTCGGCAGCGGCGGCAATGTCAGCATCGGCTGCCCGCGCGAAGTCGGCGTCGTGGCGGCGTGGGACAACCCACACCTCGAACGGCGAGCGCGAGGCATAGGGAGCGAACGCGACCGCGTGGTCGTCCGCGTACAGCAGGTGCTCGGGACGTCGGACCTCGTCCCGGACGAGGCGGCAATACGGGCACTCGCCCTCGCGGATCAGGAATTGGGCGGCCCCACCCAGCTCCTCGGCGACGCGATGAGGGATCTGCGGCAGGTCGTAGAGGTCGAAGCACAGGTGGTTTGTCCGGGCTCCCGCCTGGGCGCCCCAGTTCTGGACGATCTGGAGGTGTTGCGTCCTGTCCGACTGGCGGGCGACCCCGATCTCGTCACGACATCGGCGCAGCAGGCCCTCGATGACCTCGTTGCCCACCGCGTGGAGCGGTCGATGCTCGCCGGGTGGAGCGACGACGGTGCGCCACGATCCGGCAGCGCGGGCATCGGTGAGGGTGACCTGGGCGACAGTGCCCGCGCGTGCGCGTGCTTCCTCCTCGGTCCCGGCAACCGTGAACGCGAAGTCCTTCAGGACTCTGAGGCGAATGCCATCGCCCTCCGGGATCCGGCAGTTGAAGCAGTCACCCCGATCGTCAACCGGAGCGGCCTTGAGCGCGAACCGCTCGCGTGCGAACGAGCGATCCACGACCGTGGCGACCCACCACCCGGTGATGGCATCCTTGCGAAGCTCGAACAGTCCCTGGCTCATGTCATTGCCCTCAGGCTGCCGAGGCGGCGATCAGCCGGTCCAGCGCCGCACGTTCGCGCCCGGTATCCGCCACCTGTGGCAGCAGTCCGTCAAGCGGCGCGTCGAGCTCGAGAACGAGCGCTTGCGCGAACAGCTCGGCGGCCCGAGCCACGCTCTCGGTCGTGGGCGCGGCATCGGGTCGTCCCAGCTCCGTCTCGATCGATGTCGATCGGAGACCGGGCACGCCGCATGGGTCGATCAGATCGAAATCACGCAGGTCGACGGAGACGTTGAGCGCGATCCCGTGGTATGCAACACCGCGCTCGACCCTGACCCCAAGCGCCCCGATCTTGCGCGGCAGCGGGCCGCCCGGGTCCACCCAGCACCCCGGGTGTCCATCGCGCCTCCCCGCCGCGACGCCCAGGCTCGCGCACGTTGCGGTGAGCGCGGCCTCGAGGGCACGGACATAGGGCCGGAGGAGCAGCGACCGGTCCTCGAGCCTGATGATCGGATAGGCCACCAGCTGGCCCGGACCGTGGTAGGTGACCTCGCCGCCGCGCTCCACGCGGATCAGCTCGATACCGCGTGCGGCCAACATCGGTTGAGGCGCGAGAACGTGGTCCGGGTTCGCGTGACGCCCAAGCGTCAGCACCGTCGGATGCTCGAGCAGCAGCAGCTGGTCCCCGATGACACCGGCGGCCCGGGCCGCAGCGAGGCGCTTCTGGAGATCCCAGGCCTCGCGATACGCGATCTGCCCCAGCCAGCGGGCCGTGATCGGGGATCGGGTCGCCGCTCGTTCGACCTCCCGTTCCATGCTCGCACG
The DNA here is from genome assembly GCA_963734935.1 of uncultured Chloroflexia bacterium. GTDB lineage: Bacteria > Chloroflexota > Limnocylindria > Limnocylindrales > CSP1-4 > CAIXZV01. The sequence continues at coordinate 36,063 of CAVTIO010000009.1, read as the reverse complement.
ATAGCAGGCGCGCCCACGCGGCTCCCGCCGGCAGTGGACGCGTGCAATCGGACCTGGGGCGGGTGCTAGTCTGCCCGTATCCCGCCGTTCGCAGCCACGAATGACGGGCCAGGACCCGGAGGCGACGGAACCGCCTCCGGGTCTGCTCGTTCGATGCCTTGCTTGCGGCTCGCTGGCAGGCGGGCCGACACTGTTTCGAGGAGCTCACGCCAGGGCGCTGCACCTGGCCACCGGTGGGCGATCGGAGGATCGCGAGCGTGGACATGGTCGCCGCGTGGACAGGCGGGTGCGGCTGTCGGCACCGGACGCCTGCGGCTGACACCGGGAGGAGAGGATCGATGGCCAACGACCAGGCGAAGCGACTCAGGGAGTTGCGAGCGCTGATCGAGCCGTTCCGGGTCGAGCCTGGGCGGAGAGTCCGGCTCCCCCGGGACTTCGACCCCGGGCACACTGGGAACTTCGTCAGCAAGAAGGACTCCGCCAAGACGCTCCGACACGGGGTCGAGCTGCTGGCGGACCTCCAGGCGCGTCTCGCCGCCCAGGACACGTACGGGCTGTTGGTCGTGTTCCAGGCAATGGACGCGGCCGGCAAGGATGGCACCATCAAGCACGTGATGAGCGGGGTCAACCCGCAGGGTGTCCGGGTCAGCTCGTTCAAGGAGCCGTCCAGCGAGGAGCTCGACCACGATTACCTCTGGCGCTACGCGCGCCGCCTGCCGGGACGCGGCACGATCGGGATCTTCAACCGCAGCTACTACGAGGAGGTCCTGGTCGTCCGAGTCCACCCGGGCCTCCTCGACGGCCAGAAGCTGCCGCCGGGCGCCCGCGAAGGGGACATCTGGAAGCGGCGTTTTCGTGAGATCAACGAATGGGAGCGGTACCTGGTCGACAATGGGATTCGGATCGTCAAGCTGTTCCTCAACGTGTCACGCGACGAGCAGCGGCGACGGTTCCTGCGCCGGATCGACGATCTTGAGCGCAACTGGAAGTTCTCGAGCGCCGACGTCCGGGAGCGCGCACGCTGGGACGACTACCAGGCCGCGTTCAGCGACGTGCTCAGCAACACCAGCACCGATCACGCTCCGTGGTGGGTGATCCCTGCCGACCACAAGTGGTTCATGCGCGTCGCCGCAGGTGGCGTCATCCTGAACGAGCTCGCGCGCATCGACCCCCGATTCCCGACGGTCAGCGCCGCGGACCGCGCTGAGATGCTCAAGGCGCGCGAAGAGCTCCTGGGAGAGGAGGGAGACTGATGGTGGGTCGCCTGCTGCTGATCGTCCTGTTCGTGCTGGGGCTTGGCGCGTGCGCCTCAGGCGAGGAGTCGCCGTCACCGGACACGTCGTCGGCGCCGTCGCCATCGAGCGGCACGGACGGCGGTGATCCGCCTGCCGTCGCCGCCGCGTTCCTCGAGGCCCTCGCCCGAGGTGACACGACCGCGGCCGAGGCGATGGAGGACGACACGATGCGGGCCGCCGCGCCCGCAGCGACCCTTGCCCAGCTGTGGGACCAGCTCGTCGGGCAGTTCGGGACGTTCTCGGAGCTGGGCGGCTCGGCGTCATCCGAGCAGGGGGCCCATACCAACGTGACCGTCCAGGGCCTGTTCACGGACGCGACAGTGCCGCTGATCGTGAGCGTGGATCCTGACGGGAAGGTTGCCGGACTTCACCTCGGCGCGCCCGAGCCTGCCGAATCGGGGTCAACCACCTCTCCCACCCCGGGTCCGTCCCCCGCCGCGTACGTGAACCCTGATGCGTTCACCGAGACGGAGGTCACGGTCGGGACCGCTCCGTGGGAGCTGCCGGGGACGCTGGCGACACCCAACGGCGATGGCCCGTTCCCGGCGGTGGTCCTGCTCGCGGGCTCCGGCCCCAACGACCGGGACGAGACGATCGGGCCCAACGCGCCACTGCGCGATCTTGCGTTGGGACTGGCCTCGAACGGGATCGCCACCCTGCGTTATGACAAGCGGACGAAGGTCCACGGCGCGCAGATGGCATCCGACCCCACGATCACGGTCCACGAAGAGACGATGGACGACGCCGAGGCAGCGGTCGAGCTGCTGCGGCAGACCCCGGGCATCGACCCGGACCGCGTCTTCGTCGTCGGGCACAGCCTGGGGGCGTACCTCGCGCCGCGGATCGCAGCCGAGGTGTCTGATCGCGTGGCCGGGATCGGGATGCTGGAGGGGAACAGCAGCCCCATGGTCCAGCTCGTCCTCGACCAGTACGAGTACCTCGCCTCGGATGAGGGTGGGGCAGACCCACAGGCACAGGCTGCGCTTCCCAAGATCCGCAAGCAGGTGGCCCTCGTGCAGTCGGACGCATTGACGGCGTCCACGCCGGCGTCCGACCTGCCGCTCGGCGTCCCAGCCGCGTATTGGCTGGACCTCCGCAGCTACGACTCCGTAGCCACCGCGGAGCAGCTGACGGTCCCGATGTTCATCAGCCAGGGCGGGCGTGACTACCAGGTGCCGCCGACGGAGCTCGAGCCCTACCGGCAGGCCCTTGGCGATCGATCGAACGTGACGATCCGCGAGTACCCGACGCTCAACCATCTGCTGATCGCCGGCGAGGGTCCCGCGCGGCCCGCCGAGTACACCGTGCCCGGGCACGTGGCGGCCGAGGTCGTGGCGGATCTGGTCACCTGGGTTCAGACCATCGGCGGCTGAGCTCCGGCGCAGGTGACCGTCAGCCCTGCCGTCCCGGCCCGCTTCAGGCGCGAAGCATCTCCGCCACGAAATCGAGCCGGGCGATCGCATGGTCAAGCTGACCTGCCTCGTGGCCGCTGTACGACCAGACCCGGATATCCTTCGGCCCCGCGTACTCGTTGTACGCCGAGAAGACCGTCGATGGCGGCGTGATCGTGTCCTCGAGCCCGACCGAGAACAGTGCCGGAACCCTCGCCCGGGCCGCGAAATGGCGGCCATCGAAATAGCTGAGGGTGCGGAACACCTGCTCCTCGGTCCCCCGCTGCGCGCGCAGGAACTGGCGGATCTCGCCGTAGGGCATCTCGTCGGTGACCTCGAGCGCCCGCTTGTAATGGCACAGGAAGGGAACGTCGATTGCCGCAGCCCGGAGCCCGGAGGCAAGCGCCGCAACCGCCATCGACAATCCGCCGCCCTGGCTGCCACCGGTGATCGCAATCCGGCCCGGGTCCACCATGGGATGCGCCCGTGCTGCATCGACGGCGAGCACGGCATCGGTCATCAACCGACGGTAGTAGTAGGTAGCGGGGTCGAGGATGCCGCGCGTCATCACGCCCGGGTATTGGGGGCCGGTCCCCGTCGGCTCGATGTCGGACGTCTCCCCCGACTGCCAGGTGGCACCCTGGCCGCGCGTGTCCATCACGAGGTGCGCGTAGCCGGCCGAGGCCCAGAACAGCCAGCTCCACGCCCGGCCCCGTCCACCGCCGTAGCCGAGGTACTCGATCACGGTGGGCAGCGGCGCCTGGGCTGCCGCCGGCCATACGAGCCAGCCCTTGATCGGCTGGCCGCCGTAGCCCGAGTACGTCACGTCCGCGGTTCGAAGGGTGCGGAGGTGGTTGTCCACGTCCCGGAACTCGGGCGGTGTCCAGGCAGCACGGCTGGACTCGAGCGTCGCAGTCCAGAAGGCGTCGAAGTCGTCGGGCTCCACCCGAGCCGGGCGATACGCACGCAGCTCCTCGAGGGGCAGGTCGAACTGGGCCAAGATCGGGACCTCCTGCAGGTTGCCGGCCGCACCACCGAGAATAGCCTGCAGGGTGGGCTGGAAGGACCGGGTCTCGGCAGGCCTGCGGCACGGAGGTAGCGATGGCAACACGATCGACTCGCGGCGCAGGCAACGCGCGAGCCGCCGCCCCCGATCCGGGCTGGGACGAGCTCGAGCGGCGACTGTCAGCCGCGCTGGCGACGATGAGCGAGGAGACGTACCTGCTCCTGACCACCCTGCCCGACGCCGAGGACCGTGCCTTCTACGTGCAGTTCGCCTGGGGGCAGGGCACGCTCCGCTCCGAGGCCGTGGGCAGCGCCTACCTGCCGGCCGGGCACCCGTTGTCGAAAAGCCAGGAGTCCCGCCTGACCCGCATGGGCTGGAAACGCCCCGAACCCCACCAGCCGACCCGCAACTTCTACCGCGAGGATGACCAGCCGGTGCCGTATGCAGAGGCGGCTGCGCGAGGCATCCGAACCCTGCGCGACGTCTATGGCGTCGGATCGCCCGAGGACCTGCGCTACCAGTACCGCTCGTTTCAGGATGACGCCGTGCCGCCCCTCGACCTGGGCATCGAGCCGCAGGAGCGGGCATCCACGGCCGTGTCCAGCCGCGGGGCAAGACCGGCGGGGGCCGAGCTCCGGGAGCTGGTCGAGGCCGGGCTGCGTCAGTGGCTGATGGTCAGCGAGCTGGTCACAGACCAGGACGGCGACTACCCGTGCCGGTCGGGCAGCGCCATGGTGTTCGTGCGCATGGTCGACGGGGTCCCCCCGTTCGTGACCGTGTTCTCGCCCATCCTGCGCGACATCGACCTCAGCCCCGCCTTGCTCACGGCGCTCAACGACCTGAACGTGCGGATCCGCTTCGGGCGCGTGTTCTGGGTCCAGCGCCAGGTGCTCGTCATGGCCGAGATCACGGCCGTGGACGTGACTCCGGAGCAGGTCGCGCTCACCTGCATGGAGCTGGGCAACCTCGCCGACACTCTCGACGACGTGCTCCACGGCCGCTTCGGCGGTCGGACGATGTTCGAGGGCGGTCCCCGGCTGATCAACTGAGCGCCGGCCCGCGGCGCACCGCGTCAGCCGCTGGACCCCTCCTGTGGTTGGGATTGCGAAGCGGGCGCCGGGACCTGGAGGGACGCCCGTGGACGCCACGGGGTGCCGAGGACAGGCAGCAGCCAGCGGTCGACGCCGTAGTACCCGGCCACCTTCCAGGCCATGATCACGCCGATCGCGAGCGTGAACATCACGGGGTTGGTCGATGCTGACCCGGCCAGCAGGTAGGCCATGTTCATGAATGCCCCGAAGAACGAGGCGAACCCGGTGAGAAGGCCGAAGATCAGGCCCAGCCCGACCGCGATCTCGCCGAACACGATCAGCTTGGCAAACCATGTGTATGCGCCGTTGTTGAGCAGGAGCACCAGGAACTCGCGATACCAGTCGTAGGTGATTGGTGCCCTGCCCGTGTCCGGCACAGCCGTCGCTGACTGCCAGTAGCCCTGGAGCGCGGCGCCTCCGTCCATCCAGCCGGTCCCGATGAACTTGTGCCAGCCGGCCTCCAGCCAGGCGAAGCCCAGGAACAGGCGGATCGGCAGCCACACGAGCCCCGCGCGCGAGTTGCTGAACAGGAACCGGGCGAAGGCCGGCCCTTCGATCTCGACCACGTCCGACGCCGGGTCCCGCCGCGAGTCGATGTACAGCACGACGACGAGCGCGATCGCGAGGATCCAGAAGGCCCACTGCACGATGAGCGATAGCGAGTCGGGCACGGCCACCCATGGGTTGACCATCCAGAGGAGAAGAGCGGTGGCGACGACGCCGATAACGGCCGCCGTGGAACGCGCCTGGGACATGTGCGCCTCCACGTCCCAATCTTCAGTTCCAGGGACTGCGCCGGTGGGACGTGGCCGGTGCGGCCCGTCGCGGCCTGCGGGCGCCCCGCGCTCGTTGCCGTGTCCCCTCTGTTATACGCCGATCAACGTTGCGACAGCATGAGAGCCGACCCCCGGCGTCAATCAGGCTCCGTGCACCGGTCGCCGAGAAGGATGTCCCCGGTCGACGAAGACCAGCCCCGCCAGAACAAGCACGGCGGCCGCGGCCGGAAGGACAGCGACCAGCGCGATCTCACGCGCCGGAAACCCAATCGCGAGCATGGTGCCCCCGACGGCCGGCCCGATGATTGAGCCGAGCCGTCCCGACGCGGCCGCCCATCCGACGCCCGTGGCACGCAGTCCGGGCGAGTACATCGAGATGGCGACCGCGCTCTGCCCGATCGAGCTGCCGATGAGTCCGGCGCCGGTTCCGAACACGAGCGGCAGGACAAGCGCGGGCGATGCCGCGAGCCACCCGAGCAGGACCAGGCACGTGATGGCGACGATCGCGGCCAGGATCAGCACCTGCTCCACGGCCAGCCTCCGCGTGAGCGCCACGATGACCACGCTGCCGATGAATCCGCCCAGCCCGAACGCGGCTGCGCCGAGGGGTGCCTGAACCGTCGAGAAGCCGACTTCCGTCAACAGGGTCGGGATCCAGTAGGCCAGGCCGTAGGCGACCAGGAACACCAGGAAGGCGAAGCACCAGAGGAGCACGGTGCGCGTGCCGAGGCCATACCGGAACAGGGCCGTGATCGGGTTCGAGTCACCGCGACCTGCCGGCTCCTCCTGGGCCGAGAGCACGTGCGCGAAGGCCGGCAGCAGCAGCAGCGGCAGCACCCCGCCGATGATGAATACCGCCTGCCAGCCGAAGGCGCCGATGAGCGGCCCGCCGAGGAGGCCCCCGACCACGCTGCCCGCGGCGAATCCGGTCGCCGCCAACATCGCCGCGCTCGTCCGACGCTCGGCCGCCACCACGCCGGCCGAAACCGTGATCGCGATGGGCAGCGCGCCACCCAGGCCGATCGCCGAGACCAGGCGCAAGACCGACAGCGAGGCAACGTTGCCTGCCCCGCCGGTCAACAGCGTGGCGACCCCGAACAGGCCCACGCTTGCGGCCCCGACGGCACGCTGTCCGATGCGTCTCGCGAGCGGGCCGCTGGCCAGGTAGCCGATCACGGCCCCGACGCTGGTTGCGATGAACGCGGGCGTGATAGCCGCTGCCGACAGGCCCCAATCGCGCCCGATCGCCGGCGCGACGAACGAGATCGACGTGGTGTCGAGCCCGTCGAGCAGCACGACCAGAAACGAGACGGCCAGCGTCCACGCCTGGACCGCGTGCTCGGGCCGGTGGAGCTCGTCAGCCCGCGACCGGGTTCGGACGTTCGCGCTCATCGATCACTCCCCGCCACCACCGGCTGGATGGGCGTGGTCGGAAGATCGATGTGAGACCGCTCTCCGGCTTGGGTCGGCTCGGAGGGCCGCCCCTCGGCGAGGAACGCCATGACGGCGTCCGCGCATACGTCGGGCCATTCGAGCCAGGGAAGATGCCCGGCGTCCTCGACGACCTGGAGCCGCGCGTTCGGCATCCGCTCGACCAGCCTCCGACCATCGTCGGGCGTGCCCAACGGATCCTTGTCACCCCACAGGAACATCGTCGGCGCCGCGAGCCGGCCGAGCTCGGGCTTGAGCGCATGGGTGCCGAGCGACCCGCTGGCGAAGATGCCCGAACCCGCCGGGACGAAGATCCGCTCGACCATCGTGCGGAAGGCTCGAGACGCGCCGGGCATGCGCGCACCAGCCGCGACGCACTCCAGCATGACGTCGGACGCGCGACCTGGATTCGCGAGCAACCTGCCGCGCGCAAGGACGGCCCGCGCCCCAGCTGCATCCTTCGGCGGACGAAGCACCGTGGCGTACAGGAGGGCGTTCAGGCCCCGGGTGCCGACGAGCCGGTGGTAGCGGAAGCGGGATCCAAGCACACCGGCCGTGTTGGCCGGCTCTCCGAGGAGCACGAGCTTCGAGACCCGCTCCGGATGGGCCAGGGCGAACGCGATCGCAAAGAAGCCACCGATCGAGTTGCCGACGATCGAGACTCGGTCCCGCCCCAGGGCGTCCAGCATGGAGCCGATGAGCGTGACCCCGTGTTCGCGCAGGTCGACGCCGCGAAAGTCGAACATCGCCGACAGCCCGGTCCCGGGGCGATCCACCATCTGCAGCTCGAAGCGTGGGCTCAGGCGTGCGGCGAGGGGCACCCACGTGGCTGCCGGTGCGTTGCCGGGGATCATCACTACCGGGTGCCCGGCCCCCGCCGACAGCACGTGCACCCGTCCCAGGGGCTTGCCGAGGTCGAGGAACGTGGACGTGGCGTTGAGGCCGTGTTCGTCGAGCACTCGCTGCTGCGCCTGGCGAAATCGCGCTGCTGCCGCCTGGCTGCTCATTCGGGACACCTCTTCGTCGTGCGTGCCTAACGCTGACCCACGGCGCTCACCGTCGCTCGACATATTCAGTGAGTGTCGCTCATCTAATATAATGCGACGATGCCGGGCCGTGTCAAGAAGCGCACCTACGTCTCGCCCGCCCGCCAGGCGAAAGCCGCGGCCACCCGGGCACGAATCATCGACGCCGCCGCCAGGCTGTTCCTCGAGCGAGGCTATGCGCGAACCAGCACGGCCGCGATCGGCAAGGCGGCGCAGACGTCCGAGGCATCTGTCTTTGCCGTGTTCGGGGCGAAGGCCGACCTGCTGGTCGCGGTCGTCAGGGATCACGTGACCCGGGACAGGGACTTCCCGTTACGCGACCGGCCGGTCTGGCGAGCGCTTGCCGCGCAGCCGGACAAGCGGCCGGCCATCGAGGAGATGGCGCGCGTCGTGCGGCGTGCGCACGATCGCAGCTGGCAGCTCCTCGCGGTCGTGTCGGCTGCCGCTCAGGATGATCCGGACGTTGCCGCAGCGTATCGGCGCGGGGCCGAAGGGCGTCACGTCGACTGTGGGTGGTTCGTACGCGAGGTGATCGGGATCAGTGAACCGGACGCAAGCCCGCTCACGGACGAGGTCTGGACCCTGATCAGCGTCGAGAACTACCGGCATCTGATCGTCGAGCGATCCTGGGAACCCGAGCGGTACGAGGCCTGGCTGGTGGCGATGATGTCCGCTGTGCTGCGCTGAACCCATCGGCACGCCGGGACGGCCGCCATCGTTGGCGCGCGCCGGCGCTCAGTGCTTCTTGTCGTTGACCGTCTGCATCTGGGCGCCTGCGGCCGCGACCGAGAGCTGGGCGAAGGCATCGACGATGGCCCGGGTCAGCGGCTGGCCGAGGCGGATGCGCGCCACGATCTCACCCGGGTCCTGGTGCGGGCCAGGTTCCAGCGTCGGTTGAGATCGCGTCAGCGTGAGGGTGACGCCAAACGGCCCGGTCGTCAGGCTGAACCCATCCGCGTAGATGTCGGGGTAGTCGGCCATGTGATGCCTCCTTCGCTGGTCACGGACAAGTCTGCCTGAGCAGCCGATGACCCGGGTATTGCCTGTGGCTCGTCGGCAACCCGGGCCTCGTTTGCCGGATGCCTCGGAAGCCTCATCCGGGCACCCCGGACGCCACCTCCGAACCCGGGCGTGGTGTTCTCGTCGCATGGATGTGGCGCAGCAACAGCATCCGACCGGTGAACATGAGGATGACCGCCAGCATCGCGAGCAGCGACATCGCAAACCAGGTGACCTCGTAGCCGCCCTGCGTCACGAGCGCGCCGGCCGCGACGGGACCGAGCATGGCTCCGGTTGATGGCCCGAGGCGGACGATGGCCATCGCGGTCGCAGGCGACGTCGGGTTGGACCGCGAGATCGCGAGCAGGACCAGGCCCTGATACCCCCAGCCGCCGCCGAAGGCGAGGACCGTCGCGACTGTCGTCATGATCATGTTGCTGCCAGCAAGTGCCAGCGCCAGGTAGCCGACGACGCCAACAACCTGGAGCACGAGCACCACCTTGAGCGAACCACGCCCGAGCCGGTCGCCGACCCAGCCGCTGAAGATGCGCATCGTCACGCCGCATAGGCTGCCGAACGTGAGCAGGAGGCCCGCAGCCGACGCGCCAAAGCCGTTGGCGACGGCCGACTCGACCGTGAACGAGGCCAGGGCATTGCCCGCGGCGGCGCCCAGGCCCGCGGCGACGGCAATCACAAGCAGCGCCGGAATCGGCGCGTCGCCTTCGCGGAAGGCGCGGTCGCGTGGTCGACTGAACGGCTGTGGCCGGCCAGCAAGCCAGAACACGACGATCGCGCCACCGGCCGCCAGGACGAACGCCCAGCGCCAGCCAATCGTCAGGCCGATGATCGGGAGGGCGAGCCCGGCGAGGATCCCGGCCAGTGGGATCGAAGATTGCTTGACGCCGTAGGCGAGACCCTGGCGATCCGCCCGGACCCTTGTCGCGAGCAGGTGATTGGTGCCGATCTGCCCGATCGTGCCACCTGTGCCGGCCACGAACAGCCAGGCGACCAGCTCCGGCCAGCTGTTCGCAGCGACCGCGATCCCGACCATGGCGACCGCCGTGATCGTCGCCCCAGCCAGCAGCGCACGGGTGGGCCCAACCCGCTCGGAGACCATCCCGGCAGGGACCGAGAACAGGATCGACGCGGCGAAGAAGGCGGAGATCGCCAGACCAAGCTGGAACTCATCGAAGTCGAGGTCGGCGCGCACCAGCACCGCCAGCCCGCCGATCAGGAGCGCCGGGAGCGCACCCACGGTCGAGGCACTGATCGCGGTGGCAGCAATGCGGGCGAGTCCTCGCGTCGGTGACATCGGGGTTCGGTCCACGACGGGAATCCTAGGTCCGACGGATGGCGAGGACCTGCGCTCAGCGCCGCCGAAGGCCCACTGCGAGGAACGGCAGGGCGAGCATCACGACCGTGGCCAGGACGTAGAGACCCACGGCGACCGGCGGTGCGACGAGGGCACAGGCGGCCGCAACCAGCCAGACGGCGTTGGAGATCCGGCGCTGTCGGGTCAGCGCTGCCAGCGTCTCGTCGGCGATCTCATCCTTGAGCAGCGAGCGCTCGTGCACGAGATAGGCCATCAGCAGCGTGAGCATCACCGACGCGACCAGAACGTTGAGGCCGTAGACGAGCACCGCGACCTTCGCGTCCGGGCCGGCAAGGTTGCTCACCATGAGGCTGGTCGAGAACGGCATCAGGGCGATGAATAGCAGCGCCAGGAGATTCAGCCCGGCGGCGAGAGTGTCGCTGCCCTGCATCAGCTTCGTCGTCCGGGCGTGCGTCATCCAGCTGCCACCGATGAACGCGAAGCTGATGAGGTAGCCCAGGAACTCCGGCCATTCCTCGACCAGACTCCCGAGCAGGTCGGGTCCGGTGGGGACCGGCAGCTCCAGGACCAGCAGGGTGATCGCGATCGCGAACACGCCATCGGAGAAGGCGTTGAAGCGATCCAGGGGCAGATCGGCGGGGAGGCGTGCGCCGCCGATCCGGTCCGTTCTCACGTTGCCCTCAGCCTCCTCGGAACGAGCTCGACCTGACTCGGTCACCGCAGGCCCGTCAATCGTGCTCGCTTCCGGCGACGAATGTGCGGCTCGGCCGCTCGGGCAACGTCATCCTGTCGGGATCGACCTCATACGTCCAGGGGAGACCGGAGTTCCTCCAGCCATTCTTCATACGCATGCCGTCGTAGACGCTGTCGCCATCCTCGACCTTGCTCCCCTCCATGCCGTCGAGGACGTTGTACAGGTTCGTGTAGCCGGCGGCTGCGAGCGTGTTGATCGCCATCGCGCTGCGAGCTCCGGAGCGGCACGAGACAAGGGCCATGTCCCCGGGTCCTGCCCACTCCTTCACGGCCGCGACGAAGTCGGGGTTGGCTTCCCAGCGGAAGGCCTTCTTCTCAGGGTCCCATTCGTAGGTCTGGAGTGCGAAGGGGATGTTCATCGCCATCGGCGCGTGCCCTACGAAGACGTACTCCTCGGGCGTCCGGACATCGAGGATCCTCAGGCCGGGATCGGCCTGCCACATGTCGTACGCCTCCTTCGCCGTGACGTACAGGCCCAGGCTCGTCCGCCGCGCCTCGGCGATCGTCTCGATCGGGTGGTTCGAGCTCATCGGGTGTGTCCCCTTCCGTCAGAACTATTCCTTGCGAGCGACGCCGGCATCACGACTGGCTGGGTCCGGATGACGAAGGTCAGGTGGCGGGTAGGGTCGGCGCCGGGCTGCCGGCAAGCTGAGGTCGCGGTCACTGGCACAGCCGGCGCTCAGTGCCCGCCGCCCTACCCGAGGCGCACGCCCTCCGTCTCGAGCCCGCCCCCTTCGGCGAGCTTGCTCCAGCTTCGCTGCTCCCACTCCTCCTCGAGCCACGCCCGGACGCCCTGCTCGAGAAACTCCGGGCGGGCCCACTCACCGACGTCGAAGTCGTGCTGGATGTACCCGTGGCTGAGCATGAAGTCCTTGCCGATCCGGACGGCTTCAAGGTTCTGGGCGCTCAGGCTGGGTACCATATCGACGTTCCTGATGCCCTGGTACGTATCCTCTGCATCGAGGTAGAACGTCTGCCGGTTGAGGATCGCCGCTGCGGCACGCTTGTGCTCGTTCGCCCAGCGGCCGACCTTGACCATCGCCTTCACGTACGCCACGACCAGCTCAGGGTGCTCGTCGGCCATCTCCCTGGTGCACGTGATGATCGCGGGCGTGTTGGCGATCTGGACCGTCCAGTCGGGGTACCGGGAGAGGTCCTCGATCATCTTGATCCGGCCCGTGGCCTCCTGGAGGTGCTGGAACACCTTGCTCTGCGTGTAGATCGCGTCGACCTTGCCGTCAAGCAGGGCGCGCTCCAGCGGGCGGAATGCCAGGTCGTGCTTGTGGTCGCGGCGCATCCATAGCTCGGACGGGTTGTTCATCGTGACCTGGAGCATCTCGGGCTTGTCGTACCAGTCATCGGGGTACGGGAACTCGACGAGCTCGATGTCGTCCATCGTCATGGCGTTGAGCCGGAGCATGCTCTCGATGCCCATGTGCTCCTGGACCCGCCACCAGTCGTTCTTGATCGTGTTGAGGCTCTTGCTGATGCCGATCCTCTTGCCCTTCAGGTCCTGCATCCGGAAGAGATCGTCTCGCGAGCGCACGGCCATGCACCCGCCCTCGTAGACCCACGTGGCCCCCAGGAGCACGGTCCGGCGGAGATCGGCGTGCACCTGGATCGGCGGGTAGAGCCCGCCGAAACGGATCAGGTTGTCGAGGTTGTGGATGTAGTGGGGATAGAAGTTGTTCTCCTTGCGCGAGCGGAAGTAGGCGTACTCGACGCCGATCTTCTTGAACTCCTCTCGGCACCAGCCCAGCTCCTGGTCCACGTTGTTGGCGGACACCATGGGGCAGTTGGTGAACCAGACCTCGTTCCAGTCGAGGGGCACCGTGGTGGATATGCGCTGGACGGCAGGCTCGCTCATGGTCCGCTTCTCCTCGGATCGGGGACGTGGCTGGATCAGCAATCGACACTGTCATCCCCCGCGCCCGCGCGCACATCCCCCGATTCGGACAAACTGCGGGCAGCGCACGCTCGGTCAGCGGAACGGCCGGCGACGTGCGGCCAGCGGCAGGGCGGGCGCCCCCCGGTGCGCGATCCGGCTAGCTGAGCGCGCGGGTGCCGAGCGCCAGACCGGGAAACGGCTCGAGGAGGCCGACCTCGATCGCGCGGGCCACGGCCTCGCTTCGACTCGACGCCTGGAGCTTCCCGTAGATCGAGACCGCGTGTGCCTTCACGGTGTGGCGCGTGATGTGGAGCCGGCCGCCGATCTCTTCGAACGACAGGTGTGTCGACAGCAGGGGCAGGACCCGCAGCTCGGCCGGGGTCATGGTCGACGGTCCCGACAGCGTGCGATCCGATACGTCGAGCCGTCGGCGCATGTCCGCGACCTGCTGGTTCAGGACCCCCATGTCGGGCCGCCGCCGGAGGATCGCCTCGGCCCTCGCAGCCACCGTCCTCGCACCCGCCGGATCCGACATCGCGAGATAGGTCCGGGCCAGCTCGAGCAGTGACACGATCGCCAGCCAGGGGAGGGCGTACGAGACCTGCGCGCCGACCAGCTGTGCTCGAACAAGCGCCTCCCCCGCCCGCTGCCGGTCTCCATGGTGCATCGCGACCCGCGCGTTGACCGCGTGCACCAGGATCGTTGAGGCGGCCTCGCCCATCGCGACCTCCTGAAGCGCATCACGGCTCTGAAAGGCGAGCTGGTCGGCCGACCGCCAGTCACCCCGGGCGATCGCCAGCAGGGACTGACCTGCCAGGGCCAGGTAGGGGCTGGTGTCGCCCTGGACGGCCGACCTCGAGGCCTCGGCGAACGCGTCCTCGGCTGCCGTCGCATCGCCCTGCAGCATGTGAGCGGCCCCAAGCACGATCCAGGCGCTGGTGCGCCATGGGCTGCCCGGCGCCTCCACCTGGGCCGCGACCATGGCGTTCGCCAGCGCGTCGTTCGGTCCGTGGCGCACCAGGGCCGCGCGGAGCATCCCTCGCGACGACGCGAAGGAGGCGGCGCCGTCCCCGGCGGGACCCTCACGCGTCGACCGGTCAGCGATCTCGGCCATGTGATCGGCCTCTTTCGCTCTCCCGTGGAAGGCGTGCATCCATCCGGCGATGACGCACAATCCGGGATTTCGCTCGAAGTCCGGCTCCTGGAACTGGCGCATCCACCGGGCCAGCCGATCGTGGTGGCCGCCGTAGTGGACGCGGACGGCCACAGCGGTGATCAGGCGAGCGGTGGCATCGATGTCGCCGCTCCTGATCGTGTGCTCGATCGCGAGCTCCGGCCGGTCGGCATCCAGATACCATGCCGCGGCGCTCGATTCGAGCGACGGGATGGCCGCCGGTGCCTCGTGCTCGAGCTCGGCGCGCAGGTAGTCGCGCAGCAGGTGGTGATAGCGGAACGACCCGCCGCCGACCTCAGTAATGAGCTGGTTCTGCTGCGCGAGAGCTTGCAGGCGTTCCATGGCCAGCGGCACGCGAACCGTCGCCTCCAGCAGGCCCGGCTCGATGACGTCGAGGATCGACGCCCTCGTGAAGAGCAGCCGATCCTCGGGGTCATCGTCGGACGGCATGGCCCAGCGGATGTAGTCCGCGATGTATCCCTGCTCGCCCGACACGCCATCGAGCAGCACCGCCCCATGCCCATCGGCGTCATGACCCAGGGTGCTGAGGTAGATGGCCGCCGCCCATCCCTCCGTCCGTTCGACGAGCAGGCGCGCATCTGCGGCAGAGATCGTGCGCCCGGTTCCCTCCACGAGCGCCATCGCCTCATGCTCGTCGAGCGCAAGGTCCAATCGATCCAGCTCCAGCAGCCGGCGGTGGGCCCGAAAGCGGGCCATCGGCAGCTCTGCGGCCGTCCGCCCGGCCAGCACGACCCGAATGCTGGGCGGCAGATGGTCAAGCACCCCGGTCAGTGCGTCCAGGCACGTCGGATCGCTGATCCAGTGAACGTCATCAAGGACGAGCAGGCCGGGCTCTTCCCAGGTGTGGAGGGCAGCCGCGAGCCGAGGCACCGCCGCGCCGAGCAGGCGTGGGCCAGCCGCGGCGAGACTGCGCGCGATGGAGGGATCCACCGGCCTTACCCGGTCCAACGCCGCGGCGAGGTAGGTGAGGAAGACGCTGGGCTCGTTGTCGAAGTCGTCGATCGTGAGCCACGCCACGGCTCCTCGAGCCTCGGATGCCCACTCGGCCAGGAGCATCGACTTGCCATATCCGGGCGGCGCGACGATCGACACGATGGGTGCGGGCACGGCCGTCAGGCGGTCGATGAGCCGGCGCCGTGACACGAGACTCGGTGGCACGAACGGCGCGTTGAGCTTGGCCTCCACGAGTGGGAACGAAGCCCGGAAGCCGGCGAGCGCCCGGCCCTCCGGGCCTTGGCTCCGAATGCGTTCGCTGCCTGCTGCCGCGTCCAATCGAGCGCCTCCCTCGCCTCCCCTCGACTGCCGCCGGGCGGTCGCCCGACCCTACCATCACGGCGGCGGTCGATGGAGTCAAGCGCGCGAGCCGACGAGACCGTCGTCAGCACGACCCGATGTGGAGCGAGACAGCCACTGTGGAGCGAGACAGCCACGCCCACCCACCGGGCTCGATGAGGCCCTGAGGGCTAGAGCGCCCCAGGATCCTCCAGGTCCGCCTCCACGTCATAGCCCACTGCGAGGGCGATGCGGGGCGCCGCGGAGATCACACGAGCGCTGCCAACCTGCCCTGCGACGGCGAGCAGGCTGGCCACGATGTCGTCGACCGAGGCGCCCGCGAGCGTCGCCGACTCGCTCGCGGCATGGTACGCGGGCTGTGGCGCGTCGAGCGCGACGAGGACCCCGATGCGGACGAGCGCCTCCGTGCGCTCATTGAGCCTCACCACGTCGGCGCCGCCCTGGTCGAGCTCGGCAATCGCGCCGAGCAGCGTCCGGTCGCCGATCGTGAGGCGACGGATGGTCTCGACGGCGGAGAGCATGGATCCGACCTCGCGGCGGCAGTGCGATCGTTGTGACAGATCGGGAGTCGGGTATACGCCGGGCGCTGGCGGTCGCGCATTCCCCACGACGGGCTATCCGCGGGGAACCCCCGTGCCAGATCGTCCGATTCGGGCGATGCTGGCGACGACCGACGCAGTCAGGCTTTCCGGAGAGACATCACCCTGTGTCGAGGTGTCGCCCGCACCGGACGCCTGGCGCGCCACCGATCGCGATGAACCAGGAGGAACTAGGCCATGGCCGACAAGCATGTGACAGGACCGATCCAGGTATTCGTGGTCGGGTTCGACAAGTTCGAGGCGACCGGCCGGATCATGGCTGAGCTGCGCCGAGTGCGGAAGCGCGGCGTGATCCGCCTCGTCGATGTCATCTTCGTCCAGAAGGATCGCCACGGCAGCATCGAGAACTCGATGCACCTGACGGACCTGTCCGAGAACGAGCGGATGCGGCTCGGGTCGATCGCCGGCGGTCTGATGGGCCTGCACGCGGCCGGCGTCGAGGGCATGGTCGAGGGCGAGGTGCTCGGCGCGCTCGCTGTCGCCGAGCGCGACGCCGGACTGTCCGTCGACCGGATGCAAGAGCTCGCCGAGTCGATCCCGCCTGGCGGAGCCGCGGCGGTCCTCGTCGTCGAGCACCACTGGGCCGCGGCCCTGCGCGACGCCATCGGCGAGGCGGGTGGCCGGACGCTGATGCAGGCGATGCTTCAGCCGGATGTGATCGCCCTCGTCGGCGACGAGCTGCGCGTCAGGATGGAGGCCGAGGATGCGATCGAGGCGGCCGAGGAGATCAAGCTCGCTGCCGCCATGGACATCGCTCGGACCCTGGTCGAGGCGGAGCTGATCGAGGAGGCCGCGATCGCCGAGGCGGCCGACGTCGTCGCCACGGCCATCGCGATCGAGGACGCGGCAGCCGAGGACGTCATCGACACGCTGTTCGCCGCCGAGCTCATCGAGGAAGCGGCGAAGGAAGAGGCGGAGGACGTCGTGCGCATGGCTCTGGACGTCGAGGAGGAAGCGACCGAGGAGGCCGAGGACGCTGTTGCCGCCGCCGACGAGATCGAGGCCGCCGCGGCGCTCCGCGCGGTGCGCGCCCTGATCACCGCCGAGCTCATCGAGCAGGAGGCCGCGAGGGAGGCCGTCGACGCGCTCGTCGTGGCCGAGATGATCGAGCAGGAAGCGGCAGAGGAGGCGCTCGCCACCGTCCTCGCGGCAGAAGAGCTGGAGGCCGAGGCCGAAGACGAGATCTGATCACGATTCAGTGCATCATTGGCGACACGAAATGGAGGTTCTGGAATGACTGACAACACCAAGGACGCTGGAGAGCAGCCGGTGGACGCCGCCGTCGTGGTGGCAGCCGACGATGCCGGCGTCGAGGCCGTGGCGGGGATCGCGGTGCAGGGCAACGAGGCCCTGCTCGTCGCGCAGTTCGCCGACATCGACGCCGCGAAGAATGCCTACTACGCGCTGCAGGATGCCGAGATCAATCGCGCCATCAACATCGATGGTGTCCTGGTCGCGAACGCCGACTACCAGGGCAAGATCCACATCCAGAAGATGACCGATCACAAGACCCGCACCGGCTTCGCCTGGGGCGCCGTCGGCGGCGCGGCCCTCGCGCTCGTCTTCCCGCCCACCATCCTCGCCGGTGCCGTGGGGATGGGAATTGTCGGAGCGACCATCGGCAAGGCACGCAACGTGCTGATGAAGAGCGAGGTGGCCGACGAGCTCGCCGCGGTCATCGCTCCGGGAACCTCGGGCATCATCGCGCTCGTGGAGATCACCGCGGTGGACGCGGTGAAGGAGACGATCCCGGACGCGAAGGTCGTCAAGTCCGCGCCGGTCGACGACACGACCGCAACCGCGGTCAAGGAGGCCGCCAAGGCCGCCGGAGACACCTCGGCCAGCTGATCTGCCGGCATCTGTCGGCACCCGCGACACTTCACAGCAGCCGGGACGCGCCGGACCCCAGTTGGTTCGGATCGTTCCGGCTGCTGCGTGATCACCGGTTGCGCAGCAGCGTTGCACCATCGGCGGTCCACACCGGCGCCCACCCGCTCCGCCCTGAACGCCCGGGCAGGCCGCTTCGAACATTTGTGCTAACATGGTGGCTCCGCCGCGCTTCGTGGCGATGCTCCGCGTGGTCGATCCCCCTTCTCGAACGGACCGTGCGTTCTCCAATCCCTGTTCGGGAAGCGTTGGAGGTCCCCTTATGACCACCGGTACCATCAAGAAGGTCGTCGCCGATCGCGGCTTCGGCTTCATCACCGCCGAGGATGCGAAGGACTACTTCTTCCATCGCGACGGCCTCGACCCCTCGATCGACTTTGACCGCCTCGTCGGCGGCGAGCGCGTCACGTTCGAGATCGAGACGAGCCCCAAGGGACCGCGCGCGGCCCAGGTTCGGGCCGCCTAGCGCCATCGCGCGGCCCAGGTGCGGGCCGCGTCGCTCCAGAGCCTCGGCGATCCGGTCTCGCCCGCTATGACGGTGCGGGCCGGGTTCGCCAAGCCATGGGCGGTCGGCATCGTCTGTGCGGACCCAGCCACGCGGATCGGCCAGAGGAGCTCTGTCATCGTACGTACGGCCTTCGTCTCCACCTACCCGCCTCGGCGATGCGGCATCGCGACGTTCACCCATGACCTGGCAGCGGCGACCGGCAGCCGCGAGATCGTGGCCCTGCATCCTCCCGAACAGCAGGCCCCATATCCAATCGAGGTCCACCATCGCATCCGCCGCGACGAGCCCGCCGACTACCGGCGGACAGCCCGGTCGCTGAGCGAGTGTGTCGATGTCGTCTCCGTCCAGCACGAATACGGGATCTGGGGCGGCGACGATGGGGCGGACGTGCTCGACTTCGTGCGCGCTCTGCAACTCCCGTCGATCGCTACGCTCCACACCGTGCTGCGGAACCCCACCGCCGGTCAGCGAAGCGTCCTCTCGGAGCTCGTCAGCCTCGTCGATGCCACCGTCGTCATGTCGCGATCCGCAGCGGAGCTGCTCGCCACGGCGTACGGTGTCGCCCCCCGCCGCCTGGAGGTCATTCCGCACGGTGTGCCGGACCTGCCGCTCGTCGCTCCAGAATCCGTCAAGGCGGGCCTCGGACTGGACGGCCGGGACGTCATCCTGAGCTTTGGCCTGCTCGGGCCGGGCAAGGGCTACGAGCTGGCGCTCGACGCGTTGCCGGAGGTGGTCGCCCAACATCCGTCGGCGTGCTACGTCATCGTTGGCGCGACCCACCCCGACCTCCTGCGGACAGAGGGAGAGGCATACCGGACGCGCCTGACAGACCAGGTCCAGCGGCTGGGCATGGATGACCACGTCCTGTTTGTCGATCGCTTCGTCGGGCGGATGGAGCTGACCCGCTGGCTGGAGGCGGCAGACGTGTTCGTGACTCCCTACCCCGCGCTTGATCAGATCGTGTCCGGGACGCTCTCGTATGCCATGGGCGCCGGCCGAGCCATCATCTCGACGCCATACACCTATGCGGCCGAGCTGCTGGCGGACGGACGCGGCGTCCTCGTGCCGCCCGGGTCGGCACCGGCGCTGGCGAGCGCGCTCAACGATGTGCTCGACGATCCTGAGCTGCGCGCGGCCCTGGGGCGCCGAGCCCACGCCTACAGCCGCGGGATGGTCTGGTCTGCCGTGGGCACCGAGTACCGCCGGGTGCTCGGCCGCGTGACGACGGCGGTTCCGATGGCCGAGCTTGCCGGATCACTGGCGGCCGTCAATGCGTGACGGCGCACCGCTGTACCCGGTCAATCGTGATCACCTCGACGTCATGACCAACGTCTACGGGATCATGCAGCACGCGACCGGCCGACGTCCGGACCCAGCCCACGGGTACTGCACCGATGACGTCGCCCGGGCGCTGCGCGTGGACCTGCTCCACCAGCGCGAGCTCGGCTGGCCCGAGGTCGCGGCCGGGGCCTGGCGCAGCGTTCGCTTTATCGCGGAGGCGCTTGACCCGTTGACCGGACGCTTCCGGAACTTCCGTGGGTTCGACGGCTCATGGCTCGAGGAGACAGGCTCCGAAGACTGCCATGGGCGAACAATGCTGGCGCTCGGGGAGACGATGGCGCGAGCACCGGACGAGCGCCTGGCGAAGCTTGCGGGACAACTGTTCGCCCAGTCTTTGCCGGCCGCCCAGGAGCTGGGCGCCCTGCGTGCCCAGGCATCGGTGCTGCTGGGCTGCGATGCCGCGATGGGGGCCGCGCCGAGCGGGCCAACCATGCTCGCGTACCGTCTGGTGGCGGGACGTCTCAGATCTGCCTTTGACACGCATCCCGAGGGCGCCTGGCCGTGGCCCGAGGCCCGCCTGACGTACGAGAACGCCCTGCTCCCGCAGGCGCTCATCGTCGCTGGCGGCCATCTGGGCTCGCGGCCGATGGTCGACCTGGGTCTCGGCGTTCTCGACTGGCTCATCGATGCCCAGACAGGCGGGTCTGGAAACCTCTCGCCGATCGGCAATGGATGGTGGTCGCGTGACGGCAAGCGGTCGCAGTTCGACCAGCAACCGATCGAGGCCACGTCCCTGATGCTCGCTGCCGAGTCGGCACATCTCGCGACCGGCGACGCCAAGTACCGGGCCGTGATGGAGCGGGCCTATGCCTGGTTCCTGGGCGAGAACGACATTGGTGTCCCGGTCGCCGATCCGGAGCGTGGCGCGGGCTACGACGGGCTCACGCCTCACGGTGTCAATGCGAACCAGGGCGCCGAGTCGACCCTGATGTGGCTGATCGCCCTGGAACACATCCGAGCATCGCGGACCGGACAGGATCCCGCTACTGCCCGGGACGTCGGCGATGTGACGTCCACCGTCGCATGACGAGGCCCCAGGACGCGATGCTCTTCGAACGGTCCCGGACCAACCCGATCCTGACTTCGGCGGACGTTCCATACCCCGCCAACTCGGTGTTCAACCCTGGGGCCGCCCGGGTTGGCGACGAGACGGTGCTGCTGGTCCGTGTCGAGGATCTGCGAGGCATCTCCCAGCTCCACGTCGCTCGGAGCCGCGACGGCGTCGGGGACTGGCGCTTCGACGCCGAGCCGCTCCTCCGTTCCGACGTGGATCACTACCCAGAGGAGATCTGGGGCTGCGAGGACCCGCGGCTCACCTGGCTGCCCGAACGCGAGGAGTGGGCCATCGCCTACACGGCCTACAGCCGACGCGGTCCGCTCGTTTCGATGGCGACGACGCGCGACTTCCGAACCGTCCAACGGCTGGGCCCGATGATGCCGCCCGAGGACAAGGATGCCGCCCTCTTTCCGATCCGGTTCGATGGCCGCTGGGCGATGATCCACCGTCCGTCGCCGGTGCGCACCGGGGCGC
The DNA here is from genome assembly GCA_963734935.1 of uncultured Chloroflexia bacterium. Classification (GTDB taxonomy): domain Bacteria; phylum Chloroflexota; class Limnocylindria; order Limnocylindrales; family CSP1-4; genus CAIXZV01. The sequence continues at coordinate 14,700 of CAVTIO010000009.1, read as the reverse complement.
ACATGTGGATCTCCTTCTCGCCGGACCTGCGCCACTGGGGCGACCACATGCTGATGCTCGAGGCGCGCGACGGCGGCTGGTGGGATGCCGGCAAGATCGGGCTCGGCCCGCCGCCGCTCGAGACCGCCGAGGGGTGGCTCGTGCTCTATCACGGGGTCCACGCGACGTCGGATGGTCCGATCTATCGGGCGGGTCTCGCGCTGCTCGACCTCGAACACCCGGAGAGGGTCATGCGCCGGACGGACGAGTGGGTCTTCGGACCGGTCACGCCGTACGAGATGGTCGGGGACGTGGGACGCGTCGTGTTTCCCTGCGGCTGGACCGTCGACGCGGAAGCGGATCGGCTCAACATCTATTACGGCGCCGCCGACACCGTGATCGGACTCGCGACAGCTCGCCTGAGCGAGGTGCTCGCGCGCGTTCGAGCCGCACCGGAACCCGGTGGTGCCAGCATTCGCTGACGCATGGCACGGGCAGGCAGATTGTCGAACCTGGAAATCGGGCGTCCGCAGGCACTGATCCGGCCCCTATCGCGGCCCCTTGACCGGTGCGGCGGAAGTGGCCGGTCGTGCGAGTCTACGCCCGATAGGCGCTGGCCACCACGTTGACCACCTCCCCCCAGGATTCCTGTCGATCTGCTTGCGCTCTACTTGTGCATCAACTGAACGAGCTGCGCCCGATCGGGCGCCACCAGGTCCGCGATCCGCGACCTGTTGACCTCTGCAACGATGATCTCGCCAACCTCCGTGCCAACTGCACGATAGATCCCGAGCTCCTGCATCCGAGCGGTCTGCACCCGGTTGTCCTCGGTTGGGCTGACGTAATGCACCGAGCCCGCCTGGTAGCGATGGATGAGATACAGGTGCGCGAGCGTCATCAGGCGCTTGCGCCGCAGCGCCGGGTCGAACGTGTTCTGGTCGCGCACCGACAGGATGCTCCGGCCGCGACGGTCGTGGATCGGGGCAAACACGATCCCTGCGAGCTTGCGATCTTCGTTCCCGAGCAACGCCAGCTCGAGCAGCTCCGAGCCGGCCTGCCGGGGCCGGAGGCGAACCCGTATCGGTTCGGCGAAGTCGTGCTGATCCGCCCAGATGGCCAACCACTCCTCGAGCAGCTTCTTTGGCACCTCGGTCTGCAACGTGTGCTGGTGCTGCGTGGAGCCCTTGCCCATGGCCATCGTGGTCGCTGTCCGCCCTGATGACGCGACAAGCGCTGCGTCGGTGCGCGGGCCGCCCACCAGCGTCTGGGGTGTGCGATACGGCGACTCGAGCAACCGGATCTTCCGCTGCAGTCGGGCCAACGCGAGCATGCCGTCCTGCTGCAGCGCGGTCGCCAACTCCTCGGCCGCCACGCCGTCCGCCTGATGGCCACCATAGGTGATGAAGTTGAACACGAACCCGAGCTTGCCGAGCTCCTCGGGGAACCGCCGCATCTCCTCGTCGGTCATGCCGGTCGAGTCCCAGTTGAACGAGGGCGACAGGTTGTAGGCGAGCATCTGGTCCGGATACACGGCGTGGATCGCCTCGGCAAACTGGCGGGCGTCCGCGAGGTCCGCGGTCTTGGTCTCCATCCACAGCAGATCGGCAAACGGTGCGGCGGCCAGCGACTTGCTGATCGCATACGGAATGCCGCCGGCGACCTGGTAATAGCCCTCAGGCGTCGCGGCTCGCTCACAATCCCAGAAGACCTCCAGCCCAAGCTCTCGCGCCCTCGCCTGGGCCTGTGCATGCGAGGCGCCCTGGACGGATGCCAGCCACGCCTCGCGCGTGATCGAGGCCGCCGCCTCAGCCGGGTCCTCGTCCGGATCGCGCTCTTGCTCACGTTCGTCGATCAGGTTTGCGACCGCCTCCGCGTAGGTCGCGAGGCCGGCCTCGTCCTCCCAGGTTTCGAGGAACCGCTCGGCGACCTGGTCGAAGGTGGCGTCGATGTCGGCACCGGCATGGATCTCGCGTGCGGCGGCATCGACGGCTGTGTCGATGCCGGTGCGCTCCAGCCAGCTATCGACAGCCGCGTACTCCGAGTCGGAGATCGCGTACAGGCGGTGGCCGCTCAGCTCCTCCACCCCGGCGCTGTGGAACCGCCGGAGCAGCCCGAGATAGGCGATCTTGTATGCGGGGGCGGCCGGGTTGGTGACACCGAGAATGAACGGCTGATCGCGCTCGTCGGTGCGACTCTCGATCAGGTTCGCCGACTCGGCGTCGGTTCGCGCGACGACGATCCCGGGCACACCCATCACGTCCAGCTGGAACCGAGCCGCGTTGAGCCGCTTGATCTGCTCGTTGCACGACACCAGCACCTTGCCGCCCTGGTGTCCGCACTTCTTGGTACCCGGTCGCTGGTCCTCGATGTGATAGCCGGGGACGCCAGCCTCGACGAACCGCCGGATCAGGTTGCGCACGTGGGAATCGCCGCCGTGGCCCGTGTCGGCGTCGGCGATCACGAACGGCCGGTAATCGACCTCCGGTGTGGCAGCCCGCTGCTCGGGCGACATCCGCGCGCGCAGATAGCGCTGGTTGCGGTCAGCCGTGAGCAGCGCTCGGACGAGCCCCGCCGCCTCGTCGGGCACCTGCGACAAGGGATAGCTCGCGAGATCGGGCCCTGGGTCCTCCGTCGCCGAGCCCTTGGCCGACGTCGCCCAGCCGCCGAGGTAGATGCCCTCCATACCCAGACGCTTCATGACCACGGCCTGACCCGGAGAGTAGGGCCCGAAGGTGGTGATGCTCCGGCGCTCGGCGAACAGGTCATGGAGTCGGGCGTGGAAGGCGATTGCCGCCTCGCGCGCCACGGTGTACTCGGTCGGGATGGTGCCCCGCTGCTGAGACACCTGCCGGGCGGAGTGGAGACGGGTGATCCCGGTGAAGCGTGGGCTCTCGAGCCAGGCGCGGGTGGCAGTGATATCGGGATCCGTGGCGCTCGCGGGTTGGTCGTGGACGGCCGTTTGGGTGGTCACGATGGTCAGTCTCCTGGTCGGTCGAATTCGAGGTTGCTGGTGGCCCGCGATCCATCCCGCTCAAATGCGGCCAGATATGTCGTCGCGCGCGCGCGCGCGAGCCCCAGATCGTGGTTGTCGAGGTTCAGGTTGAGCAGGTCGATGTACCAGGGAGGCTTCACCGCGGCTCGCACATACGCCTGGACGATCGCGGCCGCGATCGGCAGGGTGGTCGCCTTGGAGTCATCGTGCACGTCTCGGTCGCCCGCGGCGAGCAGCTTGGCGCTCTCCTCATCCACGAGATGATCGAACAGCCCGATGGACATCCGATCGCCTGCGCGCACCCTCGTCTCTCCGTCCGCCTCGGTGAACTGTGCGCGCTTGTGGAGCCACTCCCACAGGATCGACAGCCGGATCTCGCCGGTCGCCATGTCCTCCATCAGGTAGAGCACGTCGTCGTCGCCGAAGAAGTCGGCCGGCTTGAGCGCGGCCGCCTGGTAGCCCCGGAGGAATGCGTTGCCGTACTGGAGCGCAACGCTGAGGAGATCTCGCGCACCACGAACGGTCCGCGGTGCCGGCTCGAGGGCGGTGAGCCTGGCGGCATCATCGGTCGTGTAGGTCAGCGGCGGAAACGACCGGCCAAGCTGGTTGTCGTCGCCCGCGCGTTCCCAGACCGGGCGCACGATGTGGACCATCTTCCAATGGGCGACCCACTTGCCCGACGCGCCTTCACGCTGCTCGCGTTCGGCGCCAGCCACCGCCTTGCGCATCGCGGCCTCGACACCCCCGGGCGAACCGACCGGGATCTGCGCCTCCATGCCGCCCTGCCACAACGCAAACCGTCCGTCGCGATCGGGACTGTTCACGGCCCGCCGGACGCGGTCCTCGTAGGCGCGCATGTAGCCGTATGTCATCCCGATCGCGTCGATGTTGGGGTTGGTGAAGGCTGGGTCCCAGCTCCGCGCATCGGCCACGCTGTTGATGTAGTCCCAGCGCCCGGTGTTGAAGCCCACGAAGTGCTGGCCCAGCGCTGCTCGGATCTCCATCAGCTGGAACGCGGCCTCGAGCTGCTCGACGAGGACGTAGGCCTTGATCGTGCCGGCCGGCAGCCCAAGGTGCCCCTCGAGGACGTCCAGCAGCCGGGCCCACAGGGCGGCCTCCTCGGCAGTCTGAATCTTGGGCAGGTAGAGCACGATGGAGCGGCCCTCGGCACGCAACGCCGCGTGGTTCGCCACGGTGTACAGGACCGCATCGACGATCGAGGCGGAGAGGCCGGTACCGTCCGCCTGCCGGACATGCCGGTCGTCAAGATGCAGACCGCGCGCCCGGAAGATGCGCGTGGTGAACGCGAGCTGCTGCTGCCAGTCGTCGATGATCGGCCGCCCAAGGAACCCCTGCGCCCATTCATTCATCTCACCGGCCACCTGCTCGGCAACCCGCAGGAACCGTGTATCGCCGCCGAACGCCAATCGGATGTTCCTCTGGTTGTCGAGCGCCATCGACTCCGTTTGACCCAAGGCGTCCTCGCCATCGAACATCCAGCCGTCAGCCCCCGACAGCAGCGCGTAGGCGACGTTGCGAAGACCAGCCTCCAGTGACGCCCGGGGCCTGGTTGCCGGGCCCGTTCCCTGGATCCATTGGCGGCGCAGATCCGCCGGGATGGCGCTGCCCGAGAAGCGCCCCTCACGCGCGTCGCGGACAACGATGTCCGTGCCAGAGATCGGAGCGTCGGGATCGAGGAAGTCGATTGGCTGCCGGTTGCGCGCGCGGTCGGCCCGCCGGCGGATCCGGCTCGCCATCAGCTCTCGTCGCTCCGCGTCGAGATACGCCAGCGACTGGAGGGCGTCGAGCGTGGGAGGCGTCAGGACATCGCCGTGGGTGCGCAGGAGGCCGTCACGGACCTCAAGGGTTCGGGACATCCGCGTCGGGTCGAGGCGCAGTCGAGCGGTCAGTCGGTCTCGTGGTCGCGAATGCAGTCCGTGGGGCAGGTGCACTCCGCTGTCTCGGCATTCGAGCGAACCTCGGGCGTCCACGTGATCCGGGGGCCAACCGAGGTCCAGGCGACCGCCGTCAAGCCGGGGATCTGGACGCCCGGCGTCAGCAGCTCCAGGGTGGGGGGAGTCGGTTCGGGTAGCTGGTACATGGTTGACCTCATTGCTGGGGATCCCATCGTGCGCGATGACGATCCATCAGTCAAATCATTTGATATGATTGATCCATCAGCCATTCTGATGTATGGACGGATCCCGGGATGCTCATCACCCAGGTCGAGGGCTTCCTCGAAATTGCGCACCAGCGAAACCTCAGCCGTGCGGCAGACGCGCTCCACATCACGCAGCCGGCGCTCACATCGCGCATCAAGCTGCTGGAGGAGGAGCTTGGCACTCCGCTATTCGAACGTTCACGTCGCGGAATGCGCCTGACGAGTGCCGGGCGCGCATTCCTCCCCCATGCTGAGCGGGCCACGGACGCCCTCGCAGCCGGTCGAGGCACGGTCAGCGAGCATGCGCGCGGTAGCGCCGGTCAGCTGGCGATCGGGACGGCGCCTGCCGTCGGCACCTATGCGCTGCCCGGCCTGCTGGCGCGCTTCGCACGGCGGTTTGGCGACGTGCGTCTCATCGTTCGGACCGGGCACTCTGAGGAAGTCATCGAACAGGTTGATCGCGGGGAGCTTGACATCGGACTCATCCGCGAGCTACGCCACCCCGGGCTGACGGTCCAGACTCTGTATTGGGATGAGCTGGACCTCGTCGTCGCTCCACAGCACGAGTTTGCGCACCGGGAATCCATCTCGCTCGACCTTCTCGCCGAGGCGACATTGATCCTGTTTGATCGCACGTCGAGCTACTACGATCTCACTCATGCGACGTTCCGAGCCGCGGGCGTGGTGCCCCGGGGGACCATCGAACTGGACAACGTCGAGGCGGCCAAGCACATGGTTCGCAACGGACTGGGCGTCGCGCTCCTGCCCGCTACCTCGATCGCCGGCGATGTCGCGCGGGGTGACCTCCGGAAGGTCCAACTCGTTGGCGTTGCCCCGATGAGACGCCGCATCGTCGCGGTCTGGCGACCGACAGGCGGTGCCCTTCCACCCCTGCTTCGCGGCTTTGTGGACGTCCTGAAGGAGATCGACGAGATCCTGCCAACCAGGGGGGCCATCCTCGCATAGCGGCACACACCACGCACATGTCCGATCCAATGATCGGAGGTTCGGGAACGTCCACGAGGCCCCGACCGAGATCGGCATGGTGTACCAGCAGCTGCGCCGCTGGATGGAAGGGGAGCTCAGGATGACGTTCGGCAAGCAGGATGGCGACAAGCCCACCCCGGCGCCGGACGCAGCGGAATCGCACGGGGAGGTAGCGAGATGATCAGCGACGTCCTGGTGACCATCACCCAGGTGGGCATGCTCGTCTTCATCGTGGCCAGCATGGCGGCGATGGGCTTGGGCCTGACCATCAGTCAGATCGTGGAGCCGCTGCGCGACGCGCGCATGGTGTTGCTGCTGCTGGCAGTCAACTTCGTCGTGGTGCCCATCGTGGCCATCGGCGCCGCGAGGCTGCTGCCCATGGGCGATGACTCCGCAACCGCCGTCATCATCATCGGCTGCTGCGCCGGTGCGCCCTTCCTGCCCAGGCTGGCCCTGCTGGCGAAGGGCAGCCCGGCCCTCTCGGTCGGCGCCATGGTCCTGCTCATGGTCGTGACCGTCGCCTACGCCCCGGTCGTCGTGCCGCTGGTCGTCGAGGGTGCCCAGATCGACCCCTGGGACATCGCCAGCTCGCTCATCCTGTTCATGCTCGTCCCGCTCGGCATCGGCCTGGTCATCAAGGCTCGCTACGCGGAGCTCGCCGACAGCTGGGTCCACACCGTCGGGCAGATCTCCAGCGTGGCCATGCTCCTCGGCGTCGGCGCCGCGCTGTTCGTCAGCTGGCGCGACATCGTCGGGGCCATCGGCAGCTGGATCTTCATCGGCACGTCCATCGTTCTCATCGCCGGGTTGGCCACGGGCTACCTGGCCGGTGTCGGACGCTCGCAGAGCGACAAGACCGTGCTCGGGTTCGCGACGGCACAGCGCAACATCAGCGCCGCAATCGTGGTGGCCACCTCCCTCGGTGGCAATGTCCTCGTGCTTACGCTCGTCGGCGCACTGATCATCCCCATCGTGCTCATCATCCTGGCCGCTGAGCTGGGCAAGCGCGTGGCCGTCGCGGTGGGCTCAGATCCCGCGGTAGCCGATCCGGCAAACGCAGCGACATGACGCGGAGGCCCTGTGACTGAGTGATCTGACCCGGAGGCCTCGCTGCACCCGTCTGGCGGGTCACCCCCGCCCGCCACGTAGGGACGCAGACGACCAGGGTCAGCTGGGCAACGCCCCTCGTGAGCCACCGTCAGACCCGATCGATCCGGAGGGTCAGCCACCCAGGGACCTCGTGCGGCTCCATGCCTGGCTGGACCAGCAGGCATCGCCGCCGGCCGGGCGTCGTTCGGTTGGGCGCGGCCCGTGGTGGCACGCTCATCGCCGATCCTTGCCGGCCCTCCCCGGCGGTCCTGCCCGAGCGTGGGTGCGGCGAACGACCCACGCTGACGCCCGAAGTGATGCCACACTTGCCCAACCGTGCCGGCTCCGCGCCGGCCGACATGGAGGGTGTGCGTGGAAGCGAGCGGGAGCGACACGGCCGCGAGTCTCCGATCCGTCACCGGGTCGGGCAGCGAGCGCGACGAGAGCGAGATCGCCATCCGGCCCGACCGGCCCGTACACCCGTACCTGCACGTCGTCGCAGTCGCCGTCATCGGCGGGGTCTCGGTCCTCATCTGGCTCCTGTTCTACGAGACGGTCAACCGGCTGATCTGGGAGAACGCCTTCGTCACATCGAACGCGTGGATGTTCCCCGTCATCTGCCTGCCGTTCTCGCTCGCGGTCGGGCTGCTCGTCAAGTACCGCCATGCGCCGACGAACCTCGACGAGTCCCTGATCGACAGCATGTCGGGGGATACGTCGGCGATCAACTGGCGAACGCTGCCCGTGACGATCGTGATGTCGCTGGTCTCCCTGTTCTCGGGCGCGGTCCTCGGTCCCGAGGGCGGCATCGGTGGCATCGCGTCCAAGCTTGCGGCACTGTACGCCGAGAAGGTCGGGATCCCGGCTGAGCAGCGCTCACGGATCGTGTTCTCGACAATCGCGTCCGCGTACAACGGGCTGGTCGCCAACCCGCTGTTCACGGGCGTTCTCGGGTCGGAGCTGATCCCCGACGCCGACACGCGGGCGCGAAACCTCCCGGCGACGCTCATCGGCGGGTCGATCGGCTACCTCATCTTCTTTGCCGCCGGGAGCAGCGGCCTGGAGAACTACCTCCACCTGTCGCCCGCCCAGCCGTTCGAGCCGGTGGACGTCGTGCTGGTGGTGGCCTTCGGGCTGATGGGCATGGTGCTGGCCATCATCGCGGGCGGCCTGTTCCGCCTCTCGGCGGCCTTCTTTGGCCGGTTCGGTGAGCGGCCGGTGGAGCGGGCGCTGATCGCGGGAGCGATCTTCAGCGTCGTTGGGATGGTCGCGCCGATCCTGTTGTTCTCGGGTGAGACGCAGGTTCAGACGGTGGTCGCAGATCCTGCGGCCTACGGTCCACCGGTACTGCTCGGGATGGCGGTCGTGAAGCTCGCGCTGCTCGCGGTCGCCTTCAAGAGCGGGTTTCTCGGCGGACCCACCTTTCCGGCCATCTTCGCCTCGGTCTGCGTCGCGCTTGCGATCAGCCTCCTCATGCCAGGCGTCCGGGACGATGTGATCATCGGCGGGACCATGGCCGGGTTCCTGGTCGTGCTGTTCAAGGCACCATTCATGGTCATCCTGCTGACCGTCGTGATGCTCCAGGCGACGACCGAGCTCACCGCCCTGATCGTCCTCGCGGTGGCGACGGTGATGATCGCCCAGCCGTACATCCTGGCGATCATCTCGAGCCGCCAGGCTGCGCGGGCGGCCCGACGTGCGGGGAGCGCACCTCGATCGGGCTGACCGCGCTGTATCGATAGCGGCGATCCGCGAGTCACGACGACACCGGACGCAACCGCCGGCACCGCCGCTCGGGAGCCTGCCCCCGAACCGGGGGCAGGGCTCAATCGTGGCTCGCCTCCTCGAGTCGCCTCCGATCCTTCGTCTCGAGCTGGAACGTGCTGTGCTCGATGTCGAAGTCGGCCGCGAGGCACCAGCACAGCGCATCGAGGGCGGCAGCCGGATCGACTCCGCTGGCAAGCACGACGTGTCTTCCTTCTGTCCGACAACTTCCCGAACCGATGTCCAGGTAGGGCTGGTTCTGGGCGTGCTGCCCCGCAGGCGCGTCGTGACTCGGCCGGTAGCGAGACGGCGTCTCTCGAACGGGGTTCCAAGGTGGGACTGCGTGCGACGGGCTGTCGGCTGGTGCAGGCCTGAATGGCCCAGATCGGTTCAAACTGGGGCAATGTGTCCACAGTCATGTCAGCCCAGACGGCCATGGACACTGCCCGCCCGATCGCTTGAACAGGTTGGCGCCGGTCAGGGCGGCGTCGGGTTGGCGATCCGGCTCCTTGCCTGGGACGCCACCTCCTAGAACCGGCTCGTCGATCGTGCCTGCTCGAACGCTAGCGCCAACCCGGCGACGACCTCTCCCCTGGGCCGCGCCGTTCATTGCTGCCGCGTGGACGATCTCAGCCGGCCCCGAGTGCACTCACATGCGATCAATGGCACGAGCTTGACTCATCGACCGAGCCGCCCACACTCGGGTAGTCGTCGGGGTCGACGGATGGTAGATTGGCGCACGCACGACCACCATTCGCTGGTGTCCGAGCGGGAGTAACTCAGTTGGCAGAGTGTCTGCTTCCCAAGCAGAATGTCAGTTCCCGGGCGACCCTTCATTGACCGCTGTGAGGCATCAGCGCGCCCTCGTTGCGAGAGTTGTGATAGGCCGACGCCGCCTGCAGCAAAGGCGCTGAGACTGGATCTCAGTAGGCCGGGTCCGGAACCTGCCTCCTCGACTTAGGGTTCCAGGCCCCCTCTCAAGTGGCTGGCGGCACTTGCGGCCGCGTGCACACCGGCGAACCTTTGCAGTCGTTGGAAAGCGTCTTCTAGTGGAGGGGGAAGATGACTACTTCCGTGCACCACCCGGTCCCGCCAATCGACGCCAACAACTGGTCCGACCGTGCTCGTGCAACTATCGGCACGGTCATTGACGAGACGGCGGCGGCGGCGCATGACGTGACGCCACCGGCTACGAACATCACCCGACATGTGGTCCAGATTGCCACGGACGGCATCCTTGCCTTGGTGCCGACCGGCCGCCTGGCCCATGTTCGGGCGTTCGCGACTCGAACCGCCATGCGAATGAAGGCCACCTCCGGTTGGTTGCCTGTGTGGCTGGCCGTCAGCACGGTCGTCGGGATGTACTTCGTGTCAGAGCCCATCACGCTAGTAAGCACACCCGTTGCTCCGCTGGTCTTCGTGTTGCTTGGCCTGGTCGCCGGGTTGCTGCTGTGGGTCGCCGCGGCGGCCGCTACAAGCGGTGATGCGCTTCCGGACCGCGCAAACTCACGCTCGTACGGCGACCTCGCGGGACGAATGACCGACGCCGAGTCGACGATCGAGCGCCGTTTCGCTGCCGGACGACTGGCTCAGACCGCGCCGATCATCGAGCTCGCTGTCTTGAAGGCTCGCCTCCAAGCACCACCGCAGGATGCCGACTGGGCATCCGGAATGGGTTATGTGAACGCCTGGCGCGACCTCCACAGGATCGAGGAAGCCCTCGTCGACGTCGCCGATGACAGCGAGCTCGACGGAGTCCTTCGGCACGACGAGTTGCGGGTCGAGGACTCGAAGCTCGCTCACGAGAACTGCCTCGTGCGGCAACTGATCGACGACGCGAGAAAGCGACTTGACGCGGATCCTGGCGCGGACGTGCGATCACGACTCGGTGCGATCCGTCGCGCGGTCGACGACTTCCGCGACCGGCGGTTCGAGGCGCTCGTTCGCAACCGGATGTACGTCGACCGGGTCTCACTGCTGCTCGGTCTCGCGGCGTGGGCGCTGCTCTGCCTGGCGATCCTGGCCGGCGCAGACAAACTCACGATTGCGGGCGTGGCTGCCCTCTACCTCGTCGGTGCGGCAATGGGCTTGTTCACGCAACTCCGTAGCGGGCTCGACGAGTCGCTCGAGGATGTGTTCGGCTATGGGCAAGCACAGCTTCGCCAGACGGTTCTTGTCTCAGGCCTCGCTGGAGTGGCCGGTGTCTTCTTGACGGCCGTTCTGGGCACCGCGGCTGTCGCCGACGCAGCCGATCCGACACAGATGGTGTCGATTCAGGATGCCTTAGCGTTCACCCCGGTTACTGCGCTGACCGCGGCGGCATTCGGTCTCGCGCCCGGCATGCTTGTCGACAGGGTCAGCGGCTGGGCCAAATCCAACATCAACGACCTCGAGAGCACGACGAGCGCCGCGAGCGGCAAGGGGGACCAGAAGTAATCCTGCGGACGAGCATCCAATCGCTCCCGTCGGCCGAATTGGCCGACGGTGGGTCGCGATAAATCAGCTAGTGTGATCAGTGTTGGTGACGCCTACCCCGACCCAATGTCGGTCTGATGGGACGGCATGCCGCCACTCGGGTACGCGGTGATTCCGGGCACGACTTCGGTGGCGCCGAGGATACGCAGCAGCACTGACGTCATCGTCACCTCGTCATCGTCGAAGTCCGCGTGGCCGTGGGCCATCGACCGGGCGTTCTGCGGCCCCGTGTGGGTCGGGGCGAGCACGAGGCTGTCACCGCCGAGCAGGTCGAGCACGCTCCGGCCGCCGAGCATCGGTGATGTGATCCCGATCTCAAGTCCGATCATCGGCCGCTCGAACATGGAGCGCGACGGCTCGAGCGATCGCGCGACGAAGTACAGCAGCGACTTGTGGTAGACGGCTGGCAGCGGTGGGCCAGGACACACGTCGTCGAGCTCGTACTTGTTCTGCAGGTCGTAGGCCGTGAAGCGGTGGACGCGTCCGGTTGAACCGGGCGCGCCCGAAACGTGGGGCAGGATGTCACGGGCGAACTCATCGACGCTGATCGCACCGCCCATCAGCTGAATCGATTCGACGGGGACGTCCAGGGCGACGAGTCGCTCCAGGACACCCGCGACCACGACCGACCCTGCGCTGTGGGCCACGAGGTGGATCTCGAGATCGGGGTGCTGCTGATGGTAGTCCGCGAGGCGCTCCAGGAACAGCGTGACGCCCGGCGCAGAAGCTTCTGCCTGGTTGCGCCGCCGGGGTGCGGACGCCAGACGTGCGTTCGTCTTCATCTGTCCCAGAGCCGGGCGATGTTCCGGCCGAGTCCCTCGATCATCCGGTCGAGGGCCTCGTAGATGCCATCCCGGAGCCCGCCAAACGGCAGCGAGGACCTCACCTGCTCGAGGTAGGACATGACGGTGGTGAGGGCGTCGCTCTCCCACACGATGTGGACCGGGTAGATGTGGTTGATCCGCCACCAGTCGATCATTCGGTCGGCGATCGAGATGCCGCCCGCCTCGCCGACCAGGCCGCCGTGGGCGTACAGGACGACGCGCCGCGGATGCTGCTCCTTGGTCGCGTTCCAGGCGTCAAGATCGCGGCCCATTCGGCCCGCCAGGGCGGCGACCTGCGCCGGGTCGCTGGTGATCTGACCCTTCGTGTCCATGCGGCCGCCAGCGGTCACGTCGATCGTGTAGTCCTTCAGGCGAGCGAGATTGGGACCGGTGGTTGCGGCCAGCGTGGACCCGGCCGTGATCACAGCTCGACGATGCGGCGTGGCGTGGGCCTGCGGAACGCCAGGGCGAGCAACCCACGCGTCGTAGGCGTTGTCGAGCCAGTCCTCATAGGGCAGCGTCGCGTATCCCCTCTTGCCCCAGCGTCGGCCCCACGAGTTCTGGACGAGGAAGCCCACCTCGTTGTAGCCAGCGATCAGGAACGCATGCCCACCGAGGGTGTCGGAGCTCGGCTGGATGACCCACATCTCCTTGTTGGGGTCGCCTTCGTCCTGGACCTGGGGCTCGCTCCAGCCGGCGTGGATCGCGGCCGACACGGCGATCGCGTTCAACTCCGTGATCGCCGACTGCATGTCGTCGATCCGGCGGGTGCTCACGCGGTAGTAGGCGCCGAGCGGGATCTCAAAGCACGTGGCCATGAACTCCGGGTCGTTGAGGTCCCGCGTGGCCCTGAGGCTCGGCCAAAGCGATCTGAGACAGACGCCGTGGTGGTACCAGCCCTTCAGCGCTCCGCGGAGCGACGACCCGACGTCGGCGGTCCCCGGGTACTCGTCGTACTTACGGGCCATCGCGTAGAGCATGTAGGGGCTGACCGGCTCCTTTGCCACACGGGGCGGGCCATGGCGCGGGCTCCGCGCCGGATCCGGTGGGTCCGACCGAACCGTGTCGATCAAGGCGGCGACCGCATGCCCGGTGCATGACTTACCCGACTGGTCGAACACGACCTGGCCCGCTCGTTGGTCGAGCCGGTTGGGCAAGACCGGAGTCGCGGCCGATACTCGAGGTCACGCGCGTCGAACGGGTCTGGGAGCGCGTTGGTCCGGATCCGGCGTCGACCGATCTCGACGAGGGCTGGCGTGTTTGTCCTTACCACGGCACTTGTCCTCGCTGCGCTTTGGTTACTCGTCTGGGTTGCGGCTGGTGGTGGGGCCGCGCGCCGAGCGCCAGTGGCGGTCTCCCTAGCGTAGCGCGGTCAGGGCGGTGGCATCCCCCCTCCTTCCTTGCTGATTCGCCCTGTCGCCGGACACCGCCGTCGGGCGCCTCTACGATCACGATGCCGTCACCGAGGGGGATGCCGCCGGGCAAGTCAACCCGGGCCGTTCGGCCGGGCAGGGCATGGCCCTCGACGGAGGGGCTCACAGAGTCTTCATGTCCCCGACGTCGACGGACACAGTCGGCCGCCCCGAACCACGGCCTCGAGGGTCGCAACCGTCAGCGCCGCCACGATCGCGACGTGGATCTTCCGGAGCAAGACGCCATCGAGGTAGACATCGACCTCGGTGGGATAGGCCCAGGTCACGCGATGCTTGTTGAGGTTCACGGTTCGCTGGGCGGACGGGTCGCTTGCAGTCTCCTCGGCGGCCCGATGGATCTTCCGCTCGAGGCTCCATCCGTCGGTGAGGATGTCTCGCACCCGGGTGCCAGCGAGGCCAGCCACGGCATCACCGACCTTGTTGCCGACTTCAGCCTTCGCCGCGTCGGGCAGGTCCAGGATCTCCTGGCCAAGCGAGCCTGCGGCCGCGAGCGCCGACAACGTAGTTGCGAGCGCCGTGGCGAACGCCTTGGTTGGGAGCAGGACAAGGCGCAGAGTGAGCGTGTCGTCGCTCGTCATTGCTCAAGCTCTTCGATTTGTGTTTCTGGCGTTGGACCGGGTCGTCCCTTCGCGGTGATCCGGACAACCCAGGGTCGGGGCGGTCGAGGCCTCACCCACCGTGCAGTGCCAACGGCCGCCACGAGCACGACGACCAGCAGGATGACGAGGCCGAAGAGCATGCCGACCGTGTTCACAGGTGAGGGGGTCGGTACTGGCGTCGGTGGCGGAGTCGGTACCAACGACGGCGACGGGGCCGCTGGCGGAGGCTCCACAGCGACCTTCACCCCACTACCGAAGTCCACGAGCTCGCCGGGTGCCGGGCCTTGGTCGATGACGGACCAGTCGCCGCCCGCATCCGGATCGTCGGGAAAGAGCTCGAGATGCCGTACGGCTGCTTCCTCGCGGGCCACATCCAATGAGAGTTCGACGAACGTCG